>NZ_JACCHP010000015.1:0-2500 GCF_016031625.1 Bradyrhizobium agreste | reverse complement strand
CTTCGTCTCGAAGGGCTCGCCTAGCCGAAGCAGCGAAGCGCGAAGGCTGGTGGGCCTGGGAAGACTTGAACTTCCGACCTCACGCTTATCAAGCGCGCGCTCTAACCAACTGAGCTACAAGCCCCTAACGCTATCCTTTTCAGGACTAGGGTCTTGCGTGCGCACACCGGCGACCAGCGCCGAATGCAATCGCACAGCGCAGCCCCGGCGCGTGTTCGTCCGCGAAGAAAGAGAAACGAAGACGGCGAAATCCCGCCAATGCAGCTCAACGATCTGGCGATCTGTTGGCCACTGATGTTTCTAAAACGGTTCGATAGAAGCAAGCTTCTGAAGAACCATCCTTAGAAAGGAGGTGATCCAGCCGCAGGTTCCCCTACGGCTACCTTGTTACGACTTCACCCCAGTCGCTGACCCTACCGTGGCCGGCTGCCTCCCTTGCGGGTTAGCGCACCGTCTTCAGGTAAAACCAACTCCCATGGTGTGACGGGCGGTGTGTACAAGGCCCGGGAACGTATTCACCGTGGCGTGCTGATCCACGATTACTAGCGATTCCAACTTCATGGGCTCGAGTTGCAGAGCCCAATCCGAACTGAGACGGCTTTTTGAGATTTGCGAAGGGTCGCCCCTTAGCATCCCATTGTCACCGCCATTGTAGCACGTGTGTAGCCCAGCCCGTAAGGGCCATGAGGACTTGACGTCATCCCCACCTTCCTCGCGGCTTATCACCGGCAGTCTCCTTAGAGTGCTCAACTAAATGGTAGCAACTAAGGACGGGGGTTGCGCTCGTTGCGGGACTTAACCCAACATCTCACGACACGAGCTGACGACAGCCATGCAGCACCTGTGCTCCAGGCTCCGAAGAGAGGGTCACATCTCTGCGACCGGTCCTGGACATGTCAAGGGCTGGTAAGGTTCTGCGCGTTGCGTCGAATTAAACCACATGCTCCACCGCTTGTGCGGGCCCCCGTCAATTCCTTTGAGTTTTAATCTTGCGACCGTACTCCCCAGGCGGAATGCTTAAAGCGTTAGCTGCGCCACTAGTGAGTAAACCCACTAACGGCTGGCATTCATCGTTTACGGCGTGGACTACCAGGGTATCTAATCCTGTTTGCTCCCCACGCTTTCGTGCCTCAGCGTCAGTACCGGGCCAGTGAGCCGCCTTCGCCACTGGTGTTCTTGCGAATATCTACGAATTTCACCTCTACACTCGCAGTTCCACTCACCTCTCCCGGACTCAAGATCTTCAGTATCAAAGGCAGTTCTGGAGTTGAGCTCCAGGATTTCACCCCTGACTTAAAGACCCGCCTACGCACCCTTTACGCCCAGTGATTCCGAGCAACGCTAGCCCCCTTCGTATTACCGCGGCTGCTGGCACGAAGTTAGCCGGGGCTTATTCTTGCGGTACCGTCATTATCTTCCCGCACAAAAGAGCTTTACAACCCTAGGGCCTTCATCACTCACGCGGCATGGCTGGATCAGGGTTGCCCCCATTGTCCAATATTCCCCACTGCTGCCTCCCGTAGGAGTTTGGGCCGTGTCTCAGTCCCAATGTGGCTGATCATCCTCTCAGACCAGCTACTGATCGTCGCCTTGGTGAGCCATTACCTCACCAACTAGCTAATCAGACGCGGGCCGATCTTTCGGCGATAAATCTTTCCCCGTAAGGGCTTATCCGGTATTAGCCCAAGTTTCCCTGGGTTGTTCCGAACCAAAAGGTACGTTCCCACGCGTTACTCACCCGTCTGCCGCTGACGTATTGCTACGCCCGCTCGACTTGCATGTGTTAAGCCTGCCGCCAGCGTTCGCTCTGAGCCAGGATCAAACTCTCAAGTTGGACTTGAACTTTGAACCGGCTGATCACAACGTTTGACGAGGTCCCACCATTATCGACCGAAGTCGATGAGCTGCCTGCGATTCACATCGCTGGCAACGATGGTGTTTCCTTTAAAACGTGTACCGCCGAAGTCTTTCGTCCGGTCTCGATCAGAAAAGCCGAAGCTTTTCAGAAGCGAGACCCGCAAGGACTCCGCCGTCCACGTTTCTCTTTCTTCATCTTCACTTGTCAAACAGCCCGAGACCGTGGAGGTCTCAACCTTCCTGAGAGGAAGGGTTCCGACACCCTTACCGACGATGGATGAACTCCAACCGACTGGTGTCGGCTGTTGTGTCACTCAACAAGGTGAGGAGCATCAGTGGCGCGTTCGCTCGCCTTGGTCAGTGACCCGGCGGCGCCGCGCTCAGTGGTTGGGTTTATAGGCCCCACCTTCCGGCCTGTCAACGCCAATCGTCAACAAATCGTCGCACAGTGGAGCACCGCAGAAATTCCAGTGATTCCAACCCATTAGCGAGGCAGCGAGGGCGACGGCAGGATCCGTCCGGCAAAAAATCTGAAAAAAAGTTTGCTCATCCGCGGGCTTCGGAGTGCGTCTTTGGGCCCTCCCCGGCGCCCTCGCTGCCTCGCTAATGGGTTGGAATCACTGGAATTTCTGCGGTGCTCCAC
>NZ_JACCHP010000014.1 GCF_016031625.1 Bradyrhizobium agreste | reverse complement strand
GGCAAGCGGCGGGCTTGGGAGTTGGGCGCTTGGGAGTTGCGGGCTCGGCGCGGCCGGAGCGGCCTGCGGAGCTTTGGGGGTCGGCGCCACCTTGGGCTTTGCCGGCGCGCGGCGCGGGTCCTGGCCCGGCAGCGGCACGTTGGCCGGCGCCGGCTCGGGCGCGCCATCGGGAGACACCAGCGTCGGCAGCGCAGCAGTGGCCGGCGGCGGCTCGCCGCGCTCGATGGCGTCCAACCGCCGCGTCTCGCGATCGATCGTGCGCACCGCAAGCCATGACGACAGCGGCGCGAGGTCGATGGTGCGGCTCAGCCTGTCGGGCGGACCTGCCGCGAACAGCTGGATCTCGGGCGGGGCGCCGGAAAGCCCGGTCATGATCGGCGTCAGGCTGGCGCGGATGTCGGCCTGGTCCGCGGGAATGTCGTAGCCGCCGGAGACGATGGCGCGGGCGTTCTTCGCTTCGAGCGGCGTTGCGCCGACGCGCAGGCGGCCGTCGCGGATCGTGAACGGGATCTGCGCCGAGGGTACCGCGATGCGCCCCGCCGACAGCGCGGGCTCGACGAGCTGCCGCAGCCGGTTGTCGTCGCTGACCTGGCCGCCGTCGCTGGCGCGAATGGCGATCTCGAACGCACGCGGATTGAGGCCCGCGATCTCGGCGGATTCGAGCGTCACCGTGCCGTTGCCGGCGAGCGCGCCGGTCAAGGCCGCGACGCTGCGGCCCTGGCTGGTCAGCGCCATCTGCACCGAGGCGCGCCCCTTGGGCAGTGCGAGCTCGCGATAGCGCAGCGCCGATGCATCGACCTTGCTGAGCTCGACGCGCGCGTTCAGCGCAAGACCACCGGCACCATTGCGCGCGTCCAGGCTTGCGGACATTTCGCCGCCACCGACACCGCCCTTGAGCGCATCGAACGCGAGCGACTGGCCGTCGCTCCGGATCGTGCCGCCGAAGGGCCGCAGCTCGATGCCGCCGGGCAACGTTCCGCGCAACGCCTGGAAGGCGATGCGGCCGCGCCAGCCGCCGATGATACCGGCGCCGAGCGGCTCGCCGGACTCATGACCGGCCGCGCCGACCGCAATTGCGAGCGTCGGCGCCAGATCGAGCGAGTCGAGCCCGACCTCGCCGTCGATGGCCTTGTCCTGATCGAGCGTCACCGAAAGATGGCCGCGCAGATGCGAGCCCGCGGCATTGGCGTCGAGATCGCCGAAGGTGAGGCGATTGCCGGAGAGCGTGAGACGGGAGGACAGGCTGACATTCTGCGCCGACTTGTCGGCCGGGCTGGTCCCGAGCAGCGGCGCCAGATTGGCGTTGCGCACGCGCAGGTTCACGCTGGCCTTTGGTTCGAACGATTTGGGCTCGAACGATTTCGGTTCGGACGATTTGGGCTCCGACCATTCGACGGTGCCTTGCGCGTCGGCATCGAGCCCGCCGCCGCTGAGCTTTGCGCTCAATTGCACCGGACGGCGCCAGGCCCCGCTCAACCGTCCCTCGAATTGCGAGGCGCCCTCGCCCGCGGCCACGATGCGGTCGAGTCCGAACAGTGCCAATAGGGCGCCGGCCTGCGGCGCTGCCACTTTCGAGTCGAGCGTGAAGTCGCTGTTGCGCAGGCGTTCGAGGTCGATGCCGCCGATGGCGGCCGCCGGCGTCTGCGCGGCCAGGGTCGCCGTGGTCTTGAGCTGCGGTGCGTCGAGGTCGAGCACGACGCGGGCATTGCTGCGATCGGCATGCTCGGCGTTCTTGTCGAGGCTGAGATCGAGCTTGAGACGGGTCGCACCGGGCAAAGACGGGAGCGCATCGAGGCGCGCGCGCACCGCGGGCGCAAACGGCTCGACCAGCGCGGTGAGCTCGTGCAGCGAGTTGGCCGAGGATTTCAGCGCGAGCTTGCCGGTCGTCCTGGTGCGGTCGAAGCTGCCGCTCGCCTCCGTGGTCACGCCGCCGGCCTGGCCGAAGCGCAGCTGCTCCAGCGACAGCGATGCGGGGCCGTAGGCGAGCCTGGCCGCGAACGGCCGCAACTCCTGGCCCGCGGAGATCGCGCGGCCGATATCGAGCGAGAGCTTTGCCTCTTCCGGCCATTCGCCCTGCGGCCCCGCCAGCGCGCGTACGAAACTTGCGGCGGTATCGAGGTCGAGCCGGTCGGCCCTGAGGTCCGCATCGATCCGCGAGCCGTTGCTTGCGCCTGTCTGCACGAAGGCGACGCGGCCTTCGACGGCGCCGCCGTCGATGTCGGCCTTCAGCCTCTCGATGGCGAGATGATTGGCGGCGATGGTGACGTCGCCGGCAAGGCGCAGCGGCCGCGTGCTGCGGCGGCTGATCTCACTGCGGCCCTGCAGCCAGGCCACCAGCACGTCGGGATCTGCGGATTCGACGCTGAGCCGGCCGCTGAAACTGTCGGCGCCGGGAGCCGCGCCATTGAGCGAGACCTGCGTCATGCCGGGCGCGCGCAGCTCCAGCCGCCGGAAGGTCCAGGACCGGCCGTCGGTCGCAAGCTCGGTCGCGATGTTCTGGAGCGGACGGCCGCCGAGCATGATCTGATCGGCATTGAACTCGATCTGCGCCGGGATCGGCACCTGCGGGATCGCCGCCAGCCCGGCGCGCAGCGCCGGCAGGACGCGCTGCGGATCGGCATCGTCCTTGGCGCTGAGCCTGTCGGCATCGACCTGCCGCGCCGACAGCACCGCGCGCAGCAAGGGCGATGCGCCAAACCTGAGATCGCCGACGCCGCCGAGCTTGAGCGCGGTGTCCTCCGGGCCGAAGCTCGCGTCGATCTGCTCGAATTTCGCGCCGGCCGGATCGGCCTTGAGCCGGGTCGCGAGCTTCCAGGGTGTCGGCCCCGCCTCGCCCGCCTTCTTAGGCGCGGGCACGGCAAGCGTCAGCGCGCCCTCGAATTTCGGCTGGCGGTTGTCGAAGGCGAGCACGCCCTCGAGATCGGCGAGGATGGCGCGCTCGCCGGGATCGATGTTGAGGTGGAGACGGGTGGCGCCGCCGTCGGCGCTGGGGCCGGAGGAGACGCGGAACGGGTAGCGCACGCCGCGCGCGATGAAACTGCCGTCGCCACGCACCGAGCCTGCGAGCGAGCGCACGTCGCCGGAGAAGGCGATGTCGTTCAATTCCAGTGTCGAGCGGCTGGCGGCGTCGTGAAGCGCGATGCGGCCGGTGAGGTTCAGCCGCTCGATGGCGAGGGACGCCAGGTTGAAGGTGCCGCTTGCGGTGGACGGCAAATCGACCCGCCCACGCGCGTCCAATCCGAGATCCAGCGCCATGCCGCCGACCGAAAGCTCGGTGGCACGCCATTCGCCGCGCATCAGGGAGCCGAGGCTGAACTCGACGTCGAGCTTGTCGGCGCGCAGACGGCCGAGATCGTTGTTGCCGCCGAAGGTGACGCCGCGCAGCCGCAGCGTCGGCGCCGGCAACAGCCGCGCATCGAGCTCGCCCGCCACCCGCACCGGCACGCCGATGATCTTGCCGGCCTCCGCCTCGAACTGGGGCCTGAACTGGTTCCAGTCGATGTAGTAAGGCCCGATCAGCGCGGCCAGCAGCGCAATGATGAAGGCAATCGCCAATCCGAGCAGCGTCGTCTGCACGGGTCTCCCCTCGGCCAAACCGGCCCGGGCCGAAGCTGAGGGCCTCAGGCGCGCCGGAACAGCCCCTTATATAGGGGGAAGTGTGGCGAAGTCACAGCGACTGTTCCGCGCGGAGGTTAACGCGCGCCCCTCACCAGCTCGCCGGCAGCCGCTTCAGCCCGCGCAGCACGAAGGTCGGCCGCCATTCCGGGGTCTCGACGTCGTCGATGCGCAAATCCGGCAGCCGGCGTAGCAGCGTTGCGATGGCGATCTCGGCCTCGATCCGCGCCAATTGGGCCCCCAGGCAGAAATGGATGCCGCCGCCGAACGACAGCGGCTTGACGTTGGCCCGGGTGACGTCCAGCCGGTCGGGCCTGTCGGGGTAGACCGCGCCATCGCGGTTGGCCGAGCCGAGCAGGCACAGCGCGGTCTCGCCCTTGGGAATCCGCTTGCCGCCGAGATCCTCGATGTCCTCCAGCGCGACGCGCCCGGTCATCTGCACCGAGGAATCATAGCGGAGGAATTCCTCGATCGCGCCTTCCGTCAGCTCGGGGCGGGCCTTGAGCAGCGCCAGCTGATCCGGGTTGCGGTGGAGCGCGAGCAGGCCATTGCCGATCAGGTTGACCGTGGTCTCGTGCCCCGCGCCGAACAGCAGGATGATGTTGGCGGTCAGCTCCTCGTTGCTGAGCTTGTTGCCGTCCTCCTCGGCCTGCACCAGCTGGGTGATGAGGTCGTCGCCGGGATTCTTGCGGCGCAGCTCGAACAGCTGCTGGAAATACATCTGCGCCATCAGGTTGGCGGCGTTGCCTTGTTTGATCTCCTCCGGCGAGAGCGGCACGGGGTCGAGCAGCCGTCCGCCGTCTCGTGAGCTCTTGTAGAACACCTCGCGATGCTCCTCGGGGATGCCGAGCATGTCGCAGATGATGGTGACGGGCAGGCGGAAGGCGAAATCCTCGATCAGGTCCATGTGGCCGCGCTCGATCACGGCATCGATGGCCTGGTCGACGATCTCCTGGATCCGCGGCCGCATGTCCTCGACGCGGCGGGCGGTGAAGGCCTTCACGACGAGGCCGCGCAGGCGGGTGTGGTCCGGCGGATCGGCTTGCAGCATCCAGTAGCTCATGCTGCGAAACACCGGCTCCTTCATGATCTCGGGGCCGTAGCGGCGCGTGGTCCGTTCGACGAAATCCTTGCCGAAGCGCTTGTCACGCAGCACGAGACTGACGTCGGCGTGACGGCTGGCGACGAACTGGCCGAACGGCGTCACATGGATCGGATCGACCGTGCGCAGCCGTTCATAGTGCGGATAGGGATCGCGGATGAAATCCGGCGAGAGCGGGTTGAACAGCGGTCCGCCAGATGGTTGCACTTGCTCGTTCATGGTGACCTCGGATCGATTGCCGAACGACACGAATACGCAAGGCTGCCCCATCGCCCGGCGTAACCATCCCTGAAAATTATCAACTCGATACATTGTTGTATCGAGTTGCAGCTTGCCCTATTCTGCGCCGATGTCAAGGCTACGAACGAGACCGACCAGGGACGACACGCGCGACAGGCTGTTCGAGGCGGCCGCGCGCGTGTTCGAGGAGGACGGCATCGGCGGCGCCAGCATCGAGGCGATCGCGGCGGCGGCGGGCTTCACCCGCGGCGCGTTCTATTCGAACTTCAAGAGCAAGGACGAATTGATCATCGCCATGCTCGAGGACCATGTCGCGCAGTCGATCCGGCGCAACATGGACATCCTGGCACAGCACGAGAATCTCGACGATTTCATCGCGGCACTGAAGACGATGGATCGCAGCCGCCAGGATCCGCTCGGACGCTCGCCCCTGCTCCACATGGAGATGATCCTGTTCGTGGCGCGCGCCGAAAAGCGCCGCCCGGAGCTTGCCAAACGCCTGCGCGCACGGCGCAAGCTGGTCGCCGACATCGTCGAGGCGACGTTGAAGAGCAACGGACGCAACCACAATCTGAATCCGCCCTGGGTGGCCGCAATCGTGCTCGCACTGGAAGACGGCTTTCGCCTGCACCGGCTGATCGACCCCGAGACGACGCCGGCGGACAGTTTCCTGCGCGCGATCACGGATCTGCGGCGGAGAACGGGATTGGCTTCGGCCTAAGCGGGCGCCTTCCGCGGGCGGCTCAGCCGAGCCGATAGGCGCCAGCCATTCCGCTTTCCGAGATAGATCGAGAGCCGACCGATAATGCTGGCTATTGCCGCGCCAAAGGCGCATGCTCGCAGCAGCCGGCACCGGTTGGGGCTTCACTTGCGAAAGGCAGGCGTGCATGTCCATCCGCTCGCGGCAAAAAGCCGTCTCGTTCAGGCATTCGTTCCGAGTGCGCTCTGTCGATCTTGCAGATGCGCAAGCAGCAGACGCGAGCATCGCCAATGAATGACCCCCCGGTCGATCTCGACAAGCATCGTGGCATGGCCGCGCAGAAGGCCACCGACCTACGCCGCGCGTTGGGCGAGGTCGAAGCCCATGCTAGGGAGCTGCGCGAGCGCGAGGCCGATCTCGAGCACCGCATGATGACGGTGCCCGCGGCTTCCTGGCCGGAGGCCGCGGTGAAGGCGCGCCATCTGCTCAACCTCTATGCTGCAGGCCTGCCTGCCGAGGACACGCGCCACCGAGCGCTCGTGTCCGCGCTGTTCGACGATTTCGCACGGCTGTCCGGGGACGGCTGAGCCGAGCGAAGGCCGAGGCTACCGTGTAACGGAGTAAGCCATGACACTGACGATCGGCCGCTTTATCGGCCATGAGTACGAGCGGATGATCGTACGGTTCTCGATGCATGACGGCGCCAGGGAGATTCCTTGCGCAATTTCGACCTCCGCGATGGACGATCTCGAACAGGGCCCGCAAGTCAGGCCCGAGCAGCGGGAAGCCCAGTTCGCCCGCCTGCGGGATCGCATCGAAGCGTGCGCGGCGAGCAAGTATCTCGCCACAGAATTCGAAGGCACCCCGCCGGGCATCGTGCTGCGAGGCATCGATTTCAGGCGATAGAATCTCAGCGCAGGGAAGTCAGCCCGCGACGCCTGGGCGGGCTTTTCTGCGGCGTCACATGACGCGGCATGGCGTGAGATGCGGAAAAGCAGCTCGTTGCTACTCCGGCCTTGCCTTGATCTCCGGCAGGGGCGGCTTGCGCTCGAAAGGCTTCTTTTTTGGCGGCGCGGGCAGCAATCCTTCCCTGATCGCCTGCTTGCGAGCGAGCTTGCGGGCGCGGCGAATGGCCTCGGACTTCTCGCGGGTCTTTCTCTCGGACGGCTTTTCGTAGGACCGTCGCTGCTTCATTTCCCGGAAGACGCCCTCGCGCTGCATCTTCTTCTTGAGAACGCGGAGTGCCTGCTCAACGTTGTTGTCTCTGACGAGTACGTGCAATTGATCCTCCTGGCCCGGGCTGCGAATGCGACACGTCCTGCAGGGCAGCCAATTGCGCAGGAGCTTCATTACGATGTGTGAGAATGGTGGGCCGCGACATTGGTCGCGGCTTCGGACGAGCCGATCTGCTTGTCACAGCGAGCAGCTTGGTGGCGTCACGTGACCACCGTCATGCTGCGCTGTCAATCGATAACGCCTTGCTCGCAGATCGAGCTACACACGCAAAGCGCCGCCGTCGGAACAGAAGAACCATTTCGCAGAAAACAAACTGGCTTCGCTCCTTGCAAATGCGTGAAAGTCGTATATATTGAAGTCGTTCGATTAGCCGCTGTGCCTTGTTGAATGCGCCTGCGGGCTCCTTTTCCAAAGACATCGACGAAGTTGAAGGTAACCGCGCGGTTGTCGCGCGGAATGCGCTTGCGCGCTTTGGAGAAGAAAATGACGACAGGTACGGTCAAGTGGTTTAACGGCCAAAAGGGCTTCGGTTTCATCCAGCCAAACGACGGTGGCAACGATGTGTTCGTTCACATCAGCGCCGTTGAAAGAGCTGGGCTTGCCGGTCTCGGCGAAGGCCAACAGGTCAATTTCGAGATCAAGACCGACAAGATGCGAGGCAAGTCCAGCGCCGAGAATCTCTCGCTGGCTTGATATCGTGGCGCCGTTTCACGGATGTACTGAAACGGCCGCTCTGCCCGCTCAATCCCAGGATTGAGCGGGTTTAGTCGTTTACGGAGCCGGTGAACGATGACGACCAAGAAATCGGCAGAGCCGTCACCTGAAAGCTTGGCGCGCTCCGAACGCAAGCGTGTGGCCGCTGAAGAAGGTGCGCGGGCGTTGGCGGATGTCGAAAGGCAAGGCATCGAAGTTCGCAAGAACATGGCGCGGCTTCGAGAGGCGCGCGAGGCCAAGGACGCGGCTGACGAAGCTGTTCGGCTCGCTTCGCCGACGCCGGCGCTCAAGAAGCGTTCGAGGAAGCCGGCCCGATAAGGGGTTCATCTCAGCCGCCGCCACATTGGGGGACCGATCAAATGCCGGAGAGTGCAGATCGTGCCTAGGATCAAACCAGACCACGGAACCATCACCTTCTTTCTCGCGTCCGGCGCAAATCGGCAGATCTGCCAGCTCGCCACCACGTTCAACACGCAGAAGCAGGCCTTCAGTTACTTGCAGAAGCATCGCACGGAGTTCGAGCGTATTGCGCGGGCGCGGCTTGCTTCGGGCGAGCTTCAAGACGGGATCGTCGTGCTTTCGATGCTTTGACCAGAGCGATTGCGAGCGCGGCCGTACCTACCGGTCCCACCTCAAGCCTGGCCGGCATCGCCCTCGCCTGCTCGGCGCAGTGCTTCTGTCTTGAGCTTGTGCAGCCGGCCGGCCACGGCCCTCACCTTGCCCGGCGCCGCCCGCCAGATCGCGAGGGCCGACACCCCGCTCACGACCATGGCGAGGACGAAAGCCAGCGTGTAGTCGCCGGCGCGATCATAAAGAACGCCGGTCAGCCACGGTCCGGCCGCACCGCCCGCCAGCGCCGCGAGCATGATCGTGCCGAAGATGCTGCCTTGGTGCCTGCCCTGGAAGATCTCGAACACCACCGCGCCCATGATCGAGGTGAGGCCGTAGCCGAGCGCGCCTTGCGTGAACACCATCAGATAAACCAGCCAGAGCGAAGCTTGATACTTCAGCGCGATCAGCGCGGCGAAGCAGACGACGAAACCCGCACAGCTGATCGCCCACACCCACTCCCTGCCGATGCGGTCGGAGACGTGCCCCAGCATGATTTGGCCGGGAATGCCGAGCAGGCTGACCATGCCGAGTGCCCACACCGCAACGCTGGGGCTGAAGCCGACGTCGAGCAGGAATTTGGTCTGGTGCACCTGCACCGCGTACCAGATGTACAGGCCGCAGAAATAGCCGAGCGCGATCCACCAGAACCGCGCGGTCGCGACGGCGCGCTGCAGCGTCCAGTCGGTGTTGACCCAGACGGGATCGACCACGTTGGAGATCGGCCTTGCCGCGCCTGCGGCCGGGGCGGCATCGCCGTCCGGCTGGAGGCCGATGTCCTCGGGGCGCTTGTGCAGCAGCAGGTTGATCGGCGCCAGCGCGATCAGGACAAGCAGGCCCATCGCGGTGCAGGCGGTGCGCCAGCCGGTCTGCTCGATCATGTGCTGCACCCATGGCAGCAGCGTCACCGAGCCGATACCGACGCCGGCGAAAGCGATGCCGATGGCGAAGCCGCGCTTGCGGATGAACCAGTTCGGCAGGAACAGCGACTGGCCGGAATAGCCGAGACAGACGCTGCCGGCCCCGACCATGACGCCGATGGTGACATAGAGGTGCCACGGCGCGCTGGTCAGCGGCGCCAGCAGCAGGCCGCCGCCCATCAGCAGGACCCCGAGCTCCATCACCGCGCGCGGGCCGGCGCGGTCCATCAGGCGGCCGATCAGCGGGCTGACCACGCCCGACGCCACGAAGCCGAAGGAGAACGCACCCGCCGTGATGCCGCGCTCCCAGCCGAACTCGGAGATGATGGGTGGAAAGAACAGCGAAAAGGCGGTGCGCGCGTTGACGCCGATCGCCATGGTGACGAAGGTCACGGCGACGACGACCCAGCCGTAGAAGAACGGAAGCCGCATGTTGTGTGCTTGTTTCATCCCTGGACGGTTCTTCGGACCATCCGGGGATGCCCGGGTCAAGCGCTTTTCGCGCATGCCTCAGGCGCGCTCAGGCGGCGTCGAGCCGTGAGGATTTGACCGGCGCGTCGAACAGGATCCGCTCGATCGGGTGCGGCCGGCCGAACAGATAGCCTTGCGCGAAATTCACGCCGAGCGCCTTTAGCCGGTCGAACTCCTCGCGCGTCTCGACGCCTTCGGCGGTCACCGACATGTCCAGCCCCCGCGCCAGCGTCACGATCGAGGAGATGATGGCGGAAGAGCGCGGTTGCTGGGTCAGGTTACGAATGAACGACTTGTCGATCTTGATCTTGTCGAACGGGAACGCGGTCAGGTAGCTGAGCGAGGAATAGCCGGTGCCAAAATCGTCGAGCGCGAGCTCGACGCCGAGCTGCTTCAGTCGCTCCATGAAGGCGTGGTTCTCGCTGCCGCGCTCCAGCAGCACGGATTCCGTGATCTCGATCTCGAGCCGCTGCGGCGGCAGGCCGGAATCGGCCAGCGCCGCGCAGATCATGTCGAACAGCTCGGCTTCCTTGAACTGGATCGGCGACAGATTGACGGCCACCATGAGATCGGCGGGCCAGCCGGCTGCGTCCGCGCAGGCGCGCCGCAGCACGAATTCGCCGAGCGGCACGATCAGTCCGGTTTCCTCCGCAAGCGCAATGAACTGGTCCGGAGGGATCAGGCCGCGCGTCGGATGCCGCCAGCGCACCAGCGCCTCGAAGCCGCGTCGTTCGCCGCTGAGGGCATCGACGAACGGCTGGTAGTGCACCTCCAGCTGGCAGCGCGCGATGGCATCGCGCAGATCTCCTTCCAGCGTGTTGCGAGCCTCCAGCTCGGCCGACATCGCCTCGTCATAGATGGTGAAGCAGTTGCGGCCGGCCGATTTCGAACGATAGAGCGCAAGATCCGCTTTCTTCAGAAGCTGCTCCTGATCGCTGCCATGATCCGGCGCGATCGCGATGCCGATGCTGGTGCCGATCTCGACGCGGTGTCCGGGCAGCAGGAACGGCTCGCTCACGAGCTTGGCGATCCGCGCCGCCAGCTCGGTCGAGCAGGCGCGCTGGTCCTCGCCGGCTTGCTGGATGATGGCGAATTCGTCGCCGCCGAGCCGCGCCAGCACGTCGTCGGCCCGCAGTGCGGATTTCAGCCGCTGCGCCACCTGGCGCAGCAGCGCATCGCCGGCGGCGTGGCCGAGGGAATCGTTGACGTTCTTGAAGCGGTCGAGGTCGAGCATCAGGATCGCGAAGGGCCGGCCCCTCGCGCTCAACTGGCGGTTCAACTCGTCGAGCCGGGTGAGGAAGAAGGCGCGGTTCGGCAATCCGGTGAGAATGTCGGTCTGGGCAAGCTCGAGCACCCGCCGGTTCGCCAGCGACAGCCGCCGCGAATTGCGGCTGGCGAGCATCAGATAGGTCGACAGCGACAGCGTCAGCAGCATGCCGACGACGAGGACCGCAACTGCGCGGTCGTAAGTCGTCGCCAGCGGACCGCCCGCGGTCGGAACCGCCCGCACCTGCCAATCGGTGTCGCCGATCTTGAGACTGCCCGACCAGTGCAAGGACCGCGCGATGTCGCGCATCGACCGCAGCGCCGAGGGGGCCGACGCATAATCCGGCAGCATCTGCTCCAGGCTGACGATCTGCGCCGTGAACGGCGGGAAGACCGTCATGCTGACCGCGGGGCTGGCTCCGGTGGTCACGCGGATGGACTGGATCAGCAGCGGCAGGTCGAAGATGCCGACCACGAAGCCGGCGAGATTACGGCGGCGGTCCGCGACCTCCTCGCGCGAGGTTCCTTTGGCGTAGACGGGAACGACGACAAGGACATAGGATGGCCGGTCGCCGTCCTTCGGCCCGAACACGCGCGTGCGCATGGCTGCGACGCGATCGTTGTCGCGCGCGCGCTCCAGCGCTGCCCGTCGCTCCGGAATGCTCGTGTAATCCATGCCGTAGACCGACGAGGTCTTCGGCTGAGTCGAGTAGAACACCGGAAAATATTCGTCGCTCTGCGGCGCGGTGACGAAGTCCTCGCCCTGCAGCGACTTGACGTGGTAGCTCGACAAGCCATCCCGGATCGCCGCGGCCTCGTATTCCGCGCGCTCCTTGCGGTTGACGCGCGGCAACCAGGAGATGCGCAGCATGCCGGGGTGACGCTCGAACAGGCGGGCGCTGAAGGTCTCGAATTCGCTGCGGGTGACTTCTTCGTTGGTCGATTCGAACAGCATGCGCAGCGCGAGCAGCCTCGATATGTACTCGTTCATGCCGTTCTGCAGGACGATCGCCTGGGTCTCGGCCGCGTTCTCGAATTCGATCCTGTTGGCGCGGTCTTCCCACCGCGCCACGGCGGCGGCGCCCACGATCGAGAACAAAAGGCCGACGCCGACCGCGACGAGCGCAGGACGATAGAGCCCGAGCAGCGGCGCGGCACGCCACCATCCGCCTCTGCGTCTCCGATCCTGATCGTTCTGATCGCGACCGCCCATCTTGAAGCCGCTGTCCCCTCTTCGCGACGAACCGAACCTCTGGTTGAGGTGCCGGCGCTGCTATCGGAACAAGACGGCGGTTAAGAACTGCACAATTTTGGGAGGCGGTCGTTCCGCAATGCGGAAACTAGTTAACGAAGTGCGCGAGCGATCCCGGCGTTCTGCACATAAGTTGCCGGATTTACCCGGTGTACTACGGCCTCTCCGCGTCGTGCCGCTTAGCGAGCTATTCAGGCTCGCAAGGCTATGCTGCACAACGTTTCTTCCAACGATCCGGCAAAGCATGCACCGATTTCGATCAGCGAGATCCGTCGTTCTGACCATCGCGCTTCTCGCCGCGACCACGCTAGTTGCGAGGAGCAACGAGGTCGGCATCAGCGAGGATGCGATCCTGTTCGGCCAGGCCGCGGCGCTGGAAGGCCCCTCCTCCGCGCTGGGCCAGCGCATGCGGCAAGGCATCGTCGCCGCATTCACCGAGGTCAATGCCAAGGGCGGCATTCATGGCCGCAAGCTCCAGCTCATCAGCCGCGACGACGGCTACGACCCCGACCGTTCGGTGGCGCAGACGCTGCGCCTGAGCGACGACGACAAGGTGTTCGCGCTGATCGGCGCGGTGGGCACGCCGACCGCCGTGGCGACGATACCGATCACCAGCTCCAGGAACGTACCCTTCATCGGCCCGTTCACGGGCGCCGAGTTCCTGCGCGATCTCGAGCTTCCGAACGTCGTCAACATCCGCGCGAGCTATGGCGCGGAGGCGGAGGCCTGGATCAAGCATCTCACCGAGGATCGCAAGTTCACCCGCATCGGCATCTTCTACCAGGACGATTCCTTCGGCCGCGACGGGCTTGTCGGCGTGAAGCGGGCGCTCGCCAAGCGCGGGCTCGAGCTCGCCGCCGAAGGCACTTTCGAGCGCAACACCCGCGCGGTCGCCCAGGCCTGGCGCATGATCAAGCGCGCCGATCCCGAAGCCATCGTCATGGTCGGGACCTATGGACCCTGCGCGGAGTTCATCAAGCTTGCCCACCGCAGCGGCGCCCGTCCAACCTTCGTCAACATCTCGTTCGTCGGCGCCAATGCGCTGGCCGCGGAACTCGGCGCGGAGGGCGAGGGCGTCATCGTCTCGCAGGTCGTGCCGTTTCCCTGGGACCGCTCGCTGAAGCTCGTCGCCGACTACCAGGCGGCCCAGAAAGCGTTCGACCCGACGCTGACACCGGACTTCGTGTCGCTGGAAGGCTATTTGTCCGGCCGCCTCGCGGCCGCGGCGCTGGAAAAGGCCGGCCCGAATCCGACCCGCGCGAGTCTGCTGCGCGCCATCAACGACACCGGCCGTTTCGACATCAGCGGCAGCATCGTGACCGTCGGCACACGCATGCTCGACACGCCGCCGAAGGTGTTCCTGACGGTGATCCAGAGGGACGGGACATTCAAGGCGGTGGACCGGCTTTGAGACCCTTCACGGCCGCCGCGTCCAGCGGTCGGCGTTGACGGCGCCTTGCGGGATTTCTCCCCTCACGATGGCCTCGACCTGTCGCACGGTCTCCAGCGACTGGGATTCGATGGCCTGCGGCGTCAGCCCGCCGACATGCGGCGTGGCGATGACGTTCGGCAGCCTGGCAAGATCGGGCGTCGGCATCTGATCGGGCGCGCGGCCGACATCCATGGCAGCGCCGGCGATGCGGCCCTCACGCAGCGCGCGTGCCAGCGCGGCCTCGTCGACGAGATTGCCGCGCGAGAGATTGATGAAGAAGGCATGCTCCTGCGTGCGCGCCAGCGCCGCCTCCCCGATCAGGTTCTCGGTCTGCTCGTTGGCGACGGCGAGGCAGACGACGTAGTCCGATGCGGCGAGGAGCTCGTCGAGACCGGTCTGCCGGATCGCGGCATCGCTGACGGTTACGAAGGGATCGGAGACCAGCACCTCCATGCGCAGCACTTTTGCAATCTCGGCGAGGTAGCGCCCGATGCTGCCGTAGCCGATGATGCCGATCCGGCTGCCGGCGAGCTGGCGGCCCATCCGTGCTTCCGGCTTGCGCCCGGCTTGGTAATCCGCGGTCGTCCGCGACACGCCGCGGGAGAGATCGACCATGAAGCCGAGCGCGAGCTCCGCCACCGCCTGCACGAAGCCGGGCCCGGCGCGGGTCACCAGCACGCCGGCTTGCGAGGCCGCATCCACGTCGACGTTGCGGATGTCGACGGCGCAGCGGACGAAGGCCCGCAGACGCGGCAATTGCGCAAAGATCTCGCCGCGCCCTTCGGTCATGCGATCGGCGACGATGATGTCGGCATCCTTGGCGGCGCGCACCAGGCTGGCTGCGTCCAGCGGCTCATCCTTCTCGTGCAGGATCACCTCGGCGGCCGCGCGCAGGCCGTTCAGGCTGCGATCGCCGTAATAGTTGCGCCGCATCTCCGGGGTGTGCGCGAGCAGGACCTTCACGGCAAGACTCCTTCGAACGCATATCGATTGGATTACACAAAGCAGACGACGAACGAAAGCCGCGGGATCGTGATCCCACGGCTCGCAACATTTGAGCGAATGCAGTGATGTCAGCGCGAATGCGCGCCGCTGAGCTGGCCGCCCGCCGCGGCGACATCACGCGAGGGACGCAGCGCATAGGCGCCGTCGCCGAGCAGGGCCTGCGCGGCGAGCGCGATCGCCCAGAAGGCGGGGAATTCCCAGCCCCCCTTCGGATTGGTGAAGAAGAAGCCGGCCGCGCCGTGCACCGAGAAGATCGCGCCGAGCAGGATCGGAATGCCCGCGAGCGCCGCATAGCGGGTCCAGACGCCGAGAATCAGAGCGACGCCACTGAGCACTTCCACGGTCATGATGAGATAGGCGAGCTCGGGCGGGAAGCCGAGGCTGCCGAAGAACTTTGCGGTGCCGGCCGGGGTGAATACGAACAGCTTCAGGCTGGCATGGGCGAGGAACAGCGCGCCCAGGGTCACGCGCAGCACCAGCGCGGCGTAAGGGGCGGTGCGGGAATCGATCATTGGCGGGTCTCCTTTGCGGCGCACCATTATCTATTCTAAAATCGATGATAATCTGCTATTTTCGAAATATACTTCACACTAGCAGAGTGAGATTGGCTTTGCTCGACCGTCTGACCAGCCTGGAGGTTTTCGCGAGGGTTGCCGCGGCCGGCAGCCTCTCTGGTGCGGCCCGGGCCATGGGCCTGTCGCAGACTATGGTGACCAAGCATGTCGCCTCGCTGGAGGCGCGGCTCGGCACAAAACTGTTCCACCGCACGACCCGACGGCTCTCAATCACCGAGGCTGGACGAAACTATCTGGAATCCGCCGAACGCATCCTCGCCGACATGGAGGCTGCCGACGCCGCCATCGCGCGCGAACGCATCGAGCCGCGGGGGCTGCTGCGCGTCAACGTCCCCGTCGTGTTCGGCACGAGGCAGATTGCGCCTGCCATCGCGGAGTTTTCGGCAGCCCATCCCGAGGTCACCATCGAGCTCGGCCTCAACGATCGCCTCGTCGACCTCGCCGAGGAAGGCTGGGACCTTGCGATCCGCATCGGCAGCCTGCGCGACTCCAGCATGGTGGCGCGAAAGCTCGCACCGAACCGCCTCGTGGTCTGTGCCGCACCTTCCTATCTTGCCAGGCACGGCACGCCGCGCAGCGTCGCCGATCTCGCCGGGCATAATTGCCTCGGCTACACGCTCTCGCAGCAGGCGAGCGCGACGGAATGGCTGTTCGGCGCCGAGGGCGAGATCCGCGTCCAGGTCAGCGGCACCTTGCGGGCCAACAATGGCGATGCGTTGCGCGCGGCGACGCTGGCCGGCCTTGGCCTTGCGCGGCAGCCCACCTTCATCATCGCCGACGATCTTCGCTCGGGCGCGCTCGTCGCGCTCCGGCTCGACCAGCCGGAGATCCAGACGTCGGCGGTGCATGCGGTCTACCTGCCCGACCGCCGGCCACCGGCCAAGGTGCGCGCCTTCATCGACTTTCTCGCCGCGCGCTTTGCGCCTGTGACGCCATGGGACCGCGGACTGCCGTGACGGGGCACGGCCGGACCGCGCCAGCTCGGGCAGAGCCACTGCCCGATTCTGTCGCACGCCCAACGTGAGCCAGCGCACAGACAGTGTCATGGCACAGACCTAAAAAAGGTGACATCATCGTGCGCATTGCCGTTGGAGGTGACATCATGCGCCGTCCAGTCTTTTCGAATTTGCTTCTTGCGTCCGGTCTTCTCGCACTCACCCAGTTGATGACGCCGACCGACGCGGCCGCCGAAGCGCGGCTTGCGCTGGTGATCGGCCAATCGGCCTATCGCACCGTGCCGGAGCTGCCCAACGCCGCCAACGACGCCAAGGGCATGACGGAGCTGCTCGGCAGTGCCGGCTTCACCGTCACCACGGCGGCCAACCTGGCGCAGACCGAGATGCGCGCGGCGATCTCGGACTTCGCCGGCAAGGTCAGTGCCAGCGGCGCCGACACCGTCGCGCTGGTGTTCTATGCCGGCCACGGCCTTCAGATCGACGGCGAGAACTATCTGGTGCCCGTCGATCTCGACCCCAAGCGTGAGGCCGACATCCCGCTGCAGGGCGTGCGGCTGAACGATATGCTCAACACGCTCGGCGCGCTGCCGACGCGGGCGCGCATCTTCATGCTCGATGCCTGCCGCAACAACCCGTTCCCCGCGCTCCGCGGCGCCGGCCACGGCCTTGCGATCGTCGACACCAAGGCCGGCGCGCCCGGCTCCTTCATCTCCTATTCGACCTCGCCCGGCGCCGAGGCCGAGGACGGCAACGGCATCGACAGCCCCTACACCACGGCTGCGCTGACCATTGCCAAGCAGCCGAACCTGCCGATCGAGGAAGTGTTCAAGCGCATCCGCGTCGCCGTGGCGCAATCGACCGATGGGCGGCAGATCCCCTGGGAAAGCTCCTCGCTGACCACCGACTTCAGGTTCTTCGGCGAAAGCAGCAGCACGCCGGCGCTTCCCGGCGCATCCGCCATGGCGCTCGCCGGCGGCACGCGCAGCGTCGAAGACTGGCGCAAGACGCTGCAGGGCAAGCCGGCCATGGTCGCCTATGAGCTCGTGATCACCGAGGACACGGTGGAGGCTTATCAGGCCTATATCGAGCTGTACGCCCAGGACACCCGCACGCCGCGCCTTCGTACCGTGCTGGAGCGGCGTCGCCAGATGCTGGCGTGGGAGCGTGCCACCGCCATCAACACCCGAGCCTCGTATGAGGCCTATCTGGCGAACTGGGACAACAGCGATCTTGCGGCAACCGCGCGCCGGCTGCTGCTGCGCGTGCAGAACCGCAACTACGCCGTGCCCGTCGCCGCCGCGGCGACGCCCGTCGCGGTCGCGATGGCGCCGACCTGCCCATGCTCGACGCCCGCGACCCCGGCAACGCCGGTCAATCCCTCGGTCCCACCCGTGATCAAGAAGCGCGTCGACGAGACCCCGCCGAAGCGCAAGGTGGTCGAGACACCGCCCAAGCGACGGCCGCCGTCCGAGCAAGTGGTCTACGAGCGCGCGCCGCCGCCGGATCGCGGCCCGCCGCCGGAGGCCGTGATGCAAGGCATCGGCATCGGCGTAGGGATCGGCCTTGGCATGGGAATGGGCGGCCGCGGCGGCGACCATAACGGCGGGTACCGCAGATACTGAGCTGCGGCGCGTGGCTTACCTGAAGCGCGGTGATGTCCCATCATCGCGCTTCAAGCGTTGGGCACCGCCGCCTCTGCCACGCAGTCGACGGCAAATCGAGAGCCCGTCTTCGCCGGGCAGCATGATATCGAGCAAGATGAGATCGGGATTGGCCTGCATTAGCGCACGATCCATCGCAGCGCCATTTTCGAGGCAAATCGTCGCGTAGCCCTCGCGCGTCTGAAGGTCCGCCAGCAACGGCCGGATCTCCCAATCATCGTCCACGATCATGATCGTCCGCTTGTCCATGACGGCGATCTATCGATCAATGCGTCGGCGGCAATACGGCGGCACACCGCGTTACAAAACGTTACAAATCGAGGCTCGCCCGCAATATCACGGCAAAGGAGCGCGGCAATGCTGTCCCCATGCGGTGCGGCGGGACTGTTGCTGGCGCACCCCGTTAGAGGGAGAAACTGATGAGACGTATCCTAGCTTCGGCCTCACTCGCAGCCGCACTGGCCGCGGTCGGCGCATCTGAGGCAAACGCCTGGGTCCGCACAGGCACCGTCACGACCCGGCGCGGCACCTATTACGGCAACGCCAGCGGCGGCTGCGCCGGCGGCACTTGCTCGCGCTCGATCTCCGTAACCGGACCGAACGGAGGTACGGTCTCGCGAACCGGCAGCATCGCGCGCGTCGGCCCTCACGCCTACGACTATACGCGCACCACCACCGGCCCGTACGGCAACAGCGTGACGCGTAGCGGCACAGTCGTGGCCTATCCGTTCTACGGATACCGCTACTGATCCGCGCGCCGAAGGCCGCCGGCTGATTTCCAGCCCCCAGGTCCGGCCGGCGGCCGCAAATATTCGCATCATTCAACCCGCACATGGAATCCAAATGCCAAGACTGACGATCATAGTCGCGGCCGCCTTAACCGCGCTGGCAGCCGGCTCGGCTGCCTATGGCTTTGCACCCGCCCCGCACCTCGCAGCTCCCGACGATTTGACCAAGGCGAGCGGCGGGTGCGGACCCGGTTGGCACCTCACCCCCAAGGGGCTGTGTCGGCGCGACGCCATTCCCTATGCGTATCGGCCTTACGCCTACGTGATCCCTCCCCATGCCGGCCGCTGCTGGTGGACTGACACGCCCCTGGGCGTTCGGAGGGTCTGCGCATGGTGAGAGCACGAAGCTTGCATCAGTTGAGACGCGCGGCCGCGGCAATGCTGACAGCGGCGGCCGCATCTGCGTCTTCCGCACAGGCGCAGCGACAGGAGATACGCCAAGCCTGCACTGCCGACATGCGGGCGTTGTGCTCTGGCATCATGCCCGGATCAGGGCGCATCAAGCAGTGCATGATCGACAAATTCGATCGGCTTTCGGAGGGCTGCAAGAGCGCACTCAAGGCAGCGCAGGCGCCGTCACCCAAGCAATAGACCCAGACAACGAAGCGGACTACCCTATCACCGCCCGAGCGCGGGATGATCTTTCAGTATGGCCTCACGGAGCCAGATCGCCTGCACGGCGCGATAGAGGATCTGCGCCGTCTTGATGTCGTCGGCCTTCATGCAGAGATCGACGATGCGGCGCACCGCATCGTCGCGCATCAAATCATCGGAGATCTTCATCGCAATCTCCATCGCGACGCGGGCCGCGCGTTCATAACGCGCGCGCTCCCGCGTGCTAGCCTGCGCTGAACCTCCGACGCTTTCGGCGCTCGCCTTCGCAGCCTGGCAGATCGTGCGGATTCGGTCGGCTGCTTCGATGTCGCCGATCGGCCCCTGGATCGGCTCGTCCCAGATGTCAGCCGGTGCCGGCCTTGCAAACCACTTCATCTCCCCGGCTCTTTCAGGACATGCGGCGCGGGCCGATCGCCTCGAACTGCGCCTTCTGCTCGTCGTTCAGCGTGGCGTAGAAATCATCGAGCGCCGCCCGCACCGACTTGATTCCGTCCAGCATGACGTCGAGACGCTTGCGGATCGCGGCCATGCGGGCCGGCGGCGTCATCACCTCATTGGGCTCGCAGGCCGCCTTGAGCGATGCGCTGACTTTGGCGCTGGTGTCCTGGAGCACCTGGAGCGCCGCGCGCTGGGTGTCGTTGGGACGAAGTCTGTCCTCGATCGTGGCGCCGGGCCAATCGAACGCGGCGGAGGCGCTGCAAGTCTGCACCGACGATCCGCCCGCATTGTTCGATGCCGTGGCACGACGCTGATCGTCGGCGAGCGCATTGAAGCGCGCCTTCTGCTCGTCGTTGAGCGAACCATAGAACGCCTCGAGCGCAGGCTGGACCAGGTCGACGCCCTTCTGCATCGCCTCGACCCGCTGCTGCATGGCGGCGAGTCGGCCGGGCGCCGTCGCTGCGGCCTGCGTCGGACAGGAGGTGCGGATCAAGGCTGCCGCGTCGACCGAGGCATTGCCGAGCGCATCGAGAGCCGCGCCTTGCGCATCGGTCGGCTGCACCGTGGCTGCGATCTGATCGATCGGCAGGCCAACGATGGCGCGGCGGTCGCTGCCGCAGAGCTGATCGAGCGGCGCACTGCGCGCCCGCCGCCGTCCCTGCGGCTGCTGCGGCACATAGGCCGACAGGCGGTCATAGCCATAGGGGCCGAAAATGCCGGCATAGATGTCCGGATAGCCGTAGCCCCAGAAGCCGAGGCCATCGCCCCAGATCGTGTAATCGTAGAGGTCGTTATAGGCGAACGGCCAGAACAGCGGCCCGACCCAGCCGTAGCCGCCGCCGGGATGTTGCCACCATCCGCTGCTTGCACCGCTCCAGCCGGCGAGCGCTGCCGCCGCGGCGATCTGCGCACGGGCCGCCGGATTGCTGATCAGCCGGCCGTTGCGGAATGCGCTGGCGTTCCAGGCGTTGCGGAAGTTCGCCGGCCGGATCGCGGCATTGCGGATCTGACCGAAATTCGGGCCGCCACGTCGGGCACCGGTTGTGAACCGCATCGCGCGATGATGCCCGCCGCCATGCGCGTGCCCGCCGCCGTGCCCACGGAAATGGCCGCCGCCATGATGGCCATGGCCATGCCCGCCTCCATGGCCGCCGCCATGTCCGCCACCATGTCCGCCCTTGGCCAGCGCCGCACCCGCCAGCATGCAGGCAAAGACCATTGCGGCAAACCCAACGACCGGTCGCACCATCGCACCCTCCCGCGCACAGCCCTGCCATTGAGGCATCGGAACTTGGCGGGAATTGGAACCGGCAACATTGCCGAAAGTTCCCGATCCCTTGAGCGCGCCGCCTTACGCCTCCGGCACGATCTTGCCGGGGTTGAAGATGTTGAGCGGATCGAGCGCCTTCTTCAGCGCCCGCATCGCATCGAGCGCCTCGGGGCCGAGCTCGGCCTTGAGATATTTCTGCTTGCCCTGGCCGATACCGTGCTCGCCGGTGCAGGTGCCGTCCATCGCCTGCGCACGCTCGACCAGACGATGCATGAACTCCTCGCCCCGCGCCATCTCGTCGGCATCGTTGGTGTCGCACACCAGCGAGCAGTGGAAATTGCCGTCACCGACATGGCCGACGATCGGCGACAGCAAATTGAGCCGCTTGAGATCCTCCTCGGTCTCGCTGACGCAGTCGGCGAGCCGCGAGATCGGCACGCAGACGTCGGTCGCGACTACCCCGATGCTGTCGCCGGGGCGCAGCGCCTTCACCGACCAGTAGGCGTCGTGCCGCGCCTGCCAAAGCTTGGTGCGGTCCTCCGGCTTGGTCGTCCAGGAGAAATCGCCGCCGCCGCATTCCTTCGCGATCTCGCCGAACGCCTTGGATTGCTCGGCGACCTCGATCTCGCTGCCGTGGAATTCCAGCAAGAGCAGCGGCGTTTCCGGCAGCGTCAGCTTCGAATAGGCATTGCAGGCCTTCACCTGCGCGGCATTGAGCAGCTCGATGCGCGCCACGGGAATGCCGGTCTGGATCGCCAGGATCACGGCCTCGCAGGCCCCGTGCACGGTCTCGAACGACACCGCGCCGGCCGCGATCGTCTCGGGGATGCCGCGCAGGCGGATGGTCAGTTCCGAGATGATGCCGAGCGTGCCTTCGGCGCCGACGAACAGATGCGTCAGGTCGTAGCCCGCGGACGATTTCTTGGCGCGCGTGCCCGTGGTGATGATCTCGCCGTCGCCGCGCACCACTTTCAGCGCCAGCACGCTGTCGCGCATGGTGCCGTAGCGCACCGCATTGGTGCCGGAGGCGCGGGTCGAGGCCATGCCGCCAAGGGACGCGTCCGCGCCCGGATCGATCGGGAAGAACAGGCCCTGATCGCGCAGATGCTCGTTCAGCGCCTTGCGGGTGACGCCGGGCTGGATCACGCAGTCGAGGTCCTCGGCATGCACCGCGAGCACCTTGTTCATGTCGCGCAGGTCGATCGAGATGCCGCCGGCGGGCGCGTTGACCTGGCCTTCCAGCGAGGTGCCGGTGCCGAAGGCGATGACGGGCACGCGATGTTTCGCGCAGATCCGCACCACGTCCTGGATATCGGCGGTCTCCTGCGCCATCACCACGCCGTCCGGCGGCTGGTTGGGGATCCAAGTGGTGGTATGGCCGTGCTGCTCGCGCACGGCCTGCGAGGTGATGAGGCGGTTGCCGAAGCGTGCGGCAAGCTGCTCCAGCGTGCTCGCGAGGGCTTTCGGCTCCGGCCGCGGCGGATTATTGGTGATGGTCGTACCCACGGAATTCCTCCCGACAGAAGAACCGTGGCAAAGGACATTAAACCGGTCAAGTCAAGCGACCGGACGCATAGCTTGGGAAGGAAACATGCCGGAGACTGCCGCCTCAACGCCCAGCGCCGCGCCGTTCCGCGCCTCGATCATGCAGATCGAGCCGCAATGGATCGACTATAACGGCCATCTCAACATGGCCTATTACAACGTGATGTTCGACCGCGCGATCGACCAGCTGTGGCTCGAGCTCGGCATCGGGCCTGGCTACATGAAGGAGCGCGGCGGCTCGACCTTCACCGCCGAATGCCACGTCCGGTACTTGCGCGAGATCCATTTCGGCGATCCCGTGCAGATCTTCGTCTGGCTGCTCGATGCCGACGATAAGCGGCTGCACACGTTCGAGGAGATGCGGCATGCGGGCGAAGGCTGGCTGTCGGCGACCTCCGAGAACATGTCGCTGCACATGGACATGAATGCGCGGCGCGTCGCGCCGTTTCCGCCCGACATCAGCGAGCGTATTGCGGCGATCACCAAGGCGCACGCCGCCTTGCCTCGCCCTGTAGGCATCGGCCGCAGCGTGGCGATGCCCTCGAAGAAATAGCTTTCAGGTGCCGTCTGCCGCTTGTGGTTCACCTCTCCCCGTTGGGGAGAGGTCGGGTTGCGAAGCAATCCGGGTGAGGGGCCGCAGCGCTCACTGAGACTGCAACCCCTCACCCGGATCGCATCTTTCGATGCGATCCGACCTCTCCCTACGGGAGAGGTCGACACACAGCGCTATACCCTGTTGCGGCGCGCCAAGCCGACGACGGCCGAAACCAGGAACAGAACGACTGCGATGAAGAAGATGATCTTGGCGATCTCGATCGAAGCGCCGGCGACGCCGCCGAAGCCCAGGATGCCGGCGATCAGTGCGATAACCAGAAACGTCACAACCCAGCCTAGCATGGTCAAACCTCGTCTTGATGTTGTCTGCGATCGACGCGGCTGGCCGCGCCACCTGCCCTGACAATCTCGACGCGAGAACGATGGTTCCGGCTCCAGGGGAAGCGAAATTCGCGGCCCGTGCTGGAACAAATCGGCCTGCGGCGCACGTGGAAAAACCTGCCCGGCGCCCCATATAGGCATCAATCCCTGTTAAGAAGGCTCCCTTCCACCACCCCGCGGTGCCATCGTGGGGCCGATGATTCGCATGACCGAGCCGAGCAAGATCACAGCCGTACCCGACCACCAGCCCGCAGCCGGCGGCATCGCCGCGCGTGCGCGCGCCTCGGTGGGCCCGAAATACCTCGCCGGGCTCAATCCGGAGCAGCGCGAGGCGGTGGAGACGCTGGACGGCCCGGTCCTGGTGCTGGCCGGCGCCGGCACCGGCAAGACCCGCGTGCTGACCACGCGCATCGCCCATATCCTGAGCCAGGGCCGCGCCCGCCCGGCCGAGATCCTGTCGGTGACCTTCACCAACAAGGCCGCGCGCGAGATGAAGCACCGGCTCGGCCAGATGCTGGGCCACGCCGTGGAAGGCATGCCGTGGCTCGGCACCTTCCACTCCATCGGCGGCCGCATCCTGCGCATCCATGCCGAGCTGGCGCAGCTCAAGTCGAACTTCACCGTGCTCGACGTCGACGACCAGGTCCGGCTGCTCAAGCAGCTGCTCCAGGCCGAGAACATCGACGAGAAGCGCTGGCCGGCGCGGATGCTGGCCGGCCTGATCGACGGCTGGAAGAACCGCGGCCTGAACCCAGCGCAGGTGCCGTCGGGCGAAGCCGCGATGTTCGCCAACGGCAAGGGCGGCAAGCTCTATGCGAGCTACCAGGAGCGGCTGAAGATCCTGAACGCGGCCGATTTCGGCGATCTCCTGCTGGAGAACATCCGCATCTTCCGCGAGCAGCCGGATATCTTGCGGCAGTACCAGCAACGCTTCAAGTTCATCCTGGTCGACGAGTACCAGGACACGAACGTCGCGCAATATCTGTGGCTGCGGCTGCTGTCGCAGGCGCCGTCTTCCAACTCGTCATTGCCGGGCTTGACCCGGCAATCCATCGATTCTTTGCAAGATGGATCACCGGGTCTCGACGCTTCGCGTCGGCCCGGTGATGACGACAATGATGATGTTGCGCTGCCCGCTGCGAACGAAAAGTCCCACGTCAAAAACATCTGCTGCGTCGGCGACGACGACCAGTCGATCTATGGCTGGCGCGGCGCCGAGGTCGACAACATTCTTCGCTTCGAGCACGATTTCCCCGGTGCCAAGGTCATTCGCCTCGAGCGCAATTACCGCTCCACCGGCCACATCCTCGCCGCCGCCTCGCACCTGATCGCGCACAACGAAGGCCGGCTCGGCAAGACACTGCGCACCGAGGACGTCGAAGGCGAGAAGGTCACGGTCACAGGCTCCTGGGATTCGGAAGAGGAAGCGCGCGGCATCGGCGAGGAGATCGAGCAGCTGCAGCGCCAGGGCGAGAAGCTCAACGAGATCGCCATTCTCGTGCGCGCCTCCTACCAGATGCGCGAGTTCGAAGACCGCTTCGTCACGCTTGGCCTGCCCTACCGCGTCATCGGCGGCCCGCGCTTCTACGAGCGCGCCGAAATCCGCGACGCGCTGGCCTATCTGCGCGTCATCAATTCGCCGGCCGACGATCTCGCCTTCGAGCGCATCGTCAATACGCCGAAGCGCGGGCTTGGCGACGCCACGGTGCAGATGCTGCACGACCACGCCCGCAAGCGCCGCATTCCCCTGTTCGAGGCGGCGCGCGCCGTGGTCGAGACCGACGAGCTGAAGCCGAAGGCGCGCGGCTCGCTGCGCGACCTCATTGCGCAGTTCGACCGCTGGCGCGCCCAGCGCGAGGTCACCGCGCATACCGACCTCGCCCAGATCGTGCTCGACGAGAGCGGCTATACCGAGATGTGGCAGAAGGACCGCTCGGCGGATGCCGCGGGCCGGCTGGAGAACCTGAAAGAGCTGGTGCGCTCGATGGAGGAGTTCGAGAACCTGCAAGGATTCCTGGAGCACATCTCGCTGGTGATGGACCGCGAGGGCGGCGCCGAGGACGATGCGGTGTCGCTGATGACGCTGCATTCGGCCAAGGGCCTCGAATTCGACAACGTGTTCCTGCCGGGCTGGGAGGAAGGCCTGTTCCCGAGCCAGCGCACGCTGGACGAGCAGGGCCGCGCCGGCCTCGAGGAAGAGCGCCGGCTCGGCCATGTCGGCCTGACGCGCGCCCGCCGCCGTGCAAAGATCTATTTCGCGACCAATCGCCGGATCCACGGCACCTGGTCGACCACGATCCCGTCGCGCTTCCTCGACGAATTACCGGCGGCCAATGTCGAGATCACGGAATCCAAGGGCGGCTCCGGATGGGGCGGCAGCGGCGGCTACGGCGCCTCGCGCTTCGACGACATGGAGGCGTTCGGCTCCAGCTATTCGACCCCGGGCTGGCAGCGGGCGCAGGCGAACCGGAATCGGGGCGGCGGCAGGAGCGGCGGTTTCGAGGAAGAAGCCGCGACGTTCTCGTCCTCCTCGTCATCCGGACCGGACTTCGGCAGCTTCTCCTCCCGCCGCCGCGGGCCGCTGACCATCGAGGGCGAACTGGTCGCCAAATCCACCGGCACGACCTCCGAATTCTCGCTGGAAGACCGCGTCTTCCACCAGAAATTCGGCTACGGCCGCGTCACCAAGATCGACGGCAACAAGCTCACCATCGCCTTCGACAAGGCCGGCGAGAAGAAGGTCGTGGACAGTTTCGTGCAGCGGGCGTGAGGCCCGATATGGCTCAGTACGTTGCCATCATTGAGAACGCCGACCCGGACGAGGCCGTCGGCGTGTGGTTTCCGGACCTGCCCGGCTGCTTCTCCGGCGGCGACGATATCGACGAAGCCCTCGAGAATGCGCCTGAGGCGCTCGCGCTCTACGCACAGGAGCTGATCGCGGAGGTCGCCAGCTGCCGCCGCCCCGGACGCCGGACGAGCTCAAAGCCGATCCGGAGTTTGCCGAGGACGTCAGGAACCACACGGCCGTCCTGATCGAATGGCCGCCCGCCGCGGACGCGGAGTGAGGACTGTTCGCCGCACTGGCGCAACTCTCGACAGTTCTGCCCCGAACGCCCCTTGACCACCGCGAACTTCCCCGTATCAGATAAACCCATGGTCCGGGGCTCCATCACATTGATCGTGCTGGCATTGGGAATGCCGTCGCTCAGCGCGGCGGAGACCATGAGCTTTGGCGATTCGATCGGGAAGCTGGCGGCGAGCTGCGGCGCGGAAATCGTCGCCAATTGCCGCGGCGTCAACCCGGACTCGACCCGCCTGAAGGAGTGCCTGTCGCGCAACCGCGACGTCCTCTCGCCGCAATGCGCGAGCGACTATCTCGGCGTGTTCGACGCCATCCAGAAGCGCGTCGCCGCGCGTATCACTGTGGCGAATGCCTGCCAGCGCGAGATCGTCAAGGTCTGCGGCGGCTCGACCAAGGAGACCAGCAAGTCTGTCCCCTGCCTGGTCTCGACGCCCAAGGGCATCAGCAACAACTGCCTGAAGGCCGTCGACGACGCGGGGTACCGCTGATGCGCGCGAACGGGCTCGCCACCGCAGGACTGGGCCTGGCGCTGGGTCTCGCTTTGCTTGCGGGCAGCGCCGGCGCGCAGACGGCGGCGCCCACCCGCGACGACATCGTCGCGAAACTGAACCGTTTCGAAGAGGCCGCCGAGGTAGACCTGCCCGCACTGAAGCAGCAGGTGATGGAGCGCGCCAAGACCCGGATCAAGAACGATCCGGGCCCGGTGAACCGGCCGCTGATCGCGCCTGACCTCGCCAAGCTGCCCGCCTTCAATGCGCAGATCCAGTTCGATGCCGACACGCCGATCATCCAGCCGGCGTCCTACCAGACCGTCGGCCGCATCGCGGACGCGCTGGTTCATTCCTCGCTGCTGCCCTACACCTTCCTGATCGTCGGCCACGTCGAATCCAATTCGAAGACGCGCGAGGCCAATGCGATCCTGAGCCAGCGCCGGGCGGATGCGATCCGTGACGTCCTGGTGAACACCTTCAAGATCTCGACCAAGCGGCTGCATCCGATCGGCCTCGGCGAGGAGCAGTTTCTCGACCGGGCCAAGCCGACCTCGGCCGTCAACGGCCAGTTGCAGATCCTGACCTATGCCAAGCTGCCGGAGGAGGCGCCGCATCCAGCCGCGGCCCCCGCGCCTGCGGCGAAAAAGCCCGCCAAGAAGCGCTGAGCGAAGACGGCTCCGCACCTGACGGAACCCTTTGAAGTGCGGGCTATTTTGCAGCCTGCCCCGGGCGCGCGCGCACGGTTTCACGCGACAAAAGTGCCGGTTTGTGCACCGCCCTGTCCAGTGCTATAGCCTCTGTTCGCCCTTCCCGACCCCGTGCTGCATGAGACCGAAATGGGTGGCTTTTTCCAGCGCCAACTTGCCGTTTATGTCGAGTACCATCGCGATCCCTGCAACACGGCGATGCATGTGGTCGGCATCCTGCTGCTGTTCACCGGCGCCGTGCTGCCGCTGACGCTGGTCAAGCTTCCGCTGTTCGGATTCAACGTCAGCCTGGCGGTGATCCTGGCCCTGCCGGTCTTGATCTATTGGCTGTTGCTCGACGCGGCGCTCGGGCTCGGCATTCTGGCCGTCTCGGTCGTGCTGTTTTCGGTTGCGACGACCATCGCGGCGCAAGTCAGCACCGCGTTGATGTGGGCGATTTTCGCGACGCTGGTGGTGCTCGGCCTTGCCGCGCAGACCATCGGCCACAAGGTTTTTGAGGGGCGCGAGGCCTCGTTGTTCACGTTCCCCTCGCATCTTTTGCTTGGACCGATGTTCGTCATGGCAAAATTATTCATTGCATTGGGCTTCCGTCGCGACCTTGCCGCGATTCTGGCGCCTGTTCCGGCCAATTCCCTTTCAACCCGATAACGCTCGAAGCGAAACAGCAACCTTCTGCATGGCTCTCGTCCTGGTTACCGGTGGCAGTGGCTTCATCGGACATCACCTCGTAGAAGCGCTCCGCGCCCGTGGGCAGCGGGTCCGCGTTCTCGATGTCCGCGTGCCGAATGCGGCGAACGCGGATGTCGAGCACGTCCGCGGCTCCGTGCTGGACTGTGCCGCGGTCGATGCGGCGATCGCCGGTTGCGATCAGGTCTATCACCTCGCCGGCCTGCCCGGCATGTGGGTCGCCAACAAGCAGGACTTTCACGAGGTCAATTGCCGCGGCACCGAGATCGTGCTGGCAGCGGCGATGAAGCGCGGCGTCTCGCGCTTCCTGCACTGCTCGACCGAATCGATCCTGTTCCCCTATTCCGACCTCAAGGGCGTTCCCGCCGAAGAGGCGCTGCAGCCGGCCGAGGCGATGCCCGGCGCCTATACGCGGTCGAAGTCGCTCGCCGAGCATCATGCCGCCAAGGCGGCAGCCGCGGGCTTTCCGCTGGTGATCGGCACGCCGACCATGCCGATCGGCGCCGCCGACCACAATCTGACGCCGCCGACCGCGATGCTCTGGTACTTCCTGCAGAAGAAGGTGCAGCCGCATCTCAACTTCCTGGTCAACCTGGTCGACGTCCGCGACGTCGCCATGGGCCTCGTGCTGACCATGGAGCGCGGCCGCCTCGGGCAGCGCTACATCCTCGGCGGCGACTGTGTCCCGCTCGGCGACATCCTGCGCATGATGTCGGCGATGAGCGGCCGCCGGCAATTTCCGATCGTCGTACCCGGCAAGATCGCCGAGCTGTCCGCGATCATGCTCGAATATATCGCCGACCACATCACGCGCCGGCCGCCCAACGGCACCGCCGAGGGCGTGCGGATCGCGCTCGCCGCGAGCGACCTTTCGATCGGCAAGGCCCGCACCGAACTCGGCTATTCGCCGCGTCCGATCGAGCCGGTCTTGCGCGAAACCATCACCCACCTGCTCGCCCGCAACGGCCAGCAGCCCGCCGGCGCCCTCAAGCATCACGCGCTGTCCTCGCGCGCGAGCTGACGCCGCCGCTTCAAACGCAAAGAACCTTCATGTCTTTCGATTTCAGCAAGCTTCTCTCTGTCGCCTGGGGTGGCTGGACTACGACCTGGCCGACCGAACTCCTGGCTCTGCTCTGGCTCGCTTTTCTGGCCAGCTGGGTCGGCGCCTCGTTCTGGCAGGGGCAGACCAAGAAGCAGGTCATGACGCTGGAGTCACAGCGCTATCGCCTGCCGATCCTGATCGGCGGCATCCTGTACACGCCGTTCGTCGCGGAGATCCTGGGCTGGAAGCCGCTCTGGGTGCTCGGCAACACCGGCATCGCGATCGCCGCGATCCTCTCGGCCGCTGGCATTGCCTTCGCCTGGTGGGGCCGGCTGCATCTTGGAAAGTTTTGGTCCAACACCATCACCCAGAAGGAAGACCATCGTGTCATCGACACCGGGCCCTACGGCTTGGTGCGCCACCCCATCTACACCGGGCTCATCTTCGGGATGCTGGTGACCGGCGTCGCGATCGGCTTGGTGACGACGATCCTCGGCGCCATCCTGATCTCGCTCGGCATGTGGCAGAAGGGCCGGATGGAAGAGGTGTTCCTGTCCAAGGAGCTCGGCGAAGACGCCTATGGCGCCTATTGCCGCCGCGTCCCGATGCTCATTCCGTTCACGTCGCCGCGGTGACGACGTAGCCCGCCTCACTCGCGTGGCCCGGACGCGCTGCAGCGTGCAACGCTGCTGCGCAGAGCCGGGACCCAGATTGCGACTTGTGCATACCGGTGAGATGGGCCCCGGCTCTGCAGCGCATCGCGAAGACGCGCTGCGCTGCGTCCGGGGCACGAGAGCGCGATCCGCCTCCCCAAGGAACCACCCCGCCGCTCGTCCGTTAGCGCTCGACATCTCCACAGCCGCAGAGCATCGAGTCATGTCGGACGCCTACGATTATTTTCGCGCACACGCGATCGCCGCCGTCCGCAAGGCGCGGGCGCTGCCGCCCGGACGGACGAAGCAGAAGCAGCGCGCGGTGGCGCGGGTCTATCATCTGCTGTCGAGGGAAGCGGCGCTGGCGCCCAACATCAGTCACTTGGACGATTTTCGCGCAGCAAGACGGTTGGAGCTGCAGATCCGCCGTTGATCTCTGGTCGGACGCCGCGACAGTCCCATGCAAATTCGATCGGCTGCCATTCCACGGGAATAGGCCCAGCCGTGCGTCGCACAGGTTGACGTCTGCCCCGCCAGCCAGTTGGATGCGCGCGCACACAGGGGCTCATCATGACGTTTTCCAGCATCTTCGCGCAGTTCGTCGCGTTCATCGGCGGCATCGCACTGCAATGGCGCAAGATGACGGGCACCGAGCCCGCGCCGGCCTGGGGCGAGAAGCCCGCCATTCCCGAAGCAAAACCGCAAGGCGCGATCCCCACCTTGAAGATGCCGACCGCACGCGGCTGGCGCGAGGGCCAGAAGCCGATCGCTGCACCCGGACTGAAGGTCAATGCGTTCGCGACCGGCCTCGACCATCCGCGCTGGATCGAGGTGCTGCCCAATGGCGACGTGCTGATCGCGGAGGCGACGCAGATCGCGGGCGCCCCGCGCAGCGTGTTCCACTATGCGATGCAGGCGACGATGCGCCGCGCCGCCGCGCTCGGCGTCTCCGCCAACCGCATCACGCTGTTGCGCGACAAGGACGGCGACGGCGTCGCCGAGCATCGCGGCGCCTTCATGGAGAACCTCAACCAGCCGTTCGGCATGGCGCTGGTCGGCGACACTTTCTATGTCGGCAACACCGACGGCGTGATGGCCTTCCCGTACGTTGCCGATACCGATCGCATTACCGCGCCGGGCAAGCGGCTCACGACGTTCAAGCCAGCCGGCCACTGGACGCGCAGCCTGCTCGCCAGTCCCGACGGCAAGAAGCTCTATGCCGGCGTCGGCTCGCTCAGCAACATCGCCGAGATGGGCGTGGAGGTCGAGGAAGGCCGCGCCGCGGTCTACGAGCTCGATCTCGTTGCCGGCACGCATCGCATCTTTGCGACCGGCCTGCGCAATCCCGTGGGCCTTGCCTGGGAGCCGACGACCGGCGTGCTCTGGACCGTCGTCAACGAGCGCGACGGCCTCGGCGACGAGACGCCGCCTGACTATCTCACCTCCGTGCGCGACGGCGGCTTCTATGGCTGGCCCTATTGCTACTGGGGCAAGACGGTGGACGACCGCGTGCCGCAGGATCCGGCGATGGTCGCCAAAGCGATCCAACCGGACTATGCGCTCGGCGGTCACACCGCTTCGCTCGGCCTGTGCTGGATGCCCGCAGGCACCCTGCCCGGCTTCGGCGACGGCATGGTGATCGGCCAGCACGGCTCATGGAATCGCAGCACGCTGTCCGGCTACAAGCTGGTGTTCATTCCGTTTGCGAACGGCAAGCCCTCCGGCCCCTCGCGCGACATCCTGTCGGGCTTCCTGTCGCCGGACGAGAAGGAATCCTACGGCCGCCCGGTCGGCGTCACGATCGGCCCGGACAAGACGTCGCTGCTGATGGCCGATGACGTCGGCAACGTGATCTGGCGCGTGACGGGGGCGTAAAACGAAATTTGTCGAGGTGGCGCCGCGGGCGCGGTCACACCTCTCCCGCTTGCGGGAGAGGTCGGCGCGAAGCGCCGGGTGAGGGCTTTCTCCTCTTGGGGATTCCCGTCGCGGAGACACCCTCTCCCCAGCCCTCCCCCGCACGCGGGGGAGCGCACCGTCGGCGGAGCTAATCGAATCTCAATTCATCACGTCCCCACGCACAACGCGGCGCGCTGCTTGCGCAAGAGGGCGATCACCGACAGCGCCGTGATCAGACCGGTCTTGGGATTCTCGGACGGGATGTTCTCGATGCCCATCGAGAACCGCGCCGAATCCGCTTCGACCTCGATGCGGTGAACGTTGCGCGTCACCGTCGGGTCGGCCCAAACCTGTATCTCGGTGCGATCGGGCCCGATGCCCGCCAGTGACAAGGCAACGGCGACGTTGACGTTGGCCGGAAAGCCCTTTGCGGCTTCGCGCGCGCTGCCCTCGAACAGCTTGAGCGGTTCGCGCAGATTGTCGATGTCGATGTTGTTCTGGACGATGAACGGCGCACCCTTCAAGCCGTCGATCGGCTTGCGCGTCACCATCTTCACCGAATGGATGGTGCCGATTGCGGCGGCGTTGACGGCATCGAGGCCGATCAGGGCGCCGGTCGGCACGAGGATGCGGCCACCATTGGCGCGGGCGAGATCGACAAGATCGAAATTGTCGAGCAAGCCGCCGACGCTGACCACGACGACGGCCTTGCCGCGCTTCACCGCCGGCTCGACGATCGCACGCAGCTGGCTGCTCGGCGCACATTCGACCACGATGTCGGCGGCATCGCCGAGCTGGTCGAGCGGCAGGATTTCCGGCGGGCGGCGCAAGCTGTTGATGAAGGCTTGATGCTTGGCGGGAGCTCGCACGGCCACGGCCGCGAGCGACAGGCCCTCGGTGCCCTGGTCGAGCGCGGTCGCGATCTTGGTGCCGATCGCGCCCAGCCCGGCAATGGCCACCCGCAATTCGCTCGACGCATTCCGTTCAGTCATCGCACCCTACTTTCTCGCTGGACCGATGTCATACCGCATCGTTTTCTGTATAAGCCAGCCTGAATTGGTCCGGTTGACCAGGTCCTGGGACGCGCGGCGGGCCGGACCTTGTCCTACCGACGCAATTCGCCGATTTACTCCGACGGAGCCCTTTCCATGCGCACCCATTCGATCGCAGCCATTCCCGCCGACGGCATCGGCCCCGAGGTGATCTCGGCCGGTATCCGCGTGCTGGAGGCGCTGGCTAAGCGCAGCGGCGATCTCGCCTTCAACGTCAAGACCTTCGACTGGGGCTCGGACTATTACAAGAAGCACGGCGTGATGATGCCGGCGGACGGCCTCAGCGAGCTCAAGAAGTTCGACGCGATCTATTTCGGCGCGGTCGGCGCCCCTGACGTGCCCGACCACATCACGCTGTGGGGCCTGCGGCTGCCGATCTGCCAGGGTTTTGATCAATACGCCAATGTGCGGCCAACCAAGATCCTGCCGGGCGTCGCCTCGCCGCTGCGCAATGTCGGCGTCGGCGATCTCGACTGGGTGATCGTGCGCGAGAATTCGGAAGGCGAATATGCCGGCATGGGCGGCCGCGCCCACAAGGGCCTGCCGGAAGAAGTCGGCACCGAAGTCGCCGTCTTCACCCGCGTCGGCGTCACGCGGATCATGCGCTATGCGTTCCAGCTCGCGCAGTCGCGCCCGCGCAAGCTGCTGACCGTCGTGACCAAGTCGAACGCGCAGCGCCACGGCATGGTGATGTGGGACGAGATCGCGGCCGAGGTCGCCGGCGAATTCCCTGACGTGACCTGGGACAAGATGCTGGTCGATGCCATGACGGTGCGCATGACGCTGCATCCGAAGAGCCTCGACACCATCGTCGCGACCAACCTCCACGCCGACATCCTCTCAGATCTCGCCGGCGCGCTGGCGGGAAGCCTCGGCGTCGCGCCGACCGGCAACATCGATCCGCAGCGGCGCTTCCCCTCGATGTTCGAGCCGATCCACGGCTCGGCCTTCGACATCACCGGCAAGGGCATCGCCAACCCGGTCGCGACGTTCTGGACCGGCGCGCAGATGCTCGAACATCTCGGCGAGAAGGAGGCCGCCTCGAGGCTGATGGCCGCCGTCGAGCGCGTCTGTGCGGCCGGCGTGCTGACGCCGGATGTCGGCGGCAAGGCGACCACCAAGGAGGTCACGGACGCCGTGATCGACGCGATCCACGGGGCGAATGTTTGATCACGGCTGTACGTCATGGCCGGGCTTGTCCCGGCCATCCACGATCTTTCGTCTCGTACCAAGAACGTGGATGCCCGGGACAAGCCCGGGCATGACGAGTTTGCGGAACGACCGCCCACTCGACAAGCGCTGCGTTCTCGGCGAAAGGACCTTTATTTTCGTCCACCCGCTGCCGATGCGGCGGGCGGCGTGGCCATCGCGGCGGCCGGCTCGGGCGGCATCAGATGGCGGGGGACGATGATGGTCTGGCCCGGCGTCAGCTGCGCGTTCTCGGGCAGCGAGTTGCTCTGCGCCAGCGTCCACAGCGGCACGCGGTTGGCTGCGGCGATGCTCTCCATGGTGTCGCCGCGGCGCACCGGCACCCGCACGCCGCTGTCCCACAATTCGACCAGCGTATCTGCCGGCACGAGATAGCGCAGCGGTACGGCATCGGCCTGCGTCTGCGGCGGAATGCGCGGCAGCTGCGTCACCATCTCGACGATCTGACGGTGGATATCGTCGGACTTCTCGATGTTGATGTGGGTGACGCGCGCGTTTTCCTTGAGGTCATAGCTGGCGTAATGGCCGCGAAAGCCGGGGACGGTCACGACGTCGCCGCCGCCGAGCACGCTGTCGGACAGGAAGATGTTGATGAAGCGCTCGACGTTGAGGGGGACATCGCCGGTCGCGTGCGCGGGGTCGATGGCGATGACGAGGCTGATCGGGATGTTCTCCTTGGCCGCCATCTCGGAGATGACGATCGAGCACAGCCCGCCCATGGAATGGCCGATCAGCACGATCGGCGCGGCCTTCTCCTTGTAGCTGGCGATGGCACGGTTGCCGATCAGCCGGCACAGGGTGAATTCGTAGACGTCGGCCGAGAAGCCGGCCTGCGTCAGCTTCTCGCCCAGGCGATCCATGCCGGTCGAGAAGATCGGACCCATGGCGCCGCGAAACAGGTAGACCTTCGGCGGCGGCAACGGCTCGAACGGCGGAGGCGGCGGCGCGGCGGGGACCGCCGCAACGGTCTTGGACTTGGGCGGCGAAGCAGCGGCCGTGCCCGTGCCGAGGGCGAGCAGCACGATTGCTGCCAGCACGATCAGGCGCCTTGGATCAACCATCCGTCCAGAAGTCCTACCACCGGAGGCGGCGCCTCCCCTTGCGGTCCTTCATGACCGCGGAATTGGCAGATTTTGCGGCGCCGAAGCGTGGCCGTTCCGGACTAGTTCCTTGACTAGTTCCTTGCCGGCGCAGCGGCCGCAGCCGCACGCGCGGGCCGCGGTGCGCCGGGTTCGGCGACGGGAGCAGCCGGGGCGCGCGAGCGCATGATGGCGGCGTCGATCTCGGCGATGACGCGGCGCTGGATCGCCTCGTTCTTGTCGATCGAGATGTGGCCGACGCCGGTGCCGCGGACGTCGACATTGTCGAGCTTGCCGCGGAAGCCGGCCGCGGCCCGCACCGGCTCGCCGGGACCGTCGCCGATATAGATATTGATGTAGCGTTCCGCGCCGGTCGAGAGCTTGGTCTTGAACACGGAGTCCAGGCCGATCGCGAGCTTCACGGGCACGCCGAGCTGGTTGAGCTTGGCGATCATGTCGGGCAGCGCCGTCGCGCCGGAGGAGTGGCCGACCAGGATGATGGTCTTGAGCCGACCGGCCTTGTAGGCAGCCGCCGCTTCATCGGCGAGCGAGGACCAGGATACGAAATTGGCGACGGTCACCGGGATGCCCTGGGCCTGGAGGCGGGCGCCGATCGTGTCGAGGCCGAGCGAGAAGATGTTGAGCACGCCGCGGAGCAGATAGACATGCGTGGTCGCCGCCGCAGCCTGGCTCGGCGCGGCCTTGGCGGTGGTCGGGCTGATGGCAACAGCTGACAGCAGGAGCAGGCCCATCGCCCACGCGCGGAGGGCGAACAATTGGCTGGCGCCGGCGGTGTGACGGCCGTTCGGTCTCATCGATCTTTTCCCTGGAGGCAAAACGCTTCGCGATTGGCCGGAATCGTAGCCACGGCGCGCTCGCAGACGCAACAAAGAGCCGCGTGACCACCAATCTTAGCAGCAAGCCGTGACCATCGCGCAACACTTGCCCGGAACATGCCATTGAAGCGGCCGTTTTGAGGCCATTTTTCTCCGGGGAATTGCGGAGAGACAATGGCGTTCCTATTTCAGGGCTCCGCCGACCTGCCTCCTGGATGGTCCGGCCCCTTCCCCAGCCTTTGCTCCTCAGCCTTGCGGCCATCATGTCTTCCATCATCTCCGTCGCCAATCTGTCGAAGACCTATGGGTCCGGCTTCAAGGCGCTCAAGAACGTCAATCTCGACATCAAGCGCGGCGAGATTTTTGCGTTGCTCGGCCCCAACGGCGCCGGCAAGACCACGCTGATCTCGATCATCTGCGGCATCGCCAATCCGAGCCAGGGCCGCGTCTTGGTCGGCGGCGAGGACATCCAGACCTCCTACCGCAAGGCACGCTCGCTGATCGGCCTGGTGCCGCAGGAATTGCACACCGACGCCTTCGAGAGCGTGTGGGCGACCGTGAGCTTCTCACGCGGCCTGTTCGGCAAGCCGAAGAACCCCGATCACATCGAGAAGGTGCTGAAGGACCTCTCGCTGTGGGACAAGAAGGACAACAAGATCATCACGCTCTCCGGCGGCATGAAGCGACGCGTGATGATTGCCAAAGCGCTCTCGCACGAGCCGCAGATCCTGTTCCTGGACGAGCCGACCGCCGGCGTCGACGTCGAGCTGCGCAAGGGCATGTGGGAGGTGGTGCGCGGACTTCAGCAGTCCGGCGTCACCATCATCCTCACCACGCATTACATCGAGGAAGCCGAGGAGATGGCCGACCGCATCGGCGTCATCAACAAGGGCGAGATCGTGCTGGTCGAGGACAAGACGACCTTGATGCAGAAGCTCGGTAAGAAGCGGCTGACGCTGCACCTGCAGAACAAGGTCTCGTCGTTGCCGGAAAGCCTCGCGCATTACGAGCTTGAGCTCTGCGATGACGGCGCGACGCTGGTCTACGATTACGACACCCAGGGCGAGCGTACCGGCATCACCAGCCTGCTCGGCGACCTCCGCACTGCCGGCGTCCGCTTCAACGACCTCGACACCACGCAATCATCGCTCGAGGACATCTTCGTCGACCTCGTGAGGACGTCATGAACCACCGCGCCATCCGCGCCATCTACCTGTTCGAAATGGCGCGCACCTGGCGGACGCTGCTGCAAAGCATCGTCTCGCCGGTGGTCTCGACCTCGCTCTATTTCGTGGTGTTCGGCGCCGCCATCGGCTCGCGCATCAACCAGGTCGAGGGCGTCAGCTACGGCACCTTCATCGTCCCGGGCCTGATCATGCTCTCGGTGCTGACGCAGAGCATCGCCAACGCCTCGTTCGGCATCTACTTCCCGAAATTCAGCGGCACGATCTACGAGATCCTGTCGGCGCCGATCTCCTATTTCGAGATCGTGCTCGGCTATGTCGGCGCCGCCGCGACCAAGTCGATCATCCTCGGCCTGATCATCCTGGCGACCGCCGGCCTGTTCGTGCCCCTTCACATCCACCATCCGGTCTGGATGCTGGCCTTCCTGGTGCTGACGGCGGTGACGTTCAGCCTGTTCGGCTTCATCATCGGCATCTGGGCCGATGGCTTCGAGAAGCTGCAGATGATTCCGATGCTGGTGGTGACGCCGCTCACCTTCCTCGGCGGCAGCTTCTATTCCATCGACATGCTGCCGCCCGCCTGGCGCACGGTCGCGCTGCTCAACCCGGTCGTCTACCTGATCTCCGGCTTCCGTTGGAGCTTTTACGAGATCGCCGACGTCAGCGTGTCCGTCAGCATCGGCATGACGGTGGCGTTCCTGGTGATCTGCCTGGTCGTGATCTGGTGGATTTTTCGGACGGGTTACCGGCTCAAGAACTGACCGCGCGGCGCTCGCGAAAATGTCAGCGCCGCCAGCCGGCGCGGCACAAAGCGGCCTTGCTTACGCCCGGCATCACGTTAACGATGGACAGGCAGGCCGCTGGAACCAACGCCGAGCTAAAGGCATAATGCACGCCGGGGGACGGAGAGCCGCGGCGCGAATATGTACAGACCGGAGGCCAGAAGTCAGATGCGTTCGTTTTTGATTGCTTTCATATCCCTGATGATTTTGAGCGCGGGCACCGCGCAGGCCAAGGTCGAGATCACTGTCGACAAGGACAATCAGCAGATGACCGTCGCCGTCGACGGTGTCGCGCGCTACCACTGGCCGGTGTCGACCGGCATCCCCTCGCGCGAGACCCCGAACGGCGCCTTCCGCGCCTTCCGCATGGAAGAGGATCATTATTCCAAGGAATTCGACGATGCACCGATGCCGCACGCGATCTTCTTCACCAAGATCGGGCACGCCATCCACGGCACGGACTCGGTCGGCCGGCTCGGCTCGCCGGCATCCCATGGCTGCGTGCGCCTGTCGCGCCAGAACGCCTCGACGCTCTATGCGCTGGTGCAGCAGCAGGGCGTGCTCAACACCACGGTGACGCTGACCGGTTCGGCACAGGTGGCGCTGGCGCGCAATCCGCGCGGCCGTAACAACACAGCACTGGCCCGCGCCCCGCAACAGCCGGCCGAGGAGCAGTACGCCACCACGGGTGATCCCGTGAACCTGACGCCGCAGCAGCCCGCCCGCCGCTACATGCCGCAGGACGACAATTACATTTATCCGGCCGACGGCAGCGACACCGGCGCGCGCTATCCGGCGCCGCGCTCGATCACGCGTCCCTATGGCACGCAGGCCTATCAGCAACTGCCGCAGCCAACCTACGACCAAGGCTATGGCCAGCAGGGCTACTATTATCAGCAGCAGCCTCGTCAGGTTTATCAGCCGCGCGGCTATTACTATCAGAACTGACGCTGCGACCATCAACCGCCTTGGATCTTCGAGGCACCATGCCATCACGTGCCACGACAATCCCGGTGCTGCTCTCGCTTCTCACTGCCGGACAAGCCATGGGATCTGATTTGGCCTTCGACCTCGAGGCGCATCGCGGCGGGCGGGCGCTGCTGCCGGAAAACACCCTGCCCGCCTTCGCCCATTCGCTGACGATGGGCGTGGACACGCTGGAGCTCGACGTCGGCGTCACCGCCGACGGCCAGGTCATCGTCTCGCATGAGCGCGGACTCAATCCCGATCTCGCACGGCGGCCCGATGGGGCCTACGTCGCTCCGCCCGGCACGCCTTTCGTCAAGCTGCGGCTCGACGAGGTCAGGACCTATGACGTCGGCCGGATCCGCCCCGACAGCGCCTACTCGCGACAATTCCCCGACCAGCATGCGCTGCCGGGGACGCGCATTCCCACCCTGCCCGAGCTGTTCGCGCTGGTGCGCAAGTCCGGCAACACACAGGTGCGCTTCAACATCGAGACCAAGATCGATCCGAACCATCCGGATGAGACGCTTGATCCGCAGGCCTTCGTCGCGAAGCTGCTCGGGGTGATCGAGACCGAGGGATTCTCCGATCGCGTCATGATCCAGTCGTTCGACTGGCGGACCCTGCTGCTGGTCCAGCAGCAGGCGCCGAAGATTCCAACCGTGTACCTGACGCTGCAGCGCGGCTCGGCTCCGACGGTTGCGCTCGACAAGGCGACGAACTGGACGGCGGGGTTCAGCCCGGCCGATCACGGCGGCTCGCTGCCGCGGACGATCAAGGCTGCGGGCGGCGCGATCTGGTCGCCCTATTTCGGCGACGTCACCGCGGCGCTCGTGACCGAGGCTCACGCTCTCGGGCTGCGCGTCGTGGTCTGGACGGTGAACAAGCGCGAGGACATGGCGCGGATGATCGAGATCGGCGTCGACGGCATCATCTCGGATCGGCCGGACCTGCTGCGGCAGGTCGCCGGCGAGAAGGGGATTGCGCTGCCGGCGGGAACGCCGGTGATGCCTTAATCTCGTAGCCCGGATGGAGCGCAGCGAAATCCGGGACAGAACCCACGCATGGAGCGGCCCCGGATTGCGCTTCGCTCCATCCGGGCTACGAAGAGGGCCCTACTCCCCGTCCTTCCAACGCCGATACAGCGCGCCCAGGATGTTAGAATAATCGTCGGTCCAGACCCGCACCCTGTCGTCGGCTTCGGTCTGCTCCCACTGCTTGGAGGACGCGAGCCTGCCGACATCGGCCTCCTCGCGCGCGGAGATGACGACGTCGGTCGAGAAGATGTAGTCACCATCGCGCCCGGAATCCTCGTTGAAGACCCAGCTCTTGAGATCGTTGGCGTCCGCGATGCCGACGACCACGGTTTCGAGATCCAGATGCCGGTTCGAGACGTGCATCACCACGGAACCGTGCGGCGCGAGCTTGTCCTTGTAGATCTTCATCGCCTCTTCGGTGGCAAGATGGATCGGGATCGCATCAGACGAATAGGCATCGACGATGATGAGATCATAGGCGCCGTCGGGTTCCTTGGCGAAGGTGAGGCGCGCATCGCCGATGACGGGCTTCATGTCCGGCATGCAGCTCGAGATGTAGCGGAAATTCCTGGGGTCACGCGCTGCGTCGACCATGGACTGGTCGATCTCGAAAAAGGTCCAGTCCTCCCCCGGTTCGGCGGCGCAGGCGAGCGTGCCGGAGCCGACGCCGATCGCGGCGACCTTCAGCGGCGCGCCCTTGCGCTCGCGGATCGCGCTGACGGCCTGACCGATGCCGCCGTCCTTGTGATAATAGGTGATCGGCTCGGGCCGGCCGGTTACAGGCGTGCCGTCATTGTTGCGGAAGCGCTCGGCGCCGTGAATGGTGGTGCCGTGCATCAGCACATGGAAATAGCCGCCCGGCGTCTCCACGATCTTGTGCACGCCGAAGAAGCTGCGCACGGTCGTGACGCGGCCCTCGTCTGCGGGATAAAGGCGGATCAATGCCAGCGCCAGCGCGACGGTGGCAAAGATCTTCCAGCGCCCGGCATTGAGGATCAGCGCGAGCAGCGCGGCGAGCACGCCGACGGCACCGGCGACCCAGACGCGATGATCCTCGAACCAGCTCGACATGCCGCCGGTCGTGTATGACGGCGCGATGAGCGCCACCGCGAGTGCGGCGAGCGCCAGCCAGTACCATTTGACGACGGCGGCCAGCCGCTCGTTCGCGGACGGACGGCACAGCGCGGCAAGCGCGATCAGGATCGGATATTCGGCGATCCACGAAAAGGTGAAGGGCGCAACGAGCCCCGCGAACAAGCCACCGACCATGCCGCCGAACGATAGCGCCACATAGAAGCCGGTGAGGTATTTGGCAGCAGGCCGCGTCCGCGCCAGTTCGCCGTGGCAGGCCATGGCGATGACGAAGAAGCAGAGTTGATGCCCGCCGAGCGTCAGCAGCAGGTTCTGCTCGCCGCCGAAGGCCAGCAGAACGACGATGCCCGCGATGGCGACCGGCTGGAGCATCAGCATCCATTTGTGCGGCAGCAGCGGCCGCGACTGGAATACGACCACCCAGGTCAAGAGGTACAGCGACAGCGGCAGCACCCACAAAAGCGGCGCCGCCGCGACGTCGGTCGAGATGTGCGCGGTGACGGCGATGAGCAGGCCCGAGGGCACGGCGGCGAGGAAGATCCAGCGCAGCCGCGTCAAGAGGCCGGGCGCGGGCGCATTCACGTCATCCACCCGCGCGTCGGTCAGCGCCAGCTTCGGCGAACGCAACAACAGCACGCCGCAGGTGCCGATGAGAAGAATCAACAGGCCATAGAGGCCGGTCCAGAACCGGTTCTGCATCTGCAGCGTGAACATCGGCTCCAGCAGGAACGGATAGGACAGCAGTGCGAGGAAGCTGCCGATATTCGAGGAGGCATAGAGGAAATAGGGATCGTGCGCGGCCGGATGGCCGGTGCGGACGAACCAGGCCTGCAGCAGCGGATTATTGGCGGCCAGCGCGAAGAACGGCAGCCCGATCGAGACCGCGAAGAGGCCAAGCAGCCAGAGCGCGTAGCCCGAGGCCGGCGGCTCGCCGTAGGCGGAGGCGATGCCGAGCGGCAGCGTGGCGAAGGCGGCGACCAGCAGCACCAGATGCACCGCAACGGGGACGATCCGGCCCCGCGCCTGCATCAACAAATGCGCATAGGCATAGCCGGCCAGCAGCAGCGACTGGAAGAACACCATGGCCACCGACCACACCGCCGGCGAGCCGCCGAGCCGCGGCAACACCATCTTGGTGAACAGCGGCTGCACCGAGAACAGCAGCAGCGCGCTGACGAAGATCGCAGCGGTGTAGACCGTCAGCAGCAGCCGGTTGCGCGACGACGACGGCTGCTCCGTGGCGGCGGGTTGCACGATCGAATCCATGGAAGCTCCGGCTCAAACCCCGGCGGGCGCCGGACCGCGCGCAATGGAGCACAGGGCGCCTGAACGGGCAATAAAGCGTGGCGTGATGTTGCAGCAAGAAATGCCTGATATACAGATGTCGTTCCGGGGCGCCTCGAAGAGGCGAACCCGGAACCTCGAGATTCCGGATTCGATGCTGCGCATCGCTCCGGAATGACGCCTGGGACATCATGACCGAAACCGACGTCATCATCATCGGCGCGGGCCACAACGGCCTCACCTGCGCGACCTATCTCGCGATGGCGGGTCTGCGCGTGCGCGTGATCGAGCGGCGCAAGGTGGTCGGCGGTGCCGCGGTGACGGAGGAGTTTCATCCCGGATTCAGGAATTCGGTCGCCGCCTACACCGTGAGCCTGCTCAATCCGCAGGTGATCCGTGACCTCAAGCTCGCCGAGCAGGGCCTGCGCATTGTCGAGCGGCGCGCGCAGAATTTTCTGCCCGCGCCGGATGGCAGCTATCTTCTCACCGGCGAGGGGCGGACGAAAGCCTCGGTGGCGCGGCTCAGCGCGCATGATGCGGAAGCCCTCGACGGCTTCGCGCGCGAGCTGGAAGACATTGCTGACGTGCTCAGGCGATTCGTGCTGCGCGCGCCGCCGAACCTGCTCGACGGTTTCGGCCCCAATGCGATCCGCGAGGCCGTGAACGCTTTGCAGAGCGCCAACATTCTGCGCGGCCTGACGCTGGAACAGAGCCGCAGCCTGCTCGATCTGTTCACCCGCTCGGCCGGCGAGATGCTGGACGAACGGTTCGAGCACGATCTGGTCAAGGCGCTGTTCGGCTTCGATGCCATCGTCGGCAACTATGCCAGCCCCTACGCCGCCGGCTCCGCCTACGTGATGCTGCATCACGCGTTCGGCGAGGTGAACGGCAAGAAGGGCGTCTGGGGCCACGCCATCGGCGGCATGGGCGCGATCACGCAGGCCATGGCACGCGCGGCACGCGAGCGCGGCGTCGTGATCGACACGGATGCCGGCGTCCGCGAGGTCATCGTCGAGCGCGATCGCGCCGTCGGCGTCGTGCTGGAGAACGGCTCTGCCATCCGCGCGAAATATGTCGCGGCCAACGTCAATCCGAAGCTGCTCTACACGCGCCTGATCGCGGCCGACGCGCTGCCTGCGGACTTCCTCGCCCGCATCCGGCACTGGAAGAACGGCTCCGGCACATTCCGCATGAACGTGGCGCTGGACCGCCTGCCCTCCTTCACGGCGCTACCAGGCGAGGGCGATCACCTCACCTCGGGCATCATCCTGGCGCCGAGCCTCGGCTATATGGACCGCGCCTGGCTCGACGCGCGCGCGCAAGGGTGGAGCCGCGAGCCCGTGGTGGAAATGCTGATCCCCTCAACGCTCGACGACACGCTGGCTCCGGCCGGCAAGCATGTCGCGAGCCTGTTCTGCCAGCATGTCGCACCAAGCCTTCCCGATGGCAGGTCCTGGGACGACCATCGCGAGGAGGTCGCCGATCTCATGATCGCGACGGTGGACAAGTACGCCCCGGGTTTTGCGGCGAGCGTGCTCGGCCGGCAGATCCTGTCTCCGCTCGATCTCGAGCGGCAGTTCGGGCTGCTCGGCGGCGACATCTTCCACGGCGCGCTGACGTTGAACCAGCTGTTCTCGGCGCGGCCGATGCTGGGCCACGCCGATTATCGCGGGCCGCTGAGAGGCCTCTACCATTGCGGCTCCGGCGCCCATCCCGGCGGCGGCGTCACCGGCGCGCCCGGCCATAACGCCGCGCAAGCGATCCTGCGGGACCACCGCTCGCTGTTCGGAAGCCGTGGATAGGGCTGTGGATTGGCTGTGGACAGGCTGTCGAAAGGTCTGTGACCGGCCGGGGATGCTTCGGCGAGAGGGCCGGTAGCGATCCTGGGGAAAGCCGGTGGACAATCGGCGGGGCGATCACGGGAAAAGTGGTAGACAGGGACGGGACAAGCCGGGGGATAAGCTGTGAAGTCGGGCGGCAAAAACGACCCCGCCCGCCGGGGGAATCCCCAGCGGGCGGTGATCAGGAATAGCCTTTGAAGAAAATAGCCCCCGCTGGGAGAAGCCGGCGGAAATTACTTCAAGGAGGTGCTAATCGACGTGAACTTCTCGTTCATGGTGGTGCCGAGGCCGTTCACCACGGTGATGATCGCCAGGGCGATACCCGCGGCGATCAGGCCGTATTCGATCGCGGTTGCACCGGACTCGTCCGACCAGAACTTTTGAATCATGCGCTTCAAGGCTCGCCTCCGTTCAATTCCAAGATGCGTTGGTTGGCTTATGCATCCGAAAATATACGTGGCACACGCTACAGGCGCGTTAACGCGTGAACCTTAACTTGTCGGGAAACTTGGCACCAAAAGTTCCAAAAATTGCACTGAACGGACCCCTGATGCAGCTTTCCCCCACCCATCGCGCCAGCTTCTCGATCGGCAGCGAAGTCGACGCCAAGCGCGTCGTCGACGTGCTCACCGAGGTGTTTTTCGACGGCGACGCGGCAGTTGCCGCCTTCGAACGGCCTGACGGACGATGGGACGTCACGCTGCATTTCGCCGATGCGCCGGATCAGGCATGGCTGCGCGAACTCGTTGCAACTTCAGCAGGAAATGAGATCGCGGCGACGCTCGTCTTCGACACCGTCGAAGCCAAGGACTGGGTCAAGGCCAGCCTCGAAGATCTCGTCCCGGTGCCGGCGGGCCGCTTCGTCGTGCACGGCAGCCACGATCGTGACCGTGTGGCGCCGAACAAGCTCGCCATCGAGATCGAGGCGGCGCTCGCCTTCGGCACCGGTCACCATGGCACGACGCGCGGCTGTTTACTTCTGCTTGACCATGTCCTGAAGAGTTCCCGCCCTAGGAATCTGCTCGATCTCGGCACCGGCACAGGCGTGCTGGCGATCGCGGCGGCGAAGGTGCTGCATCGCGCGGTGCTGGCCTCCGACATCGATCCGCCATCGGTACGGGTGGCGGCTGAGAACGCCACGCTGAACGAAGTTGGCAATCATGTGCGGGTCATCCGCGCGACCGGCTTTGCCGCGCCGGATTTTGCGCGTAGAGGCCCGTTCGACCTGGTGCTCGCAAATATCCTTGCCAATCCGTTGCGGCAATTGGCGAGCCCGATGGTGCGGCACCTTGCGCCTGGCGCTCGCGTCATCCTCTCCGGCCTCTTGACGCACCAGGCGCCCGCCGTGATCGCCGCCTACCGTGCCCGCGGCCTCGTGCCGGTGAAGCATCTGCGCATCGAGGGATGGAGCAGCTTGTTGTTGCGGAAGGTGAGGTAAAGCGCGTCCAAGGTGGCGGTGCGCTCCCTCGCCCCGTTCTTACGGGGAGAGGGTTGGGGTGAGGGGCCTCTCTCCACACGCGAGATCGTCGAGAGACCTGTACCCCCTCACCCGGATCGCATCTGCGATGCGGTCCGACCTCTCCCCGCAAGCGGGGAGAGGTGAAATGCCAACCCGCGCCGCATTATTCCCTCGGCTTCTCATCGCGGCGTGACGCGCCCTGCCCCTGCAAAGCGCGCCTGGCGCGGCGCTCGGCGAAACGGTCGATCATCTGGCTGATGAGGCCGCGCGGCTTCTTCGGTACTGCCGCCGTCGGGGCGCGGCGCGCCGGCGGCGAAATCTTCTCAAAGGTGAACGCTGGCATCGTGTGTCCCCTCGCCGTTGAGATGAACCACCTGCTCGAATTTCCCTGTTATCCGGACGAAGCGCAACTGCCGCATCCTTTACTTCACTCAATTCGAATGGAACTATTCAAGCACAGTCCATGCCAGATGCGACGCAAATGCGTCTAGATTGCGGACTGATCCCCATGATCCTAAAGTGATCCACCATGTTCGAAGCGCACTTCCAGACATTCGAGGAGCCGGAGGCCGGCGTCGCGTTGGCGGCACGACTGGCCGCACTTCGCGAAGAGCTTGCCCGTCGCAAGTTGACCGGCTTCGTCGTGCCACGTGCCGATCAGCAGCAGAACGAATACGTGCCGCCATCGGAAGAGCGGCTCGCCTGGCTGACCGGCTTTACCGGCTCGGCGGGACTAGCCGTGGTTCTGCCGCATGAGGCTGCGCTGTTCGTCGACGGGCGCTACACGCTGCAAGCGGCCAAGCAGGTCGACGTCAAGGCGTGGGCGGTGGAAGCGCTGATCGACCCGCCGCCGGAGAGCTGGGTGGCGGCGCATCTGAAGGCCGGCGACCGCCTCGGATTTGATCCTTGGCTGCACACTTTTTCGGCAGCCGAGCGGCTGTCCGCAGCCTGCGCCAAGGCCGGCGCCGAGTTGGTCGCCGTCGACAGCAATCCGATCGATGCAGTCTGGCAGGACCGGCCACAGCCGCCGCTCGCCCCGGTCGCGGTGCACAGCCTCCAGCATGCCGGTCTCACTGAAGCGGAGAAACTGACGCAGATCAGGGCCGAGATCGCCAAGCTCGGCACCGATGCGCTGGTGCTGTCGGACAGCCACGCCGTGGCCTGGACCTTCAACATCCGCGGCGCCGACGTCGCCCATACGCCGCTGCCGCTGTCCTACGCGCTGGTGCCGAAGGACGGCCGTCCCACCATCTTCATCGACCACCGCAAGCTCTCCAACCTCACACGCGACCATCTCGAGCAGTCCGCCGACGTGCGCGAACCCGACGCCATGGCGCCGACGCTGATGGCGCTGGCCAAGACTGGTGGATCGATCGCGCTCGACAACGCCACCGCGGCCGACGCACTCAGCCGGCTGATCACGGCCGCCGGCGGCAAGCCGGTGCGCGGCAGCGATCCGGTTGCACTGCTCAAGGCGGTCAAGAACGCGACCGAGATCAAGGGCACCAAGACGGCTCACGTGCGCGACGCCGTGGCGCTGGCGCGCTTCCTCGCATGGATCGATCGCGAAGCGCCAAGCGGCAAGCTCACCGAGATCGACGCGGTCGAGGCGCTGGAAACCTTCCGCCGCGACACCGGCGCGCTCAAGGACGTCTCGTTCCCGACCATCTCCGGCACCGGCCCGAACGGCGCCATCGTGCATTACCGCGTCAGCCGCAAGAGCAACCGGCGGATCGCGCCCGGCGATCTCCTGTTGATCGATTCCGGCGCGCAATATGAAGACGGCACCACCGACGTCACGCGCACCATGGCGGTGGGCAAGCCGACGGATGAGATGCGTGACCGCTTCACCCGCGTTCTGCGCGGCCACATCGCGATCGCGCGCGCCGTCTTTCCGGACGGCACCACGGGCGCGCAACTCGACACGCTGGCGCGGCAATATCTCTGGGCCGCCGGGCTCGATTTCGAGCACGGCACCGGCCACGGCGTCGGCAGCTATCTCTCGGTGCATGAGGGGCCGGCGCGCATTTCGAAGCTCGGCACCACGCCGCTGAAGCGCGGCATGATCCTGTCCAACGAGCCCGGCTATTACAAGACCGACGGCTTCGGCATCCGCATCGAGAATCTCGAGCTGGTCGTCGCCGCCGAGATCAAGGGCGCCGAGAAGCCGATGAACGCGTTCGAGACGCTGACCTTGGCGCCGATCGACCGCCGCCTGATCGATGTCGCGATGCTGAGCCGCGACGAGCTCGATTGGCTGAACGCCTATCATGCGCGCGTCAGGAACGACGTGCGGCCGGCGCTGGACGAGGCGACGAAGGCCTGGCTCGATCAGGCCACGGCGGAGCTGAAGCTCTAGATCCGTCAAAAGACGGCTTGACGCCTCGCGCATAGCCGTATGCCGAAATGAGCGTATTCGCTCGTGACGCGATGCAGCTAGTGTCCGGCGATGCACGGCATGATCAGCAAGCCGCCGGAAATGGCCAGCAACATCGCGACGTCTCGTCTGGTGTTGCTGCTGCTGGTCGTGATGACCGGGGTCGCGCCGATCTCGCTCTACATCCTGGTTCCGGCGCTGCCCGTGCTGGCGACGACGTTCGGCAGCGACATCTCGGTGGCGCAGATGACGGTGTCGCTCTACATGGTCGGCATCGCGCTGTCGCAGCTGATCATGGGTCCGCTGTCTGACCGGTTCGGCCGCCGTCCGGTGCTGCTGGGGGGACTGGCGCTTATGGTGGTTGCCAGCGGCGCCTGCATTTTTGCCGAGACCCTGCCGCAATTGATCGCCGCACGCTTCTTCCAGGCGCTCGGCGGCGCATCCGGCATGGTGATCAGCCGGGCCATCATCCGCGACATCTACGAGCGCGACCGCGTCGCCTCGATGATCAGCCTCGTGGTCGCGGCGCTGATGATCGGGCAGATGGTCTCGCCGCTCACCGGCGGCCTGATCGAGACCGCGTTGGGCTGGCGCGCGATCTTCTACGCCATCACCGTCGCGGCCATCGTCGTTGCCGTCGGGATCGCCTTGGCGCTGCCTGAGACCCGCCGCAGCCGTGCCGCCGGCAGCGGCTTTCGCGGCGATCTCGGCATGCTGATCCGCAATCGCGCCTTCGTCGGCTATGTGATGTGCCAGGTGCTCGCGTCCCAGATCATCTTCACCTTTGCCGGCGGCGGGCCCTACATCGTGGTGACGCAGATGGGCCGCAGCAGCGCCGAATACGGCGCCTGGTTCGCGACCACGGGCTTTGCGTTTCTGGTCGGCAATCTGCTCTGCGTGCGCTTTGCGCCGCGCCATTCGCTGGAGAAGCTGATCTGGTTCGGGCTCGCCCTGCAGCTCTGCGGCAGTCTTGCGAACCTGCTCTGGAGCTTCGCCGGCTGGAACGAGGCGCCCGCCTGGCTGTTCGGCACCCAGATGATCGTGATGGCCGGCAACGCCTTCGTGATGGCGAATTCCGCCGCAGGCGCCATCAGCATCCGTCCCGAAGCGGCCGGCACCGCCTCGGGAGCGATGGGCTTCCTGCAGCAAGGCATTGGCGCACTGATGTCGCAGTTCGGCGCCTATCTCGGCGGCCACTCCGCAACGACGCTGCCGCTGACCTCAGCGGTGCTCGCGATCTCGATCCTTTGCGCCTGCGTGATGATGTTCGTCGTGCCCCGCCGCGAGGCGGTGGCGAGCGCGGCGCTGATCGGGCAGGCCGAGGAGGACGAGACCGGGATGATGTGAGCGGCGCTGCGCGCCCCAGCCCGTATTGCGAAGAGCTGAAATAAAAGAGGCGGGGCCGGACCCCGCCTCTTTCAAACTCCGTATCTGTGCTTCGGCTTACGCCTGGCTCGCGATCGCCTTGCCGAGCGCGGCCTGCGCCGCTGCAAGTCGCGCGATCGGCACGCGGTAGGGCGAGCAGGAGACGTAGTCGAGACCGATATGGTGGCAGAAGGCGACGGAGGCGGGATCGCCGCCGTGCTCGCCGCAGATGCCGACCTTGAGCGAAGTGCGGGTCTTGCGGCCGCGCGCGACGCCGATCTTGACCAGCTCGCCGACGCCTTCCTGATCGAGCGAGATGAAGGGATCGACCGAGAGGATGCCCTTCGCGACGTAGGGACCGAGGAAGCTCGCCGCGTCGTCGCGGCTGATGCCGTAGGTCGTCTGCGTCAGGTCGTTGGTGCCGAACGAGAAGAACTCGGCCGACTGCGCGATCTCGCCCGCGAGCAGGCAGGCGCGCGGCAGCTCGATCATGGTGCCGACCTGATAGGCGAGCTTGGTGTTGGTCTCGCGCATCACGGCCTGTGCGGTGGCATCGATCCGCGCCTTGACGAGATCGAGCTCGGCCTTGGTCGCGATCAGCGGCACCATCACCTCGAGGCCGACGGCCTTGCCGGTGCGCTTCTGCGCCTCGACAGCCGCCTCGAAGATCGCGCGGGCCTGCATCTCGGCGATCTCGGGATAGGCGATCGCGATGCGGCAGCCGCGGAAGCCGAGCATCGGGTTGAACTCCGAGAGCTCGCGGGCGCGGTCGGCGAGGCGCCGCGGGTCGGTGTTCATGGCGCGCGCCACTTCCTCGACCTCGGCATGGGTATGCGGCAGGAACTCGTGCAGCGGCGGGTCGAGCAAGCGGATCGTGACGGGCAGGCCCTTCATGATCTCGAACAGCTCGACGAAGTCGGCACGCTGCATCGGTAGCAGCTTGGCCAGCGCGGCGCGGCGCGACTGCTCGTCCTCGGAGAGGATCATCTCGCGCACCGTGCGGATGCGCGTCTCCTCGAAGAACATGTGCTCGGTGCGGCAGAGGCCGATGCCTTCGGCGCCGAACTTGATCGCGGTGCGCGCGTCGTCCGGCGTATCGCCGTTGACGCGGACGCCGATCTTGCGGACCTGGTCGGCCCAGTTCATCAGCGTGCCGAACTCGCCGGACAGCTCCGGCTCGATCATCGGCATGCGGCCGGCGAGCACCTGGCCGAGCGAGCCGTCGATGGTGATGACGTCGCCGGTCTTGAAGGTGCGCGAGCCGATGCTCATGGTGCCGCGGCCGTAATCGACACGGATGGTGCCGCAGCCGGAGACGCAGGGCTTGCCCATGCCGCGCGCGACCACCGCCGCGTGCGAGGTCATGCCGCCGCGGGTGGTCAGGATGCCTTCGGCGGCGTGCATGCCGTGGATGTCTTCCGGGCTGGTCTCGATGCGGACCAGGATCACTTTACGACCGTCGCCCTGAAGCTTGGCTGCCTCGTCCGAGGAGAACACGATCTCGCCGGAGGCCGCACCGGGCGACGCCGGCAGGCCGGTCGCGATCACATCGCGCTTGGCGTTGGGATCGATGGTCGGATGCAGCAGCTGATCGAGCGAAGCCGGATCGATCCGCGTCACCGCTTCCTTCTTCGAGATCAGGCCTTCATTGGCGAGCTCGACCGCGATGCGCAGCGCCGCCTTGGCGGTGCGCTTGCCGCTGCGGGTCTGGAGCATCCAGAGCTTGCCCTGCTCGACCGTGAACTCCATGTCCTGCATGTCGCGGTAGTGCTTCTCAAGCAGCGTGTAGATGCGCGTCAGCTCCTTGAACGCCTCCGGCATCGCGGATTCCATCGACGCCTTGTCGGAGCCGGACTCCTTCCGCGCCTCCTCGGTGATGTCCTGCGGCGTGCGGATGCCCGCGACCACATCCTCGCCTTGCGCGTTGATCAGGAACTCGCCGTAAAGCTTGCTCTCGCCGGTCGAAGGATTGCGGGTGAAAGCAACGCCGGTGGCCGAGGTCTCGCCCATATTGCCGAACACCATGGCCTGCACGTTGACCGCGGTGCCCCAGGACTCCGGAATGTCGTGCAGCTTGCGGTAGGTCACCGCGCGCGTGTTCATCCAGGATGAGAACACCGCGCCGATCGCGCCCCAGAGCTGGTCGTGCGGATCCTGCGGAAACTCCTTGCCGGTCTCGCGTGCGACCGCGTCCTTGTACTTGCCGACCAGCTCGACCCAATCCTCGGCCGACAGATCGGTGTCGAGCGTGTAGCCCTGGCTGTCCTTGAAGGTGTCGAGGATCTCCTCGAAGTGATGATGCTCGAAGTCGAGCACCACGTCGGAATACATCGTGATGAAGCGGCGATAGCTGTCATAGGCGAAGCGGCGGTCGCCCGACAGCTGGGCCAGCGCTTCCACGGTCTGGTCGTTGAGGCCGAGATTGAGCACGGTGTCCATCATGCCCGGCATCGAGGCGCGCGCGCCGGAGCGCACCGAGACGAGCAGCGGGTTCCTGGTGTCGCCAAACACCTTACCGGTCAACTTGCCGACATAGTCGAGCGCCTTCTCAACCTGCGGCTTCAGTTCCTTCGGGTAGGTCTTGTCGTGCTCGTAGAAATAGGTGCAGACCGAGGTCGGGATGGTGAAGCCGGGAGGCACCGGCAGGCCGAGATTGGCCATCTCGGCGAGGTTGGCGCCCTTGCCGCCGAGCAGGTCGCGCATTTCCGTCCGGCCCTCGGCCTTGCCGTCACCGAACGTGTACACCCATTTGCCGGCCTTGGCCGCCGCCGGCGCCGTCTTGGCGGGCGCAGCCTTCTTCGGCGCGGGCTTCGCGGCGACCTTCGGCGGAGCCGCCTTGGTCACGGCCTTTGCCGCTGGCTTTGCAGTGGGTTTGGCGACCGGCTTCGGCGCGCTCTTGGCCAGTGCCTTGCGGGCTGGCGGCGCTGCCTTTGCTGCGGCGGAGGGCTTTGATTTCGCTGGGATTTTCGCCGGGATTTTCTTGGGCTTCGAGGCGGCTTTGGCCATAGCTTGCACACAACCTGCGAGAGGAATGGGAAATCGCGGGCCTTACACCATTTTGGGCGGGCCCGCGCAAGACGGACTGTTCCGAAAAGTGAACGCCTAGAAGCGGAGCCACTTCAGGAGCCCGAGCCCGATCGCGCCGTTGACGATGAGGAAGATCGCGACGATGAGGTTGAGAAGCCGCGGCATGATCAGGATGAGCACGCCCGCAATCAACGACAGGATCGGCGAAATGTGGGCGACGGTGATGTGCATGAATTATCTTTCTGTGAGGTGAGGCGAATCGCGCGCGGATCATAACCGGCTGGGTTCCGGGAGTAGAGATGCGCAAGACCTGCTGCGAGTTCCCGGCCTCACGAAAACTGCCCGAAATTGCCGCTGTTACGGCAGGCCTTTTCCCGGAACATTGGCGGCGGGCAACGCATTGGGCCGAAGAATCACGTCGAAGGAGTTGTCCATGCGGAACAGGATTTTTGCTCTCGCAGCGCTTGCGGCCGCGACTGGCGCGCCCCTTGCGGCGCAGGCGCAAAGCGATGTCACGATCGGACGCGCGCCCGCCATCGTCGACGGCGCGCCGACCATTGCCGTCGAACAGCGGCCGGCTTTTCGCGAATATGTCATCGAACAACGCGTGCCAGCCTTCCGCATTCCGGATCGCGTGGTGGTCGGCACGACCTTACCCGAGGCAGGCATTACCTATTATGACGTGCCGCAACGTTTCGGCGCCACGACCTATCGCTACACCGTCGTGAACGGCGAGACCGTGCTGGTCGAGCCGCGCTCGCGCCGCATCGTCGAGGTGCTGGACTAAGAACGCTGCCACTGCATTCGATGTCCGGCGCGTCACATCAGGCTGGCGCGAGCAGTGTTAAATCGGACATCAGGCCCCGCCCGGTCCTCCCCCCGCCGGGCGGGGCTTTTTTGTTCTGTCATTCCGGGGCGCGCGAAAGCGCGAACCCGGAATCCATCGTGCCGCGCGTCATGAGGAGAAATGGATTCCGGGCTCGCGCCAGGTGGCGCGCCCCGGAATGACGGTGGTGCTTGTTGCGCGGCCGCGCCTCAATCCTGGATCTTCGAGAAATCGGCCACCGCGCGCGTGGCGCTGCGGATTTCGTTGAGGAGCTTCAGGCGGTTCTCGCGCACCTTCGGATCGTCGTCGTTGACGCGGACCTTGTCGAAGAACGCATCGACCGGCGGACGCAGCTTTGCCATCGCGCTCATCGCAGCGGCGAAGTCTTCCTTTGCGACGGCGGCACTGGCTTCAACCTGCACCTCGTCGATCGCCTCGGCCAGCGCCTTCTCCTCGTCAAGATTGTAAAGCGCAGCATTTGGTGCGCCATGATACAAGCGCTTGTCCTTTTTCTCCTCGATCGAGAGGATGTTGCTGGCGCGCTTGGTGCCGGCAAGTAGGTTTTTGCCGTCGTCAGAGTCGAGGAACTTGCCCAGCGCCTCGACGCGCCGGACGATCACGACCAGAGGATGCCCTTGTACCAACGACCCGGAGTTGAGCACTGCGTCAACAAGATCGTAACGTGCCCTCTGATCGCGCAACTGGACCTTAAGACGGTCTTCGAAGAAGACCATCAGATCGTCGAGCTTCTCGGCAACTTCCAAATATTGCTTCCCGTATGAGCGCTCCAGATGCTCCCTAGCGACTTCTCGCAAACTGATCTTAATTTGATTGTCGAGCACGACCCGGATCACACCCAACGCCGCACGGCGCAGCGCATACGGGTCCTTCGATCCCGTTGGCTTTTCGTCAATCGCCCAGAATCCAACGAGCGTATCGATCTTGTCCGCGAGCGCCACGGCAACACTGACCGGATCGGTCGGCACACGATCGGCAGGCCCTTGCGGCTTGTAGTGCTCCTCGCAGGCCGCGGCGACGGAGGCGTCCTCGCCTTGCGCCAGCGCATAGTACTTGCCCATCAGGCCCTGCACTTCCGGGAATTCGCCGACGACTTCGGTCAGCAAATCCGCCTTGGCGAGATGCGCCGCGCGCGTGGCCTTGCCAACGTCGGCGCCGACCAGCGGGGCGATCTCTGCGGCGAGGCGCTCGATGCGCTTGATGCGCTCCGCCTGCGTTCCCAGTTTCTCGTGGAACACGATCTGCTCGAACTTCGCCAGCCGGTCCTCGAGCTTGGTCTTGAGGTCCGTCTCGTAGAAGAACTTCGCATCCGACAGCCGCGCGCGGATGACGCGCTCGTTGCCGGCGATGATGGTCGCACCACCATCGGTCGCCTCGATATTGGCGACCAGGATGAACTTGTTGGCGAGCTTGCCCGTCCTGGGGTCGCGCACCACAAAACACTTCTGGTTGTTGCGGATGGTGGCGCGGATGACTTCGTCGGGAGTCTTCAGGAACTCCGGCTCGAACGAGCCCATCAGCACGATTGGCCATTCGACGAGACCGGCGACCTCGTCGAGCAGGTTCTGGTCCTCGACCAGCTCAAAACCTTGCGCGAAGGCGAGCTGCTTGGCGTCGGAGAGGATCGCGTCCTTGCGGCGCTCGGGGTCGAGCACGACTTTCGCGGCAAGAAGCTTGGCTTCGTAGTCCTCGAAGCGACGCACTTGGATCGGCGCGGGCGCGAGGAAGCGATGGCCGTAAGTGGTCTGGCCCGCCTCGATGCCATCGACCTCGAACTTCACGACATCGGGCTGTTCGGTCTCGAGGCCGAAGGTCGCGGTGATCGCATGCAGCGGACGCACCCAGTTCAGCGAGCCGGGCTTGCCGGAGCGCGCGCCCCAGCGCATCGATTTCGGCCAGGGGAAGGTGCGGATGATGACCGGCAGGATTTCCGCGAGCACGTCGATCGCGTCGCGGCCAGGCTTCTCGATCAAGCCGATGTAGAAATCACCCTTGGGATCGCGCTGGATTTTTGCTTCCTCCAGCGACTTCAATCCGGTCGCCTTGAGGAAGCCCTGCACGGCCGCATCTGGCGCGCCGACCTTCGGGCCGCGGCGCTCGGTCTTCAGATCAGGCTGGCGCGCAGGGATGCCGTGCACGGTGAGTGCAAGGCGCCGCGGCGTCGCGAAGGCTTTTGCGCCCTCGTAGACCAGGCCTTCGGCAACCAGCTTGTCGGTGACCATGCGGCGCAGATCATCGGCCGCCTTCGCCTGCATGCGCGCTGGGATTTCTTCCGAGAACAGTTCAAGCAAAAGATCGGGCATCAGGCCGCTCCGCCCGCTTCAGTGTGGATCCAAGCCTCGCCGCAGGCTTTTGCCAGCTCACGCACGCGCAGAATGTAACTCTGCCGCTCGGTCACCGAGATCACGCCGCGGGCGTCGAGCAGGTTGAAGACGTGGCTCGCCTTGATGCACTGGTCATAGGCGGGCAGCGCCATCAGATGCTCTTTGCGATTGCCTTCGCGCCAGCCGGCGTCGAGATATTTGCGGCACGCGGCTTCTGCCATCTTGAACTGCTCGAACAGCATCGCGGTGTCGGCATGTTCGAAATTGTGCCGCGAATATTCCTGCTCGGCCTGCAGGAACACGTCGCCATAGGTGACCTTGGCCTCGCCCTCGCGGCCGTTGAAGTTGAGGTCGTAGACGCGGTCGACGCCCTGCACATACATCGCAAGGCGCTCGAGCCCATAGGTGAGCTCGCCCGCGACCGGCGCACATTCGAAGCCCGCGACCTGCTGGAAATAGGTGAACTGGCTGACTTCCATGCCGTCGCACCAGCACTCCCAACCGAGGCCCCAGGCGCCCAGGGTCGGGCTCTCCCAATCGTCCTCGACAAAGCGGATGTCGTGCACGGCGGAATCGATGCCGATCGCCGCGAGCGACTTCAGGTACAGCTCCTGAAGGTTCGGCGGCGACGGCTTCATGATCACCTGGAACTGGTAATAGTGCTGCATCCGATTCGGGTTCTCGCCGTAACGGCCGTCCTTGGGCCGGCGCGAGGGCTGCACATAGGCGGCATTCCAGGGCTTTGGCCCGAGCGCGCGCAGCGTGGTCGCCGGATGGAAGGTGCCCGCGCCCATCTCCATGTCGTAGGGCTGCAGGATCACGCAGCCCTGCTCGGCCCAGAACCGCTGGAGCGCGAGGATGAAGCCCTGGAACGAGCGTTCCGGGCGCATATGGGCGGGCAATGAGGCGTCCATCGTCAGATCAGGCTCTCGCGGGGGGTTTGAATCGCGCGGGACCGTATCGACGGCGGGGATGGGAATCAAGGCGAAGGGGGTCGCAAATGGCCGTCATTCCGGGGCGCCCGAAGGGCGAACCCGGAATCCAATGCGCCGCTGACTCCCTGGTTCGATGGATTCCGGGTTCTCGCTTCGCGAGCCCCGGAATGACGAGCGCGTGGAGGGGTGCCTAGCCCGGCCGGTAAGCTCCGGTCACAGGGTCACGCTTCAGCGTCTGGATATCCCCCATCCGGGCGGCCTCAGTGACGCGCGACAGGCGCATCTCCTCCAGCTCCTGGTTGATCCTGACAGCGGTCTTGTAGGCCCAGCGGACCACGGCAAGCCCGCCCAGGACGCCCGCGAAAGCGACGAACGGCGGCATCTGTCGATCCTCGTCTCATGCTCAGCCCCCGCGAACATTCTTGCGCAGATGGACCTGCACCGCAATCGGTGTCGCCCGGACGAAATGGCGCGGGAGCGCAAGCCCTAGAACCCGAATTTCGCCCAAATCGCCCGCGTCTCGACCGCCGAGATCAGCTCGTCCGGCAGGCCGGCCATTGATTCCAGGGCCGAAAGCTGCCCCGCCCCGGGCGATTTCCGGCCCAAAAGGCCGGAGAGCAGCCCGGTCGGCTGGGCGATCACGGGGGTGAGAACCTTCTCGCCATAGCGGGCACGAAGAGTTGAGCGGAGATCGCCGATGCTGTCGGCGAGCCCCAGCGCGATCGCGCTATCCCCCGCCCAGTATTCACCCGTGAACAGCGCGTCGTCGGCTCCCTTTAGCCGGGCGCCGCGACTCTCCTTGACCAGCGAAATGAAGATCTGGTGGATCTCGCGCTGGATCGCCTTCAGCCTCATGACGTCATCAGGGTTTTCCGGAAGGAACGGGTCGAGCATCGCCTTGTGCTCGCCTGAGGTGTAGAGGCGCCGCTCGATGCCGAGCCGCCTGATCGCCTCCTGAAAACCGAAACTGCCGCCGACGACCCCGATCGAGCCGAGGATCGAGGAGGGATCGCAGATGATCTCGTCGCCCGCGCAGGCGATCATGTAGCCGCCGGAGGCCGCGACGTCCTCGACGAACACGAGCACGGGCAGCTTCTTCTCCGCGGCGAGCTGCTTGATGCGCAAGTAGATCTGGCGCGACTGCACCGGCGAGCCGCCGGGCGAGTTGATCACCAGCGCCACCGCCTTGGCGTGCCGATAGGAAAACGCGCGTTCCAGCACCCGCGCGACGCCGGCAAGCGTCAGGCCCGGACGCAGCGGCGTCACCGCCCCGATCACACCGGACAGCCGCACCACCGGCACGACCGCCGTTCCGGGACGAAAGCGCGCCGGCAGATATTGCATGAGCTTGTCGGCCAGGCCGGAACTCTCACGATCGTTCAATTGTTTGGCCATCGCCTTACCTCTGATTAACCATTTCTTATCACGCGAGTGTCATTGAAAGTGCCTGGAACGTGTTTTGCAGAATCCCCGTTGGGAAGCTGCAATAGGCAGCGGAAGGAAACGCCATGAAGATCTATCTGCTGTTGCTGCTGATCGGTGCGCTTTTCACGGCGATTCGCTTTACGTCCCCGCAAGAGCAGCAGACGGAATCGCTTCCGCAGTAAGCCGTCACGGCTCCCCCAGCGGCAACGCCGCCCTCCCCTCCAGAATATCTCTCACCCCTTTTTTAGGCACGTTTGACTCGTCGTTAAGCATGAGGCCCGGCAGCAATCGCGTCGGTGCCCGCCCGCCTTTGACTGCGCGCACCAGCACGCGAATCGCGGGCTTTCCCGCTTCGCCATGAACCGGCAGGATCGCGAGACTGCCGAAACCGCGTGACAGCGCTGCCATCACGTCGCCGATTCCGTCCGCGCGCCAGATCAGAGTCAGCACGCCGCTCGATCGGAGAATACGGCGGGCCGCATGCACCCACGCATGCAGCGTCTCCTCCCTCGCCACATGCGCGATGTGGCGCGCCTGATCCGGTGAGCCGCGATGGCGTGCGGGATCGTTGAAGGGCGGGTTCATCAAGACGGCGTCGGCACTGTCGGGCAGGAGTCCGTTTGCTGCAAACGCCTGCGCGTCGGCGGTGACGTCGAGCACGATGGCCTCGGCGGCGATGGCGTTCGCTGCGGCGTTGGCCCGCGCGAGCTGCGCCAGTTCCGGATCGATCTCGACCAGGCTGAGCCTGATCCCCGCGACGCGCCGCGCCAGCGCAAGCCCCGCCGTGCCGATGCCGGCACCAAGGTCGACCACGCGATCCCCCGACTTAGCGTCGGTCGCCGCTGCGAGCAGGACGGCGTCGTGCCCGGCGCGGTGGCCTGACCGCTTCTGCATCAAGCGCAATTGCCCGCCGAGAAACGCGTCCTCGGTAATATCCGCGGCCTCAATCATCGCCGCGCAGTTCGTGGCTGAGGCCTGCCTCGGTGAGGAGCGCCCTGGCCTCGTCGGCGTCGTCCTCATGAACCAGGATCCGCCGCGGCAGGATGCCGAGAGAACCCTCGATGATGCTCATGTTCTGGTCCAGCACCAGATGATGGATGTTGGCACCGTCGAGCAGCGCGCCGATCGCTGACACCAGCACCATATCGTTGGTCCGAACCAGTTCACGCAAAACGGAGGTCTCCTGCCTGAAAGGGGGTACGGCAAATGTCAATGGTTCCGAGGACTTGCCGCGTCCGCCGCCAGTTTCTATTGTCTTTCCATCAGAATAGCCCTTCTGGGGCAAATATTGGAGACCGGCGTGGCCGTCATCGTACCTTTCGAAACCCCCGGCGCGTCGATCGAAGAGCTGGTTGCCCTTGTCGCCCCCGACATGGAGCGCGTCAATGCCACGATCCTGTCGCGGACTGGCTCCGACGTGACCATGATCCCGGAAGTGGCGAACCACCTGATCTCCTCCGGGGGCAAGCGGCTGCGCCCCATGCTGACGCTCGCCATGGCCAACCTCGCCGGCTACACCGGCGACGGCCATATCAAGCTCGCCGCCAGCGTCGAGTTCATGCACACCGCGACGCTCCTGCACGACGACGTCGTCGACGAGAGCGAGATGCGCCGCGGCAAGCTGTCGGCGCGCATGCTCTGGGGCAACGAGGCGAGCGTGCTGGTCGGCGACTTCCTGCTCGGCCAGGCCTTCCGCATGATGGTCGAGGTCGGCTCGCTGCGCGCGCTCGACATCCTCTCCGCGGCCGCCGCCACCATCGCCGAGGGCGAGGTGATGCAGCTCGCCGCCGCCAAGAACACCGCGACCACCGAGGACGAATATCTCGCCGTGATCCGCGGCAAGACCGCCGAGCTGTTCGCGGCCGCCTGCGAGGTCGGCCCCGTGATCGCCAACCGCCCGAAGGCGGAGCAGACCGCCTGCCGCTCGGTCGGCATGAATCTCGGCATCGCCTTCCAGCTCGTCGACGACGTGCTCGACTACGGCGGCAAGAGCGCCAAGCTCGGCAAGAACACCGGCGACGATTTCCGCGAAGGCAAGATCACGCTGCCCGTCGTGCTCGCCTTCCGCCGCGGCAACGACACCGAGCGCGCCTTCTGGATCCGCGCGCTCGAGCGCGGCGAGATCGGCGATTCCGATCTCGATCACGCCATCGGCCTGATGAACAAGCACCGCGCGCTGGAGGACACGCTGAGCCGCGCCCAGCACTACGGCGCTATGGCCGTGGATGCGCTGGCTTTGTTCCCGCCCTCGCCGATGAAGAGCGCACTGGAGCAGGTCGTGGCGTTTTGCTTGGCAAGGTCGCATTAGACGCCTGACGCTCTTTCCGCTTCTACTATCAACTCCGACATCCTGAGGCGCGAGACATGGGACGCAACGCGTCCCATGGGGAGCCTCGAAGGATGCGCGGCCGAGCTGCAGCGGGACCGTCGCCCTTCGAGGCTCGCCGAAGAGGCGAGCGCCTCAGGGTGACGGAGATGGATGGGCGCGCGCAATGACGCAGTCTGGTGCAGCGTACTCACTCTCGTGTCCCGGACGCGCTGCAACGCCCCTTAGCGTTTCGGCGCAGAGCCGGGACCCACGCGGCGCACGACTCTCGGAAACATGGGCCCCGGCTCTGCAGCGCACCGCTGAAGAAGCGCTGCGCTGCGTCCGGGACACCTCCCAGTCACTTGCATTTTGCAAGTTACTAATCTACCTTCCCCGCCATGCAGCCCAAGTCCCCTTCCATCCTGGAATGCCCGGTCGGTCGCGCCGTGGAGACGGTCGGCGAATGGTGGAGCATCCTGATCCTCCGCGATGCGTTTCAGGGTGCGACGAAGTTCGACGAGTTCTCGCAAAGCCTCGGCATTGCGCCGAACATCCTGTCGCGGCGGCTTGCGCATCTCACCGAGAGCGGCATGTTCGTGCGCCGCCGCTATCAGGAGCGCCCGCCGCGCTACGAATATGTGCTGACGGACAAGGCTCGGGATTTCTTCCCCGTGATCGCCACGCTGCTCGCCTGGGGCAACAAGCATCTCGCGCCGAAGGGCGAATCCATCCTGCTGGCGAACCGGGGCGACGTCCGCCCGCTCGATCCGATCGTGGTCGATGCCGCCGACAAGCGACCGATCACGCTCGCCAATGCGGTCGTCGTCGCAGGTCCCCGCGCCAGCCGCGGCATGCGCGCACGGCTCGCTTCGCTCAAGGCCATGAACCCGGCCGTCGCGCCGGCTGGAGACTGACATGCGTCGTATCGTCGTGACGGGAATGGGCGCGGTGTCGCCGCTTGGCTGCGGCGTCGAACTGACGTGGCGGCGGCTGCTGGCCGGGCAAAGCGGACTGCGCCCGTTGCCGGAATGGGCAGAGGCGCTGCCGGCGCGCATCGCAGGTCTCGTGCCCGACAAGGCCGATGATGCCGAAGGCGGCTTCGACCCGGCGCAGGCTGCCGCGCCGAAGGATCAACGCAAGATGGACCGCTTCATCCTGTTCGCACTGCTTGCCACGGCAGAGGCTGTCGCGCAGGCCAAATGGACACCGCAGGAGGCGAGCGCGCTCGAGCGCACAGCGACGATCATCGCTTCCGGGGTCGGCGGCTTTCCGGCCATGGCGGAGGCGGTGCGCATCACCGCGCAACGCGGCGCGCGCCGGCTGTCGCCGTTCACGATCCCCTCGTTCCTCGCCAATCTCGCCGCCGGTCACGTCTCGATCAAATACGGCTACAAGGGCGCACTTGGCACGCCGGTCACGGCCTGCGCCGCCGGCGTGCAGGCGATCGGCGATGCCACGCGCATGATCCGCGCGGGCGAAGCAGATGTTGCGATCTGCGGCGGCGCGGAAGCCTGCATCGACATCGTCAGCCTGGGTGGCTTTGCGGCGGCGCGTGCCCTGTCGAGCGGCTTCAACGACGAGCCCGCGCGCGCCTCGCGTCCGTTCGATCGCAACCGCGACGGTTTCGTCATGGGCGAAGGCGCCGGCATCCTGGTGATCGAGGCACTGGAGCATGCGCAGGCCCGCGGTGCAACGCCGATCGCCGAGATCATCGGCTACGGCACGACCGCGGACGCCTATCACATGACGTCGGGCCCGCCCGATGGCGACGGTGCCCGCCGCGCGATGGAGATCGCGCTTCGGCAGGCCAAGCTGACGCCGGTGGATTTGCAGCACCTGAACGCGCATGCAACGTCGACACCAGCCGGCGACGAAAGCGAGCTTGGCGCGATCGCCGCGCTGTTCGGCCGCAACCGCGGCATTGCCGTGAGTGCGACCAAATCGGCCACGGGCCACCTGCTCGGCGCCGCCGGCGGGCTGGAGGCGATCTTCACCGTGCTCGCTCTGCGCGACCAGATCGCGCCGCCCACGCTCAATCTCGAAAACCCCGATGCGGGCGCTGATGGTATCGACATCGTCGCGGGCACCGCGCGGCCGATGCCTATGCAGCATGCGATCTCCAACGGCTTCGGCTTCGGCGGGGTGAATGCCAGCGTGATCTTCCGTCGGATGGACTGAACGAGAGGCCTTGCAATCGCCGCTCGCTCCGCTACGAAAACGGGATGATCGCAACGAATTTTGGGCTGTTCCTGGCCGCAGCTCTCCTCATTGCCGCCATTCCCGGCCCCGGCATTTTCTATGTCACGGCACGAACTTTGTCGGAGGGGCGTGGCAGCGGCTTTGCCTCGACCGCGGGCACGGCGCTGGGCGGGCTGGTTCATGTCGTCGCCGGCAGCCTCGGCATCTCCGCCATCATCCTTGCGAGCGCCGAACTGTTCGCTGCGGTCAAGTTTGTCGGCGCGCTCTATCTGGTCTGGCTCGGCATCAAGACCTTTCGCAGCGCCGGCAGTGACCTGTCGCTCGGGAGCGAGCCCATCGGCGACAAGCGCGCGTTCCGGGACGGCGTGCTGGTCGAGGCTCTCAATCCGAAGACCGCGGCGTTCTTTCTCGCCTTCATTCCGCAGTTTCTCGATCCCACGGGTTCGAGCCCGACGCTGCAATTCATCCTGCTGGGTGCGATCTCGGTGGCCCTGAACACGCTCGCCGATGTCGTGGTGGTGCTGATGGCCTCGGCGACGCGCGCGCAGCTGACCGGACGGCCGCTTCTGATGCGTCGCCTCACGCAGGGTTCCGGCGTTTTCATCGCGGGCCTCGGCCTCTCACTCGCTTTGGCGCAGCGTCCGGCAAATGGCTAGCGCCCCGCAAAGCCGCTTCTATGAATCGCACGGCCTGCGGCTGCACTACGCCGACTGGGGCAACGAGGGTGCACCCGTCGCCATCCTGGTGCATGGCGGTCGCGATCATTGCCGCAGCTGGGATCAGATCGCTCGCTCGTTGCAATCGCATTTTCGCGTCGTCGCGCCCGACCTGCGGGGTCACGGCGATTCCGACTGGACCAAAGGCGGCAGCTACGCACTCACCGAATATGTCTACGATCTCGCGCAGCTGGTTCGCACCATCGCCACGCCTCAGGTCACTCTGATCGGCCATTCCATGGGCGGCATGGTGAGTCTGATCTTTTCGGGCGCATTCCCCGAACAGGTCACGAGGCTCGTCGTCCTCGACGGCGTGACCATGTTGCCCGATACACCGAAGCCGCCAGCGCATGAGCGCATCGGCAAATGGGTCCATCAGCTCGACAGACTGCACGACCGCACCCCGCGTCGCTATGCGACGATCGAAGACGCGGCCGCGCAGATGATGCTTCACAACAAACGTCTCGCCCGCGACCTCGCACTGCATCTCGCCACGCATGGCGCGCGGCGGAACGAGGACGGCAGCTATAGCTGGAAGTTCGATCCGTACCAGCGCGCCGCTGCGCCGCACCGGCTCTGGCCCGACGATCACATCGAGCTGTGGTCGCGCATCACGTGTCCGACGCTGCTGCTCAATGCCGGCGAAAGCTTTCTGGCGGGCGCCAGGGCCGCGGGCCTGGAGCGGTACTTCCAGAATGCGCGCGTCGAGACCATCGCCGGGGCGGGACACTGGCTGCAGCACGACAAGCCGCAGGAGGTGTTGGGTGAGATCCGGCGGTTTCTGGGGCTTGATGAGAGCAGAAGCGGCTAACTCAACGTGCCCGCATGCACCCACCAGCCGGGGTGATCGTGGCGGATCTTCTCGGCCGCGGCATGTGCCTCAGCAGGCGCGCCGTAGATCGCAAAGCACGTCGCGCCCGAGCCGGACATGCGGGCGAGCTTGACGCCGACCGAATCGCGCAAGGCGTCCAGCACCTCGCCGATCACAGGCTCGATCCGCAGCGCGGGCGCCTCGAGGTCGTTGGCAACTGTTTCGAGCACCTCGACCCAATCGGAAATGGAGGCGCCCTCCTCCGGCCAGGCCGGAGCGCGGATGACGTCGGTGACGCCGACCAGGAGCTCGCCGTTGCGCAGGCCCAGCGCCTGGAACACGTCCTTGGTCGCGACCGGCACGCGCGGATTGACCATGACGCAAGGCATGCTCGGCAGCGCGAGCGGCAGCAGCTGCTCGCCGACGCCGGTCATGTCGCAGGCGCGCGAGAGGAGGCACACCGGCACGTCGGCGCCGGTCGCGAGCGCGACCTTCTGAATGCGGGGATCATCAAGCGACAGGTCGTTGAGACGCGCCAGGAGCCGCAACGCGGCCGCGGCATCCGCCGAGCCGCCACCGATGCCGGCGGCAACGGGGAGCACCTTGTCGAGTGCGAAGGCGCCCAGCTTCAGGCCAGGGACAGCCTCGGCAAGTAGCCTGGCGGCCTTGAGCACGAGATTGTCGGCAGTATCGCCGCAGGCGGCAGCCAGCGGCCCGGTCGTGGTCAGCTTCAGCTCGCCGCCCGGCTCCAGCGTGAGCCGGTCGGCACAATCGGCAAACGCGACCACGCTTTCGAGATCATGATAGCCGTCGGCGCGACGGCCGACGACGCGAAGGCTCAAATTGACCTTCGCCCGCCCCTCTTCAATCAACGCCGACATTGGCGATCAGCCCCCAAAAGACTCACTTGTTTGCGCATGATCTGATCGGAAAGCCGCTACACACTTTTCCGGATCATGCGCCTAGCTTAGCCGCCCTTGCCGTCGTCCTTCTTCTTCTCGGCCTGCGCCGCAGAAGAATTCGAATTGTCCTCGGTGAGACCGCCAGCGATCTTGGCCTCGATCTTCGGCAGCTCCTCCGGCTCGGGCTTGAGATCGCGCGCATGCGACCACTGGAATTTTGCCTCCAGCGTGCGGCCGACGCGCCAATAGGCGTCGCCGAGGTGATCGTTGATGGTGGGATCCTCGGGCTTGAGGTCGATCGCGCGCTCGAGGTTCTTCACCGCCTCCTCGTAATTGCCGATGCGGTAATAGGCCCAGCCGAGGGAATCGACGATGTAGCCGTCGTCGGGACGCTGCTCGACGGCTCGCTTGATCATCTTCATGCCTTCGTCGAGATTGACGCCCTGGTCGATCCAGGAATAGCCGAGATAGTTGAGGACGTGCGGCTGGTCGGGCTGCAGCTCCAGCGCCTTCTTCATGTCGGCCTCGGCCTTGGCCCATTGCTTGGAGCGCTCCTCGCAGATGCCGCGATAATAGTACCAGACGCTGTTGGCCTTGTCGTTGCCGGGCGGCAGCACGTCGATGCCTTTCGAATAGGTCGCGCCACAATCGCCGAACCGCTTGCGGCCGCGCTCGATATTGCCAAGCGCCATGATGGCTTCGAGGTCCTTGGCATCCTCCGAGGTAACGCCCTTGAGGATCTTGATCGCCTCGTCGGTGCGGTCGGCGGAATCAAGGTCGATCGCGAGCTGAATCTGCGCGTTGCGCTTGAGCGGCGAGGCCGCGGGCACGCGCTCATAGACCTTGATCGCCATCTGCGGACGCTTCACCGATTCATAGAGATCGGCGAGCGAGAGCAGCGCCAGGGGATGGCTCGGCTGCAAGTAGAGCGAGAGCTGGAGATAGACCAGGGCCAGATCCTCGCCGCCGCGGCGGGTCAGCGTCGCGCCGATGCCGTAGAGCGCCTCGGCGGCGCCTCCTTGCGCGGAATCGACCAGCGGCGGCATCTTCTTGCCGGCCTTGGTCTCGCGCAGGCCTTCCTGGATCAGTGGATGGCGTGCGAGCTTCTTGTCGAAGGCCTGGTAGACATTGGTGGCCGCGGCGGAATCCTTGTTGCGCGACAGCCAGCGCGCATAGGCCTCGGTCACGCGCAGCATGGAATCGTCGAGCTTGTAGGCGCGCTCGAAGCGGGTGCCGGCGTCCTTCTCCTTGCCGGAGAGCTCCAGGATCATGCCGGTGTGGAGGTCCTTGAACAGCGGATACCATTCCGGACCCGCCAGCTTGTCGATGGCGGCGACACCGCCCTTGGCATCGCCCGCACCATAGGCGGCCCAGCCCGACAGCAGCGTGGCGACGAGATCGGTGATCGGACCGCGGATCGACTGGTTGATGTTGGTCTGCGCGGCCGCGTACTTCTTCAGCTTGAGATCGTGCACGCCGACCACGAGACGCGCGACGCGATTGGTCTTGTCGATAGTGAGGATGCGCTCGGCGAGCTTGACTGCCTCGTCGATGTCGCCGTCGGCTACCGACGAGATGAAGGCACGGTCGAGCAGCTCGTTGTTCTTGGGATCGGTGCGGAGCGCCGAACGGTAGAATGCGGCGGCCGAGGCCGCGTCGCGCTCGACGCTGGCGTGGCGGGCGGCGAGATAGCTGCCGGCGCCGGTGAGCGACTTCAGATCGTTTCGCGTCGGAAACTGCGCCGCCGTGTTCTCCGGATGATCCGGCGTCTGCGCCAGGACCGTGCCGGGGACCGTCGCAATCGCGGTGCCCATGAGGGCGATGGCGGCAGCAGTCCAGCGGTTGAAACGATTTGAAAACATCAGGGCTCGCCTTGAGTTGGGTGGTGCCTGGGTTTGCAGCAAAAGGCCGGGTCGCGCGCGAACGCAGCCGGTGACATCCGGACCCGGAACCGTCGGGCCGACAATGCCGCTTTTGGCGCTTCGCCGCAAGGATTCGGACCGGGAAGATCCCCCTCCGCCGCCCAAACCGGCCGAATGAATCCGCCAAGAGAGCCCAAGACGCCGCTACTATGGCCTTATCGTGGCCGCGGCGGGTCGCCGCAGCCTGGTCCTCACGGGAACGTGCGCCTTTTCACCCCTGCGATGCGCCCTCACATCGCCTCGTAGTTCGGGCCGCCGCCACCCTCCGGAGGAACCCAGGTGATGTTGCCGTTGGGATCCTTCACGTCGCAGGTCTTGCAGTGGACGCAGTTCTGGGCGTTGATCTGGAAGCGCGGACCGGAGCTCTCCTCGATCCATTCGTAGACACCGGCCGGGCAATAGCGGTTCGAGGGGCCGGCATAGACGTCGTGCTCGGACGTCTTCTGGAGGTTCATGTCGGTGACCTTCAGATGGATCGGCTGGTCCTCCTCGTGATTGGTGTTCGACAAAAACACCGAGGACAGCTTGTCGAACGTGATCTTGCCGTCCGGCTTCGGGTAGCTTCTGGGCGCGTGGCTCTTGGCCGGGTCGAGCGTGGCGCGATCATGCTTGAGATGCGACTGGGTGCCGAACAGCGAAGCGCCGAACAGCGTGTTGCACCACATGTCGAAGCCGCCCAGCGCGACGCCGAGCACGGTGCCGAACTTGGACCACAGCGGCTTGACGTTGCGGACCAGGAACAAATCCTTGCCGACCGACGACGTGCGCCAGGCATTCTCGTATTCGACGAGTTCGTCATTGGCGCGATCGGCGGCAATCGCGGCTGCGACGTGCTCGGCGGCGAGCATGCCGGTGCCCATCGCATTGTGCACGCCCTTGATGCGCGGCACGTTGACGAAGCCGGCCGCGCAGCCGATCAGCGCGCCCCCGGGGAAGCTCAGCTTCGGCACCGACTGATAGCCGCCCTCGGTGATCGCGCGTGCGCCGTAAGCGAGCCGCTTGGCGCCTTCGAAGGTGGCGCGGATCGAGGGATGGGTCTTGAAGCGCTGGAATTCGTCGAACGGGGATAGATAGGGATCGTCGTAGTTCAGATGCACGACGAAGCCGACGGCGACGAGATTGTCGTCATAATGATAGAGGAACGAGCCGCCGCCGGTCTTCGTGTCGAGCGGCCAGCCGAACGAATGCTGGATCAGGCCCTTCTGGTGCTTGGCGGGATCGATCTGCCAGACTTCCTTGAGGCCGATACCGAACTTGGGCGGCTCGGCCTTGGCATCAAGTGCGAACTTGTTGATGAGTTGCTTGGTCAGGCTGCCGCGGGCACCTTCGGCGAACAACGTATACTTGCCCAGCAATTCCATCCCGCGGGTGAATGAATCCTTCGGCTTGCCGTCACGGCCGATGCCCATGTCGCCGGTGGCGATGCCCTTGACCCTGCCTTCCTCGTCATAAAGCACCTCGGCCGCGGCGAAGCCCGGATAGATCTCGACCCCGAGAGCCTCGGCCTTGCGCGCCAGCCAACGGCAGACATTGCCGAGCGAGCCGATGTAGCAATGATGATTGTCCATCAGCGGCGGCATCATGAAGTTCGGCAGCTTGATCGCACCGCCAGCCGTCATCCAGTAGAAGCGGTCGTCCTTCACCTGCGTCTTCAGGGGACAATCGGCATCCTCGCGCCAATCCGGGATCAGCTTGTCGAGGCCCGCGGGATCGATCACGGCGCCGGAGAGGATGTGCGCGCCGACCTCGGAGCCTTTCTCCACCACGACGACGTTGAGATCGGCGTTGAGCTGCTTCAGCCGGATCGCGGCCGACAGACCCGAGGGGCCGGCGCCGACGATGACGACGTCGAATTCCATGGATTCGCGCGGGGGAAGTTCTTCGGTGCTCATCTGATCTCAGCCCTTGAGACGGTCCTTGGTCGATTGCGCCCCCTTGTTTCCGATTTTTCCGGGTAGGACAACCTCGGAATCGCGTTCCGCCCGGATGCAAGGCCTCCTTAGGTGATATAGATATAAAAGTCAGACTTTCCCATGATCCCCGAACCCGCACCCACCGTCCGAGAGCTGCTCGCCTTCTACCTGGAGGCCGGTGTCGACTGCGCGCTTGCGGAGGAGCCGATAGACCGCCTGGCGGAAATCGATGCGCCGCCACCTAGCCCGCGCGGGGCTCCGCCCGCGGAGGCGCCGCGCCCCGTCGCCGCGCCCGCGGTCATGCGCGGCGAAGCGGCGCCTGCACCGGATGTCGCCATCGCCTCGGCGCGCGAGGCCGCGCGCACCGCGCCGACCCTGGAGGGGCTGCGCGAGCTGATGCAGAATTTCGAGGGCTGCGCGTTGAAGCACACCGCGACGCGGCTGGTGTTCGCCGACGGCAACCCGCAGGCGCGCATCATGTTCGTCGGCGAGGCACCCGGCCGCGACGAGGACATCGAGGGACTGCCCTTCGTCGGGCGCAGCGGCAAGCTGCTCGATCTGATGTTAGGGGCCATCGGCCTCAACCGCACCACCGCCTACATCGCCAACGTCATTCCCTGGCGGCCGCCCGGCAACCGCACGCCCACGCCGCAGGAGACGCAAATCTGCCTGCCCTTCATCCAGCGCCAGATCGAGCTGGTGAACCCGGACGTGCTGGTGACGCTCGGCAATCCCTCGACACAGACGCTGCTGGGAACGCGCGAAGGCATCATGCGCACGCGCGGGCGCTGGTTCGACTACGACACCGGCCAGCGGGTGATCCGCGCGCTGCCGACGTTTCACCCGGCCTATCTGTTGCGCTCACCGGCCTACAAGCGGCTGGCTTGGCAGGATCTGCGGGCGATCGCGAAGGTGCTGGCGCAAGGCGTCGTGTAACCACACTCACGCCGTCATTCCGGGGCTCGCGAAGCGAGAGCCCGGAATCCATCGAGCGGCAGAGTTACCAGATGAATGGATTCCGGGCTCGCGGCTTCGCCGCGCCCCGGAATGACACTGACCTACGCCCCCTTCGGCCGCACGATGGCCCAGCCGATGCGCAAGAGCTGCTGGCGGCCGGTCACCAGCCATTCGAAGGCGCGCGGGACTTCCGGCACGATGCCGGGGAAGCGCTTGAGGATCTCCGGCGGCGGCGTGCCGGCAGTGTCGGAGGCGCGCCAGACCACGACGCCGCCGGTCTCGCTGAACTTGGTCTGGTTCATCCATGGCGTACGCGCAGGCTCGGCATCGATGAACAGATGCGGCCGACCGGAATGCAGCGCGATCAGGCTGGCGAGCTGGGTCTCGCCGGCGACGGCCCGCAGGCGATGGTTGGTGCGGCGGGCGAAGCTCTCGTCGAAGAAGTCCGAGATCGCGCGCGCCGGCATCGAGGTCGCAATCTCGTTGGCGCCCGTCCAGGGCAGGAACAGGACGGCGAGCACCACGCCGGCGGCCGGCGCGGCAACGGCGGCGGCCCAGACCATGCGCAGCATGCGCGCGCGGCGCATCGCAATGAGATCGCCGGCCGCGACGACCACGGCAAGCCCCGACATGATCAGCACGGCACCGGGGCCGCCGACGACCGAATCGAGCCCGAGCAGGCCGGAGATCAGCACCGCGCCGAGCGGCAGGGCGAATGCGAAGAAATAGACGAAGTTGCGCGCGAGCGGCTCGACCGGCGGCCGGTAGATGATCGGCGGCTCCTCGCCCTTGCCGGCGAACATTCCGGTGTTGAGAAAGGTCAGCGCCGGGATCGCAGCCGCCCCGAGCACGAGCCCACCGAGCAGCCAGGCCGCATGCAGCGCGCGGGCGCTGAGCTCGGCGGTCTGCGGCAAGGCCGGCAACGTCAACGTCTCGGCACGCTCCAGCCAGACCGCATAGGGCAGCGCCAGCACCGCGACGACGATCAGCGCGAACAACGGATCGAGCCCGCGCAACGTCCGGCGGCCGCCGGCGGTCGAGACCGCGAAGACGACGATCAGCAGCAGCAGGAAGATCGCGGCGGGCGTTGTCAGCAGCAGGAGGCCGGCTTCGATCGACCAGCCGAACCAGGCATTGCCGCGGCGCTGGCCGATGATCTGCCAGGAGTGCAGCAGCAAGAGCGCCCAGAGCGGCCGCGCCAGGATCAGCGGGCCGAAGTCCAGCGCCGAGGAGGAGAAGGCCAGCACCGTCATGCTCAGGAGGACGGCGAGCACCGCCTGCTGCGAGCCGACGACGGCACGCGAGAGATGATACAGCGCGATGAAGGTCGCGATCTCGCAGAGCTCGGCGAGCACATAGACGCCGAGCATGTGGCCGCCGGCGGCGCGATAGGCGATGTCGGCGAGCCAGACCGCGAGCGGCGGGCCGAGATCGGTACCGACCTGGTATTCCCTGCCGAAGGCCAGAAGGGTCGCGAGATTGCCGGGCGGGCTGCGGTAGAACGCCAGCGCCACGAACAGCCACATCGCGGCCTGGAGCAACACCGCAATCCACACGATCAGCCGCGGCCGGGCGCGAATGAGCTCGATGACCAGGGAGGTAAACCGCATGCAACGTCCGAAGGTGCAGCCAACTCGTCCAGCCGGCCCTATTCGCTCACGTCTGTTTTGATAAAGGGCACTGCACGTCGTGGCAACGACGGTTTGCTCGTCATGCCCGGGCTTGTCCCGCCTGCGCGGCCGAAGCCGCTTCGGCGAGGCGAAGGCCCCGGGCATCCACGTTCTTCGTGTCGCGGGTGAGACGTGGATGGCCGGGTCAAGCCCGGCCATGACGGATGCGAAGGCTGGAGAGGGATCGGCTAGAGATTCGCGGAGGCATCGATTCCGATGGCCTCCTCCACCTGCACCTCGACCTCGGTCACCGAGAACAAGTCCTGCACCGGCTCGACGGTCCAGGGCATGTGCTTGGCGCGGGCGGCGGCGACGGGGGCGAAGAAGCTGCGGTGGTGGATGGAGGGCCCGAGGCGATCGAGCGCGTCGAGATGCTCAGGGACTGCGTAGCCCTTGTGCTGCTCGAAGCCGTAGCCGGGGCAGTCCTGCGCCAGCGCGCACATCAGCCGGTCGCGGGTGACCTTGGCGACGATGGAGGCCGCAGCGATCGACAGCACGATACCGTCGCCGCCGATCACCGCCTCGCAATCGCATGCGGTGTCGAGCCGGTCGCGGCCGTCGACGAAGACGTGCCTGGGCGCCTCGGGCAGGGCCACCACGGCCCGCTTCAACGCCCACAGCGAGGCGCGCAGGATGTTGTCGCGGTCGATTCGCGCCGGCGAGGCGACGGCGACCGAGACCTGCGCAGTGGCGCAGATCTTGTCGAACAGCTTTTCGCGCTCCTCGGCGGTCAGGCGCTTGGAATCGTCGATGCCGCGCGGAATGCGGTCGGGATCGAGAATCACCGCGGCGGCCACCACGGGACCTGCCAGCGGACCGCGGCCGGCCTCGTCGCAGCCTGCGACCGGCCAGACGCCGCGCTTGATCAGCGCGCGCTCGCGGCGGAAGCTGGGGGGAGCAACGGCGATGATGTCTTTCTTGCCTGCAGCAACCTTCGCCGCCGTGACCTCGGACGTCTTGGTTGCAGACGTCTTGGCTGCAGACGTCTTTCCCACGGGCGCATTGGCCGCTTTGTCAGGCGCAGCCTTGTTCGCGGCCTGTTTTTTGGGCGCGTCTTTGGCTGAGGTCTTGGCGGACTTGTCCCGAATCATGACCGGGATCGTGCGCCAGGGGGCTCCGCCAGCGCAACCGGGAACCCAGGATATTCCCGTTATTCAGGCCGCCCCTGCCCGCCGCCAATCAGAACAGGCTGAGCTGATCGCCGTTCCGCTTGGGCCGGACAAAGTGGTCTGTCGTCAGCTTGGACCGCCGCTTGTTGAGACCGAGCCTGTCACAGGCGATCTCGAAGCGGCGGCCGATGGTCCAGGCCATCGGTCCGGTGCCCTTCATCCGCTCGCCCCATTTGGCGTCGTAATCGCGCCCACCCCGCATGTCGCGGATCAGGGTAAAGACGTGGCGATAGCGGTCCGGATAATTCGCCATCAGCCATTCGCGGAAGAGATCGCGAACCTCCAGCGGCAGCCGCAGCAGCACATAGGCGGCTTCCTTGACGCCGGCATGGGCGGCGGCATCCAGGATGCGCTCGATCTCGGAATCGTTCAGCGCGGGGATCACGGGCGCGACCATCACAGTGGTGGGAATGCCGGCCTCCGAGAGCCGCTTCAGCGCCTCGAGCCGCTTCGGCGGCGTCGAGGCCCGCGGCTCCATGGTGCGCGCCAGCTTCGGATCGAGCGAGGTGACCGAGATCGCGACCTTGGCGAGGTTGCGCTTGGCCATCCGCTGGAGAATGTCGATGTCGCGCACGACCAGCGCCGACTTGGTGACGATGCCGACGGGATGCGAGGTGCGCTCCAGCACTTCCAAAATGCCGCGCATGATTTTGCGCTCGCGCTCGATCGGCTGGTAGGGATCGGTGTTGGTGCCGATCGCGATCATCCGCGGCTCGTAGCCGGGGGCCGCAAGCTCCTTCTCGAGCAGCAAAGGCGCGTCCGGCTTGGCGAACAGCTTCGCTTCGAAGTCGAGCCCCGGCGACAGGCCGAGATAGGCGTGGGTCGGGCGCGCGAAGCAATAGACGCAGCCGTGCTCGCAGCCGCGATACGGATTGATCGAGCGGTCGAAGCCGATGTCGGGGGAATCGTTGCGGGTGATCACCTTGCGCGAGGTGTCGACGGCGACACTCGTCTTGAACGGCGGCAGCTCGTCCAGGCTCTGCCAGCCGTCATCGAAAGCGACGCGCGCCTCGGCCTCGTAGCGGCCGCTGGCATTGGATTGTGCGCCCCGCCCTCGCCTGCGCGCGCGGTCGATGGCGACGCCAAGCTCGGGGAAATCTGAAGGCGCACCCGCCGGCTCGGAGGGCGCCGTGACCGGCGGGTGCTTGAGAGCATGAGAGGATGCTGGACTCATGCAGCCAAGATAACACGGCACAGGAACAAATCAAGAACACAAACGAAAAACGTGAAAACAACCCCATGCACAGTAGAGCTGCCCAAACTGCGCGCGCTCGCCTTTGACCTCACGCAACACGGCCGTCACGACCATTCCGTTTCATGCCCGACGGATCGATCGCCCCGGAACCGGGTTGGTGACGAATCGCGAAGTGAAGGTCGGCAGGAACATGACAATCCAACAAAAAACGGCCAAAGCGGGCAGCGACCTCGATCTGCTCGATCGCTATTGGCGCGCCGCCAACTACCTCTCGGTCGGGCAAATCTACCTGCTCGACAATCCGCTGCTGCGCGAGCCGCTGCGGCCCGAGCACATCAAGCCGCGTCTGCTGGGTCATTGGGGCACGACGCCGGGCCTGAACTTCATCTATGCCCATCTCAACCGCGTCATCCGCGCGCTCGATGTCAGCGTGATCTATGTCTGCGGTCCCGGCCATGGCGGCCCGGGCATGGTCGCCAACACGTATCTCGAAGGCAGCTACAGCGAGATCTATCCCGATATCGCGCGCGATGCGGACGGATTGCGCAAGCTGTTTCGGCAGTTCTCCTTCCCCGGCGGCATCCCCAGCCACGCCGCGCCGGAAACGCCGGGCTCGATCCACGAGGGCGGCGAGCTCGGCTATGCGCTGGTGCACGCCTATGGCGCCGCATTCGACAATCCGCGTTTGGTCGTCGCCTGCGTGGTCGGGGACGGCGAGGCCGAGACCGGGCCGCTCGCTGCGTCCTGGCACTCCAACAAGTTCCTGAACCCCGCCCATGACGGCGCGGTGCTGCCGATCCTGCATCTCAACGGCTACAAGATCGCGGGCCCCACCGTGCTCGGGCGGATGCAGGACGCGGAGATCCGCGACCTCTTCCGCGGGTTCGGTCACGAGCCGCTGTTCGTCACGGGCGACGATCCCAAATTGATGCACCAGGCCATGGCGGATGCGCTCGACGTTGCATTCGCCAGCATCCGCTCGATCCAGCAACATGCCCGCGGTGGCCGCACAAGCGTCGAGCGGCCGCGCTGGCCGATGATCGTGCTGCGCAGCCCGAAGGGCTGGACCGGCCCGAAGGAGGTCGACGGCAAGAAGGTCGAGGGCTTTTGGCGGGCCCATCAGGTGCCGGTCGCAGGCTGCCGCGAGAACCCGGCGCATCTCAAGGTGCTCGAAGACTGGATGCGCAGCTACGAGCCGGAAAAGCTGTTCGACGGCAACGGCGCGCTGATTGCCGAGCTTCAGGCGCTCGCGCCCGAAGGCGTCAGGCGCATGGGCGCCAATCCACATGCCAATGGCGGCCTGTTGAAGAAGGAGCTGAAGCTGCCGGACTACCGCAGCTTCGCGATCGAGGTGCCGCGGCCCGGCGAGGTCGTGGCGGAAGCGACGCGCGAGCTCGGCAAATTCCTGCGCGACGTCGTTCGCCTGAACGCGGAAGCGCGCAATTTCCGCATCATGGGTCCGGACGAGACGGCATCGAACCGGCTCGACGCCGTGTTCGAAGCCACCGAACGCGTCTGGATGGAGCCGACCGAGCCTTACGACGTGCACCTCGCCCAGGACGGCCGCGTCATGGAGGTGCTGAGCGAGCATCTCTGCCAGGGCTGGCTGGAGGGCTATCTGCTCACCGGCAGGCACGGATTCTTCTCCTGCTACGAGGCCTTCATCCACATCGTGGATTCCATGTTCAACCAGCATGCGAAATGGCTGAAGGTGACGCGGGAGCTATCGTGGCGGCGCCCGATCGCCTCGCTCAATTATCTCCTGACCTCGCATGTCTGGCGCCAGGACCATAACGGCTTCAGCCATCAGGACCCCGGTTTCGTCGATCTCGTTGCCAACAAGAAGGCCGACATCGTCCGCATCTACTTCCCCCCGGATGCCAACACCCTGCTGTGGATCGCCGATCATGCCTTGCGCACCTACAACCGCATCAACGTGATCGTGGCCGGCAAGCAGCCCGCGCCGCAATGGCTGTCGATGCAGGAGGCCGCGACGCATTGCGATGCCGGCATCGGCATCTGGACCTGGGCGGGAACGGAGGATGGAAAGGGCGAGCCCGACGTCGTCATGGCCTGCGCCGGCGACGTGCCGACGCTGGAGACGCTCGCCGCCGTCGACCTCCTGCGCAAGGCGCTGCCGGACTTGAAGATCCGCGTCGTCAACGTGGTCGACCTCATGACGCTGCAGCCGAGGGAGCAGCATCCGCACGGCCTGTCCGATCGCGACTTCGACAGCCTGTTCACGCGCGACAAGCCTGTCATCTTCGCCTATCACGGCTATCCCTATCTCATTCACCGGCTGACCTATAACCGCACCAACCATGACGGCATGCATGTGCGCGGCTTTGCCGAGGAGGGCACCACGACGACGCCGTTCGACATGGTCGTGCTCAACGAGCTCGACCGTTACCATCTCGCGATCGAGGCGATCGAACGCGTGCCGGGCCTCGCGACCAGGGCCGCGCAGGTGAAGCAGCAATTCCGCGACAGACTGATCGAACACTCCCGTTATGTCCGCGAGCATGGTGAGGACATGCCTGAGATTCGTGACTGGGTCTGGCAGAACAGCGCCGGCGGCAACACGCCGGCTGAGGCCGGCGACTAGCGATGTCGGACACGGTCCTCGTCCTCAACTCGGGATCGTCGAGCATCAAGTTCGGCCTGTTCGATGTCGCGGCGGCCGAACCTGTCCTGCTCTGCAAGGGCCTGCTGGACGAGCACGAGGCCAAGCCCCGGCTGGTGGTGAAGGCCCCCGCGGGCGAAGACCTGTTCGAGACAAGCAAGCAGGCGCCGGAGGCAGCCGGCGGCCATCTGTTCGCCGACGTGCTCGCCTTCATCGAGGACCGGTTCGGTGGACGCAGCCTGCGGGCCGCCGGCCACCGCATCGTCCACGGCGGGTCGGATCATTCAGGCCCGGTGGTCCTGACCGACGACATCATTGCGAAGCTGGAGGCGTTGACGCCGCTCGCACCGCTGCACCAACCGCGCTGCCTCGCGCCGGTGCGCACGCTGGCGGCGATCCGGCCCGGGCTGACGCAGATCGCGTGTTTCGACACCGCCTTCCACCACGGCCTCGCGCCGCCGGCGAGCCGCTTCGCGCTTCCTGGGCGCTTCGAGGCGCGAGGGATCAGGCGCTACGGCTTTCACGGCCTCTCGTTCGAATATGTCGCGGGACGCCTGGCCGAGATCGCGCCGCAGCTCGTCGCCAAGCGCACCATCATCGCGCATCTCGGCAATGGCGCCAGCCTCTGCGCCTTGCGCGATGGTCGCAGCATCGACACCACGATGGGGCTGACGCCGCTCGACGGCCTCGTGATGGGCACGCGTTGCGGCGCGATCGACCCGGGCGTGCTGCTCTATCTGCAACAGCACGAGAACATGTCGGTCGAGGAGGTCCAGCACCTGCTCTATCACGAGTCAGGTCTCTTCGGCGTCTCCGGCATCTCTGCGGACATGCGCACGCTGCTCGCAAGCCGCGAGGCCGCGGCGCGTGAGGCGGTCGACCTCTTCACCTTCCGTGCGGCGCAGCAGGTCGCGATGATGGCGACCACGCTCGGCGGCCTGGACTGCCTGATCTTCACCGGCGGCATCGGCGAACATGCGAGCGAGATCCGCGGCGCGATCGGCGAGCGGCTCGCCTGGATGGGCGTGCGCATCGATGCCGCAAGCAACGATGCCGCACGCGAGCGTATCAACAGCGACGACAGCATCATCGCGGTGTTCGTCATTCCCACCAACGAAGAAATCATGATCGCGCGCCATTGCGCTGCTCTGATCCGCGGACGCCACATCACGTGACATTTTTATGAATGATCTGCCGCAATGCTGCCGCCGCGTCTTCGCGGCATAGAGAACGGCATCAATCCCGGTTGCGGACAGATCATGAAAACTCAGATCATCGAAGAGCTCGGACAAGGCAGTATCCTGCTGCCCGCGCTGGTGGCGGAAGGGCTCGCCGCCAACGACCGCATCAAGGTGCGGATGAGCGCGTTGCAGGCGGCCGCCCAGCACGCGCAGGAGCCCAGCCGGCCCGCCAATGACCTCGGCGTCGAAAGCCAGACTGCAGGCATCGCTCCCGCCGGAATCGCGGCGCTGATCGGCGGCGCGCATCCGATCGGACAGGGCCGGCTCGCGGCGCCCGATCTTGCGAAGCTGATGCAGGAGATTGCCGACGATGCAGCGACCATGGTGCGGGCCGTCGGCGCCGGTGCGGGAAACGAAGGCGAGCGGGCGCAGGCGCGGCTCGACGCCATCCGCGCCGCCGGCCTGCTCGATGCCGCCGGCGAGATCGAGCTGTCCCGCATCGCGCGCCTGACCGGCGTCGCCGACGCAGGCGGCGACAGCCTGCATCGCCTCGTCATGGATCTGCACAAGCAGCTGAACAGGCTTGCTGCGAGCTGCTCGGAAGAAGCGCTCGATGGCGCCCATGTCTTCGGCCTGCACAGCGAGGACCGGCCAGCCGTCGCGGCCTTCATGAAGGGCCTGAACGCGACGCGGGGCCTGAAGTTCAATCATCCCGGCCTCGACACCATGGCCACACGCGCCGGCGGCCGGCTGCTGATCCAGAACGATATCGGCACCACCGATGCCCATGTCGTTGTGATCGCGGTGAAGAAGAACGCGGTCACCGTCACCTACACCGATGTGCATCTGGCGCGGGCGAAGTTCTTCATCTCGCTGTTCGACGCCTTCGAGGCGACCTGGAGCGGGCTCGATCGTCACACCGCAGCCGGCCTCGGCGAGGACAATTCCTTCTATCTCGTCACCGGGCAATATCAGGGCGACCACGCCGCCGATCGCAACGAATTCCTCGCGGCACTCGGGGCCGCACTGGTGTTTCTGATCGACTGGAACAAGGCGCGCAAGCTGCTCAGGACCTGGGTCGCCAAGGACGACGCGGCCCACATCCTGGAATGGGCGGCGCGTCAGCGGATCGGCCATCGCGGCTTCCTCGAGCTCGGCGGCAATGATCTGCTGGGCTCTGCCGTCCGGAATGCCGCTCCGACGCGGATCGGCTTCGGCGAGCGCCTCGACCAGGCGCTCGGCCGCAACGCCGCCATCGACTTCCTGAAGGCATCCCTGCGCGCCTCCACCGAGGCACTGCTTGCGGGCCGCTCGGTGAGGACGGTGCGCGACCAGATCGAAGCCGACCTGATGCGGCACCTCGACCGTGTCGACGGGGCACTGCTCGCAGCCGTGCTGCGTCAGATCGGTCTTGCCCACGATCTCGTCGCTTCCATCTCGCGCCATATCGCCGCGTTGCGGGCGGGTCAGCCCGCCGACGGCAAGCTGCTGACACAACGCTGCGGCGTGATCGAGCAGAAGGCGGACAAGATCGCAATCGAGAGCCGCAACGAGGTCGACCGCCTCAATGCCCGCCCGCTGATCGGCCAATTGATCGACCGCGCCGAGGAAGCGATCGACGAGCTGGAGCAGGCCGCCTTCATCGCCTCGCTGATGCCGGACATGACCGATCCCTCCTTGCTGGCAGCGCTGGCCGAGCTTTGCGCCGTGGCCGAGACCGCGACCGAAGTGGCCGCGAGCGGCGTCGCCGCCGCGATCGACGTGCCGGAAGGACGGCGCGCCGATTCAGAAGACGCACTCTCTGCCGTGACCCGCTTGATTGACGCCGAACACGCCGCCGACAGCCGCGAACGCGCGACCACCGCACTGGTCTTCTGCGGCGGCTTCGACGTCGCGACCTCCCTGTCGGTGATCGAGCTCGCCCGCGCCGTCGAACGCGCCACCGACCGCTTCGCCGCGTTCGGACATCTGCTCCGCCGTCACATCATGATCGATCTCGCAGCTTGAGGACATCGCCATGCATATCGTGCGTATCGGCACTGACGCCGACGAATTGCGGCCCGCCGAAGAGATCGGCGCCAAGGCCGCCAATCTCGCCCGCATGGCGGCGCTGGGCTTGCCGGTGCCGCCTGCCTTCGTGCTGCCGGTCCAGCTCTGCGCCGAAATCATCGCCGGCCATGCGCATGCCACGCGACACCTGCGCGATGGCTTGAAAGAAGGGATCTCGTTCCTGGAGAGCGCCACCGGAAAGCGCTTCGGGGACCGGCGCCAGCCGCTGCTGGTCTCGGTGCGCTCGGGCGCGGCGCGATCGATGCCGGGCATGCTCGACACCGTTCTCGATGTCGGCTGCACCCAAGATGCCGTGCACGGCCTGATCCGTGCGACCGGCCGGCCGCGGCTCGCCTGGGATTGCCGGCGCCGTTTCCTGGAAAGCTTCGGCGAGACCGTGCTCGAGCTCGACCAAGCCGCCTTTGCGGCGTGCATCGCGGAGCTCGTCGCAACGGAACACGCCGGCAGCGACCGCGAGCTCGACAGCGAAGCGCTCGAGCGGCTCGCCAGCCGCGAGCAGGCGCTGATCGAGGATGGCGCCGATGGCCTGCTGGAGGACGCCTTCGCGCAGTTGGAGGCGGCAGCCCAGGCGGTCTATCGCTCCTGGATGAGCGAGCGTGCGATGACCTATCGAAGCCTCCAGCACCTCGAAGCGCTCGAGGGCACCGCCGTCACCGTGCAGGCGATGGTGTTCGGCAATGGCGGACTTGCCTCCGGCGCCGGCGTGGCCTTCTCGTGCGATCCTTCGACCGGCGCGCCGCGCCCCATGATCGACCTCGTGCTCGATGCGCAGGGCGAAGACGTCGTTTCCGGACGACGCGCGCCGGACACGACTGAAGCGATCGCCCGCGAGCTGCCGAAGCTCGAATCGGAGCTTGGCGATGCCCTGAAGCGGCTCGAGCACGCATTCGCCGATGTCCAGGACGTCGAGTTCACGGTCGAGAACGGCAGGCTCTGGATCCTCCAGACCCGCACCGCCAAGCGCACGCCGCGGGCCGCCGTCAGAATCGCGATCGACCTCGTGCATGAAGGCCTGATCTCGAAAGACGAGGCATTGAAGCGGCTGGCAGAGATCGATCTCGCCTCGCTCGCCGAAACCAGACTGGTGTCCGCCGGCAAGGCCGCGACGATAGGCATTGGCGCTTGCGGCGGCATCGGCATCGGACGGGCGGCGTTCTCGTCCGAAAGCGCCCAGCGCCTTTCGGCGGCGGGCGAGCCGGTCATCCTGCTGCGTCCCGATACCAGCACCGCCGACGTCGCGGGCTTCGCGCTCGCCGCCGGCATCGTCACGTCGGTCGGCGCGCGCACCTCGCATGCGGCCCTGGTGGCGCGGCAGATGGGCAAGCCCTGCGTGGTCGGCTGCCGTGACTTGAAGATCGATCCTGCCGCAAAGCAGGCCCAGCTCGGCAATCTCGCGCTTGCCGAAGGCGAGTGGATCACCATCGAGGGCGACGCGGGAGAGCTCTATCTCGGACGCTGCGAGACGATCCGGACACGGCCCGAAGCCGAGCTTGCCGAGATCGCGGCGTGGCGGGCCCAATCCAGCCGACAGGGCAGACGCGCCGCCGCATCTCAGTGAGTGCCGCTCAGGATCTGAAAACACCCGATCGCGACCTCGATCACGATCAGCACCACGACCGCAATCTCCAGGCGCAGCGAGCGCTCGGTGTCGATGATGTCGGTCAGCGCGTTGGCGGTCTCCGACACCGCGGCGAGCTTGCGCTCGAGCGTGTCGAGGCGCTCCTTCAGCTCGTACTCGTCCTCGAGACGGGAATAGAGCCGGTCGAGCTCGGGCTTCTCCCAGAGCACGTCCGGCTTCTCCGCGACCGCGACGCGGCCGGCGACGCGCTGCTGCACCAGCAGTGCGTTGCCGATCAATTGCAGAATGCCCTTGCGCCGGCGCGGCGTGCGGCCGTGCTCGGCGAGCTCACGTGCAAACGGCTCGATGACGTCGAACACCGCGGCGACGCGGCGCTCGTCGCGCGCCAGCGATGTGCTCTTGGCGAGCGCATCGGCGACCAGCAGCAGCCGGTCGTCGGAGAATCTGGCGAGGCAGATCGGCCCGCCCGGCTGGATCGTCTCGGCAGCTTCTTCGTTGCAGAGCTGCGCCTGCGCGATCTCCTCCTCGTATGGGCTGAGCTCCCCGGTCACGCGTGACTTCAGGTTGTCGACGAGGACCTTCTCCTCGGACGGCAACAGCCCGATCAGCACGACGACGCCGTAGCGAAAGATCACGGCAAGGCCGGCATGAACGCGGAAGGCGGCCGGCGTCGAGGACACCAGCGTGCCGATCTCGAGGCCAGACGCATTGATGCGCTCGCCCAGCATCAGCGCCCGGATTCGCAAGGTCGGCGCGGCCTCCTGCTTCGGCGATTTTGGCGCCGTGCCAACGGCGAGTTGATCGGCGTTCATACAAGGTCTCTCCCTGCAGCGAGATCACGCATCCGGGTTAATACGGTCAGGATCAGCTTGTGCCGAAACATTCGGCAATATGACCAGCCCGCGCCGGACACATTTGGCTGCGATGAACTGGCCGCAGTTTACCATCGCACGCCGAAGCGCCGTCCGAAAGTTGCACTCGGCAGCGCGACAGGTCTATGACAACATCATGCAACGCTACGCTTCTCCCGAAGTGCGGACCCTGAAGCCTCAATCATGCTGAGCGTCATCATTCCGACCGATGGTGTCGAGCAGACGGCGGTCGCAACCCTCGCCGCGCTGGTGCCCGGCGCCGCCGCCGGCGTGATCCGGGAAGTGCTGCTGGTCGACGGCACGCGCAACGGCGTTATCGAGCGTGTTGCCGACGTCGCAGGCTGCCGTTTCATCGGCTTTGAGGGGCATTCGCAAGGCGCTGCGCTCGCTGCCGGAGCGCGCCAGGCCCGATCGCCATGGCTGATGTTCCTGCCTGCGGGCGCGGTGCTGGAAACCGGCTGGATCGAGGAAACCACCCAGTTCATCCAGGCCGTCGCCACCAGCGGCCGCGATCGTGCGGCGGTGTTCCGCTATGCCCGCTCGCCTTACGCAAATACCGCAGTGCGGGACGTCCTCTGGGCGGTGGCGCGCAAGCTCGTCGGTCCGCTCGGCGATCAAGGGCTGCTGATCGCGCGCGATCATTACGACCGGATCGGCGGCTACCCGCCCCACGCCCGGCATTCCGAGGCGCGGCTGCTCCGGCGGCTCGGGCGGTCGTCCCGGACCATGCTGCGCAGCCGGATCGTGATGGTGGGCTGAAGCGCCGAGATACTTGCCAACGTCAATCAATTAATTGACAATGGCAAATATCGAGGTGCCCCATGCTACCGAAAGCTTCGCCATCAGGCCCAATGGCCGAACAGGCCGCCGACGACCATGTCGCAGCGGTCCGTGCCTTCAACCGCTTCTACACCCGCAAGCTCGGTGTGCTCGACCAGCACCTTGGCAAGAGCCCGTTCTCGCTCAGCGAGGCGCGGGTGCTCTACGAGCTCGCCCATCGCGACGACCTTGCGGCAAAAGAGATCGGAAACGAGCTTGGTCTTGATCCCGGCTATCTCAGCCGCATCGTCCAGAGCTTCGACGAGAAGGGGCTGATCACGCGAAAGCCGCTGCCCGCGGACCGCAGGCAATACCTGCTCAGCCTGACCGCCAAGGGCCGGCAGGCTTTCGCCAAGCTGAACCAGAGCTCGCAAAACGAGGTCGCCGCGATGCTGGCTCAGCTTTCGCCCGGCGATGCGACCCGGCTCACGCAGGCCATGGCGACCATCGAGGCCGTGCTGGAGCAACGCAAAGGCCCGCCCGCGGCTTTCATCCTGCGCAGCCATCGCGTCGGCGACATGGGCTGGGTCGTCTCCCGGCAGGCTGCCGCTTATGCCGCCGACTACGGTTGGGACATCGGCTACGAGGCGCTGGTCGCCGAGATCTGCGCGCAGTTCATCAGGAACTACGACGCCGCGCGCGAGCACTGCTGGATCGCGGAGGTCGGTGGCGAGCCGGTCGGCTCCGTGTTCCTCGTCAAGGCCACGGACGAGATCGCAAAACTCCGCCTGTTGCAGGTGGAGAAGAAAGCACGCGGCCTCGGCGTCGGCCGCGCACTCGTGCAGCAATGCATCCAGGGCGCCCGCGAGCGCGGCTACAGCAAGATGACGCTGTGGACGCAGAGCATCCTGGTCGCCGCACGCGGGATCTACAAGAGTGCGGGATTCAAGCTGGTGAAGGAAGAGAAGCATCACAGCTTCGGTGCCGACCTGGTCGGCGAGACGTGGGAACTGGATCTCTGACTGTCTTAATTCAACAACGCGCGCCGTGACCTTACCCTCCCCTGGAGGGCCCTCCAGGGGAGGGTAATCCGTGCCTCGCTCAGCTAAGCATCATCCGCAGCGCGCTACACTGTCGCGCCCTGCGCCTTTGGCCTGCGCAGATGCTCGTCCAGCCGCGGCATGATCTCGACGAAGTTGCAGGGGCGCGTGCGGTAGTCGAGCTGGGCCGCGAGGATGCCGTCCCAGCCGTCGCGGCAGGCGCCAGGCGAGCCGGGCAGGCAGAAGATGTAGGTCGCACCAGCCACGCCCGCGGTGGCGCGGCTCTGGATCGTCGACGTCCCGATCTTGGCGTGGCTCAGCATATGGAATGCGATCGAGAAGCCGTCCATGCGCTTCTCGAACAGCGGCTCGATCGCCTCCGGCGTGACGTCGCGTCCGGTGAAGCCGGTGCCGCCCGTGGTGATGACGACGTCGACGCCGCTGTCGGCGATCCAGCGGCGGATCACGGCGCGGATCGCCTCGACATCGTCGGTGACGATCTCGCGCGCGGCGAGATGATGGCCCGCAGCTAGGAGACGATCGGCGAGAGTCTGGCCGGACTTGTCGTCGGCGAGCGCGCGCGTGTCGGACACCGTGAGCACCGCGATGTTGAGCGGGATGAATTGTTTGGATTCGTCGATGGAGGCCACAACTTCACTCCTGCTTCCTCAATCACCGCCGTCATCCTGAGGTGCGCGCCGTGCGGTGCAAGCGCACCGCAGGGCGAGCCTCGAAGGATGGGCCACTCGTCATCCTTCGAGGCTCGCCAAGAGGCGAGCACCTCAGGATGACGGATAACTACAACGCCCCCGCGCCGAACGTGTTGCAGGCCTGGACCGTGCCCTGCTGGTAGCCGGTCATGAACCATTGCTTGCGTTGCGCCGCCGAGCCGTGGGTGAAAGAGTCAGGCACGACGCGGCCCGTGGCCTGGCGCTGCAGCGTGTCGTCGCCGATCGCGCTCGCCGTGGTCAGCGCGGCATCGATGTCGCCGGGCTCGAGGAAGTTCGGACGCTTCTTCGCCTCCCGGTTGACCCAGACGCCGGAGAAACAGTCGGCCTGCAACTCCACCTTCACCTGGAGCGCATTGGCCTCGGCCTTCGAGCCGACCTGCTGCTGCAGCCGCGTCACGCGCGGAATGATGCCGAGCAGGTTCTGGATGTGATGGCCGGCCTCGTGCGCGATGATGTAGGCCGTGGTGAAATTGCACGCCGACTTGCCGGAACAGCCGCGGAAGCGAGTCTCGACTTCGCGGAAGAAGGCGGTGTCGAGGAAGATGGTCCGGTCGGGCGGACAATAGAACGGCCCCATGGCCGACTGCGCCATGCCGCAGCGACCGCCATTGGTGGCGTTGCGGAACAGCACGATCTTCGGGCCGGTATAGGTCTGGCCGTTGGCCTGGAAGATCTCGCTCCAGCGATCGTCGATCTCGCCGAGGATGCCGGAGATCATGCTGCCCATCTCGTCGGTCGGCGCGCCGCGCTTGCCGGAGGACGCCTGGCGATCGGTCTGGTAGCTCGGCGCATGGCCGCCGCCGGTGAGGATCTCGGCGCCGCCGATCAGGATGCGGGGATCGATGCCGAAGGCGTAGCCGACCAGGCCGAGGATGATGATGGTGCCGATGCCGAGGCCGCCGCCGCCCATCGGCAGGCCGAACCCGCCTCCCCCACCGCCAAAGCCACCACCTTCATCGCGACGATCCTCGATGTCGTCGCTGCGGCGGAAGTCATCGTAGCGCATGGCGGCCTTTCCTCTGGGGTCCCTGATTCAAGTTTCGACGGCGCACAGAAACGCGAAAGCTCAACGCGCCACATACGTAAAATTTCCGTTGCTTTTATCAATATCGTGGCCGGCAAAAATTGCCTAGTGCGACAGCCTGTCGATGCCAGCAAATTTTTCCGAGGGCCGAGCAGTTTTTTCCGAGAGAAATTTACAGCCTTTTTCCCGCCACGATCGATCCTGCGAGCGGCGCAAGCGCGAAATACACTGCAAAACAAGGCGAATGCGCGCAACAATTTGTGCGCGAACTATGATGCGAGGCGTGCTCACGAAAGCGGCGGGTTAAGTCGATTTTTACTTTGCCCCTTCAATGTAACGACCAGTCGGTTGTTTGGTCCCGCGTCGCCGACAGCGTCGCCTGAGTCAGAGTTCTTGAGTCATGGTAGAGTCGCGTCGCGGGGCGTCTGCAAGGGCGCCCCGCACAAATTTTGAGTCCCCGTCGCATCGCATCATCGTCGGCGATTGCGTCGCCGAGATGTCGAAGCTCCAGGCAGGCAGTGTCGACCTGGTGTTCGCCGACCCGCCCTACAATCTGCAGCTCAAGGGCGATCTCAAGCGTCCCGACGAATCCCATGTCGATGCCGTCAACGACGACTGGGACAAGTTCGATTCGTTTGCCGCCTACGACGATTTCACCCGTGCCTGGCTGCTCGCCGCGCGCCGCGCCATGAAGCCGTCGGCGACGATCTGGGTGATCGGCTCCTATCACAACATCTTCCGCGTCGGCGCCATCATGCAGGACCTCGGCTTCTGGCTGCTGAACGACATCGTCTGGCGCAAGACCAATCCGATGCCGAATTTCCGCGGCCGCCGCTTCACCAACGCGCACGAAACGATGATCTGGGCCGCGCGCGACGAAAAAGCCAAGGGCTACACCTTCAACTACGAGGCCCTGAAGGCGGCCAACGAGGACGTGCAGGCGCGGTCCGACTGGCTGATCCCGCTCTGCACGGGCGAGGAGCGCCTCAAGGGCGCCGACGGCAAGAAAGTGCATCCGACGCAGAAGCCGGAAGGCCTGCTGGCGCGCGTGCTGCTGTCGTCATCCAAGCCCGGCGATCTCGTGATCGACCCGTTCAACGGCACCGGCACGACCGGCGCGGTCGCCAAGCGCCTCGGCCGCTCCTATATCGGCTTCGAACGCGACAAGACCTACGCCAAGGCCGCCGAGGCGCGCATCGCCGAGGTCGAGCCGTTGCCGGAAGAGAGCCTTGCCCCGTTCATGACCGCGCGCGAGGCACCGCGCGTCGCGTTCTCCGAACTGATCGAGCGCGGCATGATCATGCCCGGCACCAAGCTGTTCGACGCCAAGAAGAAGTTAGGGGCGCTGGTGCGCGCCGACGGCGCCATCATGCTCGGCGACAAGGTCGGCTCGATCCACCGCATCGGCGCGGTGGCGCAAGGCGCGCAGGCCTGCAACGGCTGGACCTTCTGGCACGTCGAGACCAAGAAGGGGCTCAAGCTGATCGACGAGCTGCGCGCCGAGATCCGCGCCGGCATGGCGGCGGAGTAGGCGTCCTCCTCCGTCATTCCGGGGTTCGCCACCGGGTCCGCGCGCAGCGCGGCCCGATGACAGGCTCCGCGAGAACCCGGGATCCATCGAGCCACGTCCCATGCCGCCAATGAATTCCGGGCTCGCGCCAAGAGGCGCGCCCCGGAATGACAGGGGCGTGAGTTGAAAGCCTCGCCAGCCGGGACTAGACTCATGCGATCAGCCTCCGTCCTGACGGGCCGGCTCCCATGCGACGACAGTCCGAGACATTGCTGCTGGTGCCGCTGCTGCCGATCTTCCTGGTCGGCATGTTTCCGATGTTCCTGATCGCGCTGCTCGGATTCTTCGGCCTGGCGCTGTTCGGCGTGCTCGTGATCTGCGTCGGGCTCGCCAGCAGCAACGAGGCGCACGACAACTTCAACCACGACGTCATCGTTCACGGCTATGCGCGCGGTTCGGAGCGCGCGGCGCGCGCCTCCGACATGCATCTCGCAGCGCGGCTCGGCCTGCGGCTGGAAGTGGTCGGCGCGGCGATGGTCCTTACGGCGGCGATCGGCCTTTGTTACGCCGGCTGATCTGCGCAGAGCGCAGATACCGCCCCGCAAACTCGCCGGTTGCTCTCTCACGAGGTTCAGGCAAGACAAGGCCCGCCCAACGACGCCGCGTCCGCGCGCGGCCATCAACACTGGGAGATGCTTGATGCTCAAGTTCTATTTCAATGGATCACCGAACCCGACCAAGGTCGCGCTCTATCTCGAAGAATCCGGCCTGCCTTTCGAGCCGGTGAAGATCGACACCCGCACGGGCGAGCAGTTCACGCCGGAATTCCTCAAGATCAATCCGAACGGCAAAGTGCCGGCGATCGACGATGGCGGCACCATCGTGTTCGATTCGAACGCCATCCTGCTCTATCTCGCCGAGAAGACCGGCAAATTCCTCCCCTCCAACCGCGGCGAATTGCTGTCGTGGCTGATGTTCGTCGCGAGCGGCCTCGGGCCATTTTCGGGCCAGGCCGTGCACTTCAAGCATTTCGCACCGAAGGACCAGAATCACGACTACGCCCACAACCGCTATCAGTACGAGACCGACCGCCACTACAAGGTTCTCGACGCTCACCTGAAGGACCGCCGCTACATGGTCGGCGACAGCTATTCGATCGTCGACATGGCGCTGTGGGGCTGGGCGCGGATGGTGCCGTTCAAGCTCGGCGACGACGCCTTTGCGCGATACCCGAACGTGAAACGGCTGGTCGACGAGATCTCGGCACGCCCGGCGGCAGCACGCGCCCTCGCCCTGAAGGACAAGTTCACATTCAAGGCCGAGATGGACGACGAAGCGCGCCGCCACATGTTCGGGCACATGACGACCAAGGTGGCCTGATCGCGCCGCGCCGAGGCCACGCGCATGCGCGTGGCCTCTTGCGTTTGAGACTTCAGGCGGCGTGGACCGAGCTCAGGAACTTGGCGACTTCCTGCTTCAACCGGTTGCTGTCGGCCGAGAGCGAGCGCGCTGCCGACAACACCTGCGAGGAGGCCGAGCCGGTCTCGGAGGCGCCGCGCTGCACGTCGCCGATGTTGGACGAGACGAGCTGCGTGCCCTGGGCCGCCTGCTGAACGTTGCGGGAAATTTCCTGCGTCGCCGCGCCCTGCTGCTCCACGGCCGCGGCGACCGTCGACGAGATCTCCGACAGCCGCTCGATGGTGCCGCTGATCTCCCGGATAGAGCCGACCGACTCCTCGGTCGCGGCCTGGATGCCGGAGACCTGCTGGGCGATCTCGCCGGTGGCCCTGGCCGTCTGCTCGGCAAGCGCCTTCACCTCGGTTGCGACCACCGCAAAGCCGCGGCCGGCTTCGCCCGCACGCGCCGCCTCGATCGTGGCGTTCAGCGCCAACAGATTGGTCTGGCCGGCAATGGTGCTGATCAGCTCGACCACGTCACCGATCCGCGCGGCGGCCTTGGAGAGCGCGCCGACGCGCTCGTTGGTCCGGCTCGCCTGACCGACGGCCTCGCTGGCGATGCGGGCGGATTCCTGCACTTGGCGGGCGATCTCGGAGACCGACGAGGAGAGCTCCTCCGTCGCCGAGGCGACCGCCTGCACATTGGCCGAGGCCTCCTGCGAGGCGCTGGCGACTTCCGTCGACAGATCCTGGGCGCGCGCGGCCGTCGTGGTCAACGTGCCTGCGGAGGCTTCGAGCTCGCTCGATGCCGATGACACCGTGTTGACGATCTCGCCGACCGCCTGCTCGAATTGATCGGCGAGCCTCGCCATATCTTCCTTGCGGTTCTCGGCCTGCCGCGCCTCGAGCGCGGCCTGCTCGGCGCGCATGCGCTCGGCTTCGATCATGTTGTCCTTGAACACCTGGATCGCCTTGGCCATGTCGCCGATCTCGTCGGCTCTGCGGCGGCCGGGAATCTCGATCTCGAGATTGCCGCCGGCAAGCCGCCCCATCGCCTGCGTCATCGAGGTCAGCGGACCGACGATGCTGCGCGCGATCAGGAACGCAACGATGCCGCCGAACAGGACGGCGAGGATGCCCGCGATCTCCTGAACGGTCGTCGTTCCCGCAAGCACGGCTTCGGCATTGTTCCGCGAGTCCCGGTAGTCCTTCTTCAGGGTCGTTTCCGCGGTCTTGAGCTTGCCGATGCTGTCGACGATGAGGGGCGCGAGGTTCTTGTGGTAGATCTCGTCGGCCTGAAGCATCGCGGCCGACGTCGCCTCGAACGCCGACTTGTAGAGGGCGAGCGAAGTCTTCACCGGCGCGAGTGCCGCTCGCAGCTCCGTCGCCTGCGGGCTCTTTTCGAGCGCGGCGAGCCGTTGTGCGGCCCGGTCGACGCTCGCCCTGAAGGTCGCAGGTCCCTGCGTATCGCGCAGCGCCAGAAAACGCCAGTTTGCGATTCGCACGAGCAGAATGCGGGATTCGAGATCGGCGACGAGGGATGCGGTATCTTCATCGACGGCGGCGCGCGCCACGTCGACGAGCTTGCCCGTCTTGGTGGCCAGCTCCTCGCCGCTCGGCAGCAGCGTCGCCTTGCCCGTTCTCGTCTCGTTGACGGCGTCGCCGAGATTGTCACGCAGGCGTCGCATTTTGGCGATGTCGTCGATCAGGCCGTTGTAGAGCGCGCGCCGCTCCTCGGACAACGTCCCCTGCGCGCCGACCCGGAGCAGCTCGGTCGCCGCGGTCTCCCGCTCCTGCGCCTCCTTCATGGCGGACTCGTTGGCGTCGTAGACGTAGCGCAAATTGGCCCGCTGAATCGCCTGCAGATGGGCCGATATTTCCAGCACCCGCGCCGTGCTGTCCGAGAGGGCGGATTGTCTTGCGACCTGATCCTGCACGTCCCGCAAATTCCAGACGGCAACCACCGCCATCACGAGACCGACCGCCACCAGGGCCATGAAGCCTGCGTACAGGCGTCCCCTGATCCGCAAACGAAATTTCGACATTCCCACTGTCCACCCAGATGCATGTGAATTCGAGGGACCGAACAACTCCGGCGATCGTCACGGCCACTCCGGCAGCCGCACGCCGCGCCCTGGCGGCCTACGCTGCACCGCGACACAATGGGGGACACTTCTTAATTGAACCTTCAAATTCCTCGCGCGCCCGGTCTCGGCCCGCACCAAATCTGCTGATTTTGTCGGCAGCTATGCAAAGCCGCATGCGAATCCGCCGGACCATGCAGACCGATGCATGGCGCCGACGCCGGTGGTCCGAGGCTGCATCCCTTATTGCTCTACTTCATTGCTCTACTTCCATCGGAGAGGCTTCTTCAGCTCATGCTCAATTTCCGCCCGCGTCATTCCGAAGTCCAGAAGCTCCCGCTCGCTCATGGCGGCGAGCTGGCAATGGATCCGCGCGTGCTCTCGCCGCAGCCGAATGATCTCCGCCAGCTTGCGCCAGACCGATGCGCCCCTCGCAGATCGAAGCGAAGGGCGCCAGCCGGCAGACCAGATCGTGCTCAAAGCCGTTAGCCCGCCGCCCTCGCGGGAGCCTGCGGAAACGGGCCGAGCGCCTTCTCCGTCAGGACGGAGTCGCAATATTCCCTGATCTCCTTGATCTTCCCGTCGGCGAGCCGAAACACCAGGCAATAATCGTTGTCGTAGCGTGCGCCCTCGAGCGTGACGTTGTCGCCCTTGGCTTCCACAACGACGATGTCGCCATCGGCAATGAAGCGATGGGCGATGGTACGCGTGCGGTCGCGCAGGCGCGTGCGCACATAGCCGTGCAGTTCGCCGAGGATCGCCTCCTTGCCCGAGAAGGTGCGCGACCAGGAATATTGCCCGGTGACGACCCATTTGGCGTCGTCGGCGAGACTCGCCGTGAACAGGGCGCGGTCGCGCGCGGCCGGATCGGGATTGGCGGCCGCGGCAAAGATATCCTGCAGCAGTTTCTTGTTGGCGCTCGCGTTCATGGCGGCATCTCCTTGTGGTGACAACGCGGAGATCATCGCCCGGCCGACAGCATTCTTCAAATCGATATGAAATATGATATCTATTCACCTCATGAATTTGAATTCGCTCGACCTCAACCTGTTGACCGCACTCGATGCGCTGCTGCGCGAGGCCAATGTCAGCCGCGCGGCCATGAGGATCGGCCTGTCACAGCCGGCAACGAGCCACGCGTTGCAACGCTTGCGCGACATCTTCAGTGACCCGCTGCTGGTGCGCACCGGCGCACGGATGGAGCTGACGCCGCGGGCCCAGGCCCTGCGCACGCCGCTGGCGCAAGCGCTCGACCAGGTGCGCGGGCTGTTCGTGCCTGACGACTTCGATGCCGCGCGCAGCGAGCGGCAATTCCGCCTGATGATGCCGGATCTCGCGGTCGAGCTGTTGATGCCGACGTTGATGGCGAAGGTGACGCGGCTTGCCCCCAATGTCCGCATCGACGTGGTGCCGTGGCGGGGGCCTGCGATCTTCCACGCCGAGTTCGCCCGCACCATCGACCTCGTGATCTCGATCGGCAATGCCTTCAAGGGCTTTCACCGCCAGCTGCTCTATACCGACAGCGACGCGCTGGCGGTGCGGCGCGGCCATCCCCTTGCAGCGAAGCTGAAGCGGCGCGAGACCTTCCTGGCCGCCCGCCATGTCGGCGTGATCATCCGCGGTAACGCCGAGGATCTCATCGACACCTGGCTACGCAGCAAAGGCATCGAGCGACATATCTCGCTGGTCGTGCCGGGCTATCTCGAAGCCTTGCACGTCGCCGCGCGCACCGATCTGGTCGCCTTCGTGCCGCGCCGGCTGATCGCCGCGCTGTCGGAGCAGCTCGGCCTCGTCGCGGTGACGCCGCCGCTTGATCCAGGGATCGACGAGCAGTTCATGTTCCATCCGACCCGCGCGCAGATGGACCCCGGCTCGATCTGGCTGCGGCGGCTGATGCTGGAGACGGGGCGAGAATTGGAGAGGTGGAAGGCCGGTTAGGACGCAGCTTCAACAAATTCGATGTCGTCCCGGACAAGCGCGCCCCAAGCGCGCGCCGATCCAGGACCCATAACCACGGGAGGTGATTTGGCGAAGACTCGTGGTTATCGGCTCGCGCCACAACTTGTCCCTGTGGTTATGGGTCCCGGGTCTGCGCTGACGCTTGCCCGGGACGACAGTGGAATATGTGGCCGGCGCGCTTACGCCTTCTGCGCCGCCATCACCTTGCTCACCGCGGGGCGATCGGACATGCGCTTGAAGTGATCGGCAATCTTCGGCGTCGCATTGATGTCGACGCTGTCGCCTTCGAGCCAGGTCGAGAGCGTGTAGAGATAGGGATCGCAGATCGTGTACTGATCGCCCATCACCCACGGTCCCCTGAACATCTTCTGCTCGATCAGCTTGAAGCAGGCGGCCATGGTCTTCGGCACCATCGCCTTCATGTCGGCGAACGAGCTCTCCTCCGTCGCCCAGCGCGCGCCGCGCATCTTGTGGGCGTGGTTGATGTGCACGGTCGAGCAGAGATAGGAGTTGAACGACTGCACCTGGGCGAAGTCGAAGGGATCGTCGAGCGGCGCCAGCTTCGTCTTGGGGAAGGTTTGCGCGAGGTAAGCCAGCATCGCCGGCGTCTCGGTCAGGACGCCGCGGTCGGTGACCAGCGCCGGCACCCGGCCCTTCGGGTTGATGGCGAGATAGTCCGGGCTGTTCTGCTGGTTGTCCTTGAAGCTCAGCCGTTCGGCCGTGTAGTCGGCGCCGGCTTCTTCCAGGGTGATGTAGGTGGCGAGCGCGCAGGTGCCGGTGGCGTAGTAGAGCTTGAGCATGTCGGACCTCATGGGAAAGCTGAAAGTTAACGGCTGTCGGCCCCGCCGTCCATAGCACGACATCCTCTTCGCAGTTGCCCACATCCGCCCGGCTGTGCCAAGACGCCTCCCATCGGAGGGGTTTTCTCATGACGGTACTCATCGCCGGAGGCGGCATCGGCGGGCTCACGCTTGCGCTCAGCCTGCACGGAATCGGCGTTCCCGTGAAAGTGTTCGAGAGCGTGGCGGAACTGAAGCCGCTCGGCGTCGGCATCAACGTGCTGCCGCATGCGGTGCGCGAGCTGATCGAGCTCGGCCTGCTGGACAAGCTGGACGCCAGCGGCGTGCGGACGCGCGAGCTCGCCTATTTCTCCAAGCACGGCAAGCCGATCTGGAGCGAGCCGCGCGGCCTGGAGGCCGGTTACAAATGGCCGCAATTCTCGATCCATCGCGGCACCCTGCAGCAGATCCTGCTCGACACCGCGCTCGAACGGCTCGGTCACGACAACATCCTCACCAGCCATCATCTGACCGGCTGGACCGAGACGGCGGGCGGCGTGCGCGCCGACTTCGTCGACAGGGCGACCGGCAAGGCCGCCGGCACATACGAGGGTGCGATCCTGATCGCCGCCGACGGCATCCATTCCGCCGCGCGAGAGAAGCTCTATCCGAACGAAGGCCCGCCGATCTGGAACGGCCGCATCCTCTGGCGCGGCGTCACGCCGGCAAAAGCCTTCCTCACCGGCCGCACCATGATCATGGCCGGTCACGAGATCCTGAAATTCGTCTGCTATCCGATCTCGAAACAACCGGACGCAAACGGCAACCATCTCATCGTCGCGGAGCGCCACATGCCGCCGACCTATCAGTGGCGGCGCGAGGACTATAACCGCACCGCGCGGCTGGAAGAGTTCCTGCCCTGGTTCGAAAGCTGGAGGTTCGACTGGCTCGACGTGCCCGCCCTGATCAGGAACTGCCCGCACGCCTACGAATATCCGCTGGTGGACCGCGATCCGGTATTGCAATGGACCTTCGGCAAGGTCACGCTGATGGGCGATGCCGCGCATCCGATGTACCCGATCGGCTCGAACGGCGCCTCGCAGGCGATCCTCGATGCTCGCGTCATCACCCGCGAGATTCTCGCGCACGGTCCGACGACCGCGGCGCTGCTCGCCTATGAGGCCGAGCGGCGGCCCGCGACCACCGATCTCGTCCTGCTCAACCGCAAGAACGGCCCCGAGCAGGTGATGCAGCTGGTCGAGGAGCGCGCGCCGAACGGATACAAGGTCGTCACCGACGTGCTGTCGCAGCAGGAGCTGGAGGACATCGCCGCCAACTACAAGCGTGTCGCGGGATTCCAGGTCGAGGCGCTGAATGCGAAGCCGCCGATCGTGAGCAAGGACGCGCGCGCGACGGCGTGAGGCTTCGAAGCGAGCTGCCCTATGCCACCTTCTCCCGCAAGGGGAGAAGGAAGAAGGAGTGCGCGGCTCGGGCGGACCCGCTTCACTTCACCACCCTCGCCGCCTCCAGCAGCCGCTCGCTCGCGCTTGCCGTCGCCAGCACCGTGCCGTCCTCCGCCATCAGCTTGGCTTCGACGAAGGCGATGGTCTTGCCGAGCTGTGTCACCTTGGCTTCACCGGTGATCGGTCCCGGTTTTGCAGGGCTGAGAAAATTCACAGTCATGCTGATCGTGGTGGTGTAGAGCCGGCCCTCGCTCATCACCAGCACCGCGGGACCCATGGTGTCGTCGAGCATGGCCGAGAGCATGCCGCCCTGGATGAAGCCTGCGGGGTTGCAGAATTCCGGCTTGCCGTCGAAGCCGAGCTTGATCCAGCCCTCCTGCGGGCGGGCATCGAGCAAACGCCAGCCCAATAGCTCGGCGCAGGGCGGCCGGCGGAAGTTATCGAGCGCGGTCTTGACCATGCGAGATCTCCTTTGCGCCCTATTAGCGCAGGTCTGCTGACAGCCTGTTGTCAGCAGGGTGGATCCTAAAGGCCCAATCCGTGCGCGATGACCTTGCGCATGACGTTCGGCAGCGCTTCGTCGGCCAGGGTTGCGATCGGCACCCAGCGCATGCCCTCGGGGGCGCGGGTGCGCACCTTCACCTTCGCGGTGTAGACCACCAGCTCGAGCGGGAAATGCGTGAAGACGTGGGTGACGACGCCCACCTTGCGCTGCCAGCGCGACAACCCCTTCAGCTGCGGCGCCTGCTGCTTCGCCGTTGCATCGTCCTGGCCGGCGAGCCAGTCCGAGCCCGGCACCTCCGTCATGCCGCCGAGCAGCCCCTTTTCGGGCCTCGATTGGACGAGCAGCTCGTCGCCACGCGTGACCACGAAGGCGGCGCCGCGTCTGAGCGTCCCGCTCTTCTTCGGCGCCTTGCGCGGGAACGTCTCCTGGGTCCCTTGTGCGCCCGCCGTGCAATCCTCGTTCAGCGGACACAGCGAGCAGGCCGGCTTCTTCGGGGTGCAGATCGAGGCGCCGAGATCCATCAGCGCCTGCGCACTGTCGCCGGCGCGGGAATCCGCCAGCAGCGTCGCGGCGAGTTGCTGGATCAGCGGCTTGGCTTGCGGCAGCTCCTCCTCGACCGCAAACAGCCGCGACACCACGCGCTCGATATTGCCGTCGACCGGCATGGTGCGGCGGTCGAACGCGATTGCCGCAATCGCCGCCGCCGTGTAGGGCCCGATCCCCGGCAGCGCGCGCAGCCCCTCCTCGGTATCCGGAAACACGCCGCCATGCTCGCGCATCACCGCGACCGCGCAGGCATGGAGGTTGCGTGCGCGCGAATAATAGCCGAGCCCCGCCCACATCCGCAGCACGGCATCCAGCGAAGCCCGCCCCAGCGCAGTGACATCCGGCCAGCGCGCGACGAATTTTTCGAAATAGGGGCCGACCGCTTTCACCGTGGTCTGCTGGAGCATGATCTCGGAGAGCCACACGCGATAAGGATCGGACGCCTCGCCGGGCGCCGCGCGCCAGGGCAGCCGGCGGCGGTGGCGGTCGTACCATTGCAGGAGCGCGAGCGGACGGTCAGACGACGTGCTCTGCTCCTTCTTGCGCGCAGTCGTGGAGGGCATGCGCCTTTACTAGAGGAGGATTCCGCCTGTGGCCAGCGCGAGGAGCCGTTGCGTGCTATAACGCATTGCGTTATAAACAGGCATGATCCAGAGCTTCGCCGACCTCGAGACCGAGTTGATCTGGTCCGGCCGGCGAAGTCGAAAACTGCCGCCTGACATTCAGAATGTGGCTTTGCGAAAGCTGCGCTTGTTGAATCAGGCACGGATATTGGCCGATCTCAGGGTCCCTCCGGGCAACCGGCTGGAAGCCCTGAGAGCCGACCGCGAAGGTCAGCACTCGATCCGGATCAACGATCAGTGGCGCATCTGTTTTGTGTGGGATGAAGGAGGACCGAGAGATGTCGAAATCGTCGACTACCACTAGGAACGGGTTCCTCCGCAATCCCCATCCCGGCGAAATCCTGCTCGAAGAGTTCTTGAAGCCGATGGAGCTCAGCCAGAACGCGCTGGCGCGCGCCGTTCACGTCCCGCCGCGGCGGATCAACGAGATCGTCCTCGGCAAGCGCGACATCACCGCCGACACTGACCTGCGGCTCGCCCGCTATTTCGGTCTGTCGGAGGGCTTTTTTCTGGGTCTGCAGATGGACTATGATCTGATGCAGCGGCGACGCGAGATCGATCGCGACCTCAAGGCCATCCGGCCTCGCGCCGCGGCATAACGGGCGGCCCATGTCCAAATCCGGACCCATCTTCAAGCCCGGCCCCGTCAGCGCCAAACCGCTCGGGATCCTGCTCGACGACGTCTTTGCCGAGGCCTATGCCAAGCAGGGCTTTGCGGCGCGCGAGCTGGTGACGCGGTGGGCGCAGATCGCGGGGCCGGAGATCGCGGCCCATGCCGAGCCGCTCAAGATGCAATGGCCGCGGCCGGTCGAGGGGCAGCCGCAGGAGCCGGCAACGCTGGTGCTGCGAGTCGAGGGGCCGATGGCACTGGAGATCCAGCACTCGGCCGACGTGATCCTGGAACGGGTCAACCGCTTCTTCGGCTGGAGCGCGGTCGGCAAGCTCGCCTTCCGCCAGGCACCGCTGTCCCGGCCGCAGGCCCGGAAGCGGCCCGGCCCACCCGACCCCAAGGCCGTCGCCAAGGTGGCGGAGAACCTGACCGACATCGACGATGAAGAACTGAAGACGGCGCTGGCGCGCCTCGGGGCCGCCATCAAGCGAAATTGAGCCTTATTCCGCGGCCAAACTGGACTTGTCCGTAGCGCCGCCATTGCCTCAAACGACGTTTCAAGCTAGCGACAGGCCGTCCGAAGGGGAACCTCGGGCGAACCTTGCCAATCCCGGGAGCCGACCTTGATCATCACCCGCCGCGCCTTCACCACGATGCTGTCGCTGACCGGGCTTGCCGCGTTCGCCGGGCTCTCGCCGCTGCGGTTCATCTCGGAGGCCATGATCCCTGAAGCAAAGGCCCAGTCGGCCGCCGATGTGGCGAAGCCTGTGTCGCTGCCCGACATGGCGCTCGGCCCCAACGATGCCGCCGTCACCATCACCGAATACGCCTCGATGACCTGCCCGCACTGCGCCGCCTTCAACGAGCAGGTGTTCCCCAAGATCAAGAAGGAATACATCGACACCGGCAAGGTGCGTTACATCTTCCGCGAATTCCCGCTCGACATCAAAGCCGCCGCCGGTTCGATGCTGTCGCGCTGCATCGCCAAGGACGACGCGCCGAAATACTTCGCGGTCACCGACATGCTGTTCCGCCAGCAGAACGATTGGGTGATGAAGAACACCACCGAGACGCTGACGCGGATCGGCAAACAGGCTGGCCTCACCCAGCAGCAGGTCGAGGCCTGCCTGAAGGACCAGGCGCTGCTCGACAAGATCGCCGCCGACCAGAAATATGCCAGCGACGTGCTCAAGGTGGATTCGACGCCGACCTTCTTCATCAATGGCGAGAAGATCAAGGGCGAAGCCTCGTTCGAGGAGTTCGCCAAGAAGATCAACCCGCTCCTGAAGAGCTGATTCGCTCGTCAAGATCCTGATTCGCATCTCGAAAGCCGTATCTTTCCCGGCATAAATCCCTTGGGAAAAGCGGCTTTCGCCGGTTGCCCTTGCGGCGCACCACGGCCATTGTCCAGCCGCATGAGCCGCCTCGCGCGACTCACCCAGACAGCGACATTGCCTTCCATGGTATTGTCCCGGCAGGGGGATTCGGCGCCTGCCAACAGAGATGCGTGCTTATGAAAATCACCCGCCTGCGACTTCACGGCTTCAAGTCCTTCGTTGAGCCCACGGACTTCGTCATCGAGCCCGGCCTGACCGGCGTGGTCGGCCCCAACGGCTGCGGCAAGTCCAATCTCGTCGAGGCGCTGCGCTGGGCGATGGGCGAGACCTCCTACAAGAGCTTGCGCGCCGCCGACATGGATGCGGTGATCTTCGCCGGCTCCGGCAACCGTCCCGCGCGCAACCACGCCGAAGTGACGATGACGATCGACAATGCCGATCGCACCGCGCCGGCGGCGATGAACGACAGCCAGATCCTCGAAATCTCCCGGCGCATCGAGCGCGAAGCGGGCTCGGTCTACCGCATCAACGGCCGCGACGTGCGCGCGCGCGACGTGCAGATCCTGTTCGCGGACGCCGCCACCGGCGCGCGCTCGCCGGCCCTCGTCCACCAGGGCAAGATCGGCGAGATCATCCAGGCCAAGCCCGAGCAGCGCCGCCGCGTGCTGGAAGATGCCGCGGGCGTTGCCGGCCTGCATGCCCGCCGCCACGAGGCAGAGCTGCGGCTGAAGGCGGCCGAAACCAACCTCACCCGCGTCGAGGACGTGATCGGCCAGCTCTCCGGCCAGATGGAAGGCCTGAAGAAGCAGGCCCGCCAGGCCGTGCGCTACCGCGAGGTCGCGGCCAAGGTCCGCAAGGCCGAAGCCACGCTGTTCCATCTGCGCTGGATCGGCGCCCATGCCGACGTCAATGAATCCGGCCAGACCCATGACCTCGCCGTGCGCGAGATGGCCGACCGCACCCAGCACCAGGCCGAGGCCGCCCGCATCCAGGCGATCCGCGCCGCCGAGATGCCGGCGCTGCGCGATGCCGAAGCGCGCGCCGCGGCCGGCCTGCAGCGACTGACCAATGCCCGCGAGCAGCTCGACCGCGAGGAAGAGCGCGCCAAGGAGCGCTTCGCCGAGCTCGAGCGCCGCCTCGCCCAGTTCGAGGGCGACATCTCACGCGCCCAGCAGCAGACCATGGACGCTGACGTCGCGCTGCAGCGGCTCGATGCGGAAGATGCCGAGCTGAAGGAAGAGATCAAGTCGCGCGTTGAGAAGCGCTCCGGCGTCGACGAGCGCGTCGCTGAGGTCGAGGCGGTGCTGACCGAAACCGAGCAGCGCTTCGCCGAGCTCACCACCGCGCTCGCCGACCTCACCGCCAAGCGCAACCAGCTCGAGGCCAACGTCCGCACCCATCGCGACAAGCTCGCCCGGCTCGACCAGGAGATCGCGAACGTCGCGGCGGAAGAGCAGAAGCTTGCCGCCGAGACCGGCGGCTTCGGCGATCTCGACGAGCTGACCGCGCTGGTCGAGACCGCGGAGCAGACGCTGGCGGCGTCCGAAGCTGCGGCCCAGGCGAGCGAAGCGGCGCATATCGCGGCACGCCAGACCTTGGAATCCTCGCGCGCGCCGCTGGTCGAGGCCGACAAGCGGGTGCAGCGGCTCGAGACCGAGGCGCGCACGATCTCCAAGATCGTCAACGGCGAGACCAAGAACCTGTGGCCGCCGATCATCGACGGCATCACCGTCGACAAGGGCTTTGAGAAGGCGATCGGCGCGGCGCTCGGCGACGATCTCGATGCGCCGATCGACCCGTCGGCGCCAATGCGCTGGACCAATGTCGGCCATACCGAGGGCGATCCGGAGCTGCCCGAGGGCGCCGTTCCGCTCGCGAGCCATGTGCAGGCGCCGGCCGAGCTGGCGCGCCGCCTCGCCCAGATCGGCGTGGTGCCGCGCGAGCGCGGCGCCGAGCTGGTCTCGCAGCTCAAGACCGGCCAGCGCCTGGTCTCCCCCGAAGGCGACGTCTGGCGCTGGGACGGTTTTGTTGCCGCGGCGCATGCCCCGACCGGTGCGGCGCGGCGCCTCGCCGAGCGCGCCCGCCTCGTCGACATCGAGAACGAGCTGGAGCAGGCCCGCATCGACGCGCAGATCAAGCGCCAGGCGCTGGAGAACGCCGAGTCCGAGCTACAGATGGCGGCGAGCACCGAAGGCGCCAGCCGCGAAGCCTGGCGCGCCGCCCAGCGCGAGCTGAACGTCGCGCGCGAGCGCCATGCCAATGCCGAGCGCGAGATCAGCCGCCACGCCGCACGCAAGGCGACGCTATCGGAAGCGCACAGCCGGCTCGCCGCCGACCGCGCCGAGGCCGAGGCCGCTTACGAATACGCTCAGGCCGGCATCGGCGAGCTGCCGTCGAGCGAGGACACCGAAACCCAGCTCGCCGCCGTCCGCAGCGACATCGAGGGCCACCGCCGCATGGCTGCCCAGGTCCGCGCCGAGGCGCAGGCGCTGGCACGCGAAGCCGAGCTCGCCGACCGCCGCGTGCAGGCGATCCTCGCCGAGCGCACCGAGTGGCAGAACCGCAAGGAGAGCGCGGCCTCCCACATCGACACAATCCAGGCCCGTATCGCCGAGCTCACGATCGAGCGCAGCGAGCTCGAAAATGCCCCGGCCGTGTTCGCCGAGAAGCGCAGCGCGCTGATCACCGAGATCGAATACGCCGAGAACGACCGCCGCATGGCCGCCGACGCGCTCGCCACCGCAGAAACCGCGATGGCCGAGACCGACCGTGTCGCCAAGCTGACGCTCGAAGCCTTGTCGAGTGCCCGCGAGGCCACCGCCCGCGCCGAGGAGCGCATGGAAGGCGCCCGCCGCCGGCTCGAGGACATCGAGCGCGAGATCCGCGACATGCTCGAGGTCGAGCCGCAGGCGGTCGCCGGCCTTGCCGAGATCGAGCCCGGCGCCGAGCTGCCGCCGCTGCACGAGATCGAGGAAGATCTCGAAAAGATGCGCCGCGACCGCGAGCGCCTCGGCGCAGTCAATCTGCGCGCCGAGGAAGAGCTGCGCGAGGTCGAGACCCAGCACACCGGCCTCGTCACCGAGCGCGACGACCTGGTCGAAGCCATCAAGCGGCTGCGCCAGGGCATCCAGAGCCTCAACAAGGAAGCCCGCGAACGGCTGCTGACCTCGTTCGAAGTCGTCAACAATCACTTCAAGCGCCTGTTCGTCGAGCTGTTCGGCGGCGGCGAGGCCGCGCTGCACCTGATCGAGAGCGACGACCCGCTGGAGGCCGGCCTCGAAATCATCGCCAAGCCGCCGGGCAAGAAGCCGCAGACGCTGTCGCTGCTCTCGGGCGGCGAGCAGGCGCTGACCGCGATGGCGCTGATCTTCGCGGTGTTCTTGACCAACCCCTCGCCGATCTGCGTGCTGGACGAAGTCGACGCGCCGCTCGACGACCACAACGTCGAACGCTACTGCAACCTCCTGCACGAGATGACCGGCTCGACCGACACGCGCTTCATCATCATCACGCACAATCCGATCACCATGGCGCGGATGAACCGGCTGTTCGGCGTCACCATGGCCGAGCGCGGTGTCTCGCAGCTGGTGTCGGTGAGCCTGCAAGAGGCAGTGGACATTCTCGACCAGAACGTGGCGTGAGATCGCTTGCGTGTCATTCCGGGGCTCGCGTAGCGAGAACCCGGAATCTCGCGCTACAATCTCGAACTTCCGGGTTCTCGCTACGCGCGCCCCGGAATGACGGTGGGCAAACATGATCTCCCCCATCCTCCCCGCCGAGCTGAAAGCCGCTCTCGACGGCAAGCTGCAGGGCTTCTCCCGCACCGACGCGGCCCAGCGCTCCCAGAAGATCTCGACCACCTATCGCGCCGGCGGCGGCTCCGGCACGATCAAGTCGGAAGCCGATGCGCTCGCTTATGCGCTGGCGCGCATGCCCGCGACCTACGCGGCGGTGGCGGCCAGTCTCAATGCGCTGATGGAAATCGCACCTGGCCTCACGCCTGACACGGTGCTCGACGTCGGCGCCGGCCCGGGCACTGCAAGCTGGGCTGCCGCTGAGGCGTTTCCCTCGCTGCGGGATTTTACCCTGCTCGATTCCAATTCCACGCTCAGCCGGCTCGCGCTCGAACTGGCACGCGACAGTACGCGTCTCGCGGAGTGCCGCTATCTGCCCGGCGATGCCAGCGGCAACCTCACTGAAGTCTCGCCAGCCGATCTCGTCGTTGCGAGCTACGTCATCGGCGAGCTCGGCGAGCATGATCAGCGCAAGCTGACCGAAGCGATGTGGGGCAAGGCGCGCCACGCGCTGGTGGTGATCGAGCCCGGCACGCCCGCCGGCTATGCCCGCATCCTCGCCGTGCGGCAGCAACTGATCGCAGCTGGCGCCTTCGTCGCTGCGCCTTGCCCGCACGAAAGGCCGTGCCCACTCATCGCGCCCGACTGGTGCCACTTCAGCCAGCGCCTGCCCCGCTCGCAGGCGCACCGGCAGATCAAGGGCGCCGAGGTGCCGTTCGAGGACGAGCGCTTCATCTACGTGGCCATGATCCGTACCCCGCCGGCGAGCCGCGCCGCGCGCGTGCTGGCGCCGCCGGACGTCGGCAAGGCCGAGATCACGGTCAAGCTTTGCACCGAGGCTGGGGTCACGCCGGCAAAAGTCCCGCGCCGGGACAAGGCGGCCTATGCCAGCGCGCGGCGCTGGCGCTGGGGCGATGCCGTCATGTCCGAAAGTTAATCTTGCTGGCTCTGCCAGCCTTGAACTCAGGCGTCTCCGCACTCGACCAAGTCTTACCTCCCTTGCGCGCCGGGCTCTCGCTTCGCGCCAATTTGGTCTACCCTAGAGCCCGTCTTCTTCCCCCTTCAGGAGTCCTCCATGTCGACCGGCTGGATCGTTCTCGGCGTCATCGTCGTTCTCGTGTTCCTGGCGTTCAGTGCCTACAACCGTCTGGTGGCGCTGAGCCAGCGCGTCGGCCAGGCCTTTGCCGACATCGACGTGCAGCTCAAGCAGCGCCACGACCTGGTCCCGAACCTGGTCGAGACCGTGAAGGGCTATGCCTCGCATGAGCGCGGTACGCTCGACGACGTGATCAAGGCGCGCAATTCGGCGATGTCGGCGCAGGGCCCGGCGCAGGTGTCCGCGGCCGAGACCCAGCTCTCCGGCGCGCTCGGCCGGCTGATCGCGCTGTCGGAAGCCTATCCCGACCTCAAGGCCAATGCCAATTTCCAGCAGCTCGCGAGCGAGCTGTCGGATCTCGAGAACAAAATCGCCGCCAGCCGCCGCTTCTTCAACAACGCGGTCCAGGAATACAACACCGGCATCCAGCAGATGCCCGCCGCTCTGTTCGCCGGCATGTTCGGCTTCACCAGGAAGGACTTCTTCGATCTCGGCACCAGCCGCACCGAGGTCGAAGCGACGCCGCAGGTGAAGTTCTGATTTGAGTGTGCGCAACAGATGCCGTCATTCCGGGGCGATGCGCAGCATCGAACCCGGAAACTCATCCAGATCACCAATCTCTGGATTCCGGGTTCAGGCCTCCGGCTTGGCCCGGAATGACGGTGGTTAGGAAGCAGCCATGGCCGCGTATGGTCTCTACACGCATATTGCCTCGAACAAGTTTCGTTCGATGCTGCTGCTCGCCGGCCTGTTCATGCTGGTCTACGTGCTGGTCTTTGCCGGCGCACTGGTCGCCGAAGTCTTCATCGACGACAATGGCACGGTCGCCTATTATCTGAGCCGCGCCTTCGCTGACCTGCTCAAGGCCGCGCCCTTCGCAACCGTTGTGGCGGCGGTCTGGATCGTGATCGCCTATTTCTTCCACCAGTCGATGATCGATGCCGTCACCGGTGGCCACGGCGTCACCCGGCAGGAGGAGCCGCGGCTCTACAATCTGCTCGAAAACCTCTGCATCTCGCGCGGCATCACCATGCCGAAGCTGAAGATCATGGAGAGCCCGGCGCTGAATGCGTTCGCGACCGGCCTCAATCCGCGGCAATATTCCATCACCGTGACCACCGGCCTCCTCGATGCGCTTGATGACAAGGAGATCGAGGCGGTGCTGGGGCACGAGCTGACCCACATCAAGAACGGCGACGTGCAGCTCATGGTGGTCGCCGTCATCATCGCCGGCGTGGTCGGCTTCTTCGGCGAGTTGTTCTTCCGCCTGTTCACGAGCTTTGACTGGAGCCCCAGCTCAGGCTCCTCCTCGTCGTCGCGATCGTCCTCGTCATCGAGCGACAGCAAGAGCTCCGGCGGCGGCGCAGTCATCGTGATCATCATCGCGATCGTTCTGATCGTGCTGGCCTGGCTGCTGTCGCAGGTGGTCAAGCTCGCGCTGTCGCGGTCACGCGAATACCTCGCCGACGCCGGCTCGGTCGAGCTGACGAAAGACCCCGACGCCATGATCTCGGCGCTGCGCAAGATCGAGGGCCGCGGCGAGCTGCCGGGCGCGACCTCGGCCGTGATGGAGCTCTGTGTCGATAATCCGCGCGAGGGCTTTGCCGATTTGTTCGCAACCCACCCCTCGGTGCAGTCCCGGGTCGACGCGCTGATCAAGTTTGCCGGCGGTCACGACCCCGGTCCCCTGCCGACGCCCACGGAGGAGACGGACGAGCCCGGGGCCCAAGCCGACCGGCCGGACGCCTCGCCGCCGCTGCGCCATGGCCCGCGGGATGACGCCGACGGATCGGCCAACCCGCCGCCCGTGCCCACGGCCAGCCCCTCCGGAACAGGCAGCAACCCCGCGGGCAATCCCATGGGGAATTCGATGGGTCCCTGGGGCCGGCATTAAGCCCCTACTTCCCGCCCTGCGCGGCAGGTTTCGCCGCAATTGGGAAAAACCTCGGAAATTGCCGTAACGACATGCCGAGGAATTGAATTCTCCCTTGTTTCTGCCATGTTCGCGCCCAACAGCAGACTTGGGACCTTCTTGGGACATCGATTTGGGGCCCGGCCGATTGCGACCTCGCGATCGGGGGCGCGCGTTAGGGGACAGCAATGGCAAAGCCGGCAGTGGTTGTAGTGGGCGCGGACAAGGGCGGGGTCGGCAAGACCACGGTGTCGCGTACCTTGCTCGATTATTTTTCCGCCAACAACGTGCCGACGCGTGCGTTCGATACGGAATCGCCGCGCGGAACCCTGAAGCGCTTCCACCCCGACATCACCGAGATCGTCGACATGACGACCACGGCCGACCAGATGAAGATCTTCGACACGCTCAATGCCGTGAGCCCGTCGGTGACCGTGATCGACGTCCGCGCCGGCCTGCTCTCGCCGGCGCTGGCGTCGCTCCGCGACATCGGCTTCCTCGATGCCGCCAAGGCCGGCCAGATCACCTTTGCCGTGTTCCACATCCTCGGACCCTCGATCGCCTCGCTGGAGGAGATCGCCGAGACTGCGGGCTTCATGAATGGCGCGAAATATTTCCTGGTGAAGAACTTCATCAACGACACCCAGTTCTTCCAGTGGGACCAGTCGACCTACAATTCGTATTTCCATCGCATCAAGGACGCCACCGAGCTGACCATCCCCAAGCTCAACGAAATGGCCTATGAGCAGGTCGAGGTCTCATCCGTCCCGTTCCTGAAGTTCGTCGCCAACAAGGGCATCAACGACGATGCCGCGAATTATTCATTCGTGCTGCGCGGTTATGTCCGGCACTGGCTCGCGAACGTCTGGAGCGAGTTCGACCGGATCCGGCTGACCGATATCGTCGGCTCGAAGTCCGCGGCCCGCAGCAGCGAAAAATAGTTGCGCAAGCAGGGTTGATACGGCTGGATTGGGCGGCGAGTTCGCTCAGATAATAGTTCGTGATGCCCGCAACGCCCGTCTACATCATCTGCTCGCCCCGCCCGCAGGTCGGCAAGACCCTGCTGGCGCGGCTGCTCGCCGAATTCCTGCTGCTCAAGAACGGCAACGTCGCGGCCTTCGACGTCAACCTGAAGGAGCCGTCGCTGCTCGATTACCTGCCGAGGGTGACCGAGACCGCCGACGTGATCGACACCTACGGCAAGATGCAGCTGATGGACCGCGTCATCGTCGATGACGGGCTTGCCAAGGTGATCGACCTCGGCTTCCACGCTTTCGACGAGTTCTTCAAGATGACCGACGAGATCGGCCTGTTGAAGGAGGCGGCGCGTCGGCACGTGGCGCCCATGATCCTGTTCGTCGCCGACATCGACCGCGTCTCGGCGCGCGCCCACGAGATGCTGCGCGGGCAGATCCCGCGGATGAACCTGGTCACGGTGGACAACGAATATGTCGTCCGCGGCGAGCTGCCGCCTGCGATGGGAGGCGGCCGGCTGTTCCGCCTGCCCGCGCTGCCCGGTTTCCTGAAGACCTATATCGACCGGCTCAACTTCTCCTTCACCGGCTATCTGCGCCAGGAGAAGGATTCCTCGACCGAGCTGCACCAATGGACACGGCGCAATTACATCGCGTTCCGGGAGCTGGAGCTCAGCCTGATCCTGCAACGGTCGTAGGCGAAACGACCAGGACGCTCAGTGCCCCTCGAACGACATCAGCGTGCGCACCGGCACGTCCATGGCGCGCAGCTTGGCGGCGCCGCCGAGCTCGGGCAGGTCGATGATGAAGCAGGCGGCGACCACGTTGGCGCCGATCTGGCGCAAGAGCTTCACCGCGCCTTCCGCGGTGCCGCCGGTGGCGATGAGGTCGTCGACCAGGATCACGCGCTCGCCGGGCTGGATCGCGTCGACATGCATCTCCATCTCGTCGATGCCGTATTCGAGCGAGTAGGCGATGCGCACCGTCGTGTGCGGCAGCTTGCCCTTCTTGCGGATCGGCACGAAGCCGGCCGAGAGCTGATGCGCCACCGCGCCGCCGATGATGAACCCGCGCGCCTCCATGCCGGCGACCTTGTCGATCTTGTTGCCGGCCCAGGGATTGACGAGCTCGTCCACCGCGCGGCGGAAGGCGCGCGCGTCCGCGAGCAAGGTCGTGATGTCGCGGAACATGATCCCGGGCTTCGGATAGTCCGGGATGGTGCGGACGCTCGCCTTGATGTCGTGGTCAAAGGTCATTTGTATCCCATGTTAGCTGTCATTCCGGAGCGGCTCGAAGAGCCGAATCCGGAATCTCGAGATTCCGGGTTCGATGCTGCGCATCGCCCCGGAATGACGATCATAAAACATGCACTCAAATCGTCCCCGCATCCAGCCGGAACGCATTTTCGACAATACGTAGCCCCACCTCGCCGCCCAGCGACATCAGCGATTCCGGGTGGAATTGCACGCCGGCGACCGGCAGGGTCTTATGCTCCAGCGCCATGGCGACGCCGTCCTCGGTGCTGGCGGTGACGCTGAGCACCTCCGGCATGCTGTCGCGCTCGACGAAGAGCGAGTGATAGCGTCCGATGACGATCTCGTTCGGCAGGTTGCGCATCAGGCGGCCGCCGCGCACCTGGACCCGCGAGGGCCGGCCGTGCGCGGGATGGGTGAGCTGGCCGAGCTCGCCGCCGAAATATTCGCCGATCGCCTGCACGCCGAGGCAGACGCCGAACACCGGGAGCTTATTCTCCAGTGCCGCATCAATCGTCTTCCTGATCCCGAAATCCTCAGGGCGCCCGGGGCCCGGCGACAGCACCAGCAAGTCCCACCTCTTCTGCTTGAGCATGTCGAGCGCATGCACATAGCGGACCACGGTGACGCTGGCGCCGACCTGACGGAAATAGTCGGCCAGCATGTGCACGAAGCTGTCGTCATGGTCGATCAGCAGCACCTGCTTGCCCGAGCCGGTGGCATCGGGCGCGAAGGTCGAGAGCGGCTTCGGCGGGTCGCCGCGCAGCGCCTGGAACAGCGCGGCGGCCTTGACCTGACACTCGCGGTCTTCTGCGGCGGGGTCTGAATCGAACAGGCAGGTGGCGCCGACGCGGACTTCGGCGAGGCCATCCTTCATGCGGATAGTGCGGATGGTGAGGCCGGTATTGATGCTGCCGTCGAAATTCACCGCGCCGATCGCACCGGCATACCAGCGCCGCGGCGAGCGCTCGTGGTCCTCGACGAACTGCATCGCCCACAGCTTTGGCGCACCGGTGACGGTGACCGCCCAGGCATGGGTGAGGAAGGCGTCGAGCGCGTCAAAGCCGGGGCGCAACATGCCCTCGACGTGATCGACGGTGTGGAACAGCTTTGAGTACGTCTCGATCTGGCGGCGCGCCAGCACCTTGATGGTACCGGGCACGCAGACGCGCGCCTTGTCGTTGCGGTCGACGTCGGTGCACATGTTGAGCTCGAACTCGTCCTTCTCCGAGTTCAGGAGCTGGCGGATCTGCTCGGCATCGCCGATCGCATCAAGGCCGCGCGCAATCGTGCCCGAGATCGGGCAAGTCTCGACGCGGCGGCCGTCCGAGCGCACGAACATTTCGGGCGAAGCCGAAACCAGGAATTCGCCCTCGCCGAGGTTCATCAGCGCACCATAGGGCGACGGGTTGATGACGCAGAGGCGCTGAAACACTTCGGCCGGCGAGCGGTCGCAGGGCTCGGCGAAAAGCTGGCCGGGCACGGCCTCGAACAGATCGCCGCGGGCAAACGCGGCGCGCGCTGTCTCGACCGTGGCCTGATATTCGCCCGGCGCGTGATCGGCAAAGCCCTGACGCGGCGTCTTCAGATAGGGGCTGTCGGCGGTCTCGCGCGGCAGGCCTTCGGTCGATTTGCCCTTCCAGGCGAAGTCGTAGGAGAGCACCACGCCGCGCCCGGTGGCGCGGTCGTAGGCGAGCAGACGGTCGGGCACGTAGAGCACGATGTCGCGCTGGTCGGCCTCGCGCGGGCGCTTCTGCACGAGATCCTCGATCTGGAAGACGAGATCATAGGCAAAGGCGCCGAACAGGCCGAGCAGGCCGTCGTCGCCGGCGGAGAAGGCGCCAACGATTTCCCGCACCAGCGACATCACGCTGGCGCGCCGGGTGCGCTGGTCCTCCTCGACCGGGGCATCGCCGCGGATGATGTGGCCGGCAAGGCGCGTTGCGGTCTTCTCGGAGATGACGACGCAGGGTTCGCGCAGGACGTCACCGAGGAAGGCGATCAGCACCTCTCCGCGTGCGTTCAGCGCTTCCAGCTTGAAATTGACGCCCGCGGTCTCGAGCTTGAGCGGCGGATCGGAAAAGCCGAGGTCGAAGCTCTCGTAGCGGCCGGGCACGGTCGTGCCGGAGGACAGCACCACGCCGCGGCGGCGGTCAAGCAGGCTCACGAGATCGTCGAGCCGGTTGGCGCCGCCGGTGAATTGCTCGGCCACGCGCGTGATCGCCAGACCCGCGCGGGTGGCGTACGCACTTCTGGCCGGAAGGGCAAAGACTGTCCTGTTCATGTCGTCCTCTTACGAAACTTGTCGAGGGAACGCCACACAGGACAAACGATCAGGCCGCCGCACTGCGTGGCGACCTTCGACGATTTTGGGAAATGAAATCGCACCGGCCACCTCTTTAGGAGGTGCGCCACCAAAGACGGGCTGGGCGGACGGCGGTGCTCATGGGCGGATACTCACCATGGCCGGGGGACGGCGTCAAGGGTGGCGGCCGTCCTACTGGCTGGGCGGCATATCCTCGAACTGATCTATCGCCGGGACCGTTGACTGCTCGATACGATGCAAGAGAGACAGAATTTCTGTCTGTGCGGTCAGAGTCTTGTTTTCCAAGAGTGCGATATCACCCTTGATTTCGGTCAGATCCCTGCGCACCTCGGCGACGTCGCGCTCCAGACGCCCCAAACGCTCGGGATGGCGCCCCTGGGTTTCCAGCACCAGGTCCATTTTCCTGTCCAGCGAACGCAGATGCGCCAAGGTATGGCTTGCGACCTTGGCGACATCTTCTTGCGGGTCTGACTCGGCCATGATGGCTCCAGCTCCGTTCCACAGGGCACAATAGCGGAACGCAAGCAGTATAGGTGGTCTGCACCCTGGCGAAAAGCCGCTCTCACGGATTCCGCCGATGGCTCCTACCCCAGATGCTTCCTGAAAAACTCCGTTGCCCGGCCCCAAGCAAGCTCGGCGGCTTCGCGGTCGTGCACGGCTTGGCGCTGCTCGTTGACGAAGGCGTGCTCGGCGTCATAGCGGAACAGCTCCAGCGACTTGCCGGCGGCCTTCATCGCCTTCTCGAAGCCGCCCACCAACTCCGGCGTGCACCAATCGTCCTTGTTGGCGAAATGGGCCTGGAGCGGGATCTTGACGTCGGCGGGCTTGGCCGCCTGCTCGGGCGGGATGCCGTAGAACACGACGCCGGCGGCGAGCTCCGGGATCTTGGTCGCGCCGATGATGGTCACGGCGCCACCGAGGCAGAAGCCGGTGAGCCCGACCTTGGCGCCGTTGCGCGACAGATATTGCGCGGCGCCGCGTACGGTCTGCGTGGTGGCGTCCATGAAGTCGAGTGAGTTCATCTCCTTGTTGGCGCTGTCCGTGTCGTGATACGGCACCACCTTGCCCTTGTAGAGATCGGGCGCCAGCGCGTCGAAGCCGGCCAGCGCGAAGCGGTCGCATAGGCCCTTGATCTGGTCCGACAGGCCCCACCATTCCTGGATCACGACGACGCCCGGCGCGTTGCCGCGCGCGGCATTGGCAAGATAGCCCGAGGCGTCCTTGCCGTCCGGACGCTTGAAGGTGATGCTGGTTCCCATGGTGGTCCTCCGATGCGTTCTTGGGGGAGCGGTTGACGGTATTCTGGCGGGTGGGAGCGCGATAGGCAATCGCCCCAAGCAACACGCTCTCGTGCCCCGGATGCTGCGCAGCGCGCCGCCACTTGCGGCGTGATGCGCTGCTGATCCGGGGCTCAGCCAGGAGCATTCTGGGTCCCGGCTCGCGCTTCGCGCGTCCGGGACACGAGAGCAACAAAAAAGCCCCCTTGCGGGGGCTTTTTCATTTGCCGTCTTTCGCCGTTCAGTGCGAGTCGGCCCAGACCTTCTTCTTGGTGAAGTACATCAGGCCCGCGAAGATGATCAGGAACACGAACACCTGGAAGCCGAGGCGCTTGCGCGCTTCCATGTGCGGTTCGGCGGTCCACATCAGGAAGGTGGTGACGTCCTTGGCGTACTGCGCCACCGTGGCCGGCGCGCCGTCGTCAAAGGTCACCTGGCCGTCGCTGAGCGGCTTCGGCATCTTGATAGCGTGGCCCGGGAAGTACTTGTTGTAGTACGAGCCCTCCGGGATGGTGACGCCCTCCGGCGCCTTCTCTTCATAGCCCTGAAGCACCGCAGCGACGTAGTCCGGCCCCTGCTCCTGGTACTGGGTGAAGAAGTCGAAGACGAACCAGGGGAAGCCGCGCTTATAGGAGCGCGCCTTGGTGATCAGGGACAGGTCGGGCGGCGCCGCACCGCCGTTCGCGGCACGCGCGGCCTGCTCGTTCGGGAACGGCGAGGGGAAATAATCCGCCGGCCGGCCCGGCCGCTCGAACATGTCTCCGGCATCGTTCGGACCGTCCTTGACCTTGTACTCCGACGCAAACGCAGCGGCTTGCGCCACCGAATAGCCGGGCCCGCCGGCCTCGGCGAGGTTGCGGAAGGCGACGTAGGACAAGCCATGGCAGTTGGCGCAGACCTCCTTGTAGACCTTCAGGCCGCGCTGCAGCGCGCCGCGATCGAACTTACCGAAAGGCCCCGAGAACGACCATTTGTTGGCCGGCGGCGTGTCGCTGCCTTCCGATGCCTTCGCGCTGTCGATCGAGCCCGCGAACAACGAACCGGCGAGCGCCAGCGCGATCGCGGTCGAGACCATCGGCGTCGACCGGCTGCCGGTCTTGGCCAGCACCGCATCCGAGATCGAGTTCGGCACCGGCCGCGGCTTCTCGATGCGCGCGAGCAGCGGCAGCACGATCAGGAAGTAGGCGAAGTAGCAGACCGTCAGGACCCGGCCGGCAATGACGTAAATGCCTTCCGGCGGCTGCGCGCCGAGATAGCCGAGCAGGATGCAGACCACGACGAAGATCCAGAAGAACTGCTTGGCGAGCGGACGGTACTTCGACGATTTGGTCCTGGCGCTGTCGAGCCAGGGCAGGAAGGCAAGGATGATGATCGCCCCGAACATCGCGATGACCCCCGCGAGCTTGTTCGGGATCGAGCGCAGGATCGCGTAGAACGGCAGGTAATACCATTCCGGCACGATGTGCGGCGGCGTCACGCCCGGGTTCGCCGGAATGTAGTTGTCGGCGTCGCCGAGATAATTCGGCATGTAGAAGATGAACCAGGCGTACAGCAGCATGAAGCAGGCGACGCCGAACATGTCCTTGATGGTCGCATGCGGCGTGAACGGCACCGTGTCCTTTTCCGTCTTCGGCTCGACGCCGTCAGGATTGTTCTGACCGGCGACGTGCAGGGCCCAGACGTGGAGCACGACGACGCCCGCGATGACGAACGGCAAGAGGTAGTGCAGCGAGAAGAAGCGGTTCAGCGTCGGGTTGCCGACCGAGTAACCACCCCACAGCAGCGTGACGATGCTCTCGCCGACATAGGGAATGGCGGAGAACAAATTGGTGATGACGGTCGCGCCCCAGAAGCTCATCTGGCCCCACGGCAGCACGTAGCCCATGAAGCCGGTCGCCATCATCAGGAGGTAGATGATGACGCCGAGGATCCACAACACCTCGCGCGGCTCCTTGTACGACCCGTAATAAAGGCCGCGGAACATATGGACGTAGACGGCGACGAAGAACATCGAGGCGCCGACCGCGTGCATGTTGCGCAGCAGCCAGCCGTAGTTCACGTCACGGACGATCAGCTCGACCGACTTGAAGGCGAGATCGGCATTCGGCGTGTAGTGCATCGCCAGAATCACGCCGGTCAGGATCTGCACCCCCAGCATGAAGGAGAGGATGGCGCCGAAGGTCCACCAATAGTTCAGGTTGCGCGGGGTGGGATAGGCGACGAAGGAGGAGTGGATGAGACCAAAGATCGGCAGGCGCCGCTCGATCCATTGCAGGGCCGGATTGCTCGGCTGGTAGTCGGATGGTCCGCTCATGATGCGATCCTGAGGAAATAGTACGACGCGACGGCGCGAAGCTTCGGACGAAGGTCCGAGGCTCAGCCGATCTGGATTTTGGTGTCGGAAACGAACTGGTACGGCGGGACCGGCAGGTTCGCGGGCGCGGGCCCCTGGCGGATGCGGCCGGACGAATCGTACTGCGAACCATGGCAGGGGCAGAAGAAGCCGTCGTAGCTGCCTTCATGAGCGATCGGGATACAGCCGAGATGGGTGCAGATGCCGATCACGACCAGCCACTGCTCGTGGCCGGACTTGACCCTCGCCTCATCGCTCTGCGGATCCGGCAGGCTCGCCACGTTGACGGCGCGCGCCTCGTCGATCTGCTTCTTGGTGCGGTGGCTGATGTAGATCGGCTTGCCGCGCCAGAACACCTTGATGTCCTGGCCTTCCGCGATCGGGCTGAGATCGACCTCGATCGGCGCACCGGCGGCGATGGTCGAGGCATCCGGATTCATTTGGGAGACGAAGGGCCAAAGCGCAGCCGCGCCCCCTACTGCTGCGAATGCCCCCGTTGCAACGAATAGGAAATCACGGCGTGTCGGATGGTCCGCCGAAGACGCTGTCGTCACGATTCCAACCCTTTCTTCTTGCGCTACCGGTGGAACCGCTCCGAGGGGCGCCCAAGAGGTCCCCGGAAAGGCTGCCGGCGCCCGCGGCCCCCCGCGGCGGCAGAACTTGGCTTGTCCACCTCTAAACGGGTGAAACAGCAGTCCAGAATCGTTCTATTGGCACCCTTGCCGGGCGAGCGCAAGCCCGCTAACGGCGTGGGGGCGTGCCATAGACGAATTCCCGGGCGGGCGATGTTTTTATTGAGACATTTTGCGCCCGCAAGCCAGCTCGCCGCCGCCCATGCAGATCGCGCTTTTCCAGCCTGACATCCCCCAGAACACCGGCACGATTCTTCGCCTCTGCGCCTGCCTGGGTATGGATGCCCATATCATCGAACCGGCGGGCTTCCCCGTCTCCGACCGCCTGTTCCGCCGGGCGGGAATGGATTACCTCGACCATGTCAGGCTGACCCGCCACGTCTCCTGGGCGGCATTCGAGGACTGGCGCGCAGGCCAGGGCCACCGGCTGCTGCTGTTCACCACCAAGGCCGCCACCGACTACCGCGATTTTCATTACCAGAGCTCGGACATCCTGCTATTCGGGCGCGAGAGCGCCGGCGTCACCGACGCGGTGGTCGAGGCCGCCGATGCGCGCCTGGTGATCCCGATCAAGGCGGGGCTGCGGTCGCTCAATGTGGCGATGAGCGTGGCCATGGCCGCCGGCGAGGCGCTGCGGCAGGTCCGGAACCCGCAGGTGTGACAGATTGAGGAGAGAGGCTTGAGTTACGCGGTCAAGGAAATCTTCCTGACCCTGCAAGGCGAAGGCGCCCATGCCGGGCGCGCGTCGGTGTTCTGCCGCTTTGCCGGCTGCAACCTCTGGAGCGGCCGCGAGGCCGACCGCGGGGATGCGACCTGCAAGTTCTGCGACACCGATTTCGTCGGCACCGATGGCACGTTCGGCGGGCGCTACGGCTCGGCTGCGGAACTCGCCGACACCATCGCCGCGCAATGGACGGCGGCGGCCGCCAATCGCTACGTGGTACTGACGGGCGGGGAGCCGCTGCTCCAGGTCGACGCCGCGCTGATCGACGCGCTGCACGCGCGAGGCTTCGAGATCGGCGTCGAGACCAACGGCACGATCGCAGCCCCCGAGGGGCTCGACTGGATCTGTGTCAGCCCCAAGGGCGGCAGCGAGCTGGTGCTGCGGCGCGGCCACGAGCTGAAGCTGGTCTATCCCCAGGCGTTGGCGATGCCTGAAGCATTTGAGGATCTCGCCTTCGAACGCTTCTCGCTGCAGCCGATGGACGGGCCCGACATCATCGAGAACACCGCGCGCGCGATCGACTATTGCCTGCGCCATCCGCAATGGCGGCTCAGCGTGCAGACGCACAAGTCGCTCGGCATCAGATAGGACGCGACGCGCGAATGCAGATGGACGACACGACGATCGAAGCCCGCAAGGCCCGCGCCCGCGCCTGGTTCGAGCGCTTGCGCGACGACATCTGCGCAAGCTTCGAGCGGCTCGAGGACGACGCGCCGCAAAACCTTTATCCGGGCGACGCCGGCCGCTTCAAGCGGACGCCGTGGCAGCGCACCGACCATTCCGGCGCGGCCGGCGGCGGCGGCGTGATGTCGATGATGCATGGCCGGCTGTTCGAGAAGGTCGGCGTGCATTGCTCGACGGTGCACGGCGAGTTCGCACCCGAATTCCGGGCCCAGATCCCCGGCGCGGCGGAAGATCCAAAATTCTGGGCCTCCGGCATCTCGCTGATCGCGCACATGCGCAATCCGAACGTTCCTGCCGTGCACATGAACACGCGCTTCGTCGTCACCACGAAGGCCTGGTTCGGCGGCGGCGCCGACCTGACGCCGGTGCTGGAGCGAAGGCGGACGCAGGACGATCCCGACAGCATCGCCTTCCACGCCGCGATGAGAGAGGCCTGCGCGCAGTCCGGCGGCGTTGCCGATTACGACAGGTACAAGAAGTGGTGCGATGAATATTTCTACCTGCCGCACCGGAAAGAGGCGCGCGGCATCGGCGGCATCTTCTACGACTGGCACGACAGCGGCGACTGGGACGCCGACCTCGCCTTCACCCAGGACGTCGGCCGCGCCTTCCTGAAGGTCTATCCCGAGATCGTGCGGCGCAACTTCGCGAGCGCCTGGACGGCTGCGGACCGCGAGGAGCAATTGATCCGCCGCGGCCGCTACGTCGAGTTCAACCTGCTCTACGACCGCGGCACCATCTTCGGACTGAAGACCGGCGGCAATGTGGACTCGATCCTGTCGTCGCTGCCGCCGGAGGTGAAGTGGCCATGAACGCCGTGCTGCCGCTGCTGCCGCGCGCCATGCTGATCGACATGGACGACACCATCCTGTCGGCCTATGGCCGGCCAGAGATCGCCTGGAACACAATCACGGCCGAATTCGCCGACGAGCTCGCCCCGCTGCCGCCGCCGATGGTCGCAACCGCGGTGCTGGCCTTCGCGCGAAACTTCTGGGCCAATGCGGAACCCGCGTGGCGGATGAAGCTCGCCGAGGCGCGGCACCTGACGGTGAAGGGCGGCTTCGCCGCGCTCGCGGCCGCAGGCCACCGCGCCCTGCCCGACGACCTCGCCATTCGCCTCGCCGACCGCTTCACCGCCTACCGCGAGGAGGAGATGTTCGTTTTTCCGGGCGCGCATGAGGCGATCGACCAGTTCAAGGCGCTCGGCATCAAGCTCGCGCTGGTCACCAACGGCGCCGCCGACATGCAGCGCGCCAAGGTCGAACGGTTCGAGCTGGCGCATCGCTTCGATCACATCCAGATCGAAGGCGAGCACGGCTTCGGCAAGCCCGAGGAGCGCGCCTATCTGCACGCGATGCAGGCGCTCGGCGTCACCGCCAACGATACCTGGATGATCGGCGACAATCTGGAATGGGAAGTCGTGACGCCGCAGCGCCTCGGCATCTATGCGATCTGGATGGACGTGCATGGCGAGGGCCTGCCCGAAGGCTCGACGGTCAAGCCCGACCGCATCATCCGCTCGCTCGGCGAGCTGCTGCCCAACCGGCCATGATCGAGCCCCCAAAACAAAGAATGCGAAAACAACCCCATGCACAGTAGCCGACTGGTGCAAAATCAAAGGCTTACGGATTTTACGAAACCGGTTTGATCCGTCGGGCAAAACAGGGGTATTATGTCATCGTCGCAGCTGCCACGCGAAACACTGCCGCCGCCTGGCATCCGCTGCTCAACAACGACAATTTCGATTGCGATTTCAAAGCCAACCTCCCCTGGTTCAGAGGCGCGATCATCTATGACCCAAGCTCCGTGATCAGTCGCCGCAGCAGCTCGGCGCGTCGCGGAAGGGCGGACACCACGACGTATTCGTTCGGCGAGTGCCACTCATTGCCGATCGCGCCGAGACCATCCAAGGTCGGGGTGCCAACGGCCGAGGTGAAATTGCCGTCGCTGCCACCGCCGCTCGAGGTTTCGATGAGGTCGATATCTTGCTCGCGGGCAATGGATTTCGCGAGCGAGAACAGCTCCAATCCACCTGCAGTCCGTTCGAGGCACGGCTTTTCGATTTCCCCGCTGGGCGTGACCGTGACGTCACTGCCGATCGGCCCGATGGACAAGATCGTCTCATCGATCGTTCGGCCCGCCTCAGTGGTGGAGAAGCGAACATCGACGGTGCAGAAGGCGCGGCCCGCGACGACATTCGGCGCCGTGCCACCGCCGACTTCTCCGACATTGACCGTCGTGCCCGTCGAATAGTCGGTTAATTTGTCGAGCTCCACCACCTGGCGGGCCAGCTCCGAAATGGCGCTGCGACCGCTCGCGTGAGCCGAGCCGGCATGCGCTTCCCGCCCCTCGACATCGAGACGGTATTTCGCGCGACCTTTGCGGAAGGTGATGACCTCGTCCCTGCGCGCTGGCTCGGCGATCAGGGCGTAGCGGGATTCCCGCGCCAGCCGCTCGATGATGTGGCGCGAGGTCGGAGAACCGATCTCCTCGTCCGACGTATAGAGCAGCGTCAGCGGAATGCTGGGCTGGTGGAGCAAACCGGCGATATGTTGAGCGGCCTTGAATGCCAGAAAGCCGCCCGCCTTCATGTCTGCGATGCCCGGACCGTGAAAGCGGTCGCCGTCGCGGCGCATGACGACTGACCCCGGTGGACATACCGTGTCGAGATGCGCAACGGAGAGAATGCCTGGCCCGCGCCCCCAGGGCAGCCGAACCAGCAGATGATCGCCCATCCCGTCTGTCCCCGGAATTCGCTCCAGTCCGGCCCCGACTTGCGCAAAGTCGCTGGCAACGACGTCGAGCAGTCGCGCCATGTTGTCGATGTCACCGGTCGGGGTTTCGATCTCGACCCAGCGACGCAGGCCGTCGAGAATCGATTCTGCCTCGGTTGACTGTATTTGGTCCGACATCATGCTCCCGTTGAATGCTTGCAACGCCCGTAGTCGATGTCCTGAGCAGTCAGCTCAAGCTGCCCTCGTAGTCCTGCCAGATCGATGCGGACAGGCGAAGATGAGTTTTCGCGGGATAGGTCGCGGACCAATAATCCGCGCATTCCGCTCCCGTGGCATTCCACAGACCGGGAAAATTCGTGATGTAGGCCAGCACCTCTTCGAGCGCCTCGGCATGATGTCCCCAGCCGCTTCCCTTCGGATGAACCGTCAGCGAGAAGTACCGACCGCGTCGATATTGAGCCTCGAACTCGCGAAGCCAGTTTCGCTTGAGCGCATTGACCCGATCAAGACCAGTGCCCTCCGTCGGAAACATCAGAAAGAACTGATCGTCGCAGCTGTAGTGGTATGGAAGCGTCAGCAGTGCCTTTGCCTGCACGAAATCCGCGACCCAGTAGTGTGGAGCATCGTCCGCGAGCCCGTTGCCCATGTAGTCGTAGCCGGCATCGATCAGGAGACCTATTGTCGCGTCGCTGACGCTGCCGACGGCGAACGCATCCTGCTGCCGGGGCAGGGAAAACCATCCCTTCGGCCGGCTTCCGACGATCCGTTCGAGCGTCGATGTCGTGCGCGCGATCCGCTCCCTTTCCTGTTCCGGACCCAACCCGCTGACATCCTCGTGTTTCCAACCTCCCGCGGCGATCTCATGCCCGTCGTCGCGGATGGACTTGATGCGGTCAGGGTAAATCTCCGCCATCACGGCAGGGACGACGAAGGTCGCGCGCAGACCATATCGCCGCAGCAGCCGCATGATGTTCTGCAGCCCGACCGTGATGCCGAACAGCGAAGTGGGATGCGTGAGGTCCGCAGCGGTGATCCCCGATGGTGTCGAGGCAGGACTGAGATCGACGACCACGCTGAAGCAACAGCACTTGCCATCCGGCCAGCGAATGTCCGAATCCTTCATCCCGATTTCGTCGGAGATCGTATAGTTCTGCTTCCACGGCATTGAGCTGGTCCTGACGGGGCTGTCGTCGATTTTTCAGGCGGGATGCCGGGCGAGCACGTGCCGCGCCAGATCCTCGCAGGTCGGGAACCACACGCCTGGAAGCTTCTTCATCTCGACGATCAGGCGCTCCAGCATGTCGACCCTGGAGGCACGGCCCGACACGAAGGGGTGCAGCATAAAATTGAGGTAGCCGCCCAGCCTGTACTGGTGCCAGAAGGCACTCCACCACATCTCGAAAACTTCATCCGGATCGAGCAGCCGCTGCGCGGCGGTCTTGCTGCCGGCCCAATTCGCGCTGAAATACATCGCGTCATCGATGGCAAAGTGCACCGGCAGCTGCACCAGCCTGTTCATTCCATTCGCGTCGTCCTGATAGAGCGGCGTGTAGGTGCAGGAGGTCGAGGAATTGTAGATGAACCCCTCCCGCCGGAGCAGCTCAGGGCTGTGCTCGCTGCGGGTTCCGACGGGACGGCGACCCGCGACGCGTTCGAGCGCGGCGATGGTCTTGAGCAGATGGTCCTCCTCGAGCGCCTTGTCCTTGGGAACGTGATGCTCCCACATATGATCGGCGATTTCGTGCCCAGCTCGGGCGGCGCGGCGCAGGGCTTGGGGATAGAGCTCGCAAATGCGGCCCGGCGTGAAGATCGTGACCTTGATGTCGTGCGCTTCATACATTTCGAGGAGGCGCCAGATCCCGATGCGGCCGCCGAACTCCCCTTTGGTGAGCTGCATCGGCGGTTCATTCGCAAGCCGCCGGGCCAGCATGGCGTCGAAGTCCAGGGTGAAGTTCACCGCCATTCGCATACCGGGCGGAAGCGCAAAGTCCGGGATCGGAAGATGCCGCGCCTCATAGGCAAGCGCTACGGCCTTCAACTGTTCGACTTCATTGGTAAGCGCAGCACTTGTCATCGGTTGCCCCCGGAGATCTTGGCAGGGCGAAGACGCAGACCGACGGCGGCTTCAGCGATCTTGAGACCGGCAAGGACCGAATTGACGACGGGCACGCCGATGCGATCCTGCAGACGTTCCGTCAGCTGCGGCATGAATCCCATTCCCATGCAGCCCATGACCAGAATGTCGGCGCCATCATCGACACAGCCGCGCGCCGCTGCCAAGATTCCATTGAAGGCTTCATCCGGCCTTCGGACGAGGTCGAACACTGAACAGCCGACCATGCGTTCGGAGACGAAGAGCTCGGCGAGCCCAAGAGAACGAAGGCGCGCGATCAGGCCCTTGGGCGTGGGATCCGACGACAAGACCGAGAAGCGTTCGCCGAATTGAGCCGCCAGGTGCATCGCGCTGCGGCCCGGCCCGATCACGGGAATCTCGGTGAGGTCGCGAACGGCGGCAATGCCGGGATCGCTGAAGCAGCCGATGATGACGGCCTCGTAGCTCTCCGCGATCCATTTCGGAACAGCACGGAGAAGCTCGGGTACAACCTGGGCCGCATCGGCATTGGATTCGACCGCCGGCGGCCCATCGTCGAGCGGCCAGACGTCAATGATGACATCGGATGCGGCGGCCGCCGACAAATAGGCGCGGCGCCGCTCGATCTCCTCGGCACCGAGGATACGGTGCATGGGACTGGTCAGCTGATAGAGAATTCTATGTCTCAATTCACCGTTACTCCCGGAGCAAACCGCAGGGATGACGGACCTCAGCTTCCGTCGCGCCTTCCCCTACTCGCGGCGAACATTCCAGAACACCGGGAAGCTGAACGGGATCATGCCCTTGAGATCCGAACGATAGGCCGGCGGCGTCGCAAATTGTCCGGCCAGAACGTAGTTGACGTTGTTGTGGAAGGCGGCCTGGATCTGGTCGCGATATTTCTTGCTCTCGGCAGGACTCGACGCTTGGGAATACGCCTTCAACAGCTCGTTCATCGCGGGATCGCAATACCAACCGGGATTGTTCTCTAGGCAGTTCAGCGACACCATCTGCTGCGCGAGCGGATTGACCAGATCGATGCCAGCCATGACCAGCGGGGTCACGCTCCAACCGCCATCCGCCACAGGCGCCTTCTTTAGGCGTCGCGCCGCCACCGTCGCGTAATCAGACGTTCGCAAATCGACGTTGAAGCCCGCCTGCTTCAGCTGGTCGGCCAGCACCGAGCCGACCGGATTGAGTATCGCGGATGTGCCCGCATGCAGGAACACCACAGGCTCGCCTTTGTAGCCGGCCCCTTTCAGGAGCTTCTTGGCGGCCTCCGGCCCGATGTCACGGGAATACTCCGTGCCGGCATCCGAACTTCCGTCGTTGCCGCACATGTAGATCGAATAGCAGGTGCGGTACATGTCGGCCGGCAGTCCAAGACCAGCCATGACGTCCTTCTGTTCGACCACAGCCTGCAGCGCCCGGCGAACAAGGGGATTGTCGAAGGGCGGGTGGGTGTGTTCGACATTGATTGCGATCATGTTCTGGGCGATCGCCGGCTGCTTGCCGATCGTCACCTTGGGATTTTTGCGCAGCACGTCGATGTAGTCGTATGGCACGACCTCAAGAAGGTCGACCTCTCCCTTTTGCAGGGCCGCGGCGCGGGTCGACTGATCAGGGATGCTCAAGAGCTCGATGCGGTCAAAGTTCACGACTTTTCCGCCGGCAAGGCCATCTGCCGGCTCGGAACGCGGAATGTAGTCCGGGTTGCGGGCGAAGACCGCCTTGACGCCGGGTCGCCATTCATCTTTCAGGAAAATGAACGGCCCTGAGCCGACAACTTCCGGCACCGCTGTGTTCGCGTCCAGGCGGGCCAAGCGTGCCGGCATCATGACGGGTATCTGATGGCCGGGCTTGCCGAGTGCCTCGATGACGAACGCGAACGGCCGCTTCAGCTTCAACTCGAACGTCTTGGAATCGACCACCGTGAATCGATCCGCGGCATTCATCAGCTGGGCGCCGAAGCCTTCACGCTTGGCCCAACGTTCGATCGAGGCGACACAGTCCTCCGACGTCACGGGCGCACCGTCACTGAACTTCAGCCCGTCACGGAGATGGAAGGTGTAGGTCAGGCGGTCGGAGCTGACCTCCCAACCGGACAGCATCTGCGGCCTATAGTGGCCTTCGCTGTCGATCGCCACGAGCTGGTCAAAGACGAGGTACGCGAACACGCGCGTCGCATTGATTGTCGTGATGATCGGATCGAGAACCTGAAGTTCGGTCTGCAGCGAGACCTTCAGCACGCGCTCCTCGGCATGCGCGGGCGCGGAAGCGCAGACAAGTGAAAGGGCGGCGGACAGCACAAAATGACGCAATCCCACGGAGGACCTCTTTTGTTGCCAGATACTTCGCCGCAGCTTTGGAGCGAAGCATCATCGATCACCAGACTGATCAGTGTTCGGTTGCCTCCCGCCCGGCTTGCATCGTTGGCCATGATGCGAGCTCCATGAGCCGCGTCATCGACCCGATGAGCCTATCGTCCCCGTCGTTTTTTCGGCAAACCACTTGTTTTGCGGCTGAGCATGATAAAAACTAAGCCTCATGGACACCGCTTCGAAATGGCACCGAAGCGGGCGAAAGGCAGGTCAGTCGGTGTCACGTCCGTCGAAACGCGAGCCTCCGGCCCGCCGCCGTCTGCCGCCGCTCAACGCGGTGCGCGCTTTCGAGGCAGCTGCGCGTCACGTCAACTTTGCGCTTGCCGCAGATGAGCTGGCGGTGACGCCGGGAGCAGTCAGCCGACACGTCAAGGCGCTGGAGGCCCAGATCGGCCGCAAGTTGTTCGATCGCTACCCGCAATCGCTCGAACTGACCGAGTTTGGCCGGACCTGGCTGCCCGTCGTGTCCGAGGCCTTTGATACGCTCGAAAGCGGAACGGCCCGGCTGCTGTCGGAGCGCCCACGCGCGACATTCGCGTTGAACGCGCCAACGGCCTTCGCCACCGGCTGGCTGCTGCCCCGCTTCGCCCGCTTCCATCGTGAGCAGCCGGAATTGACCATCAAGTTGCTCACCCAACCCGATCTGCCGGACCTTTTGCGCGAAGGCGCTCCCGACGCTGCGATTGCCCACGGCCGAGGCGAATGGCCGCGACTGAATGCCCACTTCTTGTTCGCCGACCGGTTGATACCGATGTGCAGCCCGGCCTACCTCGCGGCACAACGAAGACTGATCGAACCGGCCCATTTGCTCACCGAGACCCTGATCTCCACGGACGACACGGCGCAGGATTGGGCCGCCTGGTTTGCGATGGTCGGACTGCACGGCGAACAACCGCAGCGCATGCTGCATTTCGCCAGCAGCGTATTGCCCGCCCATGCCGCCATGAACGGTCTCGGATTTGCACTCATCGATCCCAGCCTGGTGACATCGGAGCTCGACCTCGGCCGGCTGATTGCTCCGCTGTCTTTTCCGCCGCTGATGCGAGGGACAGGCTGGTATTTTCTGCATTCGCGGGTTCGCCGCAAGGATGCGGTGATGCTGACCGTCCGAAACTGGCTGCAACGCGAAGCCGGCTCCAGCGTCCGCCATATGTTTCCGAAGCCAGGCGGTGCCTCTCGCTAGGACCTTTCCTTTGAATCGGGCTCGCGCGTATTGAACGAGGACATCAGATGCATCCCACCGACTTGCCGGGCCAACCCGGCGTTGTGCCTCCTGGAGCGATCGGCCACAATCGCGGCGTCGTCGGCCGCAACTTCGCGTTCATCCCGCCGGAAGGCGTGTTGAAGAGCCGGCTTCCGGCGTGGACATCGACAAGTGTGCGCTTTCTCGCGGCTCCGTCCCTTGGTGCGGGGTTTGCGCAGTATCTGCTGGAAATCGAACCCGCTGGCGGCACGGCCCGGCCGATCTGCCTGGACCTGCAGCACTTCTTTTATGTTGTCGCCGGCGATGTCGACGTGTCGATTGACGCCGCTCCCGCGGTGGAGCTCACGGCTGGCGCGTTTATCTACGTGCCGCCGGGTTTGTCGTTCTCAATGTCGTGTCATCCCACCGCACCGGCGCGCGTCATCGGCATCAAGAAGCGCTATGAGGAGGCCGAGGGCATTGCCGCGCCAACGGCAATCATCGGCCAGCAACAATCCATGCCGATGACGAACCATACCGGTTTGCAGGGTCGCGGATTCAAGCACCTGCTGCCAATGGGCGACCTGAGGTTCGACTTCGAGATGAACCTGATGTTTTTCCAGCCCGGCGTCTGCTTCCCGGCGGTCGAAACGCACATCATGGAGCACGGATTGTTCATGCTGGAGGGGCAAGGCCTCTACTATCTTGCCGGTAGCTGGCACGAAATCTGGGTTGATGATTTCATTTGGATGGGATCGTTCTGTCCCCAGCAATTCTATCCCACCGGGCTCAATCACGCGGTCTATCTGCTCTACAAGAATGTCAACCGCGACGTCGTCCTCTGACGCTCGCGGCTGTGGAGCTGAGCAGTGCGGTTCGCGCCGCGGCTGACGCTCCCTGCTGGACGGCAATGCCGAATGGCGCGAGCGATGAGTTTCGCAAGGATCAACGCATCGCATCGGAGATGATCCCGACAAGCTCCCCCTCGCGCTTGCCGCCGCCCGACATCCGGCAGCCCGCCTGCCTCACTTGAAGTGAAATGCTTCACAAGCCGCAATCCGGGATTGCGGTAGCCTCGGTGCCACGGGGCGTGGTGAGTTGGAGGCGACGATGAAGCAGGACCTTCCGGACCAGGCAACGCGCACGCAGTCCGCAACCGAGGCGCCGGGCTTTTGGCAGAGAATCCAATCCTGGGACCGCCGCCTCTCGGTCACCAAGGGACTGACGGCGGTGACCCTGCTGACCGGCTTCCTGGGCGGTTATTTCCAGTACCTGAATTCCTATGAGCAGAAGGTCGGCGAGCAGGCCAAGGCGGACATGCAGAAGGCGACCGACACCTTCCTCGAGATCTCGGACGCCTTCGCCGACGTGCAGATCCAGCAGGAGACCATGCTGCGCGAGCAGTTCGGCTCGCTGAAGGCGCAGGCAAGCCCCGCTTTCATCCCGGTGGACTCCAAGACATTCGACTCGCTCTCGGACTATTGGAAGGCGCGCGCGTCGCTGCGGCGGAACGGCGCCATCTTCGCGCGCAAGGCGGAGATCTACATCGACTGGCCCAGCGACCTCGGGCGCGATCCGGCCGCGGAGCACACGCTGGACCAGGATCCCCTGACGGCTACGCTGCTCACCAAGTACAATTTCGATTGCGATTCCGAGGCCAATCTTCCCCAGTTCAGAGGCGCGATCTACAATGGCGCCGATCCGGGACGACCCAGCGACGAATTGTGCAACGACCCGACGGCCAATGGGCTCAAATCCTACGTCAACCTCTGTGCCAGGCGGGCGGATGGCGAGATCGATGCGTTGCAGAAGGTCGTGGTGATCAACTGGTGGAGCGCCAAGCACCACGTCCTGGTGATGCACCATTGCTTCGAGGTGCTCCGCGGCGGGCCGAATGCGCTGCAGGCTCCGGCCTCCGGCAACGACGGCCCCTATGATCGCAAGCTCGAGAAGCCGCGCGACAGCAACGAGCAAAGGCTGCAGCATCAGGCCCGCCGGCTGGACGCGTTCATGACGCTGACCATGGCGCAGCTGGACCGCATCAGGGTGCGGTACCGTCCCACCGGCTTCTTCTGCCATGTTCCGTTCGCGCGCGATGCCATCGGCTATTTCAGCAACCAGTGCCTGCCGAACCAGCCGGTCACGAGCGAGCGCAGCTGAAGCGTACCGCGGAAGACACCGGCGGAGACTTTCCGGCAGCGGCAGCCGGCGTGATCGGCCTGTCATGACGGCCTGTTAGCGTCATGGCCGTATCGATCAAATCCGAAAGGACAATCCATGGATCTGAAGGCCGGCGATGTCGTGATGCTGAAATCCGGCGGTCAGCCGCTGACCGTCGCGGAGGTGAAGGACAACGAGGTGCTGTGCCTGTGGATGGGCATGGAAGGCGACCTGTTCCGCGAGACGCTGCCGCTCGCCGTGCTCGTGCAGGTGGAGGAAGATGACGAGGACGACGAAGACGAAGATGATGACGAGGAGTAGGCCTTCTCGGAGTGCATTCTCGCGAGAGCCGAGCGCTTCCCCTGATGACGGGCGCGGTTGATCAGACGAGGATACGAGGCGCCGCCGTAGCTTTGTCTCCCGAATTCGGCGTCCCCGTCGGCTCGATCAGGAGGATGTGCACTTCCCCATGCGCCACCGGCCGGTGCTCAACGCCCTTCGGCACGACAAAAATCTCGCCGGGGTTGAGGGTGACCGTGCGATCCCGCAGCTCGATGTCGAGCGTCCCGCTGAGCACGAGAAAGAAGTCGTCCGTGTCCTCGTGCTTGTGCCAATGAAATGGCCCCTCGAGCTTGGCCACCATGATGTCGTTGTCGTTATAGGTCGCGACGGTGCGCGGGGAGAAGCGATCGGTAAACGTTGCAAGCTTCTCGGCGAGATTTGCGGGTGCTTTCATTGCGTTTCCTTGAGGTGAAGACCTCCAGCCCGCATATGGTCATGGACGCCCCTCCTGGAAGAGATAACACGACCTGGTTTGGGAACACGACCCTGCGACGCGGGCGGAATGTGGTTCTACGCGACCAGCTGCCTCGCCGCCGCCGAGATCATCAGCAGCCCGCCGGTGATCACAGCGGCATCGAGGATCGCCGTGTGAATCTGCACCGGCATCCGTTCGACGAAAGCCTTGGCCAGGAACGCGCCGGGCACGGCCATGCCGCCGATCAAAAGCGCCAGGGCGAGCACCTGCGCGGTGACGGCGCCGGCGAGGCCGAATACCGAGATCTTGATGAGGCCGGTGCCGAGCGAGATCATCGCATCGGTCGCGATCACGGCGGCGCCTTCGAGCCCTGCGGCCATCAACAGCGAGAGCAGGATCACGCCGGAGCCCGAGGTGCCGCCGACCAGGACGCCGTAGCCGACCGAGCCGGCGGCAAGGCCGGTGTCGCCGATCTTCACTGCGCGGCGGCGGAGCACGCGGCGCAGCGGCACGCTCAGGATCAGCATGGTGCCGATCACGAGCGCGGCGCCGGCGTTGGTGAGGCGGGTATAGCCATAGGCGCCGAGTGCGGTGGTCAGCGCGGCGCAGGCCAGCACGATAGCTGCGCGGCGGCGGTCGGCATAACGGACATAGGCAAGCGCACGGCTCGCATTGGTCAGCATCGCGGAGATCGCGATGATCGGCACCACGGGCTCGGCGCCGACCAGCGGCACCAGCACCAGGGGCATCAGCGCGCCGGTGCCGTAGCCGGCGAGACCGCCGATGATCGAAGCAAACAACGCCATCGCTGCGACCAGCAGAAGCTGGACAAGCGAGATATCGGCGAAGCCTGAGACGATGGTCAATCCTTCTGGTCGCGCTTGATGCGGGCGACGGCTTGATCGGCGATGGCGGCGAGTGCGGCTTGCTCTAGTGGGAAATCCACCGCGAGCCAAGCGTCCTCGGCGAGCGTCAACACGTGGCCGAGCGCAGGTCCTTCGGCGACACCGCGGGCGATGAAGTCGGCGGCCTTCAGCGGAAACTTCGGCGCGCTCCAGCGCTGCGGCAGCTCGGCGAGCGCACGCCAGCCCATCGAGGTGACGTCGCCGCCGCTCCGTGCCCAGCCCAGCAACACGCGATCGTGATAGCGCTCAGGCCCGAGCCGGTACAGCAAGCGCCGTGCCTTGGCTTCGTCCTTGGTGGCAAAGCGCCACCAGCGGTGCCCCATCGAATCCAGCGCCTTGGCCTCGGCATTGGAGAGCCGCAAGCGCGCAGCGACGCGCTTGGCGTCTTCGGTGACGGCGACCGAGAGCGCGGCCAGGCGCCGCGTGCTGCTGGGGCTGAGGCCGAGCTCGCGCTCGATCGCGATCATCGTGTCCAGGGGACCCGTATAGACGACGCCGCCGATCAGCGCTTGCAGCAATCCGCCCTCGGCCATCGCCCGCACAGCCGGGCCTGCACCCGCGGCGACCAGCAGCTTGAGCATCTCCATGCGCACCCGCTCGGCCGACAGGTTCGCCAGGCCCGCACGTCCGCGGATGCAGGCGAGATAGCCGTCGCGGTCGGGCTCGCCGGCGCCGAAGGCGGCGTGAATGCGGAAGAAGCGCAGGATGCGCAGATAATCCTCGGCAATGCGCTGGTCGGGATCGCCGATGAAGCGCACGCGCCGCGCTCTGGCGTCGGCGATGCCGCCGACATAATCGTAGACGACGCCGCGCGCATCGACGGACAGGCCGTTCATGGTGAAGTCGCGCCGCTCGGCATCCTTCACCCAGTCGCGGCCGAACGCGACCTTGGCCTTGCGGCCGAAGGTCTCGGTGTCCTCGCGCAGCGTCGTGACTTCATAGGGATGGGCGTCGATCACCAGCGTGACGGTGCCGTGGTCGATGCCGGTCGGCACGCTCTTGATGCCGGCAGCCTTGGCACGCCGCATCACCTCGTCCGGCAGCGCCGTGGTCGCGATGTCGATGTCGCCCGGCGCAAGGCCGAGCAGCGCGTTGCGCACGGCGCCGCCGACCACCCGCGCCTCCTCGCCATCGGTGCCGAGCAGCGCGAGGACACGCGCGGTCCCGCCTGCGGTCAGCCAAGGCGCATCGGCGAGTAAAGGCTCCGCGCTCATCGGCCCGCCCCTATTTTTCCACGCCCGGCACGAGCTTGCCGTGCTCGATATGGGCGGGGACGTAGGTCGAATCCGGCGGCGCGCCGGAGAAATGCGCAAGGCCGATCAGCCCGGCGATGACCAGCACGATCGCCGCCAGCGCAAGGCGCGCGACGATCGCGACCGGCCATGACGTTTGCACGAACAGACCGGAGCGCGTGGCGGCCAGGAACAGCGCATAGACGGCAAACGGGATGAGGAAGATTCCGATCTCGGTCAGAACCGTCCGGATCATGATGAATAGATCCGCTCATACAGCACACGCAGCATTCCGGCCGTCGCACCCCAGATGTAGCGTTCCGCGAACGGCATCGCGTAATAGGATCGCGGCGTGCCGCGGAATTCCTTGCTGTGCACCTGGTGGTTCACCGGATTCATCAGGAAGGATAGCGGCACCTCGAACGCATCATCAACCTCGGAATGGTTGATGCTGAGGGAAAAGCCCGGCCTCACCTTCGCGACCGTCGGCAGGATGCGGAAGCCGAAGGCGGTGCCGTAGAGATCGAGATAGCCGAGCGGCTCGACGAAGTCGCGTGACAACCCGACCTCCTCTTCGGCCTCGCGCAGCGCCGCATCGAGCGGCGAGGCATCGGTCGCGTCGATCTTGCCGCCGGGAAAGGCGATCTGGCCGGCATGGTCGTTGAGATGCGCCGAGCGCTGCGTCAGGAGGATGGTGGGCTCGGGATGATCGACCACCGCGATCAGGACCGCCGCCGGGCGCACCGGCTGCTCGCGCGCGATGATCTCCAGCATCTTGTCGGTGCCGGGATCGCCCGAGGCGGGGATGATGTTGGGATCGTAGAGGCCGGGCGGCACGTCGAAGCCGAGCCGCGCCCTGGAGCGGGCGAAGAAATCCGCCGCGCCGATCACAACGGGACCGTTCTTCAGGATAGGCTTGTTCAAGTTCAAAGCGCGGCCCTCACCTGCTCCGCATCGGCCATGGCGAAGAATTCGCCGGCCGACTCGACACCGAACATCGGCAGGCCATCGACCATCCGCTCCTCGCCCATGTCAACCAGATCGTAATAGAGCGCGCGCGTGACCTTGGCCCAGAGATCGGCGCGGACGTGCAAGTAGGGCGTCAGCCCGCCATCCTCCGCCTGCTCGAAACGCAGCCGGTGTGCCGCGTCGCAGGTGACCCAATCGTCGACATTGGTGCGGAAGTGCAGCACGCGATTGCTGCCCTCGCCGTCCGTCTGCATCTCGACCGCCATGAACGGCGCATCGTCGACGCGGATGCCGACCTTCTCCACCGGCGTGACCAGGAAATGCTTGTCGCCCTCGCGCTTGAGGATGGTCGAAAACAGCCGGACCAGGGCGGGACGCCCGATTGGCGTCCCCATGTAGAACCAAGTACCATCGGAGGCGATTCGGATGTCGAGATCGCCGCAAAACGGCGGATTCCACAGATGCACCGGCGGCAGGCCCTTTTTTGCGCCTTCGGCACTGGCAGCGCTTTTGGCGGCGGCAGTCAGCCCCTCAAGACCGCGATCGGCGCTCTGCCCTTGGTTCGCCATGGTTTGCCCTGACTTTGTCATTGGCACGATTGGTGCAGGTCTACGTTGTACTTGGGTGCGCGGTTCCATCCGGAAAAGTCCGGTGTGGAGGTCGCCACTTCGTGATGCCGTACATAACCCGAAGCCGATAAGGTGGGGATAGGTTAATTCAACGAATACATGGCCTTCCTGCAAGTCTAGCATGGGGCCCATGATCTGGCGTGATGACATCTGGCGTGATGACCTGACGTGACAGGCTCACGATGCAAGCGAGCCGCGTGGCAGGCTGAAGGAGCAAGCGAATGGCGGAGAGTGTCGAGAAACTGGAGGACGGCATCGTCCGTTCGGCCGAGCAGGTGTCGAGCCAGGTTCGCGCGGCCAAGGACGCGATCGCCTCCGTCATCTTCGGCCAGGATCGCGTGATCGAGAACACGCTGGTCACCATCCTCTCCGGCGGCCATGCGCTCCTGATCGGCGTGCCAGGCCTTGCCAAGACCAAGCTGGTGGAGACGCTCGGCGTCACGCTCGGCCTCGACGCCAAGCGCATCCAGTTCACGCCCGATTTGATGCCCTCCGACATTCTCGGTGCCGAAGTGCTGGACGAGAGCACCGCGGGCAAGCGCGCCTTCCGCTTCATTGCCGGTCCCGTGTTCGCGCAGCTATTGATGGCCGACGAGATCAACCGCGCCTCACCGCGCACGCAATCGGCGCTGTTGCAGGCGATGCAGGAGCAGCACATCACCGTCGCCGGCGCGCGTCACGATCTGCCGAAACCCTTCCACGTGCTCGCGACGCAAAACCCGCTGGAGCAGGAAGGCACCTATCCGCTGCCGGAAGCGCAGCTCGACCGCTTCCTGATGGAGATCGACGTCGACTATCCCGACCGCGACGCCGAGCGCCGCATCCTGTTCGAGACCACGGGCGCGGAGGAGACGCTGGCCAAGGGCGCGATGACGCCCGATGCCCTGATCACCGCACAGCGCCTGATCCGGCGCCTGCCGGTCGGCGATTCCGTGGTGGAGGCGATCCTGTCGCTGGTGCGCTCGGCCCGCCCGGGTCCCGACGCCGGCGAAGCCGGCAAGTTCATCGCCTGGGGCCCCGGCCCGCGCGCCAGCCAATCCCTGATGCTGGCGGTGCGCGCGCGTGCGCTGATCGACGGGCGCCTGGCGCCCTCGATCGACGACGTGCTCGACCTTGCCGAGCCCGTGCTGAAGCACCGCATGGCGCTGACGTTCCAGGCGCGCGCCGAAGGCCGCACGATTCCGGACGTGATCCGGCAATTGAAGACACGGATCGGTTGATGGCAGCGGAGAACGGGCGGGCAGCGAAGGAGATATTGGCGATCCGACGTGCCGATGGCGAAAGCCGCACGCTCGCCGCTTCGCTGCCACGCCTGGTGCTCGAGGCCCGCCGCATCGCCGCCAACGTCATCCACGGTCTGCATGGACGGCGCCGCGCCGGCTCGGGCGAAAATTTCTGGCAGTACCGCCGCTTCGTCTCGGGCGAACCGTCGCAGAACGTCGACTGGCGCCGCTCGGCGCGCGACGACCATCTCTATGTGCGTGAGCTCGAATGGGAAGCCGCGCACACGGTCTGGATCTGGCCGGACCGCTCGCCCTCGATGGCGTTTGCCTCGAAGTCCGCGCGCGAGTCCAAGCTCGAGCGGACGCTGATCGTCGCCTTCGCACTGGCCGAGCTGCTCGTCGCCGGCGGCGAGCGTGTCGGCATTCCCGGGCTGATGGCGCCAACCGCAAGCCGCAGCGTCATCGACAGGATGGCGCAGGCCATGCTGCATGACGATGCCGACCGCCTCAGCCTGCCGCCGTCCTTCGTTCCGGCCGCGCTGGCCGAGATCATCGTGCTGTCGGATTTCTGGTCGCCGATCTCCGAGATCAGGACGATGCTCGCCGGGCTCTCCAGCTCCGGCGCGCACGGCACGCTGGTGCAGATCGTCGATCCCGCCGAAGAATCGTTCCCCTATTCCGGCCGCGTCGAGTTCGTCGAGCCCGAGGGCTTCGGCGTGATCACCGCCGGCCGGGCCGAGAGCTGGGTGCAGGATTACACCGCGCGGCTCGCGTTGCACCGCGACCAGATCCGCGCCGAGACGAACAAGCTCGACTGGCTGTTCACGACGCACGCGACCGACCGCTCCGCCGCCGAGCTCTTGCTGTTCCTGCATGCGGGCATGCAGGTGAGCAAGTCGGGCGCGCGCACCACGACGATCAAGGCGGGGCCGGCCGCATGATGGGATTGCCGCTCGCCTTCACGCAACCGCTGCTCCTGATCGGCCTCGTCAGCCTGCCCGTGCTGTGGTGGCTCTTGCGCGTGATGCCGCCGCGGCCGCGCCGCATCGAGTTTCCGCCGACGCGGCTGTTGTTCGACATCACGCCGCGCGAAGAGACGCCCTCGCGGACGCCGTGGTGGCTGACCGCGCTCCGCCTGCTCGCCGCCGCGCTGGTGATCTTCGCCGCCGCCGGCCCGATCTGGAATCCGCAGACGGGCCTCGCGGGCAGCAAGGCGCCGCTGATGATCATGTTCGACGACGGCTGGAGCGCCGCATCGCACTGGGACGTCAGGATCAGGACCGCGGACGAGCTGATCGCCAATGCCGACAATGATGGCCGCGGCATCGCGCTGGTGCCGCTGTCCGAGCCGAACCGCGACATCACCCTGATGCCGGCGGGTGCGGCGCGCGTCGCGCTGCGGCAGCTCGCGCCGAAGCCCTATTCGATCGACCGCGTCGAGACCCTGGCCGCGGTCGAACGGTTCCTCAAAGTCACCGGCGACTGCGAGATCGCCTGGCTCTCGGACGGCGTCGACACCGGCCGCGGCGAGGACTTCGTGGCCGGCCTCGGCAAGACCATCGGCGATCGCAGCCTGACCGTGTTCGACGGCGGCACCGCCTCGCCGCTGGCCCTGGTCGCCGCCGAGAACGCCGCAGCGAAGATGACGGTCAAGGTGCTGCGCACCGACAGCGGAATCGCGGTCGGCACCGTGCGCGCGCTGGACCAGAAGGCGTCCCCGATCGGGGAAGCGCGCTATACGTTCGGTCCGCAGGACAAGGAAACCGAAGCGGCGTTCGAGCTGCCGGTCGAGCTGCGCAACGACATCACGCGACTGGAAATCTCCGGCGAGCGCTCCGCCGGCGCGGTGCAGCTGCTCGACAAGCGCTGGCGCCGCCGCGCCATCGGCATCGTCTCGGGCGCGACCAGCGAGACCGCGCAGCCGCTGCTGGCGCCGACCTTCTATCTCACCCGCGCGCTGGGGCCGTTCGCCGACGTCAGGCTCGCCGACAAGGGCTCGCCGCAGCAGGGCATCACGCAGTTCCTGGACCAGAAGCTGCCGATGATCATCCTTGCCGACGTCGGCACCATCGCGCCCGAGCTGCGCGAACGCCTCAATGCCTGGGTCGACCAGGGCGGCGTGCTGGTGCGGTTCGCTGGGCCCCGGCTGGCACAGGCGGATGACGACCTCGTGCCGGTCAAGCTGCGCAAGGGCGGCCGCACGCTCGGCGGCAGCCTGACCTGGGAGAAGCCGCAGCATCTGGCCTCCTTCGCCGCCGATGGTCCGTTCACCGGCGTCGCGGTGCCGAAGGACGTCACCGTGAGCCGGCAGGTGCTGGCCGAGCCCGACGCCGTGCTCGCCACCAAGAGCTGGGCCTCGCTGGAAGACGGCACGCCGCTCGTCACCGGCGAGCATCGCGGCAAGGGCCTCGTCAGCCTGTTCCACGTCAGCGCCGACATGCGCTGGTCGGATCTGCCGATGTCGGGCACCTTCGTCGAAATGCTGCGGCGGGTGGTCGACATGTCCGGCTACACCTCCAAGCCCGGCGCCGGCGTTGCCGGCGAAGCGACCGCTGAGACGGTGGCGCCGCTGCACATCCTCGACGGATTTGGCGCGTTCGGTCCGCCGCCGGCGACTGCAAAGCCGCTGCCTGCGGATTACCGCGACCGCGCCACATCGGATCATCCGCCCGGCTTCTACGGTCCGGCAGAAGGACCGCTCGCCGTGAACACGCTTGCCAGCGCCGACCGCATCGCCGCGCTGAGCACCGCGAGCCTGCGCGCCCGGCACGCCACCTACACCAATGCCGAGCCGCGCGATTTGCGCGGCTGGCTGCTGTCGACGGCGCTCGCGCTGTTCCTGATCGACGCCATCATCGTTGCGGTGCTCGGCGGCGGCATTGCCGCGCTGCTGCGCCGCCGCGCCGCGCCCGCGATGATCGCGCTCGCCCTGCTCGCGGGGTTCGCGGCGCTCGCGCCGGCGCCGTCGCGCGCCGACGGCGTCACGGACGAGTTCGCGATGAAGTCGGTGTCGCAGACCCGTCTCGCCTATGTCGTCACGGGCAATGCGGATGTCGATTCCATCGTCAAGGCGGGAATGAACGGGCTGACGCTGTTCCTGGCCCAGCGCACGGCGCTCGAGGCCGGCGATCCCGTCGGCGTCGATCCCGCGCGCGACGAGCTCGCCTTCTTCCCGCTGATCTACTGGCCGATCGTGCCGGGCGCGCCGAAGCCGCCGCAGGACGCCATCAACAAGATCGACGCCTACATGAAGCAGGGCGGCACCGTGCTATTCGACACCCGCGACGCGATCGAGGCGCCGCCCGGCGCGAACGGCGCGGCGCAGACGCCGGCCATGCAGACGCTGCGCGAGATCCTGTCCTCGCTCGACGTGCCCGAGCTCGAGCCGGTGCCGCGCGAGCACGTGCTGACCAAGACCTTCTACCTGCTGCGCGACTTCCCCGGCCGCTTCACCGCCGGCCAGACCTGGGTCGAGACCTTGCCGCGCGAAGACGATGATGAGAGCGCACAGCGGCCGGCGCGCGGCGGCGACGGCGTCTCGCCGATCATCATCACCTCGAACGATCTCGCCGGCGCCTGGGCGGTGCGGCCCGACGGACAGGCCATGCTGCCGGTGACCGGCGGCGACCCCCGCCAGCGCGAATTCGCCTACCGCGCCGGCGCCAACATCGTGATGTACACGCTGACCGGCAACTACAAGGCCGACCAGGTGCACGCTCCGGCGCTGATCGAACGGCTGGGGCAATGATGCGGGAATTGAAACTCAATACTCTCCAAAAGAGAGCCGTCATGGCCGGGCTTGTCCCGGCCATCCACGCCTTGCCACGCGGCACGAAGAACGTGGATGCCCGGGACAAGCCCGGCCATGACGATGCCGAGAGAGCGAGAACATGAACTACGGCATCGCGTTCACACCGCTTGTTCCTGCGATCGTGCTGTGGCTCGCGCTCGCCGCGATCGTCGTCATCGCGCTTCTGCTGCTGCTGGCGCGTGCGCGCGGCGCCGCGGTGCGCGTGGCCGCGCTGGCGCTGTTCCTGCTGGCGCTCGCCAATCCCTCCTTCACACGCGAGGACCGCGATCCCCTCACCTCGGTCGCCGCAATCGTCGTCGACAAGAGCCCGAGCCAGAATTTCGGCAACCGCAACCGCGAAGCTGCGCAAGCGCAGGAGGCGCTGGTCGACAGCCTGAAGAAGATCAAGGGCCTCGAGGTCCGCGTCGTCGAGGCCGGACAGGCCGACGGCGAGACCGACGGCACCAAATTGTTCGGGGCGCTGGCCTCGGCCTTGGCGGACGTCCCGGTCGACCGCGTCGCCGGCGCATTCCTGATCACCGACGGCCGCGTCCACGACATTCCCGCGAACACCGCCGCGCTCGGCTTCCAGGCGCCGGTGCACGCGCTGGTCACCGGCCAGAAGGACGAGCGCGACCGCCGCATCGCGATTACCGCCGCACCGCGCTTCGGCATCGTCGGACAGACCCAGACCATCTCCTACCGCCTCGACGACCAGGGCGTCTCCGGCGAGCGCGCCAAGGTCACGGTCCGCCGCGACGGCGAGGTCATCAACGAGCGCACGCTGTCGAGCGGTCAGGCCGCCAGCGTCGACGTCGACATCAAGCATGCCGGGCCGAACATCGTCGAGATCGAGGCCTCGCCGCTCGAGCGCGAATTGACGCCGGTGAACAACCGCGCCGTCGTCGCCATCGACGGCGTGCGCGACAAGCTGCGTGTGCTGCTGGTCTCGGGCGAGCCGCATTCCGGCGAGCGCACCTGGCGCAATCTGCTCAAGTCCGACGCCAGCGTCGACCTCGTGCATTTCACCATTCTGCGCCCGCCGGAGAAGCAGGACGGCACGCCGATCAACGAATTGTCGCTGATCGCGTTTCCGACCCGCGAGCTGTTCCAGCAGAAGATCAACGAATTCCAGCTGATCATCTTCGATCGCTATGCCCGCCAGGGCGTGCTGCCGATTCCTTATTTCGAAAACATGGCGCGTTATGTGCGCGCAGGCGGCGCCGTACTGGTCTCGGCCGGTCCCGACTATGCCTCGAACAGCAGCATCTGGCGCACGCCGCTCGATTCGGTGCTGCCGGCCGAACCCGTCGGCGTCACCGAGAAGCCGTTCTATGCGCATCTGTCCGACATCGGCAAACGCCATCCCGTCACGCGCGGGCTGGAAGGCTCCGCCAGCGAGCCGCCGCGCTGGAGCCGGTTTTTCCGCACCGTCGATACCCGCAATGCGGTCAACCCGCCCGTGATGACCGGCGTCGACGGCAAGCCGCTGCTGTTCCTGTCGCGCTTCGGCGAGGGCCGAGTCGCGCTCCTGCTGTCCGACCACATCTGGCTGTGGGCGCGCGGCTATGAGGGCGGCGGTCCGCATCTCGACCTGCTCCGGCGGATGTCGCACTGGCTGATGAAGCAGCCCGATCTCGACGAAGAGGCGCTGCGCCTCCAGGTGCAGGGCAAGAACCTCATCGTGGTGCGTCAGACCATGGCGGACAGCGTCCAGCCCGTCAGCGTGACCTCGCCCTCGGGCGTGTCGCAGGATCTGACGCTCTCGCCCGGCGATCCCGGCGAGTGGCGCGCCAGCCTGCCGGCGAACGAGCTCGGCCTGTGGCAGGCCACCGACGGCACGCTGAAGGCGCTGATCAATGTCGGCCCGACCAATCCGAAGGAATTTTCGGAAGTGACCTCCACGGTCGACACGTTGAAGCCGCTGACACAGGCGACCGGCGGCGATGCCGTGCGCGTGGCTACTAGCTCGAGCGTCGAGCTGCCGCGCATCCTGCCGGTGCGCTCGGTCGGCATGTTCCACGGCGACGGCTGGATGGGCGTGCGGATGCGCGACGCCAGCGTGGTCAAGGGCGTCGGCGTGCTGCCGATCTTCTCCGGCCTGATCGGTCTTCTGCTGCTGCTCGGCGCCTTCGCCGCGACCTGGGCGCGCGAGGGACGCTAGATTCGGCCGCGGGACTTATCGAGGCGCAGCTACGTCCGACCAACGCGAACTCCCATTCGCCGAGTCAAGGTAGCTCCGCGAGAGCAGGTACCTGCCTCCCTGCAGCACGTACACTTCGTGCAGACAACCGCTTGCCGTGCAGTACGGGTTCGGCAGCCCATCGCAGGAAAGTCTATCGTAATGCAGATGCATTTCCGCCGAACTGCGGAAATATGTCGCAAAGTATTGGTGGGGATGAGCGGCTCCGCCGCACCGCGCCACGACCGTTTTCCGGACGTTCGCCGGAAGCATCGCAAGGTAATCCGGAGATGTCGACGAGCCGTGACCGAAGCTCCATGCCGGTGCGCTCGCGAAAAGGATGGCGGCTATCGCGGCCGCTGCTCGATATCCCACGCCAGCGACTGCTTTCGGCCGCTGGCGAGAGCGACCCGCTTCACGAACTCGAAGTGCGCTCATTGCTCGCGCTCCTCGTTAAAGCCCCGGCGACCAGGCGACCCATGAGCGGCTCATGAGCTTACAGCTTTGTCCATGGGCTTGGGTCGCAACGCATCGACATCCAGCTTGACGACGTCGTCCGTAGCAGGTAGCTGAATGTAATGTTATAACATTACAAGTCTGGACGGTCCATGACCAAAGCTCAGATCGCGGAAGCCCCCAACCTGCCCGTCGGCCGCAAAACTACCCTTTGCGAGGCTTTGACCACGGGCGTCGTCATCTTCGGCATCGACTTCAGGTCCAACTGTCGTGAGCGGATTTACGACGCAGACAAGGTCTGGTCGGGGGAGCACACGATCCGGGACTACACCGAGATCTAAGGCAGTTGCACCGGGAATTGATGCCGAAGCGCGCGCAAAGCACACCTCGATTGGCCACATTGTCCCGGAGCGTTCATGACCAAGCCCCAAAACGGGGGATACCGCCGTCTCCCGTCACCGTCCTGTCGGGATTTCGCGGGAAAGACCACGCTGCTCAATCACATTCTCAACAACCGGGACGGGATCGCCGTCATCGTCAACGACATGAGCGAGGTGAACATCGATGCCGAGCTCCTGAAGTATGATGGTGGGCTCTCTCGCACTGACGAGAAGCTGGTGGAGATGTCGAACGGCTCCATCTGCTGCACGCTCCGCGACGATCTCCTCGAAGCGGTGCGGCGCCTTGCCGAGCGCGCCGAACTCGACGCCGCTGAGTGCCTGGTTGATGCCTTCATGCCAGACGCCTGGCGCCATCTCCCTGATCCATTTCCCAGTTGGAACAGGCAAGTGGCGTGACGCGCGACATACCAAGTTGCAGGAATACCACATTGTTTCGTCGAACAACCTTGGCGGCCTTGCGATGGTTGACATCGGCCGAGACCCCCTGCGACTGTAACTTCGGGGACGGCAGAGCAATACCGCCCACGCGTGGGTGTTTCATCGCATGATGTGGTATCGGTCAAACATAAGGCACGGTGCCCGGCTCGCGTTGTTCGCGATGCTGGTGCAGTTCGCGCTGACGTTCGGCCACAGCCACTGGTCCGCGCAGGCCGCGCCCCTCGCCCAATCCTCGCTTCAGCAGGCCGAGGGTACCAACGCCGTTGCTGCGATCGACCGCGCCGCGGTCCAGAAGCAATCTCCCTCAAGCCCCCATCGCGAGCATCCGGGCGACGACAATTGCGCGATCTGCGCCGTCGCCGCGATGGCGAGCACAATCGTGTTCGCGACGCCGCCCGTGCTGCTGCTGCCACGGGCCATCGAGCTGCTCTACCGCATCACGGATGCCGAATTCATCCATCTGAAATCAGCGGGCACGGCGTTCCAGCCCCGTGCCCCTCCCAAGGCCTGACTTCCAAAATCGCTTGATCACGCCTGGGCTCGCCGTATCTCGGCAAACGCTCGGGAGCAATTGAAGTCGAAATTCCGTCGCACTGCGACGGCAGGCCGCCTCCGATCAGCAGACAATCGTGCGGACGGCCTGACTGGAATCAGCACCATGTCATTTAGCTTGCGACGCGCGCAGCGCCTTAGCGGAACAAGCCTGCTCCTGCTCGGCGCCGCCGCCACGCCCGCCTTCGCGCAAGACACATCGTCGACGGAGATCCCTGCCGTCACCGTGACGGCCCCGAGCCCCATTGTGCGCAGGGCCGTCGTGCCGACCCGCAGCCCGGTCCGTGTGACGCGCGGCGCACCGTCGCGCAGCCGCCAACAGACGGCTGAAACCACGCCTGCAGCTCCGGCGCCCGCCGCACCCGAGCAAGGCGTTCTGCCCATCGTGACCGACCAGTTCGCGACCGTGACGGTGGTGCCGAACGAGGAGATCCGCAGGGAGGGCGGCGCCCAGCTCGGCGATCTCCTGTTCTCCAAGCCCGGCATTACGGGTTCGAGCTTTGCGCCCGGCGCGTCCAGCCGGCCGATCATCAGAGGTCTCGACGTCAACCGCGTCGGCATCCTCGAGAACGGCACCAATGCCGGCGGCGCCTCCGATCTCGGCGAGGATCATTTCGTGCCGATCGATCCGCTTGCGACCAATCAGGTCGAGGTGATCCGCGGTCCCGCCGCGCTCCGCTACGGCTCGACCTCGATCGGCGGCGTCGTCGCCGCCACCAACAACCGCATTCCCGATGCGCTGCCTTCGTGCGGCGCCTCACCGTTCCAGAGCTACGGCTTGCCGGCCAAGGCACCGCTGGCAACGGCGGGGTCGTCGCCATGCGTGACGGCCGAAACACGCACCTCTTTCGATTCGGTCAACCGCGGCGTCGAAGGTGGCGTTCTGCTCGACGGCGGCGGCAACAACTTCGCCGTCCACGCCGATGCGTATGGCCGCAATACTTCCGACTACTACATCCCGGGTTACCCCTACCGCTTCGACGACACGCGGCCGGTCGGCAGTCGTCAACCGAACTCGGCAACGCGATCGGACGGCGCCTCGATCGGCGGCTCGTACTTCTTCTATGGTGGCTTCATCGGCGCTGCGATCACGCAGAACGACTCGCTGTACCATATTCCCGGCATCGACGGCGCCGATCACCAGACCCGTATCGATGCGCATCAGACCAAGATCACCATGAAGGGCGAGTATCGGCCCGACGCGGCGGCGATCGACGCTGTTCGTTTCTGGGCAGGTGCCACCAACTACCGCCACAACGAAATCGGCCTCGCCGATCCTGCCGACCTGACGACCCTGGGCGTGCGGCAGACCTTCACCAACAGGGAAGAGGAGATCCGCGTCGAAACGCAGCTGATGCCATTCAATGCGCGGTTCGCCGAGATCACGACCGCATTCGGTTTTCAGGCCGCACATCAGGAGCTGACCGCGCCGAGCCCCGACGATCCCGGCGCGCTCTTCAACGGCCTGTGGAATCCGAATCGCAACATGCGCGAAGCGGGTTACGTGTTCAATGAGCTGAAATTCACCGACACGACCAAGGCCCAAATTGCCGGCCGCATCGAGCACGTCGACCTGAGCGGATCGACGCCCGATTTTCCCGCTGATTTCCTGCCGAATGGCGATCCTCAGACCAGCATCGCCCGCAATCTGCATTTCACGCCGAAGAGCGGCAGCGTCGGCCTGATCCAGATCCTGCCGTACAACCTCGTCGGCAGCCTCACCGCGCAATATGTCGAGCGTGCACCGAAGCCGGCCGAGTTGTTCTCCCGCGGCCCGCACGATGCGACCGCCACCTTCGACATCGGCAACCCGAACCTGACGATCGAGACCGCCAAGACGGTCGAGGTCGGCCTGCGCCGCGCCACGGGGCCGCTCCGGTTCGAGGCCACCGCTTACTACACCCGCTTCGACAACTTCATCTATCGGCGGCTGACCGGCGTCATGTGCGATGAAGATTTCGCATCCTGCGGCGCGCCCGACGCCGAACTCAACCAGGCCGTCTACTCGCAGAAAAACGCGATCTTCCGCGGCGGTGAATTCCAGAGCCAGATCGACGTCGGGCCGCTTTACGGCGGCATCTGGGGTTTTGAGAACCAGTTCGACATCGTCCGCGCCACGTTCACCGACGGCACCAACGTTCCCCGGATTCCGCCCGCGCGCATCGGTGCCGGCCTGTTCTGGCGCGACTCCAACTGGCTGGCACGCATCAATCTGCTGCATGCCTTCCCGCAAAGCAACGTTGCGGAGATCGCCGAGACGCCCACGCCCGGCTATAATCTCCTCAAGGCGGAGGTCACCTACAAGACCAAGCTCGGCCCAAACTGGCTCGGCGCGCGGGAGATGTATGCCGGCCTGGTCGGCAACAATCTTCTCAATGAGAAGATCCGCAACTCGGTTTCATACACCAAGGACGAGGTCTTGATGCCCGGCATCGGCGTGCGGGCGTTCGCGAACTTCAAGTTCTAGGCTCAGGTCAGTCGGCGGCACACGCCGTCATTGCGAGGAGCCCTTGCGACGAAGCAAATCCAGACCGCCTGCGCAGAGCGATTCTGGATTGCTTCGCGGAGCCTGTCATGGGGCCGCGCTTCGCGCGGACCCGGTGGCTCGCAATGACGGAGTAAGAGGCTGCTGCCGGGGGCCTCATTGACAGGATCGCAGCTCTACTTCCGCGCCTTGCTCCAGTCGGGGCCGACCGCACCCGACACGCCCTCGAAGGCGCCGTCGACGAGCTCGAACACCAGGATGCGCGCGGTATCGACGGGACCCGGCATGGTGACGCGGCCCTTGGCGACCGGCTTGAAGCCGATGCGGCCGTAATAGGGCTCGTCGCCGACCAGCAACACCAGGCGGTGACCTTTCGCCCTGGCGTCCTTCAGCGCGCGCTCCATCAACAGACGACCGACACCGCGGCCGCGGAATGGCGGCTCGACGGTGAGCGGCCCGAGCAGCAGCGCCGGCGTGTCGCCGATCAGGATCGGCAATTGCCTGACCGAGCCGACCAGGAGCGTGCCGATGCGGGCCGTAAAGGACAGTTCGAGCAGATGGTCGACGTGCTCGCGGATCCGGTAGGCGCTGAGCACGAAGCGGCCAGGGCCGAAGGTGCGTTCGTGCAGCCGCTCGATCGCCTGGGCGTCGCCGGCGGCTTCGGGAAGGATGGTCAGCGAGAGATCGTTCATGTCAATTCGCGGAGTAGCACTTGCGCCTGCGAAGGTCTATGGGCGGCGTCGGTGCCGGGCCACGCCTTCCCCGCGGGGCAGGGCTATCGCATTTTTGAGTTCTTCCCTGCGGCCATCCTTCGAGACGCCCGCTTGAGGCGGGCTCCCCAGGATGAGGGCGGAATGCGCGGCGCAGTTTCAACGGGCAATGACGCTGATGAGCCTCATCCTTGTATGGGGAGTGAGTTGTCAAGAGAGCATTGTTTGTTGGCGGCGGTCTTGGGCGCCGAGGCGAGGCACGGTCAAGACTGGCCGCAGGCCACCGCCGGAGGCGGCGCGTTAGCGGCCTTGACCGCGACGAGCTCGGCGCCACAATGGAGCGTTCGCAACATGCGCATCGGCGCTGGCAGGCGGGACGTGATGCGAGGCCTGGGCCGTGAACGACAATGCGGCAGGACCGCATCACCTTGTATCCGGTCGGGCACGCGGCCCGGTACCCTGATCTTTCATGCACGGGT
>NZ_JACCHP010000013.1 GCF_016031625.1 Bradyrhizobium agreste | reverse complement strand
TCAGGTCGGCAGCTATTTTGGCCTCACCGGCACGCCTTATGACAGCGGCGAGCGAAGCCGGGAGCAGGGCATCAGCAAGGCCGGCAACCGGCGGGCCCGTGAGCTCGCCATCGAGCTGGCGTGGCTATGGACAGTCCATCAACCGGACAGCGCGCTGACGCGCTGGTTCCGCGAGCGGGTGCGCAACATCAAAGGACGCATCCGGCGCATTGCAGTCGTCGCCCTGGCGCGCAAGCTGATGGTCGCGCTGTGGCGCTATCTCACCACCGGTGTCATCCCCACCGGCGCCGTGCTGCATCCTGCTTCCTGAACGGCCAGGCGCAATGACGGCCGACGTGAGCCAGGACAGACGCGTGACCGTCCTCATCCAGGGGAGCAAACCACCCGCTCTCTCAGATGGGTCCCGTCCTTGCTGGGCTTTGCCTTCACCCGTGCATGAAAGATCAGGGTACCGGGCCGCGTGCCCGACCGGATACAAGGTGATGCGGTCCTGCCGCATTGTCGTTCACGGCCCAGGCCTCGCATCACGTCCCGCCTGCCAGCGCCGATGCGCATGTTGCGAACGCTCCATTGTGGCGCCGAGCTCGTCGCCGTCAAGGCCGCTAACGCGCCGCCTCCGGCGGTGGCCTGCGGCCAGCCTTGACCGTGCCTCGCCTCGGCGCCCAAGACCGCCGCCAACAAACAATGCTCTCTTGACAACTCACCCCCCATACAAGGATGAGGGCGGAGTGTGCGGCAGCAGTTTCGATGCGCACTGGGGCCGATTAGCCTCATCCTGAGGAGGCGCGTAAGCGCCGTCTCGAAGGACGAGGCGTGCGCGCAGGCAGCCTCCACAAGTCATATGCGATAGCTGCATGCGTTGGTGGGGCCTGAGGGACTCGGGAATTCCTAGAACTGATACCTCCGCAATCCGCCATCCACCGGGATCACCGCGCCCGTGATGTAGCGCGCCACCGGCGAGGCCAGGAACACCGCGAGTGCGGCGAGATCCTCCGGCTCCCCCCAATAACCGACCGGGATCTCCTCCTCGGCAAAGCGCTCGCGATAGTCCGGCAGGTAGTTGCGGCGGATCTGCTCGCTCATGATGCGGCCGGGCGGGATGCAGTTGATGGTGATGCCGTGCTTGCCGATCTCGCGCGACAGGCCCTTGGCCCAGGCGTGCACGGCGGCCTTGGCGGCGAAGGCGGCATTGAGGCCCTCCGGCTCGGACTTGCCGGTGATGTTGACGATGCGGCCCCATTTGCGCTCGATCATCTGCGGCAGCAATGCATGGGCGATGCGGCGGTAGCTGGTGAAGTTGAGCGCGATCGCCTCGTCCCATTTGCTGTCGGGCGCATCGACGGGCAGGGGCCGGCTGCCGCCGGCATTGTTGACGAGGATGTCGACATGGCCGAGCTCCTTCAGGGCAAAGGCCGCGATGGTCTCGGCGGCGTCCTTGGCCATCACGTCCTGCGCGAGCGGCGTGATCAATCCGCTACCGACTTCTTTCACCAGCTCGGCGAGCAGATCAGTACGGCGCGCCACGCCGACGACGCGCACACCTTCGGCGGCAAGGCCCTTGGCGATGGCGCGGCCGATGCCGATGCTCGCGCCGGTGACGACAGCGGTTTTCGATGTGAGCCCGAGATCCATGCCCGCACGCCCTCCTGGTCTTGCTTGCGTTTTGTTGTTCGCTTCCTGCCCTGTCCCGCGGGCCTGCGAATTGCCCGACCGGGACGAGCAGTGGTAACCAAGAGGCTTGCCGAAGGACAAGAGCCTTGGCGAAGGAAATACGAAAAAGAGAAGGCATCGAAGATGGTCTGGGATCCGCAGCAATATCTGAAGTTCTCCGGCCATCGGCTCCGGCCCGCCGTCGACCTGTTGATGCGGATTCCGGATTTTGCCCCGCGCGCAATCGCCGATCTCGGCGCCGGCGCCGGCAACGTCACCAAATTGATCAGGGAGCGCTGGCCGGAGGCACGCGTGACCGGGGTCGAGGGCTCGGCGGAGATGGTCGCGGCAGGGCGCAAGGCCGCGCCTGACGTGGAATGGTCACATGAGGATCTCGGCCATTGGAGTCCCGGCGGGCAGTACGACTTGATCTATTCCAATGCCGCACTGCACTGGCTGCCCAATCATGCGGCACTGTTTCCGTCGCTGATGGAGAAGGTGACGCCTGGGGGCATGCTCGCGGTGCAGATGCCGCGCAATTTCCTCGCGCCGTCGCATGTGCTGATCGGCGAGACCGCGCTCGATGGCCCGTGGCGGTCCAAGGTGGAGCATCTCGTCACCGCGCCGCCGGTAGAAGGGCCGGCCTTCTATCACGATCTTCTCGCGCCGATGTCGGCCAACATCGACATCTGGGAGACCGAATATCTGCAGGTGCTCGAAGGCGACAACCCCGTGAAGGAATGGACCAAGGGCACCTGGCTGACGCGTTATCTCGACGTTCTCCAAGGCGAAGAGAAGGCCGCGTTCGAAGCCGCCTACGGGATGCGCGTCGCAAGGGCCTATCCGAAGAATGCGGCGGGGCAGACGCTGTTCCCGTTCCGGAGGCTCTTCATGGTCGCACAGCGCAAAGGCTGATGGCACTACCGCAATGCGGCATAAGCGCTCGTTCGCTTGGACACGTGCCGACGCCGGCTTGCGCATCCGGCAGTCGCCACGTTAGCTTGGCTGCGGCAAATTGGGCTTAGGTCTAGTTGTTCGGCTGGCGGATTGCTGTCACTACAGACCTGAAAGAACAAACGAACCCGGTTAGAGGTTGTTGGGAGGTCCCTTCATGCGCAAGCTGCTTGCCGCGGTCGCCGCCGCAGCTGTTCTCTTGGCTCCCGCCATCGTCCAGGCTCAGAGCCCTATCGTGGTGAAGTTCAGCCACGTCGTCGCCAACGACACGCCGAAAGGGAAGGGCGCGCTGAAATTCAAGGAGCTCGCCGAAAAATACACCGACGGCAAGGTCAAGGTCGAAGTCTATCCGAACTCCACGCTTTACAAGGACAAGGAGGAGATCGAAGCGCTCCAGCTCGGCTCGGTGCAGATGCTTGCGCCCTCGACCGCGAAGTTCGCCCCGCTCGGCATCAAGGAGTTCGAGGCGCTCGACCTGCCCTGGCTGTTCAAGGACGAACAGACCTATGCCAATGCGATGAAGGGCACGGTCGGCAAGTGGCTGTTCCAGAAGCTGGAGGCCAAGGGCATCACTGGCCTCGCTTATTGGGACAACGGCTTCCACATGGTCTCCGCCAATCGGCCGCTGATGAAGCCGACCGATTTCCAGGGCCTCAAGTTCCGCATCTCCGGATCGAAGATCGCCGATCAGTATTTTCGCATCATGGGCTCGATCCCGCAGATCATGGCGTTCTCGGAAGTCTACCAGGCCTTGCAGACCGGCGTGGTCGACGGCTGCGAGAACACCGCGTCCAACTACCTCACTCAGAAGTTCTACGAGGTGCAGAAGGACATCACCGTGTCCTATCACGCGCATCTGCAATATGCCGTCATCGTCAACTCGAAATTCTGGTCCGGCCTGCCGCCCGATATCCGCGCCCAACTCGACAAGGCGATGGCGGAGGCGACCGACTACACCAACTCGATCGCTCGCCAGGAGAACGAGGACGCGCTGGCCGAGATCAAGAAGACCGGCAAGACCAATCTGCATTATCTCACCGAAGCCGACCGCAAGGCCTGGCAGGAGGCGATGCAGCCGACTTATAAATGGGCCAAGGGGCGGGTCGGGCAGGAGGTGCTCGATCTCCTCGCTAAGGAACTCGACGTCAAGATGAACTGACGGGCTGCGCCCCAATAACAACAATACCAACGGTCGGGGGTGATCGCGCTCCCGACCGTTGCGCTTGAATGATCCAATACCGGGGGGACCAAGTTGCTGCGTGTCCTGAATCGTTTTCTCGATCATCTCGAGGAATGGCTGATCGCGACCATGATCGCGGCTGCGACGTCGCTCATCTTCGTCGCGGTGCTGCACCGTTACGGCGCCGGGCTGTCGATCGACATCGCCAAATGGGCGGAAGCCCGCAACCTGGCCTTCCTCGCGGTGCCCGCGCGCGCAACGTTCGCCTGGCTTGCCGCGCTCGACCTGTCGTGGGCGCAGGAGCTCTGCATCTACATGTTCATCTGGATGGCGAAGTTCGGCGCCGCCTACGGCGTGCGGACCGGCATCCATGTCGGCGTCGATGTGCTGGTCAACATCCTGCCCGGCGGCTCGCGCCGCCGTGTCATCACCTTCGGCCTTCTGTGCGGCGCGCTCTTCACCGCCATCGTCGCCTATTTCGGCGCCGCGTTCGTCAGCCAGATGTGGCAGACCGGCCAGCAGTCCAACGATCTGGAAGCGCCGATGTGGATGGTGTACCTCACCATTCCGCTCGGCTCCGGTCTGATGTGCTTCCGCTTCCTGCAGGTCGCCTGGTCGTTCTACCACACCGGCGAACTGCCGCACCACGACATGGCCGGCGTCGAAGGCGTCGACGTCGACCCGGTGCATCCGGCCCCCGTCACGCCCACCCAGGTGGTCCGCGACGAGCGCAGCCCGCTCGGCTGGATCCTGATGCTGCTGCCGGTTTTGATCGTCGCGCTGTGCTTCGCGCATGCGGCCCATGTCATCACCCTGCCGCAGGGCCTGCGCGTCTTCATCGTGTTCGCTCTCCTGCTCTCGCTGATGCTGACGGGCATGCCGATCTCGATCGCGCTCGGTCTCACCGTGCTCAGCTTCATGTTCACGCTGACCGACGTGCGAACCGAATCGGTGGCGCTGAAGCTGTTCACCGGCATCGAGAATTTCGAGATCATGGCGATCCCGTTCTTCATCCTCGCCGGCAACTTCCTCACCCATGGCGGCGTGGCGCGGCGGATGATCACGTTCGCAACGTCGCTGGTCGGCCATTGGTACGGCGGCCTCGCGCTGTCGGGCGTGGTCGCCTGCGCGCTGTTCGCCGCGATCTCCGGCTCTTCGCCGGCGACCGTGGTGGCGATCGGTTCGGTGATCCTGCCGGCCATGGTCGCGCAGGGCTTTCCCAAACGGTTCGGCGCGGGCGTGATCACGACGTCGGGTTCGCTCGGAATTCTGATTCCGCCGTCGATCCCGATGGTGCTCTACGCCGTCTCCACCAACAGCTCGGTCGGCAAGCTGTTCATCGCCGGCATCGTGCCGGGGCTTGCGCTGGCCTCGCTGCTCGGCGCCACGACGTTCTATCGCGCCTGGCGCAACGACTATCCGCGGATGCCGAAGGCCACCTTCGTCGAGCGTCTCGATGCGTTCCGCAAGTCGATCTGGGGCATCCTCCTGATCGTGATCGTGATCGGCGGCATCTACAGCGGCCTGTTCACGCCGACCGAGGCGGCCGCCGTCAGCGCGGTCTACGCCTTCGTCGTCGCGGTGTTCATCTACAAGGATCTGAAGCTGCGCGACGTGCCGCGCGTGCTGCTGTCGTCGGCCAATCTCTCGGCGATGCTGCTCTACATCATCACCAACGCCGTGCTGTTCTCGTTCCTGATGACCTACGAGAACGTCCCGCAGGCGCTGGCGCAATGGATGATCGACCAGGGCCTGGGCTGGATCGGCTTCCTGCTGCTCGTCAACCTCCTGCTGCTGCTGGCGGGCAATGTGATGGAGCCGTCCTCGATCATCCTGATCATGGCGCCGATCCTGTTTCCGGTTGCGGTCAAGCTCGGCATCGATCCCGTCCATTTCGGCATCCTGATGACCGTGAACATGGAGGTCGGCCTGTGCCATCCGCCCGTCGGCCTCAATCTCTACGTCGCCTCGGGCATCGCCAAGATGGGAATCACCGAGCTCACGGTCGCGGTGTGGCCATGGCTGCTGACGATGCTGGGCTTCCTGGTGGTGGTGACCTATTGGCCCGGCCTGTCGCTGTGGCTGCCGCGGCTATTGGGGATGTAGCGAGGCGAAAGGTGGTGCGACTCTGACCCTCCCCTGGAGGGTCCCTGGAGGGGGAGGGTGAACCCGGCCGCCGCTTTGCCCAACAATGGCCCTCGGCGGTGAGATGCGGTTAGATGGTTCCAACCAGAGCAGGGAGGAGCCGGCCAATGACAGAGATTTCCAACGAGCCGAAGGACGCCTCGCCGTCCGTCATCGCGCAGCAAGCGGCGATGCTGGACGCGTTGCCGTTTTCCGACGCACGGGACTTCGACGATGCCGCGCGTGGTTTCCTCGGGACGATCGAGAACGCGACCATCACGAACCCGCAAGGGCGCACGGTCTGGAGCCTCGAACCTTACGGCTTCCTCGCAACGGAACAGGCGCCACCGACGGTCAATCCGAGCCTGTGGCGGCAGGCGCGGCTCAACATGCAGCACGGCTTGTTCGAGGTGGTGCCCGGCGTCTACCAGGTTCGCGGCCTCGACATCGCCAACATGACGCTGATCGAGGGCGACAGCGGCGTCATCGTCGTGGATACGCTGACGTCGATCGAAGGCGCGCGCGCCGCGCTCGATCTCTACTTTAGGCATCGCGGCACGCGGCAGGTCGCGGCGATCATCTTCACCCATACCCACACCGACCATTGGGGCGGCGCGCGCGGCGTGCTGGAGCAGGATGCGCTCGCCACCGGCAGCGTGCCGATCATCGCGCCGAACCTGTTCATGGAGCACGCGGTCTCCGAGAACATCATCGCTGGACCTGCGATGCTGCGGCGGGCGCAGTATCAGTTCGGACCGCTGCTCGCCAAGGGGCCGCGGGGGCAGGTCGATTGCGGGCTCGGCAAGTCGATGGCGGCCGGCTCCGTCGCGTTGCTGCGTCCGACTGACCTGATCATGGCAACCGGCGATGTTCGCGTCATCGACGGCGTCGCGTTCGAATTCCAGATGGCGCCGAACAGCGAGGCGCCGGCGGAGATGCACTTCTTCATCCCGCGTTACAAGCTTTTGAACCTCGCCGAGAACTGCACCCACAATTTCCACAATTTGCTGCCGTTCCGCGGCGCCGACGTGCGCGACGCGCTGGCCTGGTCCAGGTATCTCGGCGAGGCCTTGCTGCTCTGGGACGGCAAGGCGGAGGCAATGTGCGGGCAGCACCACTGGCCCGTGTGGGGACGCGAGCGGATCGGCACGATGATCCGGCAGCAGCGCGATCTCTACAAGTTCGCGCATGACCAGACCATCCGCCTGATGAACCACGGCCTCAACGCCGCCGAGATTGCCGAAACGATCCGGCTGCCGAAGAGCCTGGAGGCCGCCTGGCACGGCCGCGGCTATTACGGCCACATCCGGCACAATGTGAAGGCGATCTACCAGAAATATCTCGGCTGGTACGACGCCAATCCGGTCAATCTCGATCCGCTGCCCCCGGTGGAGTCCGGGAAGAAGTACGTGGAATATATGGGCGGTGCGGATGCCATCCTCGCGCGGGCGGCGGCGGACTTCGAGAAGGGTGAATTCCGCTTCGTCGCCCAAGTGCTCGGCCATCTCGTCTTCGCCGAGCCCGACAATGCGGCGGCGCGCGCGTTGCTGGCTGATACGCTGGAGCAGCTCGGCTATGCCGCCGAAAGCGCGACCTGGCGCAACGCCTATCTGTTCGGCGCGCAGGAATTGCGCCAGGGCATGCCGAAGGTGCCGGCACGCCCGCCGATGCCGCGCGAGACGCTGGCCGCGCTGCGCACCTCGCAGCTCTGGGACGTGCTCGGCATCCGCCTCAACGGCCGCAAGGCCGAAGGCAAGCACATCGTCCTGAACTGGCGCTTTTCCGACACCGGCGAGAGCTTCGCGCTCAATCTGGAGAACTGCGCGCTGACCTATACCGAGGGCGTGCAGGCGGAAAATGCGGACGCCAGCTTCACGCTGGAGCGCTCCACGCTCGACGAGGTGATCGCCAAGCTGACGAGCTTTCCGGAGGCCGTCGCCGCCGGCAAGGTCAAGCTGTCGGGCAATCCGATGAAGCTTGCCGAGCTGATGGGGCTGATGGACGAGTTTCCACGCATGTTCGAGATCGTCGAGCCGAAGCGGGCGAGAGTGGGATAGGGCCGGCTCGTGCCCCGGACGCAGCGCAGCGCTTCTTCAGCGGTGCGCTGCAGAGCCGGGGCCCATGCTTCCGAAAGCGTGCCTGCCGCGTGGGTCCCGGCTCTGCGCAGCAACGCAAAGGGCGTTGCAGCGCGTCCGGGACACGAGAGTTGCGGGTAGCCCCCTACTCCGCGCTGCTCACCAGCTTGATCCGCGGTGCCTGCGCCTCGGTCAGGCTGCGATAGGCGGCGAGGTAGTCCAGGGCCATGCGCCGCGCGGTGAAGCGGGTCTCGAACTGCTTGCGGATCGCGGTGCGGTCGAGTTGCGGAAGCCGCTTCACCACGCCCGCGGCGCTGATGACATCCTCGACGATGAAGCCGGTGAGGCCCTCGTCGATGATCTCCGGCACCGAGCCGCGGTTGAAGGCGACGACGGGCGTTCCGCACGCCATGGCCTCGATCATGACGAGGCCGAACGGCTCCGGCCAATCGATCGGCAGCAAGAGGCCGAGCGCGCCGCTCAGGAAATCCGATTTCTCGTGATCGCTGATCTCGCCGATGAAATCGATCAACGGATTGTTCTCGATCATCGGCCGGATCAGCTCGTCGTAATAATCCTGGTCGGCACGGTCGACCTTGGCCGCGATCTTCAGCGGAATGCCGCAATGGGTCGCGATCTTGATGGCGCGATCGACGCCCTTCTCGGGCGCGATGCGGCCGAGCACGGCGAGGTATTCCTGTTTCGCCGGCTTCGGCGTCAGCAGCTTCTCCGGCAGGCCGTGGTGGATCGTGGTCACCCAGTTCGCCTGCGGCACCGGCCGCCGCTGCGCATTGGAGATCGAGATGACGGGCATCTTGGAGAAGGTGTTGAAGACCGGCTGATGCTCCGGCAGATCGAGCCGGCCGTGCAGTGTGGTCACGAACGGGGTCGGCTGGCGGTGGAACAACGACCAGGGATAATAGTCGAGATGGAAGTGGAGGAAGTCGAACTCCTCGTCGTCACATTTCTGCCGCACCCGCTCCAGCAGCACCATGTGCAGCGCGTTGGGGTCGCGCACGGAACCGTCGAGCCGAAGTGCCCGGGGCCATAATGCATCGAGCTTGGCGGATGTCTGCGAGTCGCCGCTGGCGAAAAGCGTCACGTCGTGGCCCAGTGCCACCAGCTCCTCCGTCAACCAATGCACCACCCGCTCGGTGCCGCCATACAGCTTGGGTGGAACAGCCTCCGTCAACGGAGCTACCTGCGCGATGCGCATCTCACCATCTCCTCTGCGATCATGAATGTTGAAACCCCCGCCTGTACGGCACCGGCAATGCCAGACGAGGGAACGTTCCCGCACCTGCGAAGTTCCTTCCCCCGAACGTTACATCTTCGACACGTCGGCTATGCGTCGCGATGCTGCCACCAGATCTTCGCAGATCGTCCGCATCCGCATGTCGTGATGGGATTGCCCGGGAACCGAGGCGAAGCGGTCGATGTTCACTCGACCAGTAACCAAACGAAAATCAGCATAACGGGGCGACAGCCATATGGATCAGCTTTCTGGATACGCGCGCAGGCCATTTGCCTTTGTCTTGCGCTATCTCCGGCGTCGTCTCGCGTCGCATTCGGTGATCTTGGCCGCGGTCGTGGGGGCCGTTGCCTGCTCCGTAGGCACCCAATATGGCGTCAAAGCCCTGGTCGATGCCTTGTCCGCCGGGCCTTCGTATGGCGGTGGCGTATGGCTGGCATTCATTCTGCTCATGTCACTGATTGCCGCCGACAACTTCCTGTGGCGGATCGCGAGTTGGACAGCGAGCTTCACCTTCGTCCGGGTCACGGGCGATATACGGCGCGACATCTTTCGTCATTTGACCGGGCACGCGCCGAGCTACTTCTCGGACCGGATGCCCGGCATGTTGACGAGCCGCATCACCGCGACCTCGAACGCGGTGTTCACCGTCGAGAATATGCTCGTCTGGAATGTGTTGCCGCCGTGCATTGCCACAATTGCGGCAATCTTGCTGATTGGAACCGTCAGCCCCCATATGGCGCTCGGCTTGATCCTGGTCGCCGGCGGCATGGTGGTTGCGATGTTTCGTCTGGCCGCGGCCGGCAAGCCGCTGCACGACGATTTCGCCGACAAGGCCGCGCTGGTCGACGGCGAGATGATCGACGTCATCAGCAACATGCCGCTGGTGCGCGCCTTCTGCGGCATCAGCCACGAGCATGAGCGGTTCGATGCAACGGTGAACCAGGAGCTGACCGCGCGAAGCCGCAGCCTGCGTTACCTGGAGAAGCTGCGGCTGTTGCATGCCGCCATTACCGTGATCTTGACGATTGCGCTGATGGCCTGGGCGATCTCGCTCTGGCAGAAGGGCGAAGCGACGACCGGCGACGTCGTGCTGGTCTGTACGCTCGGCATCTCCATCCTGAGCGCCACACGCGACCTCGCGGTGGCGCTGGTCGACGTCACCCAGCACGTCGCGCGTCTGACCGAGGCGATCGCCACGCTGCTGGTGCCGCACGAGCTCCGCGACCATCCCGAGGCCGAGCCCCTGGTCAAGAGCGGCGCGGCCATCGCGTTCAACAACGTCACCTTCGGCTATCCCGGCGGCGACAAGATCTTCGAGCGCTTCAGCCTGCGCCTCCAGCCCGGCCAGCGCGTCGGACTGGTCGGCCAGTCCGGCGGCGGCAAGTCGACGCTGTTCACGCTGCTGCAGCGCTTCTACGACGTCGACGATGGCAGCATCACCATCGACGGCCAGGACATCTCGAAAGTGACGCAGCTGAGCCTGCGCGAGGCGATTTCCGTCGTGCCGCAGGACATCTCCCTGTTTCATCGGTCGATCCGCGAGAACATCCGCTACGGCCGGCCGAACGCGACCGACGACGAGGTGCTGCGCGCGGCGATCGCGGCGCGCTGCGACTTCGTCGAGAGCCTGCCCGAGGGCCTCGACACCATGGTCGGCGACCGCGGCGTCAAGATGTCGGGCGGCCAGCGCCAGCGCATCGCCATCGCGCGCGCCTTCCTGAAGGATGCGCCGATCCTGCTGCTGGACGAGGCGACCGCCGCGCTCGACAGCGAATCCGAGGAGGCGATCCGCGAAGCGCTGTCGCGCCTGATGCGCGGCCGCACCGTGATCGCGATTGCGCATCGCCTCGCGACGCTGCGCAATTTCGACCGCGTGGTGGTGTTGAGGAATGGTAAGATCATCGAGGACGGCTCGCCCGAGCGTCTGATGCAGGGCCACGGGCCGTATCGTGAGCTGGTCACGCAGGAAATGAGCCGGCTCGCGCAAGCCGCCGCGTAGACCAACCGTCGCGTTCTCGAGTTGGTTGCGTTTCGAAACAAGCGCAGGGGAGCAGCTCATGTCGGCCGAAGCCGTAACCCAATTCGTCTCCGTGACGCGGACCCCGGGACAGGTCGCGGAACAGCCCTTCTACATTCCGATGACCGGGCCCTCGGCCCGGCCGCGGCGTTCGCTCAAGCACGATGACACCTTCATCGTGCTCGACAGCCACGGTGACATCGGCGCTTCCGCCGGCGGGCCGGACGGGCTGTTCCATCACGACACGCGCTATCTCGCGCGGCTGGAGCTCGTGCTCGACGATCTCCAGCCGCTGCTGCTCGGCTCGAATCTGCGCGACGACAATTCGGCGCTGACCGTCGACCTCACCAATCCGGACATCTACCGGCAGGGCAGCCTCGTTCTGCAGAAGGACCTGTTGCACGTCGTGCGCACGATCTTCCTGTGGCGCGGCACCGCCTACCAGCGGATCGGCGTGCAGAACCACGGCGAGCGGCGCACCAGCTTCAACCTGACGCTGCTGTTCGGCAACGACTTCGCCGATCTGTTCGAGGTCCGCGGCGAGCGGCGGCCGCGCCGCGGGATCGGAACGAGCCGGCTGCTCGGACCGACCGACGTCCTGTTCGAATATCGCGGTCTCGACGAGACCGAGCGGATCACCGGACTACATTTCGATCCGCGTCCGACGCGGCTCTCGGTCGATGCCGCAACCTGGGAGCTCGACCTGGAGCCGCACCAGGCCAAATCGCTGTTCGTCGCCGTGTCCTGCAACCGGCCGGTCACGGAAAAGCCGGTGCGGTTCTTCCCGGGTCTGTTGGCGCACCGCCGCGAGATGCGGCTTCAGACGGCCGGAGCCGCCAGCATCGAGACCTCCAACAACATCTTCAACGAGGTGCTGTGCCAGGCCATGGCCGACCTCAACATGCTGATGACCGAGACGCCGCAGGGACGCTATCCCTATGCCGGCATTCCCTGGTACTCGACGACGTTCGGGCGAGACGGCCTTATCACCGCGCTGCAGATGCTCTGGGTCGATCCGCGCATTGCCAAGGGCGTCCTGCGCCGGCTCGCGCATTACCAGGCCGCGGCGGTCGATCCGCTCGCGGATGCCGCGCCCGGCAAGATCCTGCACGAGATGCGCGGCGGCGAGATGGCTGCGCTCGGAGAGGTGCCGTTCGCGCATTATTACGGCAGCGTCGATTCGACCGCGCTGTTCGTGCTGCTCGCCGGCAGCTATTTCGAACGCACCGGCGACGAGGCCACGCTGATCGAGCTGTGGCCCGCGATCGAGGCAGGGCTCGCCTGGATCGACGGTCCCGGCGACCCTGATAATGACGGCTTCGTCGAATACCAGCGTGCGACCGAGAAAGGGCTGGCGAACCAGGGCTGGAAGGATTCCTACGACGCGATCTTCCATGCCGACGGCCGGCTTGCCGAGGGCAATATCGCGCTCGCGGAGGTCCAGGGCTACGTCTTTGTCGCCAAGCAGCTCGCTGCGCGTTGCGCGCTGCGGCTCGGCAAGCCGGACCGGGTTCGCAAGCTCGAGGCCGAAGCCAGGGCGCTGGCCGAGCGCTTCGAGCAGGCGTTCTGGTGCGAGGAGCTCGGCACCTATGCGCTTGCGCTCGACGGCAAGAAGCGGCCCTGCAAGGTCAGGACCTCGAATGCCGGGCAGGTCCTGTTCAGCGGCATGGTCCGCGAGGACCGCGCGCGTCTCGTCGCCGCCGACCTGATGCGGCCGCATTTCTTCTCGGGCTGGGGCATCCGCACCGTCGCGCAAGGCGAGGTGCGCTACAACCCGATGTCCTACCATGACGGATCGATCTGGCCGCACGACAACGCGCTGATCGCGCTGGGGCTCGCGCGCTACGGCCTCAAGCATTCGGTGGCGCACGTTTTCAAGGGCCTGTTCGACGCCGCGACCTACATGGATTTGCGCCGGCTGCCCGAATTGTTCTGCGGCTTCCGGCGCGAGAAGCGGCGCGGGCCAACGCTCTATCCGGTCGCCTGCGCGCCGCAGGCCTGGGCCAGCGCGACGCCGTTCACGCTCCTGGAAGCGGCGCTCGGCCTCGAGTTCGACGTCGCGCGCGGCGAGATTCGCCTGCGCAACCCGCATCTGCCGGCGTTCCTCAACGAGGTGATCCTGCGCGATCTGCGCCTCGGCGCATCCAGCGTCGATCTCCGCGTCAGCCGTCACGGCGACGACGTGGCGCTGGAAGTGATGCGCACGCGCGGTCAGATCCAGGTCTCCATCGTGCTGGCGCGCTAGAGGCGCGAGGAGGAGTTCATGCGTGCGATCGGAAGGTTGGTCCTGGGCGTGGCGATTGTCGCGGGCTTGACGGTCGCCGTATCGCGCGCGGCCGAGGAGCCGCCTGCATCCCCGAGCGAAGCGAAGGCACCGGCAAGTGTGCAACCGCCGGCTTCCACCGTGCCCGTCACGCCCAAGGACGCCGCGCCGCCGCCATCGGTGACCATCATCGGCGCGAGCGAGGCCCACGGCGTCCTCGGCCGCGACGTTCGCAGCGCCGCCGGTGAGGACATGGGGCGCATCGTCGACGTCATCGTCGATCGCACCGGCCATGTCCGCGCTGCGGCGATCGATTTCGGCGGCTTCCTCGGCGTCGGCAGCCGCAAGATCGTCGTGGACTGGAGCGCGCTGCGCTTCGGCAAGATCGCCAACAAGAAGGACAGCATCACGCTGGAATTGACCAAGGCGCAGGTCGCGGCCGCACCGGAATACAAGGAGGACACGCCGATCGTCGTGCTCGGCGCGTCCGGCAGCCTTCAGCCGCTGCAAGCGATTCAGTGAGGTGCAGGGAGGGCTGACCGCCCGTGCTGTTGTCGAGGAAGCCGAACCATGCAGATCGCGGCGGCGTCGTCGAGCAGGACAACGTCGCGGAGCCGGCGGCTGCGGGCATTCCGGCGCCGTCGCGGCAGAGCCTGCGCGGCCTCGACTGGTTCATCTTCTTCCTCGCCGACGTGCAGACCGGATTCGGTCCCTTCATCGCGGTCTATCTGACGACGCAGAAATGGACCCAGGTCGAGATCGGGCTCGTGCTGTCGATCGGCGGCATCGTCGCCCTGATCGGCCAGATGCCGGGCGGCGCGATCATCGATGCCGCGAAGTCGGAGCGCCTCGTCGCCGCCCTCGCGATCGCGACCATCGGCGCCTGCGCGCTGGCCTATGCGGCGATGCCGATCTTCCCCGTCGTGGTCACCGCCGCCACGTTGCATGCGATGGCGAGCTGCGTGCTCGGGCCGGCGATCGCCGCGATCAGCCTCGGCCTCGTCGGTCCGCTCGCGATGGGCGAACGGCTCGGCCGCAACGCGCGTTTCGCCTCGCTCGGCAACGGCGTCGCGGCGGCGGTGATGGGTACCGCGGGCTATCTGCTGTCGAGCCGCTCGGTCTTCCTGGTCACCTTCCTGCTCGCGATCCCGACCCTGATCGCGCTGTCGCGCATCCGCGAGAACGAGGTCGACATCAGGCGCTGTCACGGCGAGATGCCGCCTGAAGCCGCCGACCGCGGCGACCCCAATATCTGGCACCTGATCCGGCAACGCTCGCTGATCGTGTTCGCGCTCAGCGTGCTGCTGCTGCAGCTCGCGAATGCCGCGATGATGCCGCTGATGGCGAGCGCGGTGACGGCGCGGTCGAGCCAATGGGCGACCGTGCTCGTCGCCTTTTGCATCGTCGTTCCGCAAGCGATCGTGGCGCTGCTGTCGCCGACGGTCGGGCGCAAGGCGCAAGCCTGGGGCCGGCGGCCCCTGCTGCTGATCGGATTCGGCGCACTGGCGATTCGCGGCCTGTTGTTTGCGACCGTTCGCGATCCGTATCTGCTGGTGCTGGTGCAGGTGCTTGACGGCATCACCGCGGCGGTCTTCGCGGTGATGATCCCGCTGATCGTCGCCGACGTCGCCTTCGGCAGCGGGCATTTCAACCTGGCGCAGGGGATCGTCGGCACCGCAACGGGCATCGGCGCGTCGCTGAGCACGGTGCTTGGCGGCTATGTCAGCGACAAGTTCGGCAATGCAACCGCGTTCATCGGGCTGTCCGGCGTTGCCGCAGCGGGACTGCTGCTGATCCTGTTTGTCATGCCGGAGACGCGGCGCGCGGATCTGGCCGCCACGAAAGAAATGGCCGGCTGAACGAGTTCAGCCGGCCAAGGTGCTTGGGGAGGTAGATAAAGATCAGGCGTCGAGATTGTGCAGGCGCTGGCGGTTGCGCAGCACGATCTGGCGGGCGCCGGAGAAACCGAGAATGCCCTGGGCGTGAAGCTGTGACAGCGCGCGCGATACGGTCTCCAGCGTGAGGCCGAGATAGTCGCCGATGTCGCGGCGGCACATCGGCAGCGCCATCATGCCGGCGACGGCGAGGCGGCGGTCCATTTCGAGCAGGAAGGTCGCAACGCGCTCCATCGCAGTCTTGCGACCGAGCAGCAGCATGTGGTCCTCGGCATGGCGCAGCTCGCCGGCGGTCATGGCCCAGAGCTTGCGGGCGACCTGCACGTCGGTGCCGGCGGCCTTTTCGAGGCTGGCGCGCTTCACGAGGCGAACGGTGGTGTCGATGATGGCTTCAGCGGCGAGGCGGTGAGTGGGACCGGATTCAAGGCCGAACACGTCGCCGGGAAGATGGAAGGCGCCGATCTGGCGGCGGCCGTCGGAGAGAAGCTTGTAGCTGCGCACCGCGCCGGTGACGACCTGATAGACATATTCGGACGCCTCGTCCTCGCCATAGATCTCCTCGTCCTTGCCGTAGGAGAACTCGGTGGCGACCAGACCGACATGGCCGGCGATCGCGCCGAACTGGTCGGTAACGGGATGGGCAGGGGCAATCTTGCCACCGATTTGGGTGTTGATCGCCGTGGTGTTGAGCGTCTGGGTCAGCATCTGCGCCATCTCCGTTGTGATGACGCTTTCCTACGCGGTATCGGGTGCTTCGAAAATTTCGCGAGATATCTTAAGGAGGTTGCCTTACGTAGAATCCCGTAGGTCAGTCAGTGGGGCGGTCCTTGATCGCGTGGCGGATGCACTTGACGAGGTTTTCGTCCAGAAGCGGCTTCAAGACCACGTTCTTGATGCCCGCCGTCGCGGCCCGGGCCGAGATGTTCTCGTCGGGATAGCCGGTGATCAGGATCACGGGCGCGTCGCGGCGGGATCTGCGCAGGCGACCGGTCAGGTCGATGCCGTTGATGTCCGGCATCTTGTAGTCGATGACGTAGCAGTCCGGCCCGGGCGCGTCGACGAGATTGAGCAGCGCCGTGCCGCTCCTGAAGGTCCGCACGGCGAAGCCGTCGGTCTCCAGCAGGAACCGCAGCGATCCGAGGACTGCGGCATCATCATCGACCACAAAGATGGTGGGTTGTGGGCAGGACGATGGCCGCGCACGATGTGGGCTGACATCAACCATGCTGTCTGGCTAGCACGGCGCCGTGAAGCCGCCTTGACCTGCCTCAATCGTTGAGCATGCCGGCGCGCATCGCGAGGCGAACCAGTTCCGAAAGGCTGCTCGCCTGCATCTTGGTCATGACGTTGGCCCGGTAGACCTCGATGGTTCGCGGGCTGATGCCGTATTCGCGGGCTATCAGCTTGTTGGAGAGGCCCGCGACCAACCCCTCCATGACCTGGCGCTCCCGCGGACTCAAGGACGCGAGGCGGGCGGCGATGTCGTGCGTGACGGCCTCGTTCTTGGCGGCGGGCTCGGCCTGGCGGAGCGCCGACTCGATCATGGCGGTGAGCCGGTCGTCATCGAACGGCTTCTCCAGGAAATCGACGGCGCCGAGCTTCATCGCCTCGACTGCCAGCGGCACGTCGCCATGACCGGTCATGATCAGGATCGGGAACGGGCTTTGCTGCGCCTTCATCCGCTTCAAGAGCTCGATGCCGTCGAGGCCGGGCATGCGCACGTCGGAGACGACGCAACCGAAATTCAGGCCGGGCAGGGCTTCGAGAAAGGCGAGCGCGTCGTCGAACAGGGTGACGGCGAAGCCGGCGGAATCCAGCAGGAAGTTCAGCGAGTCCCGCATCGCCGCGTCGTCGTCGATGACGTAAACGTTTCCCTTGGTCGTCATGGATCAGCTCTCGTCGGTTGCCGGCAGGGTGAAGCGGAACGTCGCTCCGCCCGCTGCGTTGCTCTCGGCCCACATGCGGCCGCCATGGGCCTCGATGATCGAGCGGCTGATGGAGAGTCCCACGCCCATGCCGGTGTCCTTGGTGGTGAAGAAGGTCTGGAACAGGTTTGGAATGACGTCCTCCCGGAAGCCGATGCCGGTGTCGGACACCTCCACCTCGATCATGCCGTCGCCGACCCGGGTGTTGGCGACGACGAGCTCGCGCCGCTGCGACTGCGCCATCGCCTCGAGCGCGTTGCGGAACAGGTTGACCAGCACCTGCTGAATCTGGACCCGGTCGGCGAGAACGAGGTCGGCATCGGGATCGAGGCTGAAGCGGAGCTGCACGTTCTGCTCGCGCGCGCCGGCGAGCCCGAGTGCGCCGGCTTCCTCGATCAGCTTGGACAGGCTCTCGACCCGCTTCTCGGACTCGCCGCGGGAGACGAAGTCGCGCAGGCGGCGGATGATCTGGCCGGCGCGCAAGGCCTGCTCCGCGGCCCGGTCCAGCGCGCTTTCGACCTTCGGCATGTTGGGATCGGTGCTGCCGGCGAGCAGGCGCCGCGAGCCCTTCATGTAATTGCTGATCGCCGCCAGCGGCTGATTGAGCTCGTGGGCGAGCGCGGACGCCATCTCGCCCATCGCGGTCAATCGCGACACGTGCACGAGCTCGGATTGCAGCTCCTGGAGCCGTGCCTGGGTCTGCTGGTGCTCGGTGAGGTCGCGCACGAAGCCGGTGAAATAGGGCTCGCCCGCGCGTTGCGTCTGCCCGACGGACAGGTGCATCGGGAACGTCGTGCCGTCGCGGCGTTTGCCCGTCACGATCCGGCCGATGCCGATGATGTGCGGATCATCCGTCTTGAGATAGCGCGCGATGTAGCTGTCGTGACGCGACTGGTCGGGCTCCGGCATGAGAATGCTCACGTTCCGGCCGATGGCTTCCTGCCTGCTGTAGCCGAACAGCCGCTCCGCGGCGCTGCTGAAGAGCTGCATGATGCCGCGTGAATCGATGACGATCATGGCATCGGGCACGGTTTCGAGAATCGAGCGAAGATGATTCTCCTGGGAGCGCAGGTCCTCCTCGAGCTGTTTCTCCGCGTTGATGTCGAGGAATATTCCGCTGAGGTGACGCGGCGTGCCCGTCTCGTCCCGGATCACACCGGCCCTGGCCCGGATCCATTGACCGTTTCCGGACGCGCCGCCGATCTTGAAGGAGAGGTCGAGACCCCCGCCGCCTTCCGAGGTACGCCCGATCGCTTTCAGGAGGTGGTCCCGATCGCCCGGCTCCAAGAGGGAAAGAAAGAGATCGTAGCTGACGCCCTGGTCCGGCCGCAGGCCAAACAGCCGCCTGGCCGTGTCCGACCATTCGAGTTTGCGGGTCTGCAGGTCGAGGTCCCAGGTGCCGACCCCGAATCCCTCGATGCGGACCCGGAAATGCTCGCCCCGACCATCGTCTGCCGGATGGGTCACGCGGGTCGGCGTCAAGCTTTGCTCCTCTTCTCGGCGGGTCCGCAGGATGCTCTTACCGCTCCGGCAATGTCGCCCAAGGCTTGGCCGGAGGCAAGCGCGGACAGTTGAATCCACTGGCGGATTGCCCTCGGATCGGCAAGCGGCCGGCACAAGCGCTCGATTTGATCTAGCTCAGCCTGTTGCCCGGCAGCAGGTCTAGGATTCGAAAGAATTCTGCAATGCTGGAGATCCCGATGACATACGCGACCGTCATGGTCAGCCTGGCGCTCGATCAGCCCAACGAAGCGCGTCTTCAGGTCGCAGGCGAACTCGCCGAACGATTCGAGGCAGCTATCGTCGGGGTCGCCGCGGCCCAGTTCGCCCCGCCGCTCTATTTCACCGACGGCGCAGAGGCGCAAGCGCTGATCGATGAGGGTGAAGCTTCGATCAAGCGGCGGCTGGCCGGCCTCGAAGCGCAATTCCGCGCGGCCGTGAAAAATCGCGGCGGACACGCGGAGTGGCGCAGCGCCGTGGATTATCCGGCGCGCTTCGTGACGGCGCAGGCGCGTTGCGCCGACATCGTCGTCAGCGGGGGGCAGAGCCCGGCCTTCTCCGACGCTTTCTCGCTGGCGAGCCCCAAGGATCTGGTGATGCAGGCCGGCCGCCCGCTTCTGGTCGTTCCCGACCGGGCCAACTGGCTCGACCTGCGCAACGTGCTGGTGGCGTGGAAGGACTCGCCGGAGGCGCGGCAGGCAGTGGCCGACGCGCTGCCGATGCTGCACAAGGCGAAGGACGTCATCATCGTGGAAATCCCGGAGCAGGGCGACGACCGTTCGGCCGTGATGGCCGGTGTCAGCGACGTTGCCGCCTGGCTCGGCCGTCACGGCGTCACCGCGACTGCGCGCGTTCTCGAGGCCGCAGGAAACGAAACCCCTGCTGCGCGGCTGGAGAAGGTCGCCGGCGACGTCGGCGCGGGCCTGATCGTCGCCGGCGCCTATGGTCATTCGAGATTTCGCGAACTGATCCTCGGAGGCGTCACCCAATATCTGGTGACGCAAACCGCGCGCAGCGTGCTGCTGTCGCACTGACCACTGGCCGGCCAGTTGAGGAATTGAGGAGGACGCGCCGTGTACCAGTTTCTTGAACAGACCGTCGACGGCTACATGACGCGCAACGTCAAGACGGTGCAGCGCGGCCTCGACTTGTTCCAGCTCAGCGAGATGTTCGAGACCGACGATTTCAATTCCTACCCGGTCGAAGACGACGGGCAGGTGGTCGGCATCGTCACCAAGTTCGACATCCTGAAGTGCTTCGCTTTCACGCCGAGTCACATGTTGCCGCGCTACGACGACCTGATGAGCCGCAAGATCGGCGACGTCATGACGCCCGAGTTCATCTATGTCAGCCCCGACACGCGGCTGACACGCGTGCTCCAGATCATGGTCGAGCACCGCATCAGGAGCATCATCGTGCTCGACGGCACGCAGAAGCTGGTCGGCATCATCGCGCGCGAAGACGTCATCGCGGCGCTCAAGGCGACGGCGCGGGAGTGACGTCTGGATCTTTCGGTTCCAACCTCCGTGACTTCACGGAGGTGCTTCGAAGGATGTGACCGCAGGACCAAGCTCTCGCGTGCGATGGCGCTGCGCGCGGTGAGAGAAGGCACCTCAGCTGGCCTCACATCGGCTCACATTAACAGAAATCCATCTATCTTGATTTCAATCAATTCCCCGCGAGAGTGAATGTGGTTTCTGGCAGCGTGTTCTTTCAGAGAGAATCCGCATGAGCCAGCCCTCCATCTCAAAATCCATGACCATCGGTGAAAGCGGCTTGGCTGTCGTATTCGCAGTCACCGCTTTCCTCTGCGTGATCGCCTCGGCCAAGGCGCTCGATGCGCCCTTCGCGTTCCACGCCGCGCTCGGCGCGGCGGCGAGCGTGGCTGCGGTGTTCTTCATCGTCAACCGCTACTTCGAGCGGCCGGCGGCGTTGCCGCCCCAGGAAATCAACGGCCGCCCGAACTACAACATGGGGCCGATCAAGTTCTCGGCCTTCATGGCGATGTTCTGGGGCATTGCCGGATTCCTCGTCGGCCTCATCATCGCCTCGCAGCTGGCTTGGCCCGCGCTGAATTTCGATCTGCCCTGGATTCAGTTCGGCCGCCTGCGGCCGCTGCACACCTCCGCCGTGATCTTCGCCTTTGGCGGCAACGTGTTGATCGCGACCTCCTTCTACGTGGTGCAGAAGTCCTGCCGCGCGCGCCTTGCCGGCGAGCTCGCGCCGTGGTTCGTCGTGCTCGGCTACAACTTCTTCATCCTGATCGCGGGCACCGGCTATCTGCTCGGCGTCACGCAGGGCAAGGAATACGCCGAGCCCGAATGGTACTCGGACCTCTGGCTGACTATCGTCTGGGTGGTCTATCTGCTGGTCTTCCTCGTCACCGTCATCAAGCGCAAGGAACCGCACATCTTCGTCGCGAACTGGTTCTATCTCGCTTTCATCGTGACGATCGCGGTGCTGCATCTCGGCAACAATCCCGCGCTGCCCGTCTCCGTGTTCGGCTCCAAGTCCTACATCGCCTGGGGCGGCATTCAGGACGCCATGTTCCAGTGGTGGTACGGCCACAACGCGGTCGGCTTCTTCCTGACCGCCGGCTTCCTTGCGATCATGTACTACTTCATCCCGAAGCGCGCCGAGCGGCCGATCTATTCCTATCGGCTGTCGATCATCCACTTCTGGGCGCTGATCTTCCTTTACATCTGGGCCGGTCCGCATCACCTGCACTACACGGCGCTGCCGGACTGGACGCAGACGCTCGGCATGACCTTCTCGGTGATGCTGTGGATGCCCTCCTGGGGCGGCATGATCAACGGCCTGATGACGCTGTCGGGCGCCTGGGACAAGCTGCGGACCGATCCCGTGCTGCGCATGCTCGTCGTCTCCGTCGCCTTCTACGGCATGTCGACCTTCGAGGGCCCGATGATGTCGATCAAGGTGGTCAACTCGCTCAGCCACTACACCGACTGGACCATCGGCCACGTGCATTCCGGCGCGCTCGGCTGGGTCGGCTTCGTCTCCTTCGGCGCGCTGTACTGCCTGGTGCCGTGGGCCTGGAATCGCAAGGGCCTCTACAGCCTCAAGCTCGTCAACTGGCACTTCTGGATCGCCACCCTCGGCATCGTTCTCTACATCTCGGCAATGTGGGTGTCCGGCATCCTGCAGGGTCTGATGTGGCGCGCCTACACCTCGCTCGGCTTCCTCGAATATTCCTTCATCGAGACCGTCGAGGCGATGCATCCCTTCTACATCATCCGCGCCGCAGGCGGCGGCCTGTTCCTGATCGGCTCGCTGATCATGGCCTACAATCTCTGGATGACGGTTCGCGTCGGCGAGCAGGAAGTCCAGATGCCCGTCGCTCTTCAGCCGGCGGAATGAGGAGCTCAAGCAATGTCGTTCTGGACACGCCACCAAGTCTTCGAAAAGAACTCGATCATCCTGATCGTCGGCATCCTGCTGGTGATCGCGGTCGGTGGTCTCGTCGAGATCACCCCGCTGTTCTACCTCAAGAGCACGATCGAGAAGGTCGACGGGGTCAGGCCCTACACGCCGCTGGAGCTCGCCGGACGTAATGTCTACGTCCGCGAAGGCTGCTATCTCTGCCACTCGCAGATGGTCCGGCCCCTGCGCGACGAGGTCGAGCGCTACGGCCACTTCTCGCTCGCCGCGGAGAGCATGTACGACCACCCGTTCCAGTGGGGCTCAAAGCGCACCGGTCCGGATCTCGCCCGTGTCGGCGCCAAATATTCCGACGACTGGCACGTCACCCATCTGACCAACCCGCGCGCGATCGTGCCGCAGTCGGTGATGCCCGGCTATCCGTTCCTCAGCAAGACCGATGTCGACCCGGATGCGATCGCCGGCGACATGCGCGCGCTCAGGATCGTCGGGGTCCCCTACAGCGACGAGCAGCTCGCCAATGCCGCCGCCGACCTGAAGGCCCAGGCCGATCCGGACAATGCCGGCGCCGACGCCTTCACCAAGCGCTACGCCAAGGCCGTCGTACGCAATTTCGACGGCAAGCCCGGCACGCCGACCGAGATGGACGCGCTGGTGGCGTACCTGCAGATGCTCGGCACGCTGGTCGATTTCAAGATCTACAACGAGAAAGCCAATCTTCGCTGAGAAGGCATGAACGATGAAAGCCATCCTGACCGTCCATAATCTTGCGTCCGATCTCGTGACGACGATCTGGACACCGGCGTTCGTCGCGATCTTTCTCGCGATCATCGCCTACGCATTTTGGCCCCGTAACAAGGCTGCGTTCGACAAGGCAGCGCACCTGCCCTTGCGGGAGGAGTGAGAAACCATGACCGATCATTCTAGCGACATCGATTCCGTCTCCGGCAAGTCCACGACCGGACACGAGTGGGACGGCATCAAGGAGCTCAACACGCCGCTACCGCGGTGGTGGGTGATCACCTTCTACCTCACCATCGTCTGGGCGATCGGCTACTGGATCGTCTATCCCGCCTGGCCGCTGATCTCCAGCAACACGGCCGGCGTGTTCGGCTATTCCTCGCGCGCCGACGTGGCGGTCGAGCTGGCCAACCTCGAGAAGATCCGGGGTGACAAGATGGCGGCGCTGGGCACGGCCTCGCTCGCCGACATCGAGAAGGACCCGGCTCTGCTGGCGCTCGCCCGCGCCAAGGGCAAGACCGTGTTCGGCGACAATTGCGCGCCGTGCCACGGCACGGGTGCGACGGGGTCCAAGGGCTATCCCAACCTGAACGACGACGAATGGCTGTGGGGCGGCACGCTCGACCAGATCATGCAGACCATCCAGTTCGGCGTGCGGTCGGGCCATGCCAAGACCCATGAGGGCCAGATGCTCGCTTTCGGCAAGGACGGCGTGCTGAAGGGCGACGAGATCGTCACGGTCGCAAATTACGTCCGGTCGCTGTCGGGCCTTTCCACCCGCACCGGCTATGATGCCGCCAAGGGCCAGAAGATCTTTGCGGAGAATTGCGCCGCCTGCCATGGCGACGCCGGCAAGGGCAATCAGGAGCTGGGCGCGCCCAACCTGACGGACAAGATCTGGCTCTACGGCTCCGACGAGGCGAGCCTGATCGAGACCATCAGCCAGGGGCGCGGCGGCGTGATGCCGGCCTGGGAAGGCCGGCTCGATCCCGCCACCATCAAGGCGATGGCGGTCTACGTCCACTCGCTGGGCGGCGGCAAATAGGCCGGCTCCGCGATGGATGACCTGGGGCGGGGGCGAAGAAAAGCGCCCCCGTTTGCGTTGGATCAAGGGACATTCCGGCGCCGGCTCTAGGTTCAATCGCACCTTTGAAGAAGCTCGAGGCGATGAACAAGACCGTCAATCCGAACGAATTGAAGCCCGCGGACGACGTCGGGCCGCTCTATGCGGCCCGCAAGAAAGTCTATCCGCAGAGCGTCTCCGGCACGTTCCGCCGGATCAAATGGGGCCTGATGGCGTTCTGCCTCGGCGTCTATTATTTCCTGCCCTTCGTGCGCTGGAATCGCGGTCTCGGCGCGCCGAGCCAGGCTGTGCTGATCGATCTTCCCAACAGCCGCTTCTATTTCTTCTTCATCGAGCTGTGGCCGCAGGAGGTCTATTACTTCACCGGCCTGTTGATCGTCGCCGCGGTGGCGCTGTTCCTGATGAACTCCATCGGCGGCCGGATCTGGTGCGGTTATCTCTGTCCGCAGACGGTGTGGACCGATCTGTTCTATGCGGTCGAACGCCTGATCGAGGGCGACCGGCGCGAGCGCATGAAGAAGGATGCCTCCACCGACCCGATGAAGCTCGAGCGCATCTCCGAGATCGTGCTCAAGCATTCGATCTGGCTCTTGATCGCCTGGTGGACCGGCGGCGCCTGGGTGCTCTACTTCAACGACGCGCCGACCCTGGTGAAGGAGCTCGTCACCTTCCAGGCGCCGATGATCGCCTATATCTGGATCGGCATCCTCACCGCGACCACCTATCTGCTCGCCGGCTACATGCGCGAGCAGGTCTGCACCTATATGTGCCCGTGGCCGCGCATCCAGGCCGCGCTCACCGACGAATGGGCGCTCAACGTCACCTATCGCTATGACCGCGGCGAGAAGCGCACGTCGGTCAAGAAGGCCGCCGAGCTGCGCGCCCTCGGCCAGCAGGTCGGCGATTGCGTCGATTGCTACCAGTGCGTCGCGGTCTGCCCGACCGGCATCGACATCCGCAACGGACCGCAGATGGAATGCATCCAGTGCGGGCTCTGCATCGATGCCTGCGACAACGTGATGACCAAGATCGGCCGGCCGAAGCGGCTGATCGGCTACGACAACGACATCAACATCCACCGCCGCCAGGAAGGCAAGGCGCCGATCTACCGGATCGTCCGCGCCCGCACCATCGTCTACAGCGCGATCATCGCGGCGGTCGGCGGCATCATGATCTACACGCTGGCGACCCGCAGCCTGCTCGACGTCAACGTGCTGCACGACCGCAATCCGGTCGCGGTCAAGCTCAGCGACGGCTCGATCCGCAACGCCTATACGGTGCGGCTCCTGAACAAGAGCGGCTACGACCGCGTCATCGCGATCGACGCCGAGGGACCGGTCAATTCGACCGTTCACGTCGTCGGCGTCGATTCGGTGACGCCGGACCGGCCGATGATCGTGATCCCGCGCGATGCGACCAGCGAGCTGCGGCTTCTCGTCACCGCGCCGGCCGAGAACAATCCGGAGAAGTCGATTCCGGTCCACTTCCACGTCACGGACATCGGGCTCGGAATCGTCGCTTCCGCCACCGACAATTTCGTCTCGCCTTGAGAATCAGGAGACTGCCATGGCTTTCAAGCCGCTGACCGGAACCAAAGTCTTCCTGATGCTGGTCGCTTTCTTCGGCCTCGTGATCGGCGTCAACGCGACAATGATGAAGCTCGCGATCGCGACGCTGCCCGGCACCGAGGTCGACAGCCCCTATGCCGCGGGCCTGACCTACGAGCGCGAGATCTCGGCGGCGCAGGACCAGGCCGCGCGCAAATGGAAGGTCAACGCCCATATCGAGCGCCGCAACGACGGCGGCGCCTCGGTCCAGGTCGAAGCCCGCGATGCCGGCGGCCAGCCGATCTCCGGGCTGAAGTTCGGCGGCCGGCTGGAGCGGCCGACCGACAAGCGCGCCGACCTCGCGGTCGAGCTCACGGAAGCTGGCATCGGTCTCTATCGCGGCAGTGCGGCGTCCGTCGCGCCGGGCCAATGGGACCTGGTGATCGAGGGCGAGGCGCGGGGGATGCGCGTGTTCATGTCCCGTAACCGCGTGATCCTGAACTGAAGGATTTCGTCATGCAGGTCACGCGCGATTTCTCTCATTACGTCCGCGACGCGGGCGAGGGCCTCCGGCACATCGATCTCGCCGTCGAGGGCGTCCACTGCGCCGGCTGCATGGCCAAGATCGAGCGCGGGCTCTCGGCCATCCCCGACGTCACCCTGGCCCGCGTCAACCTCACCGACCGCCGCGTCGCGCTGGAATGGAAGGCGGGCACGCTCGATCCCGGCCGCTTCATCGATCGGCTGGAGGAGCTCGGCTACAAGGCCTATCCGTTCGAGACCGAGAGCGCGGAGGTCGCCGAGGTCGCCGAATCCCGCTTCCTGCTGCGCTGCCTCGGCGTTGCGGCCTTCGCCACCATGAACGTGATGATGCTGTCGATCCCGGTATGGTCCGGCAACGTCTCGGACATGCTGCCGGAGCAGCGCGATTTCTTCCACTGGCTGTCGGCGCTGATCGCGCTGCCGGCGGCGGCCTATGCCGGCCAGCCGTTCTTCCGTTCGGCCTGGCGTGCACTGTCGGCCAAGACCACCAACATGGATGTGCCGATCTCGATCGGCGTGATCCTGGCGCTCGGCATGTCCGTGGTCGAGACCATCCACCACGCCGAGCATGCGTACTTCGACGCGGCGATCATGCTGTTGACCTTCCTGCTGGTCGGCCGCTTCCTCGACCAGAACATGCGGCGGCGGACCCGCGCGGTCGCCGGCAATCTCGCCGCGCTGAAGGCGGAGACGGCGGCGAAGTTCATCGGGCCCGACGAGATCTCGCAGGTTCCGGTTGCGGCGATCAATCCCGGGGACATCGTGCTGCTCAGGCCCGGCGAGCGCTGCGCGGTCGACGGCACCGTGATCGAAGGGCGTTCCGAGATCGACCAGAGCCTGATCACCGGCGAGACGCTCTATGTCACGGCCGAGCAGGGCACGCCGGTCTATGCGGGATCGATGAACATCTCTGGCAGCTTGCGGGTGCGGGTCTCGGCCGCCTCCGAGGCGACGCTGCTCGCCGAGATCACGCGGCTGCTCGACAACGCGCTCCAGGCTCGCTCGCGCTACATGCGCCTTGCCGATCGGGCCTCGCGGCTCTACGCGCCCGTGGTGCATGCGACCGCACTCCTGACCATTCTCGGTTGGGTCATCGCGGGTGCCTCCTGGCACGATGCGATCGTGACCGGCGTCGCCGTGCTGATCATCACCTGTCCCTGCGCGCTCGGGCTCGCGATCCCGACCGTGCAGACGGTGGCCTCGGGTACGATGTTCAAAGCGGGTGTGCTGCTCAATGCGGGCGATGCGATCGAGCGGCTGGCCGAAGCCGACCATGTCATCTTCGACAAGACCGGCACGCTGACGCTGCCCGATCTCCAGGTGATGAACGCGGCCGACATCCCGGCCGACATCTTCGAGCTCGCCGGCCGGCTCGCGCTGTCGAGCCATCATCCGGTCGCGGCTGCGGTTGCGCAGGCAGCAGGTGCGAAATCTCCGATCCTCAGTGCGGTGGAGGAATCCGGGCAGGGGGTCCGTGCGACCGTCGACGGCCTCGAGCTGCGCCTCGGTGGTCCGTCCTTCTGCGGTGCCGAGGCGCTGGTCGGCAGCGCCGCGCTCGATCCCGAGGCCTCCATTGTGGCGTTCAGCAAGGGCAGCGAGAGGTTCATCCTTTCCGTCCGCCAGGGCCTGCGACCCGATGCCAAGGCGGTGATCGCGGCGCTGAAGGCGCGCAACATCGGCATCGAGATCCTGTCCGGCGATCGCGAACCGGCGGTGAAGGCGGCGGCGGACGCGCTCGGCATTCCCGAGTGGCGCGCCGGTGTCACCCCGGCCGACAAGATCGCGCGGATCGAGGAGCTGAAGCGGCGCGGCGCCAAAGTGCTGATGGTCGGCGACGGCATGAACGATGCGCCCTCGCTCGCGGCAGCCCATGTCTCGATGTCGCCGATCTCGGCCGCGCATCTCAGCCAGGCCACCGCCGATCTCGTCTTCCTCGGCCGGCCGCTGGCCCCCGTCGTCGCTGCCATCGACGCTGCGCGCAAGGCGCTGCATTTGATGCGGCAGAACCTCTGGCTTGCGATCGGCTACAATGTGCTCGCGGTGCCGGTTGCGATCAGCGGCGTCGTGACGCCCCTGATCGCGGCGGCCGCCATGAGCGGATCGTCGATCCTGGTGATGCTGAACTCGCTGCGCGCCCGCAGCTCCTCGCGGGAGATCGTGTGATGGAGATCCTGGTCATCCTGGTCCCGCTGGCCTTGATGCTCGGAGGTGCCGGTCTCGTCGCTTTCCTCTGGTCGCTCAGAAGCGGCCAGTACGACGATCTCGACGGCGCCGCCTGGCGCGCGATCGCCGACGATGAGCCGCCGCAGGAAGCGCCGGCCAAGCGCTAACGTTTCAGGGCGAAGGTAAGCAGGGCTGCGGCCGCGAGCGCCGCGCCCACGCCGAATATGCACGCCTGCCATCCGAAAGCGTCGAACAGGCGCCCGAGCACGGCCGTACCGAGCAGTCCGCCGCAGAAGTAGCACGCAAGATAGGTCCCGCTGGCGATGCCGCGGTTGTCGGCTGCGGCCTGTCCGACGAAACCCGTCGCGGCGGCCTGCGCGAAAAACGTGCCGACGCCGACCAGGACCATGCCGGCGAGCACCTCGCTGAGATGCGGCATCAGCATCAAGGGCAGGCCGAGCCCGGCGACAGCGAGCGCGCTCCAGATCGTGGGCCGCGTTCCCAGCCGTGCGGCCACCTTGCCGGCCAGAAGCGTCGTGGCGACCGACGGCAGGAAGACGAAATAGACGAGGCCGAGATCCATCATACGAAGCGACAGCGGCGGCCGCACCAGCACGAAATTGACGTAGGTGAAGGTGCCGATGAAGGCGAACAGGATGCAGAAGCCGATGCCGAAAGCGGCGCGCAGCTGCGGATTGCGCCAATGCGCGATGGTGGCGGCAAGCGGCGAAGCCGCCCGCATCACCGCATGCATCGGCCGCACGCGATTGACGGTGAAATAGACCAGCGCCGCGCCGGCAAGATTGAGCGCCGCGAAGAAGTAGAAGTTCCAGGCAAGGCCGAGGCCATCGGCCAATGCGGCCGAGATCAGCCGGCCGACGAGATTGCTGGCGACATTGCCGGTGATGTAGGCGGCAAACGCGCCGCCGGCGTCCATCGCGCTGCATTGCTCGCCGAGATAGGCGAGGGTGAGCGCGAAGGCTGACGCCATGCACAGGCCCTGCGCGACCCGCAATGCGGTGAAGACGGTAAGATTGGGCGCGACAGCCAGCAGACTGGTGGGGACCGCAAGCAGGGCCAGGCTCAGCAGGATGCCCGTTCGCCGGTCGATATGCGGACTGAAGAAGCCGACCACGAGGCTGGCTGCGGCCATGCCGAAGGTGCTGGCGTTGACGGCAAAGCCCATTGCCGCGGGCGTGACGCCATAGTGCCGGGTCAGCGAGGGCAGGATCGCCTGCGTCGCGAAGAGATCGACGACCGTCAGGAATGCGGTGAGGCCGATCACGAGCGAGCGAAGCGCCAGACCCGGCGAGTGCGCTTCCATCGTCGTCGCGGCCGTTTTGATCGACGCGGAAAGATCGGTCATGGCATGATGATCCTGTGAGGGATGCGGCACCCGGCATGGAGTCCCGGGCGCCGCATTTCGTAACGAACGCGCTGGGGCTGGAGAGCGCTCGTTACATGTGATGGTCGTTGGGATCCTTGCGGACGTCGCCGACATAGAGAATGACGGTCTCCTTGCCGAGGTTCTTCCACCAATGCGAGGTGCCGTAGACTTCGGGGCGGATGTCGCCGGCCTTGTGCACGATCGGGTCGACGCAGTTGGAGGCGTATTCGACGATCTCGCCCTGCTGCACGAAGATCAGGGCAGGGCGATCGTCGTGGCTGTGCCAGGGGACGATGCCGCCGGGCGCGATGGTCAGCTTGCGGAAGCGCAGCTCGCGACCCTCGATATGGGCGGGCTGCTTGCCGAGATCGATCGCGCCGAGCGTCACGTCGGTGACGCCGACGGGCTTGTAGTCGACCATCTGCTGCGCGTTCGGCTTGGTCTTGCCGGCCGGACATTCGCCGGCGAAAACCGGCGTCGCAAATGTCAGCGCGCCGAGAACGGCAACGCCTGTCCAAACCACGCGCGACAATGTGAGATGGCTAGACATGGAAGGTCTCCTCTGTTGGCCGCAACCCTGATGGCCGCGGGCTATGGCAGGAGCTTCGTCGAGACCGTCTTCATCTTGAAATGCCGGCTTGCTTTCGATGCGATAGCCCTGCGCTATGCCGATAGGCGGCAGCTATCGAACCGATTGGGCATCGGCATTTCCGCTTTCGCAGCATCCGGCGTCCGATGCCAGCGCGCCCGATTGGTGGGCGTCCGCGTCAATCCGCAATGGGCGTCCTGGCATTGCGGTCGCCCCTTGCGGGCGGGCGGACCGGGAAACTAGTATTCGCCCTTAGGGAAAGCCGGAGCAGGAAGATGACGTTTCTCTCGCCAGCCGACGCCGAACAGCTCAGGCTCGCCTTCCGGCGCTGCCGCGACATGGACGGCACGCTGAACGAACAGCTCCGCGCCTATGCCGATGCCAGCCGCAAGGTCTTTCCGGCCTATGGCGAGGCGGTCGATCGCCTGGTCGCGCGATTGAATGGCAACGGCGGCGGCGAGACCGCGCCGCGGCCGGGTGATGCGATGCCGCCGTTCATGCTGCCCGACGAGGGTGGGCGTCTGGTGTCGCTGCCCTCGCTGCTGGAGGGAGGCCCCGTCGCGGTGATGTTCTTCCGCGGCCATTGGTGTCCCTATTGCCGGCTCAATGTCCGCGCCGTGGTCCAGGCGCTGGATCGCATCAACGCGATGGGGGCGCAGGTCGTCGCGATCATGCCGGAGACGCAGGAATATACCGGGCAGCTCAAGGCCGAATCCGGCGCGCCGTTTCCGATCCTGACGGATCTCGACAACGGCTATGCGCTGTCGCTCAACCTCGCGATCTGGCTCGGGGCCGAGATCCAGCAATTGCTGTCCTATCAGGACATGGCGAAATTCCATGGCAATGACGGCTGGATGTTGCCGATCCCGGCCGTGTTCGTGGTCGGACGCGACGGCATCGTGAAAGCCCGCTTCGTCGACCCGGACTTCCGCAAGCGCATGGAGATCGACGATCTGATCGAAGCGCTCGAGCGCGCGAGCCGGGAGAATTGAACGTCGGCGCTATCCCGCGATCGCGCGCCAGTCGGCGCCGCGCAGCATGCGCATCACGGCATTGCCCACAGCGGTGCGTTGCCGGCCGGCGATCCCATAGAGGTTGACGGTGCGGCGGGCGTCGAGCCCGGTGACTGCGGCGCGGGTCAGCCGCTCCGGCACCGGTGAGGTGTGCGGCACCATGGCGATGCCCATCTCGGCCTCGACCAGCTCGATCAAATCGCGCTCGTTCGAGACCTCATGGCCCTGTTCGATGTCGATGCCGTGCTCGCGCAGGCTCGCGGAGATGCGGCGCGCGTGCTCGCAGAAGGTTCGGCTCAGCAGCAGCTCCGATCGCAGATCGTCCAGTTCGACCGAGTTGCGGCCGGCCAGCCGGTGCCCGTCGCCGACGACGAGCTCGAAGTTCTCGGTGAACAGCGGCCAGACATCCAGCCGGTCCCAGGCCTCGTCGATCTCGGCCGCGATGCCGAGCTCGGCATCGCCCTTCTTCAGGAAGTCGCCGACCTCACGAGCCGAGCCGCGCAGGAAACGGAATTCGAGCCGGTTGAACTGCCGCTTGATCTCGTTGAGATGTGGAATCAGGAGGGCGAGGTCGATCGAATGCGTCAGCGCAATGCGGAGCGCACCGATCTCTCCGCTCTTGAACGAGGAGGCCAGCGAGCGCGCGCCGACGGCCGCGTCGTAGCACTGCTTCAGAAGCGGATGCATGCGCTGGCCGAGCTCGGTCAATTGCGCGGCGGGGCGCTCGCGGCGGAACAGGTCGCCGCCAAGCTCGGCCTCGAGCTGCTTGATCGCGCGCGTCAGCGAGGGCTGCGTGACGTTGCACTCCTCGGCCGCGCGCGTGAAGTTCAAGAGCTGCGCCACCGCGAGGAAATAGCGGACCTGGTGCATTTCCATGGATCGGCTCCCAGCAAAAATCGACCGGAAATCTAGCCGATCAGGGCGCGAAATGACATCCCGCCTGCGATAGCGCGGGCGTATGGACTCGGAAGCCAACCGGCATTTCCGCAAATCCCGGAGATCCCGCAGATTTCGCTCCAGCCTGGCGCGGTTCGCGCCGAGAAAGAGGTCTGGATCATGAATATCCCCATCAAGACGCAGACGTCCGCTTCCTCACGCGTGCTGGCCGGCAAGGTGGCGCTGGTGACTGGGTCCACCAGCGGCATCGGTCTCGGCATCGCACGGGCCCTGGCCGCCTCCGGTGCCGACATCGTGCTCAATGGCCTTGGTGTCGCCAGCGAGATCGGCCGGACGCGCGAGCAGATCGCCGCGGAATTCGGCGTCAAGGCCAGCTACTCGCCGGCGGATATGACGCGGCCGAAATCGATCGCCGAGATGATCGCGGCCACGGTGGCCCAATCCGGCCGGCTGGACATCCTTGTGAACAATGCCGGCATCCAGCACGTCGCGCCGCTCGACAGGTTTCCGGTCGAGAAATGGGACCAGATCCTCGCGATCAACCTGTCCTCGGCCTTCCACACCACGCGGCTCGCATTGCCGGCGATGCGGCAGAACGGTTTTGGCCGGATCATCAACATTGCCTCGGCGCACGGCCTGGTCGGCTCGCCGTTCAAGGCGGCCTATGTCACCGCCAAGCATGGCATCGTCGGTCTCACCAAGGTGACGGCGTTGGAGACGGCGGAGCAGGGCATCACCTGCAACGCGATCTGCCCCGGCTATGTCTATACCCCACTCGTCGAGGCACAGATCGACGGGCAGGCGAAGGCGCACGGCATCTCGCGCGATCAGGTGATCCGCGACGTTCTGCTGGCACAGCAGCCAAACAAGCGCTTTGCCACCGTCGAGGAACTCGGCGCGCTAGCGGTGTTCCTGTCGACGGACGCGGCGGCCTCGATCACCGGCGTTGCGCTGCCGGTCGACGGCGGTTGGACCGCGCATTGACATGGGCCGGCGCAGCAAGTCGAATATTCGAACGGTGCAAGCTCACCAGGAGCGAGACATGAGCACGCAGGACAATTCGCAGAAGAAGTTCGACCTGCCGGGGCAGGTCGTGCTCGTGCTTCAGGGCGGCGGCGCGCTCGGCTCGTACCAGGCCGGGGTCTACCAGGCCTTGCACGAAGCCGGCATCGAGCCGGACTGGATCATCGGCACCTCGATCGGCGCCATCAATGCGAGCCTCATCGCCGGCAACCCGCCCGAGCACCGCCTCGCGCGCTTGCGGGAGTTCTGGAAGCGGATGGAGCAGCAGCCGGTCTGGGACTGGCGCACCGCGTTTCCCGGCTTCAACGAGAAGCTGGCCTATTGGTCGACCGTGACCCACGGCATTGCCGGTTTCTTCCGGCCCAATCCGCTGGCCCATGCCGGCGATTCCTATCCGCTGGGCGCCGATCACGCCGGCTATTATTCGACCGCGCCGCTGGAAAAGACGCTGAGCGAGCTCGTCGATTTCGACCTGGCCAACCGCTGCGCGCCGCGTCTGACGGTCGGTGCGGCTCATGTCGGCACCAGTGCAATGCGCTATTTCGACAGCCGCGACGGCGAGCTGACGGTGAAGCATGTGATGGCTTCGGGCGCGCTGCCGCCGGCTTTCCCCGCCGTGCGCATCGACGGCGAGCTCTATTGGGACGGCGGCATCCTGTCGAACACGCCGACCGAGGCGGTGTTCGACGACAATCCACGCCGGGATTCGCTGATCTTCTCCGTGCATCTGTGGAATCCGGTCGGGCCGGAGCCGACCACGATGGCGGAGGTGCTGAACCGGCACAAGGACGTGCAATATTCCAGCCGCATCGCCAGCCAGATCGCGCGCCAGCAGCAGGCCCATCAGCTGCGCCATGTCATCAACCAGCTCGCGGCCCGGCTGTCCGACAGCGAGCGCAACGATCCCGCAGTGAGGGAGCTGACGAGCTACGGCTGTCCAACCCGCATGCATGTGGTGCGGCTGCTGGCGCCGCAGCTCGAGCACGAGACCCATACCAAGGATATCGACTTCAGTCCGTCCGGGATCACGCGGCGCTGGCACGCCGGCTATGCGCACACCAAGTCGGTACTGGCGCGCAAGCCCTGGATCGGCGAATTCGATCCGCTCGCCGGCGTTGTGCTGCACGAGCATATGGACGAGATGCCGATGGCCGCGGAGTGAAGGTCGTCCTTCATTGTCCCGCGCGATGAGGATTTCCCGAGCGCGCGGTCTGGGCTAGTGTTGCCGGGTCTGGTCGCGAGGCCTGCAATTGGTCACAGAGAAAGATCTCGAGGCAACGCTTGATTTCGTCCGCGCTCACGCGGCGGGTCCGAATGCCGGTGTGTTCGGCCCGTCCTCCGTCACTTGGCGGATCGATCGCGAGGCCATGATCTTTGTCGGAGCCGGCCGCGCGCTGTTGCTGCAACTGGCGCATCCCTGGGTCGCGGCCGCCATCGCCGAACATTCGAGCACCTTTGCAGATCCGATCGGCCGATTTCACCGCACCTTCGGAATTGTCTTCCCGATGGTGTTCGGCTCGCTCGACCAGGCGCTGTCGTCGTCGCGACAATTGCATCGGCGTCATGGCATGATCATCGGGCAGATGCCCGAGACCGTCGGCCCCTTTGCTGCAGGCTCGCGCTATTGTGCCAACGACGTCCCGGCGCTGCGCTGGGTTCACGCCACGCTGGTCGAGACCGCCGTGATGGCGCATGATCTGGTGCTGCCGCCACTCTCGGCGGAGGAGCGCGATCGCTATTGGAGCGAGGCCAGGCTGTACGGCGCCCTGTTCGGATTGACGGGGAATGATTTGCCGGCGGACTGGTCCGGCTTCGTCGCCTACACCAAGGCAATGGCGCAGTCGGAGACGCTGACGGTCAGCAGCGCAGCACGCGAGATCGCGGCGCAGATCTTCACGGGCGCACGCCCGTGGTTGCGGCCGCCGCGCTGGTATCGCGCGCTCACCGCGAGCATGCTGCCGGAGCGCTTGCGTGCAGGCTTCGGCTTTGAGCTCGACGCGCGCGGAATCCGATCCGCCGACAACGCACTGCGATGGATCAGGCGCGTCTATCCGAAACTGCCCGACAGGCTGCGCTATGTCGGTCCCTACCAGGAAGCGCAGGCGCGGCTGCGGGGCGAAGCGCGGCCTGATTGGATGATACGGTGCCTCAACCGCGCCTGGATCGGCCGGCCGCAGATGGACGTGCGCGGGAAATAGGGTCTCGAGGCCAAGCTTGTCGCAGCTTGTCATTCCGGGGCGCGCGGAGCGCGAACCCGGAATCCATTTCTCCCAGCATTCCGGCGGAACGATGGATTCCGGGTTCGCGCCAAGCGGCGCGCCCCGGAATGACAGCGGTGTCTCACACCGACGCCAGCTTGCGGTACAGCGCGCTGTAGCTGCCGGCCGCGATGCTCCAGGAGAACGAGCGCCCCATCGCGCTGCGGCGCATCGTATCGAGCTGGTCGTGGGCCATGAAGGCGGAGAAGGCCCGCCGCACGCCGCCGAGGAACGACTCGCGCGAGGGCTTCGAGAACAGGAAGCCGGTCTCGCCGTCGCTGATGGTCTCGGCGAGGCCGCCGGTCTGGTGACCGATCGGCAGCGAGCCGAAGCGCTGCGCGTACATCTGGCTGAGCCCGCACGGCTCGAACCGCGACGGCATCAAGGTGAAGTCGCTGCCGGCGAAGATGCGCCGCGCTTGGGCGTCGTTGAAGCCGATCGCGACCCCGATCGCGTCGGGGCGACGGCGGTGCGCGTCGATCAAGGCCTGCTCGAGCGCGGGCTCGCCGGAGCCGGTGACCACGATCTGGCCGCCGGCGTCGACGATTTCGTCAGCCGCCGACAGAACGAGGTCGATGCCCTTCTGGTGCACGAGTCGCGCGACGATGCCGAACATCGGCCCGCGCGAGACCGCCAGCCCGAACTGCTTGCGGACGTAGTCCGCATTCGCCTTCTTGCCGACCCAGTCGCCGGCGCCGAATTGCTGGGCGAGCTGGGCGCACGACCGCGGATCCCAGCTCTCGTCGATGCCGTTGAGGATGCCGGTGAGCTCGGCCGCGTCCGAGCGCAGGCGGAGCAGGCCCTCCAGGCCGCAGCCGAACTCGGGCGTGGTGATCTCCCGCGCATAGGTGCCGCTGACCGTGGTGAGGTGCGAGGCGTAGACGAGGCCCGCCTTGAGGAAGGAGACCTGATCGTAGAACTCGACGCCGTCGATGTGGAAGGAGCTCTCCGGTGCGCCGATCCGCCGCAGCAAGTCCTTCGGGAAGAGGCCCTGATAGGCCAGGTTATGGATGGTCAGGATGGACGGCAGCTTGGCGCCCTGCCAAGCCAGATAGGCGGGCACCAGCGCGGCCTGCCAGTCGTTGGCATGGATCAGGTCTGCTGCCCAATTCTTGTCCAGCTTGCCCATGGCGAGCTCAGCGGCGGCCGAGGCGAAGCGCGCGAAGCGGATGTCGTTGTCGGACCAATCGCGCCCGAGCTCGTCGCCATATGGGTTTCCGGGTCGGTCATAGAGCTGCGAGCACAACAGCACATAGACCGGCAGGCCGTCCTTGGTGGCGGCACGGCCGAGCGAGCAGGCCGGCATCTCCGCGAATGCGGGACAGCGGCCAACGACCTGAATATGCGTGAGTTGCTCGATGATGTCGCGATAGCCGGGCAGCATGATCCGGATATCGGCGAAGGAGCGAAGCGCGCGGGGGAGGGCGGCGGAAACGGCGCCCAGTCCGCCGACGCGAACGAAGTCGTCCATCTCTGTGGTGACGAACAAGACCCTCAAGAACAGCCGCCCTCTTCCGATCCCGCTTGCTGCTATGCAAGAACGGGTCCAGTTATGCTGGAATTCCAAAGCCCGCCCACGCGGCACGTCTGCTCGGTAAACACTTTCCTACTCAGCCGCCGCCCTCTAGGGTCGCCGCATCAACAACAAAGATCTTCGATGGTTCCAAAGAGACCAAGGACGCAGGCAGGCATGCAGCTAGCAGATAAGCATGAGGGGACGTTGACAAAGGTCATGGCGGGTTTGCGGGTGCTGGATTTTTCGACGACGATCGCCGGGCCCCATTGCACGCGGATGCTCGCCGACATGGGCGCCGAGGTCATCAAGATCGAGACCGACGGCGGCGAGACGATGCGGACCCGGCCTCCCCTCCGCAACGGCTGCAGCACCGCGTTCGGCCAGCTCAATGTCGGCAAGAAGAGCGTGGTCCTCGACCTCAAGTCCGAGGACGGCAAGGAGGCGGTGCGCCGGCTGGCCGCGACATCGGACATTCTGGTCGAGAACTTCCGTCCCGGCGTGATGCGCCGCCTTCGGCTCGACTACGACAGCCTGCGTCAGGTCAATCCGAGGCTGATCTACTGCTCGATCTCGGGCTACGGCCAGACCGGGCCCTCGGCCGAGCTGCCGGCCTACGCCCCGGTCATCCACGCGGCCTCGGGCTACGATATGGCGCATCTCGCCTACCAGCCAGGCCGCAATCGTCCTGACTATTGCGGCATCTACCACGCCGACGTCGTCACCGGGACCTACGGTTTTGGCGCGATCGCGTCCGCGCTTTATCAGCGCACCGTGACGGGAATCGGCCAGCACATCGACGTCTCCATGCTGGAAACCATGCTGTCGCTGACGCTGACCGAGCTGCAGAGCTCGCAATTCGCGGTGGCACCGCCGCCGCGCCCGATGTTCGGACCGACCGAGACGGCAAGCGGCTACGTCATGATCACGATCGCCAGCGAGAAGACGTTTCAAGCCTTGATGGGGGTGATCGGCCGCCCGGACTGGGTCTCCGATCCACGCTTCGCCACCTATGCCGCGCGCCGCGAGAACTGGGCTGAGCTGATGGACGGCGTCGAAATCTGGTCGCGGCAGCTTTCGACCGATGCATGCCTCCGCGCACTTGGCGCTGCCGGCGTGCCGGCCTCGGCCTATCGCAGCGTGTCCGAGGCCTTGGCCGATCCGCAGCTTGCGCATCGCCGCGCGCTCTCCGAGGTGCGGGACGAGGGCGGCTCGTTCCGGGTGCTCAACCTGCCGTTTCGGATGTCGGGGGCTGACACGGCGCCGGCCAAGACCGTGTCCGTGCTCGGCGAGCACACCGACGCGTTGCGCCAGGAGATCGGCCTTGCGGGCGATACGGCAATTCCGCCAGGCAAAACGGCCGCGACATCCTGAGTCTTACCGCCGCCACATGCGGCGTTCGAACTCTCGTTCGTTCCTCTTGCCGAGGCGGGCATTTGTCGCCAAGCTCGCTGCCGAGTCATTCAACGATCCGAAACATCGGACGAGGGATCCCGGGAGGAACCATGACGAACGCGGCGGCCGTGGCACGCAAGCGCGTGCCGATTTTCCTCGTTGCGGCATTTGCACTGGCCGCGCCGGCGCAAGCGCAGAAATCCGGCGGCAGCATCACGGTCGGCCAGGAGCTGGAGATCGCAGGCTTCGATCCGCTCAAGGTCGGCGTCTACGACACCTCGACCTTCACCGCTGCCGCCGCGATCTTCGACACGCTGACCACGCTGAATGACAAGGGCGAGGCCGCCCCGAAGCTCGCGGTGTCCTGGACCCATTCCGACGACTACAAGAGCTGGACCTTCAAGCTCCGCGAAGGCGTCAAATTCCACGACGGCACGCCGTTCAATGCGCAGGCCTTCAAGGAGAATTTCGACCGGCAGAAGGATCCCGCCAACAAGTGCCGCTGCGCCTTCTACATCACCAACGTCAAGGAGGTGCTGGCGCCCGACGAACATACGGTCATCTTCAATCTAACCGATCCTTCGGTGAACTGGCCGGCAGTGATCACCATCCAGAGCTCCAACAACGTCATTCATTCGCCGACGGCCTGGAAGACCAAGGGCGACGATTACAACCGCAATCCCGTCGGCACCGGTCCCTACATCCTGAAATCATGGACCGCCGGCGACCGCATGGTGCTGGAGAAGAACCCGAACTATTGGGACAAGGGCCGTCCCTATCTCGACCGCATCGTCCTGAAGCCGCTGCCGGATGCGCAGTCGCGCTTTGCCTCGCTGCAATCGGGCGAGGCCGACATCATCTGGGACGACGAGAACGACGCCGACAACATCATGAAGGCGCAGAAGGATCCCAAGCTCACGGTGCACACCTACAAGGGCTCGGGCGCGCAGGTCTACGCCTTCAACACCAAGGTGGCGCCGTTCGACGACGTGCGGGTGCGGCAGGCGCTGGTGATGGCGATCGACCGTCCGAAGATGTCGCAGGCGATCAGCAACGGCCTGAGCCGACCTGCGAGCAATCCCTACGGCGACGGCTCCTGGGTCAAGTGCAAGGACGACGGGGCGCTGCCGTTCGACGTCGAGAAGGCGAAGGCGCTGATCAAGGATTACGGCAAGCCGGTCGAGTTCAAGATGCTGGTGACGGCGACGCCCCGCGGCCGCATGGTCGGCCAGGTGCTGCAGCAGTTCTGGAAGCGCGTCGGCGCCAACATGGAGATCGAGCAGGTCGATCAGGCCACCATTCCGACGCGTGCCTTCACCCGTCAGTTCCAGCTGACGCCGTGGCGCATCGTCGATCTCGCCGATCCCGATCCGCAGATGTACGCGAATTTCCGCAGCGGCAGCCCGCTGGCGCTCGCCGGCTTCTCCGATCCCGAGCTCGACAGGCTTCTGGACCATGCGCGCGTCACCGCCGACATCGGCCAACGCAGCGAGGATTACTGCGCCATCGGCCGTCTGATCAACAAGGAGGCGATCTGGTTCTGGACTTTCCAGAACACCTATTACGCGCTGTCGAGCGCCAGGCTGAAAGGCTTTCCAAAGATCTACAACAGCGTGATAGACGTCTCGAACACCTGGCTGGAATGACGGCGCGATGCTGAACTTCGTCGTCCGCCGGCTGCTCGGCATGCTGCCGGTCCTGCTGGCCGTCTCGTTGCTGACGTTCCTGATCGCCTCGCTGCTGCCGGGCGATCTCGCGCTCGTCATCCTCGGCGACCAGGCAACGCCGGAGAATGTCGCGGCGCTGCGCCGCGACATGGGGCTCGACCAGCCGCTGTGGTGGCGTTACCTGAGCTGGCTCGGCCATGTGGTGCAGGGCGATCTCGGCCGCTCGTTCCGCACCGGGCAGACGGTGCTGCAGGCGGTCGCGGAGCGCATTCCGGTCTCGCTACAGCTGATGCTGATGGCCGAGTTCATCGGGCTCCTGATCGGCGTTCCCGTCGCGATCGCCTGTGCCGCGCGCGCCGGCGGCGCGTTCGACCGCTTCATGACCGGCAGCGCTTTCGCGATGCTGTCGATGCCGTCGTTCCTGACCGCGATCCTGCTGATCTATCTGTTCGCGGTCGAGCTGCGCTGGCTGCCGGCCACCGGCTATGTGCCGTTCACCGAGGCGCCGCTGGCGAACTTGCGGTTCTTCGTGCTGCCGGCGCTGACATTGGCGCTGGCGGAATGGCCGGGCATCATGCGCGTGCTGCGCTCCGACATGATCGCGACCTTGCAGGAGGATTATATCGCGCTGGCCAAGGCAAAAGGCCTCAAGCCATCGCGCATCCTGTTCGTGCATGCGCTCAAGCCGTCGTCGCTGACCCTGGTGACGGTGACAGGCATCAATATCGGCCGCCTGCTCGGCGGCACGCTGATCGTGGAATCTGTCTTTGCGCTGCCCGGCATCGGCCGGCTGCTGGTCGGCGCGATCTATACCCGCGACCTCGTCATTCTCCAGGGCGTGGTGCTGCTGGTCGCCTGCGGCTTCGTCATCGTCAACTTCATCGTCGACATGCTCTACGCCGTGCTCGATCCGAGGATCCGCCATGGCCACGCTTGAGCTGTCGATCCCGGACGAGGAGGTGGCTGCGCCGGTCGGCCGCAAGCGCAAGCTCGGCCTGTTGTTCTGGATCGCAAGCGGCTGGCTTGCGATCATCCTTTCGCTCGCGATCCTGGCGCCGGTGCTGCCGCTGCAGAACCCGACCGATATGGACATGCTGGAACGGCGCGCCGGCTTCTCCGGGGAACATTGGCTCGGCACCGACGGGCTCGGCCGCGACGAGCTCGCCCGGCTGATCTTTGGCGCGCGGGTGTCGTTGGCGGTCGGGCTGATCGCGCCCATGATCGGCCTCGTCGTCGGGGGCGCGCTCGGCCTGCTGGCCGGCTATTTCCGCGGCCGGTTCGAGACGCTGGTGGTCGGCAGCATGGACGTGCTGCTCGCGTTTCCGCCGCTGATCTTCGCGCTCGCGGTGGTCGCCTATCTCGGGCAGTCGGTCCCCAACCTCACAATGGTCCTCGGCGTGCTCGGCATTCCCGCGTTCATGCGCGTGGCGCGCGCGGCGACGCTGACGCTGGCCCGGCGCGAGTTCGTGATCGCGGCCGAGGCGCTCGGCGCCAGCCATGCGCGCATCCTGCTGCGCGAGCTGCTGCCGAACGTCATCCTGCCGCTGCTCGCCTTCTTCCTGCTCGGCGTCGCCGTCACCATCGTGGTCGAGGGGGCGCTGTCGTTCCTCGGCCTCGGCGTGCCGCCGCCGATGGCGAGCTGGGGCAGCATGATCGGGGAGGGACGCGACAGCCTCGACGTCGCGCCGCGGCTGGCATTCCTGCCGGCGGCCGGACTGTTCCTCACCGTGCTGGCCTTCAACCTCGTCGGCGACACCCTGCGGGCCCTCACCGATCCACGTCAGGGGGCCCTGTGAGCGCGCCGCTCTTGACCATCGAGGATGTCGCGGTCGAGCTGCCGACCCCGCGCGGAAACTTGCGCGCCGTTGATCATGTCGATCTTTCGCTCGAGGCCGGCCGCACGCTCGGGATCGTCGGTGAATCCGGCTGCGGCAAGACCATGCTCTCGCGCGCCGTGCTCCAGCTGCTGCCGAAGAAGGCGAAGCTGACCGGCCGGGTGATGTTCGACGGCCAGGATCTGGTGCGGCTCGAGCCTGAAAGCCTGCGACGCCTGCGCGGACGCGATCTCGCGGTCGTGTTCCAGGATCCCATGACCTCGCTCAACCCGGTGCTCACCATCGGCACGCAGCTGATGGAGACGATCCAGGAGCACCTCGAGCTCGACGCGCCCGCCGCGAAAGCGCGCAGCATCGAGCTGCTCGCCGCCGTCGGCATTCCCGCGCCGGAGCAGCGGCTCGCGCAATATCCGCATCAATGCTCCGGCGGCATGCGCCAGCGCATCGCGATTGCGATCGCACTGTCCTGCGAGCCGAAGCTGCTGATCGCGGACGAGCCGACCACCGCGCTCGACGTCACCATCCAGGCGCAAATCCTCGATCTGCTCGCGCGCGAGCAGCGCCGCCGCCACATGGCGATGATCATCATCACCCACGATCTCGGCGTCGTCGCCGGCCGCGCCGACGAAGTCGCGGTGATGTATGCCGGCCGGGTGGTGGAGCGCGCGCCGACGCAAGCCTTGTTCAAGCGCATGCACATGCCCTACACCGAGGCGCTGCTGGCGGCGATCCCGAAGCTCGAGACCGCGCCGCATACGCCGCTGCCGGCGATCTCGGGCCGCCCACCCGATCCGACGCGGCCGCTGAAGGGCTGCTCCTTCGCGCCGCGCTGCAATTATGCCACCGGGCGCTGTCATGAGGCCAAACCGGTCCTGACGAGCGCCGAGATGCCGGGACATCTCTACGCCTGCTTCCACCCGATCCGAATGACCGAGGGGATCGAGGCATGATGCAGCTTGCCGTGCGGCCTGCGCCGCTTCTGAACGTCGACAATCTCGTCGTCGAATATGGTCTCGGCAACAAGACGGTGCATGCCGTTTCCGGTGTCAGCCTCCAGGTCGCGCGCGGCGAGACGCTTGGGCTGGTCGGCGAATCCGGCTGCGGCAAGTCGACGCTCGGCCGCGCGGTGCTGCAACTACGTCGCGCCAAGTCCGGCCGCGTGATGTTCGACGGCGAGGACCTCACCGCGATGGAGGGCGAGGCGCTGCGCAGGATGCGTCGCCGCGTGCAGCTGATCTTCCAGGATCCGATCGCTTCGCTCAACCCGCGCCGGCGCATCGGCGACATCGTCGCCGAGCCGCTGATCATCGCCGGCATCAAGGATGCCGCCGAGCGCAAACGGCGCGTTCACGAGGTGCTTTCTGCGGTCGGGCTCGACCCCGATCTCGTGGTGGGCCGCCTGCCGCACGAATTCTCCGGCGGCCAGTGCCAACGCATCTGCATCGCGCGCTCGCTGGTGCTCAACCCGGAATTCATCGTCTGCGACGAGCCGGTCTCGGCCCTCGACGTCTCCATTCGCGCGCAGATCCTCAACCTGCTGGAGGAGATGAAGGCGCGCTTCGGTCTGACGCTGCTGTTCATCGCGCACGACCTCGCGGTGGTCAAAGCGGTCAGCGACCGCGTCGCGGTGATGTATCTCGGCCGGCTCTGCGAGGTCGGACCCTCCGAGCAATTGTTCGCGCGGCCTGCGCATCCCTACACCGCGCTGCTGTTGCAGGCGATTCCGCTGCCGGATCCGGATGTGCGTCCCGCCGAAAGTGTGGCGGCCGGCGAGCCGCCATCGCCGATTGCGCCGCCGTCCGGCTGCCGCTTCCGCACCCGCTGTCCGCGCGCCGATCAGCGTTGCAGCGCGGAGATACCGGAGTTGCGCGAGGTCGCACCCGGCCAGTTCGCGGCTTGCCACCATCCGCTGGCCTGAACTAAGACCTGTTTGTCTCGCCGCGACGACCATGGCATGGTATCGCGACAACAAGAAACATGCGGGAGGACGCCGATGAAGAGTTTCAAGGTTGCCGATTTCAAGGCGCCGCTGTTGGAAGTCGACGAGGCGACGCCGCAGCCCTCGGGCACGCAGGTGCTGATCAAGGTGAAGGCCGCCGGCGTCTGCCACAGCGACCTCCACATTTGGGAAGGCGGCTACGATCTCGGCCATGGCCGCAAGCCGCTCTCGTTGAAGGATCGCGGCATCAACCTGCCGCTGACCATGGGCCACGAGACGGTCGGCGAAGTCCTCGCCTTCGGCCCCGACGTGAAGCCGACCGATCAGGGCGACCTGAAGATCGGCGATGTCGGGCTGGTCTATCCCTGGATCGGCTGCGGCAAGTGTGCCACGTGCCTCGCCGGTGACGAGAACATGTGCCTGACGCCGCGATCGCTCGGGGTCTATTGCGACGGCGGCTATTCCGATCACATGCTGGTGCCGCATCCGCGCTACCTGCTCAATCTGAAAGGCCTCGATCCTGCGACCACCGCGCCCTATGCCTGCTCGGGCGTCACCACCTACAGTGCGCTGAAGAAGGTCGAGCAGCATTTCGATACGCCGATCGTGATGTTCGGCGCCGGCGGCCTCGGGCTGATGGCGCTGTCGCTCTTGAAGGCGATGGGCGGCAAGGGCGCGATCATGGTCGATATCGATGCGAGGAAGCGCGAGGTGGCCGAGAAGGCCGGTGCGCTCGCGACCGTCGATCCCAAGGCGCCGGACGCGCTGGAGCAGCTTGCCAAGAAGGCGGGCGGGCCGATCCGCGCCGTGATCGACCTCGTCGGCAACTCTGCCACGACGCAGCTCGGCTTCGACTGCCTGACCAAGGGGGGCAAGCTCGTCATCGTCGGCCTGTTCGGCGGCGGGGCGACCTGGGCACTGCCGCTGATTCCGATCAAGGCGGTGACGATCCAGGGCAGCTATGTCGGAAATTTGCGCGAGACGCAGGAGCTGCTCGACCTGGTGCGGTCGAAGAAGGTGCCGCCGATACCGGTGACGCAGCAACCGCTCGCCAAGGCCAACGACGCGCTGCTGCAATTGCAGCAGGGCGCGGTGGTTGGACGTACGGTGCTGACGCCGTAGTGCTCTCCGTCATTCCGGGGCGGTCCGCAGGACCGAACCCGGAATCTCGAGATTCCGGGTCGATGCGTTGCATCGCCCGGAATGACACTTTCTTCAGGAATCCTCATGTCCGCAAACAACGCCTTCCACATTGCCGTGCTCGCCGGTGACGGCATCGGTCCTGAAGTCATGGCGCCGGCGCTCGAGGTGCTGCGCAAGGTCGGCGAGAAGTCCGGCCTCGGCTTCCGCTTCACCGAGGCGCCGGCCGGCGCCACCAATTATCTGGCCACCGGCAAATCGATGCCTGACTCGACCATCAAGCTGTGCGAGGAGGCGGATGCGATCCTGCTCGGTGCCTGCGGCCTGCCGTCGGTGCGCTACCCCGACAACACCGAGATCGCGCCGCAGATCGAGCTGCGTTTCATCTTCGATCTCTACGCCGGCGTGCGTCCGGCGCGACTCATTCCGGGCGTGCCGAGCCCGATCGTCGGCGCGGACCAGCGCGGCATCGATCTCGTCGTGATCCGCGAATCCACCGAGGGACTGTTCGCCTCGATGGGTAAGGGCGTCGTCACCCATGAGGACGCGCGCGAGACCATGGTGATCACGCGCAAAACCTCCGAGCGCCTGTTCGAGTTCTCGTTTCGCCTCGCCGAGCGGCGCAAGGCGCGCGGCAAGCCCGGTGCGCTCACCTGCGTCGACAAAGCGAACGTGTTCAAGGCCTTTGCGTTCTTCCGCGGCATCTTCGACGAGATCGCCGCGAAGCATCCTGACGTGAAGACCGACCGGCTCTACGTCGATGCCTGCTCGGCGATGCTGGTCAAGCGTCCCTGGGATTTCGACGTGATGGTGATGGAGAACATGTTCGGCGACATCGTCTCCGACATCACCGCGAGCCTGATCGGCGGCCTCGGCATGGCGCCCTCCGCCGACATCGGCGACAAATACGCGGTGTTCCAGCCGTGCCACGGCACGGCGCCTGATATCATGGGGCAGGGCAAGGCCAATCCCACCGGCATGATCCTGTCCGCGGCGATGATGCTGGATTGGCTCGCTGAGAAGCATGGTGTGGAGAGTGCGGCGGAAGCCGGCATGACAATCGAGCGTGCGGTGGATCAGGTCTATGCCGGCGGCATCAAGCCGATGGAATTCGGCGGCGGCAACGGCACGGCTGATATCACCAGGGCGGTGCTCGCGGCGCTGTAGCCGAAGAAAGGGGCCCGTGGGGCCCCCTCGCGTTCACCAGCGGTGCCAATGGCGGTGACGCCAGCCCCACGGACGCGGACCGTAGAAACGCGGACCGCCGTAATAGCCATAGGCGCGATAATAGTTCGGGCGCCACCAGCAGCGACCCCAGGGGTTACATACCCAGCGCACCTGCTCGACATCGGCGGCCGGACCGCTTGCGATCTTGTCGGCCTGCGGGATGCCGTTCGGCATTGCCGCAAGCGCCGGTCCCGACGCGAGCGCCACGCCACCCATCGCAGCCAGAGCAAGAACAGCAGATCTGAGTTTCATTGCAATCTCCCTCGTTGTTGGCGAGAGAACTTCCGACAGATCAACTGGTTGCGATGGCGATAAGGCTGTGCGCGGAATTTAATCTTCCTGAATGTCGGTTCAGCTTCAGTGTCCCCGGAATTGCGGCTTGCGCTTGTCCATGAAGGCCTGCCGGCCCTCGCGGAAATCCGCGCTGTCCATGCAGGTATTGCCGATCGCCTTGATCGCCTCCATGTCGCGCCGACTCTCGTCCTTCAGCACCTGCGCGATGGTGATCTTGGCCGCCTTGATCGCCAGCGGGGCGTTCTGCGCGATCGTTCCGGCAATCGTCATGGTCTCGCCCCAGAGCTCGCTTTGCGGGAACACGCGCTCGACGAGGCCGATGCGCAGCGCCTCGGCGGAATCGATGCGCATGCCCGTGTACATCAAAAGCCGCGCCCAAGACGGCCCGACCAGCGACACCAGGTGCTTCAAGCCGTCATAGCCATAGGCGATGCCGAGTTTTGCCGCAGGAATGCCGAACTGGCTGCCATGCGAGGCGAGGCGGATGTCGGCGAGCATCGCGATCTGCATGCCGCCACCGAGGCAATAGCCGTCGATGCAGGCGATGGTCGGCTTGGGATAATCGGCGAGCAGCGCGCGCTGGGCGGCGCTGCGCCTGGCATATTCCTCGGACGCCGCCGCATTGTGCCTGACCTTTTCGAACTGGCTGATGTCGGCACCCGAGACGAACGCCTTGCCGCCTGCGCCGCGCAGGACCACGACGCGCACCGCCTCGTCGTCGCGCAAGGCCGTCAGCGCCTCGCCAAATCCCTCCCACATCTCCAGCGACATCGCGTTGCGCTTGTCGGGATTGTTGAAGGTGATCACGCCGACGCCATCGGCCATGTGCGTGAGAATCTTGCCGCAGGCGTAAGGTGTTCCGGTCGTGCTGAAAAGGTCTGGCATCGCGCGCTCGCTGCTCGGTGGCGATGCGCAATGTGCGGCGCAGGCACCGCCGCGGTCAACCGGAGCAGGTGAGGTGAGCCTGCATCCGCCCGTGCTGCGATTGCATGACGCGCGGCGTTCGACGGGGCTGAAACTTCGAAGGAAAACCGCCAAGAAAAAGGGGCGGCAAGGCCGCCCCGAGACAGGCCGCGCGCAGTTGCGCGCAGACATCCTTCGGCCGATCTCGCGCAATCCGGCCGCGCCCCCGTGACGCGGCGGATTGAACGTCGGCCGTGAAGGCCGGACCGTCGACCGGCCTCAGCTCTCGTTCGCCGCGATCGATTCCATCAGCGAGACGAGCTGACGCTGCACCGTCTGGTCCTTGATCTTGCTGTAGGCGCGCAGCAGGCGGAGGCTGAAGGCCGAGTCGAGGAAGAGCAGACTCTCGACTTCGCGGGCCTTGTTGTCGCCGTCGTAGAAGAAGGTCACGGGCACATCGAGGGCGGAGGCGATCTGCTGAAGCCGAGCCGCGCCGACGCGATTGACGCCCTTCTCGTATTTCTGCACCTGCTGGAAGCTGACGCCGAGCTTCTCGCCGAGCTCGGCCTGCGAGATCTTCATCTCGACGCGCCGCAGACGGATGCGCTTGCCAAGCTCGATGTCCGGCTTGCCCGCGCTGCGCTGCTTCATTCTTTTTGCCGCTGCTTTCATCTCTGTTTTCACCTTTGTTCTTCGGTTGAAAATCCCCCGAAGAGCTGGGTCAGGGGTTCGCCCATATACGAGTCCTTGAATTCATGCGGGTGCACGAACTCTTCCTTAAACCACGGGAAGCGGGCCGGATTGAACGCCTCGATCAGCCAGTCAATCATGTGCCGCACGCGCGGGATACGGCCGCTACCGGGATGGTAGGACAACCAGATATCCAGCGGTCGGTTCAGCTCGACCTCCAGTGGAATCAATTTCCCGCCGAGCGCAATGGCGTAGCTCGGGAAGACGCCGATGCCGGCGCCATTCGCGACCGCCCAATAATTGGCGCTCGAGACGTTCGTCTTCATGACCAGAAGGTCACGTTCGGACACGCCCGGGAAGAAGCTCTCGAAGGATTCCTTGGCGGCGAGCTGGTCGGCGAATTGCAGCACCAGACGATGCTTGATCAATTCCGCCGCCGAGCGCGGCGCGCCATGCTTTGCGATGTATTTCTCGGAGGCCCAGAACATCAGATGCATGCGGCCGAGCCGCACCAGCTTGATGTCCAGCGCCGAGGGACGGGACAGATGAATCGCGACGTCGGCCTCGTGGCGCGAGACGTCGGCCGAGCGCATCGCGCAATGCAGGTCCACCAGGATCTTCGGATAGGCCTGCTGGAATTCGACGAGGCGAGGGGCAAGCCAGAACGTGCCGAGCCCCTCGGTGACGGCCACGCGGACCTCGCCGGACAGCGCGTTGGCCATCGAATCGCTGGCGCGCAGCACGTCGAAGGTGGCCGCCTCCATGCGCTCGACGGCGGAGACCACCAGGGCGCCCTCATCGGTCAGATGGGTGCCGTGGACGTCGCGCGTAAATAACGTGGTGCCGGTCTGGCGTTCGAAATCGTCGATCCGACGCCGCACGGCGTTGATCGACAGCGACAGGCGCTCGGCCGCCGAGCGAAAGCTTCCGCATCGGACGACTTCCAAAAATATGCGCGCGGCGTCCCAATCGGAGAGGCCGCTGAGATTTGTCTTTGGGCGTTCCGCCAACGGAACGCCCCTTTCCGCCAAGGAGTGCATACAATTTCCTTTGGAACGCTAAACTGGCAGAATCTGGCGCAAACCACAACCACGACGGGTTGGGGAGCGAAGAGTTTTTGAACGTCATCCTTACTACCTTAGGGCGGTATTTGGATGCTCCCATGGGCTGGGAATTCGGGCGAGGCTATCGGCTCGAGTGAGGGGTATGGCGTGAGTTCCGTTGCGAGCCGCGAGATGGCTGCGGGATTGCCGGTGTTGACCGCAACGAATGGTCTTGCGCGGCAGTCGATGCCGCCGCCGTTGCTGGATCGGTCGCACCAGGCCAGGCGTTTGCTCCCGAAGCAATTGGGTGATCGCCAATGGCGCCGCATGGTGATGCGCGCGGAAACACGGTTCCACACACTGAAATCGGGTTCGAAGGCGCGGTCGCCTCGTGTTATCTTTGGTCTTCCATGGGGGCCGAAGGGGGCGTGACAGATACGTCTCGCAGGCCGAATTAACGGAAAGAACGCCGGTGTCGCATTCAGACGAACAGTTGCAGTCGGTGCTGGAAACGCTCGAAGAGTGCCGCAGGGTTCTCAATGCCTGCAACAGCCGCGAGTCGGCCGAGATGCTGTCCATCGTCATCCTCGACGTCAGGATGAAATTGAAAGGAATCGACAGTGCCGATCTCAAGGCGCTGTGTGACGAAATGCTGCGGAGCGCTGCCAGCGAGCCGCCACCCCCTTCCAAGCAGACGCAGGACCAGCCCCGGCGTCCGCTGCTCCGCGTGGTGAAGTAGCCTCGCCGCCGAATCTCGCTTTCTGGCGAGGTTTGTGCGCGTCCCGATGTCGCATCTGTGATCACGGAGGGCGTCGGGCGGAGCCCTGGTTTTGTGCGCCTCTGTTGCGCATTCTCCGGCATCGGCTACACCAGAGCCGGTTCGGCTCCGGGCCGGGCGCGTTCCCTGCGCGCCGTAAACGGGGCCTGAGATGGCTCCGACTGCATCATGCAAAATGTTTCGATTCCGGCGGCGCTGATTGCCGGCCTCGTCAGCTTCCTCTCGCCTTGCGTCCTGCCTCTGGTTCCGCCCTATCTGATCTATCTCACGGGCGCCACGATCGAGCATGTCGAGAGCGATGAGCCGGTCGCGGCCTCCAAGCGCGCGATCATGATGTCGGCGCTCCTGTTCGTGCTCGGCTTCTCCACCATCTTCGTGGCGCTCGGCGCCAGCGCTTCGCTGATCGGCGGGCTGATCCGTGCCTGGTCGGCGGAGCTGTCGATCCTCGCCGGCATCGTCATCGTCATCATGGGCCTGCACTTCCTCGGCCTGACGCGCATCGGCCTTCTGATGCGGGAAGGACGCCTGCCGATCCCCAAACCGGTCGGCTTGTGGGGCGCCTATATCATGGGCCTCGCATTCGCGTTCGGCTGGACGCCCTGCATCGGCCCGATCCTCGCCGCGATCCTCTCGATCGCCGCGGCGGAAGCCACGGTGGCGAGGGGCGCCGGCCTGCTCGCGGTCTATTCCGCCGGCCTCGGCATTCCATTCCTGATCGCCGCGCTGATGATGGAACAGTTCTCCGCGCTGTTCGCGCGCATGAAGGGCCACCTCGTCAACGTCGAGCGCGCCATGGGCGTCTTGATGGTGCTCACCGGCATCGGCTTTCTCACCGGCGCGGTCTCGAATGTGAGCATCTGGCTGCTGGAGACGTTTCCGGTGCTGCAGACGATCGGTTAGGGCGCGAGGGGACCGGGTTTTCACGGACGAAAAAGGAGAGGAACCGTTGAAACCCGTCAGGCATGCTGTCAGGTAACCACGATTCCAAACCTTTCCGGTCCCGAGGCGTTGCATCGGGGGACAACTCGCATGGTGGAGATCACGTGACCAAGACACTGCGCTTAGAACCCTTGTCGGACAACGCGGCTTTGGTTGCCTGGCAGTTTTTGGGACAGCCGCTGCAGGATTGGCCGAGCTGGGTTCAGTCGAATTGCTCACTGCAGAAAGATGCCGACGGAAAATTCGAGCTTCGGCACGAGCGGCGCAGCGGCACCCAGATCGTCTATCTCGGCGAGTGGCTGGTGAGAGATCTCGATGGCGGCGTGGACTTCTACACAGACGCTGAGATCTGGTCGCGGTTCGCTGCCAAACGCTGAGAGATTGGGCGGCTGGTCGATCGCGCCTTAGTCGTTCTTGCTCGAGCTTCGGACGATCAAAAGCCTGTGTCGCTGGTGGGGCAAAAAGCCTCGCGGTTGGACTCTCCCATAGCATGCAATCTGTAGTAATATTTCATCGTACTGCACCCTGAGGGGCAATTCTTCTGAACGTATACTGAAACGAGAATTTCAAACCAATCGACAACTTCGGCGCCCCTCTCCCTTACAGCATATTGAGCAGGAGCAAGCGATGGGAACCGACGTGAATGTTCATCCTGGTCATGGCAAGGCCGGCCGTCAACCGACGCGACAATTTCTGGATACGCTTTCCGGACACGACGATCCGGGCATGTTTGGCCGGATGTTTCCGACCCTGGAGCCGCTGGCTGTCGACGACGGTCCGCTGCATGAGCTCGCCGACGCGATGAAGGATCCCGCCCCCGGCGACGCCGCGGGAAACAATCCCAACGTTCCGGCGGGTTTCACTTATCTCGGCCAATTCGTCGATCACGACATCACGCTCGATCTGACCTCCTTCGGCGAGAAGGAAGCCGATCCGACGGCGGTCACGAATTTTCGCACGCCCGCCCTCGATCTCGACAGCGTCTATGGTCTCGGCCCCGACGGCAGCCGTCATCTCTACGCGCGCAATTCGGCGAACGACAACGGCAAGACACCGGGTCCCAAGCTCTTGATCGGCAAGACCGTCAACGTCGATGCCATCACGGGCGACCATCGCAACGACCTGCCGCGCAATCCCGAGGGGTTTGCCCTGATCGGCGATCACCGCAACGACGAGAACCTGCTCGTCGCGCAAACCCATCTTGCGATGCTGAAGTTTCACAACAAGGTCTGCGATCAGCTCGCGGCGTCCGGCAAGCCGGCGGGCGAGATCTTCGAGGAAGCGCGCCGGATCGTGACCTGGCACTACCAATGGATGGTCCTGCACGATTTCGTGGAGCGGATCACCGAAAAGGGGATCGTCGCCAAGATTCTCGAGCAGGGGCGGCGCTTCTACCGCTTCAAGAAGACCCCCTACATGCCCGTCGAGTTTTCAGCCGCCGTCTACCGTCTCGGCCACAGCATGGTGCGCCAGGTCTACAGCCACAACCGGATCTTCACGCCCGGCGGCCTCACCCCGGCGACCCTGGACCTGCTGTTCAGGTTCACCGGGCTGTCGGGCGGCATCATCGGCGATCTGGCGCCAAACCCGATTCAGCCGCCGCTCCCGCTTCCGGTGCTTTCGAGCAACTGGATCATCGACTGGCGGCGTTTCTATCAGGTGCTGCCGAGCAATCCTCCGGGCGTGACGCTCAATCCGTCGCGCAAGATCGACCCGCTCGTCGTGCCGCAGCTCCACAGCTTGCCCGGCGACGGCGGCAGCCTGCCGTTCCGCAATCTCAAGCGCGGCGTGCTGTTGGGCCTGCCGTCCGGGCAGGACGTCGCCAAGGCCATGAAGATCAAGAACCCGCTGACGCCGGAAGAAATCTCGAAGGGGACCGACGGCGCCGTGGCGAAGAAGCACGGCCTGCACCAGCACACCCCACTCTGGTACTACATCCTCAAGGAGGCGGAGCAGCGGGGCAGCGGCGAAAGGCTCGGCCCGGTCGGCGCGACCCTGCTTGCCGAGGTCTTCGTCGGCCTCGTCCATGGCGACCACCAGTCGTATCTCTGGCTCAAGGGCAAGTCCTGGAAGCCGACGCTGCCATCGCAAGTACCCGGCGAATTCACGATGGCCGATCTCTTGCGTTTCGTCGGGGATATCAGCCCGATCGACGGCATCTCGACGGTCTGAAGCCGGATCCGGAAAAGCGCGACGCGGTTTTCCGGAGAGATCGACGTCATGCGATGAAATCCGGGAGGGCGGCCGCCGCCGAGACGGCCGCTCTCCCGTCACGCGGTTTCGTGCATCAGAGCCCGCCGGCCGGAGCCCAAGTTGCAGTGCAACAGCTGTTGCCGGGCGCCCCCGCGAGGAAGGGGCCCGCCAGCGCACGTGAAATGACTTCCGTCCCGGCGAGGTTTTTCATACGCTTGCCTCTCGCAAGCCGCATAACGGCTGCGCTCACGGCCCGGCGACAGGGCCGGAGCATCAAAGGGAGGGGAGACGATGAAGCGAAGGTCATTTCTCGCTGGTGTCGGTGCAACCAGTGCGGCAGCTGCCATCGGCATGCCGTCGATCCTGAGGGCGCAAGCCCCGATCACGCTGAACGGTGCCGTGCAGTTCAATGACGACCATGCCTTCAACCGGGCCCTGCTGCGGTTCGAGGAGCTGGTGAAGAAATATTACGGCAAGCCCGTCAATTTCACCCTGCACAGGAACTCCTCGCTCGGCCTCGAGAAGCAGTATTTCGAGTACATGTCGCAGGGCAAGGCAGTCGATTACGGCATCGTCTCGCCGGCCCACATGTCGACCTTCGCCAAGGCGGCCCCGTTCATCGATGCGCCCTTCGTGTTCAAGGGCATCGAGCACATGAACAAGGTGGTCGAAGCCAACATCCTGGCGCCGATCGCCGACGAGGTCGCGGCCAAGGCCGAGGTGGTTCTGATCGGCTATGCCGGCGGCGGCATCCGCAACATCTTCGCCAACAAGCCGCTCAAGAACCTCGCCGATCTCAAGGGTCTCAAGGTGCGCGTGCAGGGCGCGCCGATCTGGTCGAAGACCTTTGCGGCCATCGGCATGAGCCCGACCGTGATCGCCTACAACGAGATCTACAATGCGATCCAGAACGGCGTCATCTCGGCCGGCGAGAACGAGGCGGCCGGCGTCGAGGCGATGAAATTCTACGAAGTGGCGCCGTATCTCAACCTGACCCAGCACGCCGTGTCGATCCGGCCGATCTGCTTCTCGGTGAAGACGCTGAAGACCCTGCCCAAGGATCTGCAGGACGCGATCATGAAGGCGGGCAAGGAGGCCGGAGATTACGGGCGCCAGCTCGAGTCGAGCGAGGAGGTCGTCAAGCTCGACACGCTGGAGAAGGCCGGCAAGCTCAAGCGCGTTCCGTTCGAGGAGCGGGATGCCATGAAGAAGCTCGCCGATCCCGTGATGGTCACCTACGCCAAGGAGATCGGCGCGGAAGGCATTTTCGAGAAGATCAACGTCGTCTGAGGCCGCCCCTCCGCCGACACCATTCCGGGCAGGCCCCGCTTCCTGCCCGGACGTGGCGGATGAGTGCCATACGGAGCTCCAATGTCCGAGATGCAGGTCCCGTCCACACCGTCGCTGTGGCGTCGCGTCACTGCGGCCTATGCGAAGTTGCTGCAATTCCTGCTGGCCGCCTGCGTCGGCATCCTGGTCGTTCCCGTCACGTTGCAGATCGTCTCACGCTACACACCGTTCATCCCCTCCTACATCTGGACGGAGGAGATGGCGCGGTTCCTGTTCGTCTGGACGATCATGATCGGCGCCATGGTGGGCATCCGCGAGGCACAGCATTTCGAGGTCGACGTGTGGCCCGACCTGTCGCGGCGGTCGGAGGCCGCGGTGCGGATCACCGCGCGGCTCGGCGTGCTGGCACTGGCCCTCGTGTTCGTGTGGGCCGGAATCGAATTCACACGGTTCGCCTGGAACAGGACGTCGGAGCTGGCCGATCTGCCGCTCTGGCTGATCCACGTCGCTTGGCCGGTGGCCGGCGTGACCTGGATCGTGTTTGCGGGCGAACAGATCCTTGATGAAATGCGCGTTCTGGTCGGGGCACAGCGATGAGCGGCACTGTACTTTCTGCCGGACAGGCCGCCATGGTGCTGTTCGGGGTTTTCATCGGCCTGCTGATCGTGCGCGTGCCGGTCGCGTTCGCGCTCGGCCTTGCCTGCGTGCCGATCCTTCTGATCGAGCCGCGCCTGTCGCTGATGATGCTCGCGCAGGAAACCTTCAACGCCTACAATTCCTTCATCCTGCTCGCGGTGCCGTTTTTCCTCTTGACGGCGAACCTGATGAGCATCGGCGGCATCACCGACCGTCTGGTGGCGCTGTCGCGCTCAATGGTCGGGCACTGGCCGGGATCGCTGGCGCAGATCAACGTCGTGCTGTCGGTGTTCTTCGCCGGCATCTCCGGCTCCTCGACGGCCGATGCCGCCAGCCAGTCCAAGATCTTCATCGATGCACAGAGCAAGGAGGGCTACGACCTTTCGTTCTCCATTGCCATCACGGCGGTGTCGGCGGTGCTTGCCGTCATCATCCCGCCGTCGATCCTGATGATCGTCTGGGGCGGACTGATCTCGACCTCGATTGCGGCGATGTATCTGGCCGGCATCGTGCCGGGCCTGCTGATCGCGGGCGCGCAGATGGCAACGGTGCATGTTTATGCCGTGCGCCGGGGTTACCCGACCTATCCGAAGGCGACCTGGGTCGAGATGCGATGCGCCATCTGGCGGTCGATACCGGCGCTGATAACGCCGTTCATCATCGTCGGCGGTATTCTGCTCGGCTGGTTCACCGCGACTGAGTCCGCGTGCGTTGCCGTGCTGTATTCCGTAGCGCTCTCCGCGTTCTTCTACCGCGAGACAGGCTTGCGCGAATTGTACAAGGCGTTGCTCGACACCGGGCGGCTCGCCGGCGTGGCGCTGTTTTGCGTCGGCACCGCGAGCGCGTTCGGCTGGCTGCTCGCCTACTACAAGATCCCGCAAGAGCTGCTGGCCAACGTCTCGACCTGGGGGATGGGAGTCGTTGCGGCGGGCTTCTTCATCTCCTTCTGCTTTCTGGTGGTGGGCTGCTTCCTCGACGCCATTCCGGCGATCATCATCGTCGGCACCGTGCTGGAGCCGCTCGCCAAGTCGGTCGATCTCCATCCGGTCCAGTTCGCGATCATCTCCATCGTGTCGCTGGCGTTCGGCCTCGTGACGCCGCCCTACGGCCTCTGTCTGATGATCGCCTGCTCGATCGCGGGCGTGCGGCTGCGCTATGCCCTGAAGGACACGATGATCATGCTGATACCGATGCTGCTCGTTCTGGCGGCGGTTATCGTCTGGCCCAGCGTGTCGCTGTTCCTGCCGCGTCTGATCGTGCCGGAGATGCTCAAGTGAGGGGCGATGGCGCGGTCCCGCGGCCGGCGGCCGCGGGACCGTCGCGACGGGCTACAGATTGCTTTCGGTGATCGCGGCGTAGACCATGCTGCGCAGCTCGCGTCGGATCGGGTAGGCGCTCGACGGCAGCACCTGGGTCATGAAGATCGTGATCAGCTCCTCGGCCGGGTCGATCCAGAACGAGGTCGTGGCCGCGCCGCCCCAATTGTATTCGCCGGGGCTGCCGGCAATCAGCGTCTCGGCCGGACGCATGGTCACTGCAAAGCCGAGGCCGAAGCCGATGCCGTTATAGGCGGCTTCGGAGAACAGCGAGCGCGACACCTCGGGCAGCGCGCGTCCGCCCGGAATGTGGTTGGTCGTCATCAGCGCCAGTGTCTTCGGCCCGATCAGCCTGACGCCGCCGAGCTCGCCGCCATTGAGCAGCGCGCGGCAGAAGGTGAGGTAGTCGGCGACGGTCGAGCACAGGCCACCGCCGCCGGAGATGAACGAAGGCGGCGACAGGAACGAGCTCGTCGTCGGATCGTCCTGGAGCGTCAGCCCCTCGCGGCGCTGGCCGGCATGGAAAGTCATGCCGCCGCCGGGGTCCGCCGAATAGCAGGCCGCGAAGCGATGCGCCTTCGATGCCGGCACGTGGAAATCGGTGTCGGTCATGCCGAGCGGGTCGAGGATGCGCTGTTTCAGGAACTGCTCGAACGGCATGTCGGAGATCTTGCCGATGAGATAGCCGATCACATCGGTCGCAACGGAGTAGTTCCAGGCCTCGCCCGGCGAAAACTCCAGCGGGATCTTGGCCAGGCCCTCGATCATGGTTTGGAGCGTGCCTGACTTCTCGACCTCGCCGATCTTTTCAGTGCGATAGGCGGCATCGACGTTGGAGCGTTGCTGGAAGCCATAGGTGAGCCCAGACGTGTGGCGCAAGAGGTCGACGATCAACATCGGCCGGGACGGCGGCCGGGTCAGGAACGCCGGGTAGGTGCCGGCGACGAACACGCCGAGGTCCTTCCACTCCGGAATGTATTTGGCGACGGGCTCGTCGATCGCGACGAGGCCTTCCTCGACCAGCATCATGAAGGCGACGCTGGTGAGCGGCTTGGTCATGGAATAGATGCGATAGATCGTATCGTCCTTCACCGGTACCTTGCGCTCGACGTCGGCAAAGCCCTGCACCGAGCTGTGCGCGACCTTGCCGCGGCGGTAGACCAGCAGATGCGTGCCCGGGAAGCGGCCGGCATCGATGTACCTGCGCTTAAGATGCGCATCGACACGGTCGAGCGCGGCCTTGGACATGCCGACGGATTCGGGCGAAGCGGGGGTGGGGGCGAGCATCGGTTCCTCCGGGCGTTTTGTCGGAAAGTTGATACCGAAATGGCGGCCGCATTCCAAGTCGGTTGCGCTTAACGAGGCCGGGCCGGCTGGTGTAGACTCGGCCTCGGAACGCAAGGAGCCCGCCAGGGCCAACGAGAAGAATGCGAGGGCAAAGCACCATGACTCAGTTCAGCGAGACCGAACTCACCGAAGCCGTCGTCAGGAGCTTCGACCACACGCCCGATATGCGCGCGAAATTCCTGCTGCAGGAATTGGTGAAGTCGCTGCACGATTACGTGAGCAAGACCGGTCTCACCTTCGCGGAGTGGGAATACGCCATCGATTTCCTGACCCGGACCGGGCAAAAATGCACCGACACCCGCCAGGAATTCATTCTCTTGTCCGACGTGCTCGGCGTCTCCATGCTGGTTGATGCGGTCAACCACAGGGACCGCGACGGTGCGACACAGACAACCGTGCTCGGTCCGTTCTACGTCGGCGAGCACAAGGTGACTGCGCACGGCACCGACATCTCGCCGAACAACCAGACCGGCGAGCGGATGTTCGTGCAGAGCCGCGTCACCGATCTCAACGGCAAGCCGCTCGCCGGCGTTCCCGTCGATGTGTGGCACGCCGACGATGACGGCTTCTACGATTCCCAAAAGCCGAACTACGACGAGGTCGGCGCCTCGGCGCGGGCGCGCTTCATCACCGATGACGATGGGCGCTTCTTCTTCCGCACCATCCTGCCGTGCAGCTATCCGATCCCGACCGATGGTCCGGTCGGCGAGATGATCGTGCAGACCGGCCGCCACCCGATGCGCCCGGCGCACGTGCACTTCCTGGTCAATGCGAAGGGCTTTGAGCCGCTGATCACCCACGTCTTCATCGGCGGCGACAAATATCTGGATTCCGACGTGGTGTTCGGCGTCAAGGACGACCTCGTCGCCAAGGTCGAGCCGCGCAACGATCCTGCGATGCCCGACGGCACCAAGGCGAACGGGCGGTGGCATCTCATGAGTTACGAATTCCACCTCAAGCCCGGCGGCGGCCTGGCGCCGAAGCCGCTGGGGACGAAGGCGGCGGAGCCGGCGTGAGGGCAGGAAATCGGCGCGCAGCGACTATCTTTCGAGATAGGCGGCAAGCTCCTCGGGCGTGCCCTTTGGAAAGGCTTCCTTCAGGAAGTCGAGGAAGGCGGAAACACGTGCGCTCAGCAATCGACGCGACGGGTAGAGCGCCCATAGCTGGATCTCAGGGGCGTCGATATCACCCCAATGGCTCAGCGTGCCGACGGATAGATCGGGACTGACGAGGGACAGGGGAAGGCGTCCAGCACCGACGCCGGCCCTGACCGCATCACGGACCATGATCAGCGATGCGAGGCTCAGCACTGGATCGACTGCAAAACGCAATCGACCAGTCGGCCCCGTCACGTTCCAGGAGATACTCCGGTCACCCGTCCCGCGGACGACGGCGGGCACAGCGCGCTTGTCCTTTGGTCGTTTCAGGTGCGGGCTCGCCACGACCACCAGCCGGTCACGCAGGAAGATGCGACCGACGAGGCTCTCATCCGGATCGGGACCGACCCGGATGACAAGGTCATAACCTTCCTCGACCATGTCGACGGCCCGGTCTTCTGTCGTTATTTCCAGGCGGACCTCCGGATATTTCAGGGCGAAGGCGGCGGCCAGCTTCCCCATGGCGATCTGAGAGAACAGCAATGGTGCGCTGATGCGCAACTTGCCGCGCGGCCTGTTACCTCCGGATGCGATCGCTGCGGCGGTCTCGTCGAGTTCGGTCAGCAACGTCGCGGTCCGCTCGTAAAGCGCGCGTCCTTCCTGGGTGAGTTTCAAGGTGCGCACGCCGCGCTCGAACAGGCGCAGGTTGAGCGCCGCCTCGAGCTCCGCAACCCGGCGGGACAAGGTAGCCTTTGGACGACCCGCGGCACGCGCGGCGCGTCCAAACCCGCCATGCCGGGCGACCAGATTGAAATCGGCGAGGGCCAGGAGATCCATGTGTTCCACCAGTGAGACGGTCTGTCCAAATATACCGTCTATCGGTCAGATTGTGGATCACTAGTTTCGGGGTGTCTTCAAAACCCAACCCGGAGAGACCCCCATGACCATCCTCGTTACCGGCGCCACCGGCACCGTTGGCCGCCACGTCGTCGAACAACTCGTCAAGCGCGGCGCGGATGTCCGCGCGCTCGTCCGCGATCCCGCGAAGGCGAACCTGCCTGCAGAGGTCACCGTCGTGCAGGGCGACCTCCTCGAGGTCGACGCGCTGCGCGGCGCCTTCACGGGAGTCTCGACCCTGTTTCTGCTTAACGGAGTCGTCGCGGATGAATTCACCCAGGCACTGGTCGCGCTCAACGTCGCCCGGGAGGCCGGTGTCGAGCGGGTCGTATACCTGTCGGTGATCCACAGCGATCGCTACGTCAACGTGCCGCACTTTGCCGGCAAGTTCGGTGTCGAGCGCATGATCGAGCAGATGGGCTTCAACGCCACCATCCTGCGCCCGGCCTACTTCATGAACAATGATCTCACGATCAAGGACGTGGTGACCGGGTACGGCATCTATCCGATGCCGATCGGCAGCAAGGGCCTGGCGATGATCGACGCACGTGACATCGGCGAGATCGCCGCGATCGAGCTCATTCGGCGCGAGCGGGCTGCAACTCCGCTTCCGCTCGCACGCTTCAATCTCGTCGGTCCCGATGAGCTGACCGGCGCGAAGGCCGCCGCCATCTGGTCCGAGGCGCTGGGCCGCGAGATCGTCTACCCGGGCGACGACACTGCCGGCTTCGAAAAGAATCTGAGGCAGTTCATGCCGAGCTGGATGGCCTTCGACATGCGCCTGATGAGCGAGCGCTTTCTCACGGAGGGGATGATACCCGATGCCGGCGACGTCGAGCGTCTGACCGAGATGCTGGGCCGCCCTTTGCGCTCCTACCGGGACTTTGTCTCCGAGATCACGGCCTCCGCCTGAGGGCGGCGGCATTCCCCGATCACGTCAAGGAATTCCATCATGATCTATTCGACCGCTACCGTTCCGGTGAATCCGCAGGGCGAGACGCCGCTGAGCCGCGCGCAGGTCTGGCGCGGCCTGGTTCTCAAGGCACGCGATGCCCGCCTGTTCCTTCCGCCCAATCTCTGCACCCGCTGTGAGGTCGTGGAGGAGAGCGCCACACATATCGTGCGTGAAGCCACGATCGCAGGCGGCGATCTGCGCGAAATCGTCAGCTTTGAGCCGGAGCGCAAGGTGACCTTCTTTCAGGCCGCCGGTCCGCGCGAAGGCGCGATCATCAACGAGCTGTTCGAAGATGAAGCGGGAGCGCTGCAATTGCGGTTCTATTGCTACACCGGCCTGCGCGGCAAGACACCATTCGGGCCAGAGGAGCAGGCCGAGCAGGCGCAGTTCGACAGCGACCAGGGCTACAAGGCCGCTCTGCTTTCGACGCTGAAGCGGACTCGCGAACTGCTCGCGGAAGGCAAGCTCTGATCATCACAACCGATCATCAATCTGCGGGATCGTCTCTTCGGAGGCGTCCCGTACTCCGCGGGCGCAGCTCGCAGGCCCGCGGATCTCTCCACGCCTCAGCGCGCGTGCAGCAGCGCCAGCAGCACGACAACGGCGCAGGCGAGCGCGGCCGAGATCAGCTTCCAGAACATCAGCGGGTTGCGCTCGAGGAGAGGCGTGATGCGCGTGTTCAGATAAGCCGGATTGGGATTTCTGAGCTCGAACACGAACTCGGACATGTCCTCGTGGCGCTTGTTGGGATCGGGATGCAGTGCTTTCCTGAGCGCGCCGTCGATCCAGCCCGGGATGCCGCGCTCGGCATCGATCGCGGGGCGGTATCGCAATTTCCACGCGTCCGATCGTCCGCGGATTTTGGCAAGCTGGGCGCCGTAGGGCAGCTGCCCAGTCAGCATCTGGTAGCAGATGGCGGCCAGCGAGAACATGTCGGAGCGGGGCGAGCCGCCTTCGCCCAGGAAATATTCCGGCGCCGTGTACTGGACCGTGCCGAGAATTTCCGCGTCGGCCGACCTTGGCGCCGCTTCGGCGACGCCTGCGACCCTCACCGATCCGAAGTCGATGATCTTGGCGGTGCCGGTCTTGTCGATGAGGACGTTGTCGGGCCGGAGGTCCTGGTGCAGCATCTCCATGCGGTGGAAGGCGCGAAGCCCGGTGGCGATCTGCTCGATGATCCTGCGCACCGTCTCCAGGTCGGGACGCGGATTGTCGAGCATCCATTGCCGCAGCGTCCGCCCCTCGACGAACTCGGTCGCGACGTAGAGATAGTTGCGCCGCGTCGATCGCGATCGCGGCTTGAGCACATACGGACTGTCGATCCGCCGCGCGATCCACTCTTCCATGAGGAAACGTTTCAGATAGGCCTGGTTGTCGCGCAGGTCGATCGAGGGAATCTTGAGCGCGACCGTTTCCTCGGTCTCCGCATCGACCGCGAGGTAGATGTGGCTGCGGCTGCTGCCATGGATCTCCCGGATGATCCGGTAGCCGTCGAACATCGCGCGCGGCTCCAACAGGGGCGGCAGCGGCAGCGTCGAGCTCCGGTCGAAAACGCCCGTTTCCTCCGGCACCGCATCGATCCGCAGGATCTGCACGGTGATGTTGTCGTCGCTGCCGCGCCTATAGGCTTCCTCCACGATCGCCTTCGCCGCGCCGTCGAGCTCGGTTGCATGCTCGTTGATCGCGCTCGTGACGAACCGCGCGTCGACGAACTCGTACGCACCGTCCGTCGCCAGCAGGAAGGTATCGCCGGCCTGGATCTCGACCGTCTGATAGTCGATCTCGAGCTGCGGATTGATGCCGAGCGCGCGGCCGAGATAGGTCTGCTCGGACGAGACGATGATGCGGTGATCGTCGGTCAGCTGCTCGAGCGCCTTGCCGGCGAGGCGGTAGATCCGGCAGTCGCCGACATGGAAGATGTGCGCGGTCGCCGCCTTGATGACCATGGCGCTGAGCGTGCAGACATAGCCCTTGTCGCGGTCGTAGGCATATTGGCTCTTGCGCGTCTGCGCATGCAGCCAGGAATTGGTCGCCTCCAGCACGCGGCGGGCGGAGGTCTTCACCGTCCACGATTCCGACGTGCAATAATAATCCATCAGGAAGCTCTTGACCGCCGACTCGCTGGCGATCTGGCTCACCGTGCTCGAGGAGATGCCGTCGGCGAGGACGGCCGCGATGCCCTTCAGGCTGAGCAGCGGCTCCTCCGGAATCAGGACGCCGTGAAAGTCCTGGTTGATGGGCTTGCGACCCTTGTCGGAGTGCTGGCCGATCGAGATCTGCAGTCCGCGGGACATCGTCGCCACCAAGGCAAAGAGAGCCTCACCCTACACGGGCGAGGCTCTCTTGTTGAGGTGCGTGTGATCAGGCCGCGACGCGGGGCTTTGCAGCCTTGTCGACCTGACGCTTCGGCAGAGTCATGACATGGGTGGCATAGAGGGTCATGCCGGTGAAGGCGAGGCCGCCGACGAGGTTGCCGAGCACGGTCGGGATCTCGTTCCAGATCAGATAATCCATGATCGAGAACTTCGCGCCGAGCAGCAGGCCCGACGGGAACAGGAACATGTTCACGACGGAATGCTCGAACACCATGTAGAAGAACACCAGGATCGGCATCCACATCGCGATGACCTTGCCGGGAACGGAGGTCGAGATCATGGCGCCGACGACGCCGGTCGAGACCATCCAGTTGCAGAGCATGCCGCGCATGAACAGCGTCGCCATGCCGGCCGCGCCGTGCGCGGCATAGCCGAGCGTTCGGCCCTCGCCGATAGTGCCGATGGCCGCGCCGACCTTGTCGGGTGCCTGCGTGAAGCCGAAGGTGGTGACGAACGCCATCATGAAGGCGACGGTGAAGGCGCCGGCGAAATTGCCGACGAAGACGAGGCCCCAATTGCGCAGCACGCCGTTGAGCGTGACGCCCGGGCGCTTGTCGATCAGCGCGAGCGGCGAGAGCACGAACACGCCGGTCAGGAGGTCGAAGCCCAGGAGATAAAGCATGACGAAGCCGACCGGGAACAAGAGCGCGCCGACCAGCGGCTGGCCGGTGTTCACGTTGATCGTGACGGCAAACCAGGCTGCGAGCGCCAGGATCGCGCCGGCCATGTAGGCGCGGATGATGGTATCCCGGGTGGACATGAAGATCTTGGACTCGCCCGCATCCACCATCTTGGTGACGAATTCCGAAGGCGCGAGATACGACATCAATGGTTCCTTTTGCTTCGCAAGTGAGTGGACACGCCCCTGGCGAGAGCGCGGCTGAACGTCATCGGCCGTGCGGGCAGCCTGCCGCGCACGAGGGCTATGGAAAGTCTGGATGCTCAGGGAATCGCGTCACGAGGACTCTGAAGCCGGGAGACCGCGAAGCAGGTGAGCTTCCGGGAAGCAGCCGCCAGAGGCTGCATCAATGCGGCGACGCCGCAGTCTTCGTTGACGCCAAATAGAGAAGCAAGTTGCGTGCCGCGACAGCGCGCCAGGAATATAGAGCAATTTCAATGCGATCCCATTCTGCTTGATTTCGTTTGGACGTCTTCGCGGCCTCTTGATTGAGCTGCTGCACAAGCTTTGTGCGTCGCACAAGGAATGTGCAGATCGCAAATTTCGCATGCGGAACCGGCCTGCGACAGTTTGGCGCTAGCGTCGCAATCGATTGAATTATCTTCGTTTTTCAGAGCGGTCATGCTTGGCACGAAGCTTGAATAGTTCCAGCCGACGCCATTGAAGCCGTCCCGCGAGACTTCTCATCCGATTTGCTGACGCCACCAGACGGGGGTTCCCGTCGCGCGTTCGCATGCGCCAAGGACGGCGCGACCGGACGGACGGGCTGCTCGCGCGCACAGCCGCAAATCATTCCGCAACGACGCAAAGGACGACACTGCCTATGACCATGCGCACTCGCCGGCCCTCGGAAACGGGCCTTAGCCGCCGTCAATTGTTGAAGGCCACCGGTTCGACCGCCGCACTGCTCGCCGCCGCCAAACTGAATTTCCCCGCCGGCGCCTTCGCGCAGGACGCAGGCCCCGAGGTCAAGGGCGCCAAGCTCGGCTTCATTGCGCTCTCCGATGCCGGCCCGCTGTTCGTCGCCAAGGACAAGGGCTTCTTCGCCAAGCACGGCGTGCCCGACACCGACGTGCAGAAGCAGGCGTCCTGGGGCACCACGCGCGACAACCTCGTGCTCGGCTCCGAAGGCAACGGCATCGACGGCGCGCACATCCTCACCCCGATGCCGTATCTGATCTCGGCCGGCAAGGTGACGCAGAACAACCAGCCGACGCCGATGTACATCCTGGCGCGGCTCAATCTCGATGCCCAGTGCATCTCGGTCGCCAAGGAATATGCCGACCTCAAGCTCGGCACCGATGCGGCGCCGTTCAAGGCGGCCCTGGAGAGGAAGAAGGCGTCCGGCAAGGCCGTGAAGGCTGCGATGACCTTCCCCGGCGGCACCCACGATCTGTGGATCCGCTACTGGCTCGCCGCCGGCGGCATCGATCCCGACAAGGACATCGAGACCATCGTGGTGCCGCCGCCGCAGATGGTGGCGAACATGAAGGTCGGTACCATGGACTGCTTCTGCGTGGGTGAGCCCTGGAATCTTCAGCTCATTCACCAGGGCATCGGCTACACCGCGGTGAACACCGGTGAGATCTGGAACAAGCATCCGGAGAAATCCTTCGGCATGCGCGCGGCCTTCGTCGACAAGTATCCCAAGGCCACCAAGGCGATCCTGATGGCCGTGCTGGAAGCCCAGCAATGGGCCGACAAGGCCGAGAACAAGCAGGAACTCGCCGCCATCATGGCCAAGCGGCAGTGGATCAACTGCCCGGTCGAGGACGTCTTCGATCGTACCGCCGGCAAGTTCGACTACGGCATTCCCGGCAAGGTGGTCGAGAACTCGCCGCACATCATGAAGTACTGGCGCGATCATGCCTCCTATCCGTTCCAGAGCCACGACCTCTGGTTCCTCACCGAGGACATCCGCTGGGGCAAGTATGAGCCGAACTTCGACACCAAGGCACTGATCGCCAAGGTCAACCGTGAGGACATGTGGCGCGACGCGGCCAAGGCCCTCGGCGTCGCCGCCGCCGACATTCCTGCGTCCACCTCGCGCGGCAAGGAGACCTTCTTCGACGGCAAGGTGTTCGATCCGGAAAATCCAGCCGCCTATCTGAAGTCGCTCGCGATCAAGCGCGTCGAAGTCTGATGGAGCCATGCGGCCGCCTTTGAAAGGCGGCCGCATCGTCCTTGCCACGCCGGAGAGAGATAGCGATGAACATGACTGTCACGAAGATCGAGGTTGAGACCGCGACGCCTGCCGCAACGGCTGCGCCGGTCGTCGCGCTGACGCCCAAGCGTCCCCCGCGCGCCGAAGCTTACGCACGCATGGCACGCGAGACGGCCGTGCGCGTGATCCCGCCGCTGGTCGTGATCGCGCTGCTGACCCTGGTGTGGGAGCTGGTCTGCAGGAGAGCCGGTTCGGCGCTGCCGCCGCCGTCAAAAGTGTTTGCGGATACCAGGGAGCTGATCTTCGATCCGTTCTTCGATCATGGCGGCATCGACAAAGGCCTGTTCTGGCATCTGTCCGCCAGTCTCCAGCGCGTCGCCTTCGGCTACTCGCTTTCGGCCATCGCCGGCATCGCGCTCGGCGTGCTGGTCGGGCAGTCGGTCTGGGCGATGCGCGGGCTCGATCCGCTGTTCCAGGTGCTGCGCACCATTCCGCCGCTGGCCTGGCTGCCGCTGTCGCTCGCGGCCTTCCGCGACGGCCAGCCTAGCGCGATCTTCGTCATCTTCATCACCTCGATCTGGCCGATCATCATCAACACCGCAGTCGGCATTCGCAACATCCCGCAGGACTACCGCAACGTCGCCGCGGTGGTGCAGCTCAATCCGCTGGAATTCTTCGCAAAGATCATGATCCCCGCAGCGGCGCCCTACATCTTCACGGGCCTGCGCATCGGCATCGGCCTGTCGTGGCTCGCCATCGTCGCCGCCGAAATGCTGATCGGTGGCGTCGGCATCGGCTTCTTCATCTGGGACGCCTGGAACTCCTCGCATATCAGCGAGATCATCCTGGCGCTGTTCTATGTCGGCATCGTCGGCTTCGTGCTCGACCGGCTGATCGCAGGCCTCGGTAAGGTCGTCACCCGCGGCACCGCGCAGAACTGAGGAGAGGGGACATGACCGCCTATTTGAAGCTCGACCACATCGACAAGGTCTTCACCCGCGGCGCCGCCACCACGGAGGTGCTCAAGGACATCAACCTGACGATCGAGAAGGGCGAATACGTCTCGATCATCGGCCATTCCGGCTGCGGCAAGTCGACCCTGCTCAACATCATCGCAGGGCTGACCGGCGCCACCACGGGTGGCGTGCTGCTGGAAAACCGCGAGGTGAACTCGCCGGGGCCTGACCGCGCCGTGGTGTTCCAGAACCACAGCCTGCTGCCGTGGCTGACCGTCTACGAGAACGTCAGGCTCGGCGTCGACAAGGTCTTCGCCAAGACCAAGTCACGTGCCGAGCGCGATGCCTGGGTGATGCACAATCTCAACCTCGTGCAGATGGCCCATGCCAGGGACAAGCGTCCGTCCGAAATCTCCGGCGGCATGAAGCAGCGCGTCGGCATCGCCCGGGCGCTGGCCATGGAGCCGAAAGTGCTGTTGCTGGACGAGCCGTTCGGCGCGCTCGATGCGCTGACCCGTGCGCATCTGCAGGACTCGGTGATGGCGCTGCATCAGAAGCTCGGCAACACCATCCTGATGATCACCCACGACGTCGATGAAGCCGTGCTGTTGTCCGATCGCATCGTGATGATGACCAACGGACCGAGCGCGCGCATCGGCGAGGTGCTGGAGGTGCCGCTGGCGCGGCCGCGCAAGCGGCTCGAGCTTGCGACCAACGCCACCTATCTGAGGTGTCGCCAGCGCGTGCTCGAATTCCTCTACGAGCGTCATCGCTTCGTCGAAGCCGCGTAAATCACGCGTTAACGCGAGATGTGCCCGCGCCTAATTAATCGACATGAAGCTCAATCCTTGTGCGTCGCACAGGGATTGAGCGAATCGCAAATTTAGCGTGCGGAAACGCCCTGCAAACAATTCGGGCAATACGAATAACGTGCTGAAATCCCTGTCTTTCCTGCGTATGCGCAACTGGCACGGAAATTGAAGCGTCTTTGCGCGACGCCAACGACGACGTCCCTCAACATCATCAATCAGCATCGTGAACTCGCCACCGGGGGTGAAGCCTCGGAGCGCGCCTCCGTGACCGGAGGCAGAGCCTGCAACGACGCAGCGGTGAGCCTGGAAGGGATACTCAATGACGAACAATCCGACCCTGAACTCCAGCTGGATTTCAGACTGGCGCCCCGAGGATGAGGCGTTCTGGAACACGACCGGCAAGTCGATCGCGCGGCGCAACCTGATCTGGTCCATCGTGGCCGAACACATCGGCTTCTCGGTCTGGCTGATCTGGAGCATCGTCACCACCAAGCTGCCGCAGGCCGGCTTCCACTACACGACCGACCAGCTGTTCCAGCTCGTCGCCCTGCCGGGCCTGATCGGCGCCTTCATGCGCTTTCCCTACACTTTCGCGGTGACGACGTTCGGCGGCCGCAACTGGACCATCTTCAGCGCAGCGATCCTGTTCATCCCGACCTTGTCGCTTGCCTATTTCGTCAGCCAGCCCGACACGCCGTTCTGGCTCATGCTGCTGGTCGCCTCGACCGCGGGTCTCGGCGGCGGCAATTTCGCCTCCAGCATGACCAACATCTCCTTCTTCTTTCCCGACCGGATGAAGGGATGGGCGCTCGGCCTCAACGCGGCCGGCGGCAATATCGGTGTCTCCAGCGTGCAGCTGCTGACCCCGATCCTGATGACGCTCGCCGTCTTCAACCTGTACCAGGCAACGCCCGTCGACGGCATCTTCCTGCAGAATGCCGGCCTGATGTGGGTGCTGCCGATCGCAATCGCGGTGTTCGGCGCGGTGTTCTTCATGAACAACCTCACCACGGCGAAATCGTCGGTGAAGAACCAGCTCGCGATCGTGGGGCGCAAGCACACCTGGATCATGGCCTATCTCTACATCGGCACGTTCGGGTCCTTCATCGGCTATTCGGCGGCATTTCCGTTGCTGCTCAAGACGCAATTCCCCACCGTGACGATCTCGATCGCCTTCCTCGGCCCGCTGGTCGGCTCGCTATCGCGTCCGCTCGGCGGCTGGCTCGCAGACCGGGTCGGCGGCTCCATCATCACGTTCTGGAATTTCATCCTGATGGCGGGCGCAACGGTCGGCGCGCTCTACTTCGTCGGGCACAAGGATTTCATCGGCTTCCTGTCGATGTTCCTGATCCTGTTCGTGACGACGGGCATCGGCAACGGCTCGACCTACCGCATGATCCCCTCGATCTTCCGCGAGGAGAATCTGTTCAAGGTGCGCAGCAAGGGCGATGCGGCACGCAGCGCCGCCCTGAAGACCGCGAGCATCGAGAGCGGGGCGGCGGTCGGCTTCATCGGCGCGATCGGTGCCGTCGGCGGCTACCTGATCCCGAGCGGCTTCGGCAAGTCAATCGCCATGACCGGGGGGCCGCAGCTCGCGCTCGCGATCTATCTCGGCTTCTACGGCTCCTGCCTCGCTCTGACCTGGTGGTTCTACCTGCGTCGCAGCCCGCAGGGCGAAGGCGCGCCAAGCCTCGCCGAGGCGCGTGTGTGAGCACGACAAATTGGCACGATTGTCGCTTCTCCCCGTACGCGGGGAGAAATCTCTCTGATGACGTTTGATCCATGAACTTCTTCCGCAATGGCGCGGACGAAGGCAGACCGAAACAGACAGGAGAACATTTATGACGCCCGAGCAGATTACCCTCATTCAGCAGAGCTTCGCCAAGGTCGCGCCGATCTCGGAAGCGGCCGCGGTGCTGTTCTACGACCGTCTGTTCGAGGTGGCGCCCTCCGTGCGCGCGATGTTTCCGGAGGACATGACCGAGCAGCGCAAGAAGCTGATGGGCATGCTCGCCGCCGTGGTCGGCGGCCTGTCGAACCTGGAGTCGATTCTTCCCGCGGCCTCCGCGCTCGCCAAGCGTCACGTCGATTATGGCGCCAAGGCCGAGCACTACCCCGTGGTCGGCGCGACCTTGCTGTGGACGCTCGAGAAGGGTCTCGGCGAAGCCTGGACGCCAGAACTCGCCGCAGCCTGGACCGACGCCTACGGCGTGCTGTCCGGCTACATGATGTCCGAGGCCTACGGCGCGCAAGCGCAGGCCGCCGAATAGGAGATGCCTTGTGAGTGAACCGCTGGTCATCGTCGGTAACGGTATGGCGGCCGCGCGTCTGGTCGATGAGCTCGCCAAGACTGCGCTCGGTCGCTACGCGGTCGCCGTGATCGGCGAAGAGCCGCGGCTCGCTTACAATCGCGTGCTGCTGTCCTCCGTGCTGGCCGGCGAGACCGGCTCGCACGAGATCGAGCTGCGGCCGGCCGATTGGTGGCGAAACCGCGGGGTCACGGTGCGCTACGGCTATCGCGTCACCGAGATCGATGTCGGCCGCCGCGAGCTCAAGATCGCGGGCGAGGAGAGCATGGAATATTCCAAGCTCGTCCTCGCCACCGGATCGACGCCGCTGCGGCTCAACGTGCCGGGGGCCGATCTTGCCGGCGTGCACACATTTCGCGACACCCGCGACGTCGACCTGCTGCTGACGCTGGCCGCGGCCAGGAAGCGCGTCGTCGTCGTCGGCGGCGGCCTGCTCGGGCTCGAAGCGGCCTACGGCCTCGCCAAGGCCGGCGCGCCGGTGACGCTGCTGCACCTGATGGATCGGCTGATGGAGCGTCAGCTCGATGGGCCCGCGGCCGACCTGCTCAAGACGCTGGTCGAGCGCAAGGGCATCCGCGTCATGCTCAATGCCGCGACGGCCTGCATCCACGGCGACGGCCACGTCCAGGCCGTCGAGCTCGCCGACGGTAGCCGTATCGAGGCCGATGCGGTGATCTTCGCCGCGGGCATCAAGCCGAACGTTGCGCTGGCGAAGGAGGCGGGGATCGCGGTCAACCGCGGCGTCGTCGTCAACGACGTGATGCAGACCTCCTCGTCCGACATCTTTGCGCTCGGCGAATGCGCCGAGCATCGCGGCACCTGCTATGGCCTGGTCGAGCCGGCCTACGAGCAGGCGCGCGTGCTGGCGCGGCATCTGGCCGGCCGGCCCGCCACCTATCATGGCAGCGTGGTCTCGACCAATCTGAAGGTCTCCGGCGTCAGCGTGTTCTCTGCCGGCGACTTCATGGGCGGGGAGGGCAGCGAGAGTCTCGTGCTGTCGGACCGCAGGCGCGGCACCTACAAGAAGCTCGTCGTCGCCGACGGCCGGCTCACCGGGGCCGTACTGATCGGCGATACAATCGATGCACTCTGGTACCTCGAGCTGATCCGTAATCGCGACAAGGTCACGGCGATCCGCACCGACATGATGTTCGGCCGCGCGCTGGCGCAGCCTTCGAAAGCGGCGTGATATGACGGCGATCGATCCAAATCTCCGCACCACCAAGACCACCTGTCCCTATTGCGGCGTCGGCTGCGGCGTGCTCGCGACGCCCGACAGCAAGGGCGGCGCGGCGATCGCGGGCGACCCCGACCACCCCGCCAATTTCGGCCGGCTGTGCTCGAAAGGCTCGGCGCTCGGCGAGACCGTCGGGCTGGAAGGGCGGCTGCTCTATCCCATGATCCGCTGCAAGGGCGTGCTGGAGCGCGTCGCCTGGAGCGATGCGCTGGACCACGTCGCGCATCGCATGCAGCACATCGTGGCGCGCGACGGCGCGGACGCAGTCGCGTTCTATCTCTCCGGCCAGCTGCTGACCGAGGACTATTACGTCGCCAACAAGCTGATGAAGGGGTTTGTCGGCACCGCCAATGTGGACACCAATTCGCGGCTCTGCATGTCGTCCTCGGTCGCGGGCCATCGCCGTGCCTTCGGCGCCGATACCGTGCCCGGCTGCTACGAGGATCTCGACCAAGCTGACCTGCTGGTCTTCGTCGGCTCGAACGCGGCCTGGTGCCATCCGGTGCTGTTCCAGCGCATGCTGAAGAACCGACAGGAGCGCGGCGCCCGCATGATCGTGATCGATCCGCGCCGCACCGACACCGCCAGCGACGTCGACCTGTTCCTTGGCCTCAAGCCCGGCACCGACACCGCATTGTTCTCCGGCCTGTTCGTGCATCTCGCCGACAATGGCGCGCTGGACCAGGACTACATCGCGCAGAATACGTCCGGCTTCGACGAAGCGCTGGCGCGCGCGCGCAGCATCGCCGGCAGCGTCACTGCGACCGCGCTCGCCACGGGCCTGTCGGAGCCGGACGTCGCCGCCTTCTTCAGGATGTTCCGCGACACCGAGAAGGTCGTCACGCTCTATTCGCAAGGCGTCAACCAATCGGCGCAGGGCACTGACAAGGTCAACGCCATCCTGAACTGCCATCTCGCCACGGGGCGCATCGGCAAGCCGGGCGCCTCGCCGTTCTCGCTGACCGGCCAGCCCAACGCGATGGGCGGCCGCGAGGTCGGCGGCCTCGCCAACATGCTCGCCGCCCATATGAGCTTCACGCCGCCCGACATCGACCGTGTCAGGCGGTTCTGGAAGGCGCCGCGCATCGCCACCCATGAGGGGCTGAAGGCGGTGCAGCTGTTCGAGGCGATCAATCGCGGCGAGGTCAAGGCGCTCTGGGTGATGGGCACCAACCCCGCGGTGTCGCTGCCCGATGCCGACATGGTGCGCGAGGCCCTGAAGAAGCTCGAACTGTTCGTGGTCTCCGAGAACGTGCTCTGCAATGACACGGTCGAGGCCGGCCCGCACGTGCTATTGCCGGCGCTGGCCTGGGGCGAGAAGTCGGGCACGGTGACCAATTCGGAGCGGCGCATCTCGCGCCAGCGCGCGTTCCTGCCGGCGCCGGGTGAGGCGCGACCCGATTGGTGGATCCTGAGCGAGACCGCAAGGCGCCTCGGCTTCGGCGACAGCTTCAATTACAAATCGGCTGCCGATATCTTCCGCGAGCACGCCGCGCTCTCGGCCTTCGAGAACAATGGCAGCCGCGATTTCGACATCGGCGCGCTGACCTCGCTGTCGGACGAAGCCTTCGACGGTTTGAAGCCGGTGCAATGGCCGGTGCGCGAAGGCGGCACGCCCGGCGAGCGCTTCTTCGCGCAAGGCGGCTTTTTCACCAATGACGGCAAGGGCCGCTTCGTTGCGCCGGAGGTGCCGGCGCTGCGCGGCGAGACTGGCCCGTCGCGCCCCCTAAGGCTCAACACCGGGCGCATCCGTGACCAGTGGCACACCATGACGCGCACGGGGCTGAGCCAGCGGCTGGGCGCGCATCTGCCCGAGCCGTTCGTCGAGATCCATCCCGACGACGCCGGCAAATACGGCATCGCCCATGACAGCTATGCCCGCATCACCACCGATTACGGCCAGTGCATCCTGAAGGCCGTCGTCAGCGAGCGGCAGCAGCGCGGCACCCTGTTCGTGCCGATCCACTGGAGCGCGATGAACGCCTCGCATGGCCGCGTCGGCGCGCTGGTGCAGTCCTTCACCGATCCGTTCTCGGGACAGCCGGAAGCCAAGGCGACGCCGGCCGCGATCGCGCCGTACGAGTTCGTGTTCCGCGGTTTTGCCTTATCGCGCAAGCAGCTCGATCTGCCGCAAAACCTGTTGTGGACGCGCGTGACCGTCAGCGGCGGCTTCGGCTATCTCTTCGCCGACAATGCCGATCTCGCCCGCTGGCCCGTCTGGCTCGAGAGCGTCGCCGGCGAGGATGTTGCCGAATATCGCGATTTCGGCGGCGGGGTTTTTCGCGCGGCTTCGTTCGCCGGCGACCGCATCGAGACCTGCCTGTTCGTCGGCCCTGCGCATGATGCCGGCGATTGGGAGGTGGTGAAGAGCCTGTTCGCGGCCGATCAGGTCACCGACGAGCAGCGCCGCATGCTGCTGTCGGGCAGGTCCAGCGAAGGCGCGGCCTCGACCGGCCCCATCGTCTGCGCCTGCTTCGGCGTCGGCCGCGGCACCATCTGCGACAGCATCACTGGCGGCGCGCGCACCGCCGCCGATATCGGCGCCAAGCTCAAGGCCGGCACCAATTGCGGCTCCTGCATCCCCGAGCTGAAGCGCCTGATTGCGACGACGGAAGTGGCGCCGGCCAAGCAGGCGAAGGTCGCAAGCGCGGCGGGGTAGGGCCGCTCCTGTCAGGACGATAAGATGGTCTCGTGCCCCGAACGCGGCGCAGCGCGCAGCGATGCGCTGCAGAGCCGGGGCCCATTCTCTTGGTGATTGTTTAGCCTTCCTGGGTCCCGGCTCTGCGCCGCAACGCTTGCGCGTTGCAGCGCGTCCGGGACACGAGAGCGGCGTGGGCGGCTCCTCCGGCATGCCACCGCGCCAATCGACGCGCCGTCGATTGTGCCTTATGCTGCCGCGTTCCCCCTCAGCACCCACAATAACAATGATGTACCTGGAAACGCCGCCGCGCCTGATCGAGACCAGGCTGTTCACCGCCATGCCCGACAAGTTTCGCCGCAAGGGCGTGCGAACCGTTTGGGCCGATGCCAACCGGCCGAACGTGCCGACCGACAGTTTCATCGAGGGGCCATCCTTCGACAGGGACGGCAATCTCTTCCTCGTCGATATTCCCTTCGGCCGCATCTTTCGGATTGCGCCCGGCGGTGAATGGTCGCTCGTGATCGAATATGAGGGCTGGCCGAACGGCCTGAAGATCGCCTCCGACGGACGCATCCTGGTCGCCGACTACAGGCATGGCATCATGGAGCTCGATGCCGAAGCCGGCCGCGTCAAGCCGGTCGTGACCGGGCGCAATTCGGAATCGTTTCGCGGCTGCAACGATCTGCATCTCGCCTCCAACGGCGATATCTATTTCACCGACCAGGGCCAGACCGGGCTGCACGATCCGACTGGCCGGGTTTATCGATTAGCCGCGAACGGCCGCCTCGATTGCCTGCTCGACACCGGCATCAGCCCCAACGGTCTCGTGCTCGACCCAACCGAAACGGTGCTGTTCGTCGCGATGACTCGGGACAACGCGGTGTGGCGGCTGCCGTTCATGAAGGACGGCAGCGTGTCCAAGGTCGGCCGCTTCTGCTCGCTGTTCGGCACCAGCGGACCTGATGGGATGACCATGGATGCCAAGGGCCGGCTGTTCGTCGGCCATGCCTCGCTCGGCCACGTTTTCGTGTTCGCGCCGAACGGCGAATTGATCGCGCGGATCAAGTCGTGCGCGGGACCGAATTGCACCAATGTCGCGATCGGTGGCGAAAACAAGGACCGTCTCTATATCACGGAGTCCGCGACCGGCAGTGTGCTGGTGGCGGATATCAGCGGGCTCTAGAGCATGTGAAGGAATAAACATGAACACAAAGCCCTTCGGCAAGACCGGCGCCAACGTTTCCGTGATCGGGCAGGGCACCTGGTATCTCGACCACGGCGACCGCAAGCGCGCGATCGCGGCGCTGCAGCGCGGGCTCGATCTCGGCATGACCCATATCGACACCGCCGAGATGTACGGCGATGCCGAGCTCGTCATTGCGGATGCGATCGCAGGCCGGCGCGATGAAGTGTTCCTCGTCTCGAAAGTGCTGCCGAGCAACGCCTCGCGCCGCGGTACCATCACCGCCTGCGAGCGCTCGCTGAAGCGGCTCAAGACCGACCGGCTCGACTGTTATCTGTTGCACTGGCGCGGCTCCTATCCGCTGGAGGACACCGTCGCTGCGTTCGAGGAGCTGGTGCAATCAGGCAAGATCAAATCCTGGGGCGTCTCCAATTTCGATGCCGACGATCTCGACGAGATTCTCGCAGTCTCCGGCGAGGGCCGGATCGCCTGCAATCAGGTGCTCTATCATCTGAAAGAGCGCGCGATCGAGCATGCAGTGATCCCGTGGTGCGAACGGCACGGTGTCGCCGTCGTCGCCTACTCGCCGTTCGGCCACGACGATTTCCCGGCAAGCGGCAGCAAGGGCGGCGGCGTGCTGGCGCGCATCGCGGAGGCGCGTCGTGCGACGCCGCGTCAGGTCGCGCTGAGCTTCCTGACCCGTGCGACTACGGTGTTCGCGATTCCGAAGGCTTCGTCCGCGGAACATGCCGGCGAAAATGCGGCGGCAGGCGATCTCGTGCTGACGAAAGACGAGGTTGCCGCGCTCGATGCGGCGTTTCCGCGCGGACCGAAGCCGCGCGGCCTGCCGATGCTGTAGTGCACAACGGGCAATGTTAACGGAGCATTGACGCGCGCGGCGGCTCGCGCATATCGGCATCCTGTTTTCGGAAGTTGTGAATGCGGGGCATTTGTCGTTTTTTACGGCTGTTCTCGATTCGCATTTTGCCCGGGTTCCAGCCGTGACACCGCCGCCCGCCGCAGCCGCAAGGCTCGACGTTATTCCCATGCCCGTGCCGGAGAAGAAGCAGCAGGCGCGCCGCGCGCCTGCCCGCGTCGATCATCCGTTCAAGGGCATTGCGCTGATCCTGCTCTCGACGGTGTTTCTCGGCTGCTCCGACGTCACCGCGAAATATCTTTCGACCAGCCTGCCCTCGACCGAGATCACCTGGATCCGGTTCCTCACCTTCACGCTGCTGTTCACGCCGGTGATGCTGCCCGCCTCGCCGTTCTATGCGATGCGGACCAAGCGTCCCGGCCTGCACGTGATGCGCGGAGCGGCACTGCTCGGCTCCTCGCTGTTCTTCATCACGGGCCTCGGCTTCCTGCCGATCGCGGAGGCGTCCGCCACCGGCTTCGTCGCGCCGCTGTTCGTCACGGCGCTCTCGATCGTGTTCCTCGGCGAGAAGGTCGGCATGCGCCGCTGGCTCGCTACCGCGCTCGGTCTCATCGGCGTGCTGATCATCCTGCGCCCGGGCACCAGCGCGTTTCACCCCGCCGCTTTCTTTCCGTTGGTCTCGGCGGCGTGCTGGGCCGGCACGTTGATCCTGACGCGCATGATGAGCGGTCGCGAAGCCGTCGTCACCACCATGGCCTATTCCTCGCTCACCGGCCTTGCCATCCTCACCGCAATCGTGCCGTTCGTCTGGGTGACGCCGTCCTGGACCGCGATCGCACTCGGCATCTTCATCGGCGTCGCTTCGACCGCGGGCCAGTGGATCGTCGTGCTCGCCTATCGCTATGGCGATGCTTCGGTGCTGGCGCCGTTCTCCTACTCCCAATTGTTGTGGGTCAGCATTCTCGGCTTCTTCATCTTCGGCGAGGTCCCGAGCATCTGGACCATCGTCGGTGCAGCCTTCATCGTCGCAAGCGGCCTCTACATCGCCCATCGCGAGCGCGTCCGCCGCGCCCAGCTCCTGGTGCTCGAAGAGCGTTCGCCGAACGCCTGACGCAAGTTCGCAGCTTCCGCGTCGTGTTATCAACGGCTCCAGCGATCAGGGAGGAGCAGGATGCGCGCTGCGATCTTCAGGAACGGTGAGATTGTCGTGGACCGGATGGCCGAGCCGACGCCGGGCCCCGGCCAGGTGCTGGTTAAGACGCTCGCCTGCGGCATCTGCGGCTCCGACCTGCACGCACGCCAGCACGCCCATCGCATGGTGGAGATGGCCCGGAAGGTCGGGCGCAAGCCGATGGATCTCTCCCGCGACATCGTGTTCGGCCACGAGTTCTGCTGCGAGATCGTCGATTACGGTCCCGGCACATCGCGCAAGCTGAAGCCGGGAACCCACGTCTGCTCGCTGCCGGCGCTGGTGACGCCGGGGGGTATCGAGGGCATCGGCTACTCCAACGACAATATCGGCGGTTATGCCGAGGCGATGCTGCTCAGCGAAGCGCTGCTGCTCGAAGTGCCCAACGGCCTCGCGCCGGAACATGCGGCGCTGACCGAGCCGCTGGCGGTCGGCGTTCATGCCGTCGCCAAAGCCAATATCCGTGGCGGCGAGGTGCCGCTCGTGATCGGTTGCGGTCCGGTCGGGCTTGCGGTGATCGCGGCGCTGAGGATCAAGGGGCTGCATCCGATCATAGCGGCAGACTATTCGCCGGCGCGGCGCGCGCTCGCTGCAAAGCTCGGTGCGGACATCGTTGTCGATCCCAAGATGTCGCAGCCCTATGCGACCTGGGCCGAGCACGCGCAGATGTCGGAGGCCGAGAAGGCGGCGCGGCCGCCGTTCCAGGCCATGCTGCCGGCGCTGAAGCCCGCGATCATCTTCGAATGCGTCGGCGTGCCCGGGCTGTTGCAGCAGGTGTTCGAGGGTGCCCCGCGCGATGCGCGCATCGTGGTGGTCGGCGTCTGCATGGAGAGCGACAGAAGCGAGCCCATGCTCGGCATCATGAAGGAGCTCAACGTCCAATACGTGCTCGGCTACACGCCGGAGGAGTTCGCAGGCTCGCTGCGCCTGATCGCGGACGGAGAGGTGGATGCCGCCGCGATGGTCACCGCCGAAGTCGGCCTCGACGGCGTCGCAAAAGCCTTTGCCGATCTCGCCAATCCCGAAGCCCACACCAAGATCATCGTGCAGCCGTGGCGGTGATGGCCAGCGGCAAGATCACACCGGCAGCGCGATCGAGTACTTCACCTGGCTGAGCGCAAAGCTCGATTCGATCGAGGCGATCCCGTCGAGGCGGGTCAGCTTGGTCTTCAGGAACGTCTCGTAGGAGGCGAGGTCGGCGGCGACGACGCGCAAGAGATAATCGCGGTTGCCGGTCATCAGATAGCATTCCAGCACCTCGTCCCATTTCGAGATGGCGCGGGCGAAGCGGTTGAGGTCCTCCTCCTTCTGCCGCGCCAGCTTGATCGAGATGAAGACGCTGACATGCAGTCCCAGCGCCTTCTGGTCGACGGTCGCGACATAGCGCGAGATGACGCCGCGCTCCTCGAGCAGCTTGACCCGACGGTGGCAGGGCGAGACCGAGAGACCGACCTTGTCGGCGAGCTCCTGCATGGTCAGGCGGCTGTCGTTCTGAAGGTGGCTGAGGATCTTGCGGTCGATGGCGTCGAGCTCGGGCATTGGAATGAAACCTGCTTCTGGTCGGCTGCGTTGGTAAAATATCCCAATATCGGTGGGTATGGCGCGAAAAATTGAGAAGTTTGACGCGGCCCGCAAGCATATGATGGGCATATATTTCCCGGAGCATCGCCATGCCCGTTGACCCCGCCCGTCTCGACATCCTGACCGCTCTCAGCCGCAAGGCGCTGTGGCTGTCGTCCTGGACCATCCACCACGCCAACCACATCCGGCCCAATGCCGACGGACTCAAGGTCGGCGGCCACCAGGCCTCGTCCGCCTCGCTCGCCACCATCATGTCGGCGCTGTACTTCCACGTGCTGCGCCCCGAGGACCGCGTCGCGGTGAAGCCGCATGCGAGCCCGGTGTTCCACGCCATCCAATATCTGTTCGGCCGGCAGAGCCGCGAGAAGCTGGAGAATTTTCGCGGCTTCAAGGGCGCGCAGTCCTATCCCTCGCGCACCAAGGACGTCGACGACGTCGATTTCTCCACCGGCTCGGTCGGCCTCGGCGTCGCGCAGACGCTGTTCTCCTCGCTGGTGCAGGACTACGTCAAGGCGCACGGCTGGATGAAGGATCGCCGCGAAGGGCGGATGATTGCGCTGGTCGGCGATGCCGAGATGGACGAGGGCAACATCTTCGAGGCGCTCGCGGAGGGCTGGAAGCACGGCCTGCGCAACACCTGGTGGGTGGTCGACTATAACCGCCAGTCGCTCGATGCCGTCGTGCGCGAGGGGCTCTGGGAAAAGTTCGAGACCATGTTCCGCAATTTCGGCTGGGACGTCGTCATCGTGAAATACGGCCGCCTGATGCGCGAGGCCTTCGCCGAGCCCGGCGGCGAAGCCTTGAAGCGCTGGATCGACAATTGCCCGAACGCGCTCTATGCGGCCCTGTGCTTCCAGGGCGGCGCGGCCTTCCGAAAACATCTGCATGACGAGATCGGCGACCAGGGGCCGATCACAAATCTGATCGACAAGCGCAGCGACGAGGAGCTGCTGGCGCTGATGTCGAATCTCGGCGGCCACGACATGGCGAGCATGCTGGAGGCGTTCGAGCAGATCGACCACGACCGCCCCGTCTGCTTCATCGCCTACACCATCAAGGGCGTCGGCCTGCCGTTCCAGGGCCACAAGGACAACCACGCCGGCCTGATGACTGTTACGCAGATGGAGAAATATCGCGACAGCCAGAACATTCGCCCTGGTCACGAGTGGGACAAGTATGAAGGCCTGCCGCACTCCGCGGCCGAGCTCGACGCGTTCCTCGCGCGGGTGCCGTTCAACCAGGATGGGCGCCGGCTCACCGCGCCCGTCGTCGAGGTGCCGCAACAGCTCGCGTTCAAGCCGTCGCCGCAGATGTCGACCCAGCAGGGCTTCGGCCTCGTACTGAACGAGATCGCGCGCAGCGACAGCGAGCTCGCCAGGCGCATCGTCACGACTTCGCCCGACGTCACCGTCTCGACCAATCTCGGTCCCTGGGTCAACCGCCGCGGCCTGTTCGCGCGCGCCGAGAAGGCGGACTTATTCCGCAGCGAGAAAATTCCCTCGACCTACAATTGGGACGCTTCGCCGAAGGGCCAGCATCTGGAGCTCGGCATCGCCGAGATGAACCTGTTCATCATGCTCTCGGCGCTCGGCCTGTCGCACCAGATCAACGGCGAGCGGCTCTTGCCGGTCGGCACGCTCTACGATCCCTTCATCGAGCGCGGGCTCGATGCGCTGAACTATGCCTGCTACCAGGACGCGCGCTTCATGGTGGCGGCGACGCCGTCCGGCCTCACGCTCGCGCCGGAGGGCGGAGCGCATCAGTCGATCGCGACGCCCTTGATCGGCATGGCGCAGGACGGGCTCGCCTCGTTCGAGCCGGCCTTCGTCGACGAGCTCGCCGTGATCATGGCTTTCGGCTTCGAGCACATGCAGCGCGATCCGGGCGAGGGCGGCTCGGTCTATTTGCGCCTCTCGACGCGCTCGATCGAGCAGGCGCAGCGGATCATGACACCGGAGCTGCGCCAGGGCATCACCGACGGCGCTTATTGGCTACGCAAGCCGGGGCCGAATGCCGAGGTCGTGATCGCCTATACCGGCGCGGTCGCGCCGGAGGCGATCGAGGCCACCGGCTTCATCGGCGAGAGCCGCCGCGACGTCGGCCTGCTCGCGATCACCTCGGCCGATCGCCTGCATGCGGGGTGGACCGCGGCGCGGAAATTGCGCCGCGACCGCCGCGGCGTGCAGCATCTCAGCCACATTGAAAAGCTGCTGGCGCCGCTGCCGCGCGACTGCGGCCTCGTGACCGTGATCGACGGCCATCCCGCCGCGCTCGGCTGGCTCGGCAGCGTTCGCGGCCACCGCGTCGAGGCGCTCGGCGTCGAGCAGTTCGGCCAGACCGGCAGCATCGCGGACCTTTATCGGCACCACGGCATCGACGCCAACGCCATCATCGATGCGGCCGAAAGCCTCACGACGGGTGCGCCGGTGCTGCATCGGAAGATGGCGGTGTAGCGGAGGTAATCACGTCGTCATTCCGGGGCGATGCGAAGCATCGAACCCGGAATCTCGAGATTCCGGGTTCGGCTCTTCGAGCCGCCCCGGAATGACTGCGCGGCCACCTTGCCTCATTCCCGCCATCGGCTCATATATCTCCATCCGCCGCAACGCTGGCCCCGCATATGGCGGGTTCAATTGCCGGCGCTTTCGTGCAAGGATGCCTGCCGAAACGCCCCCACCATGCCCCCAAAAAGAGGTTAACGATGGTCAATCGCATGCAATTCTACATCGACGGCGCCTGGGTCGATCCCGTCGTCAAGAAGTCCACCGCCGTGGTCAATCCCGCGACGGAAGAGGCGATGTACGAGGTTGCGCTGGGCTCCAAGGCCGATGTGGACAAGGCGGTTGCCGCCGCCAAGCGCGCCTTCGCAACCTTCTCCCAGACCAGCCGCGAGGAGCGCGTCGCGCTGCTCAGCAAGATCATCGAGGTCTACAAGGGCCGCCTCAAGGAGATCGGCGCCGCCGTGTCCGACGAAATGGGCGCGCCGCTGCCGATGGCGGAGAAGCTGCAGGCCGGCGCAGGTCTCGGCCATCTCATGACCACGCTCGACGTGCTCAAGAACTATCATTTCGAGGAGCCGGTCGGCACCGCCATGGTGCTGCGCGAGCCGATCGGTGTGGTCGGCATGATCACGCCCTGGAACTGGCCGCTGAACCAGATCGCCTGCAAGGTCGCGCCCGCGCTCGCCGCCGGCTGCACCATGATCCTGAAGCCCAGCGAGTTCACGCCGACCTCGGCGCTGATCTTCGCGGAAATCCTCCACGAAGCCGGCGTGCCGAAAGGCGTGTTCAACCTCATCAACGGCCTCGGCCCCGAGGTCGGCGCCGCCATGAGCGAGCACCCCGACATCGACATGATCTCTTTCACCGGCTCGACCCGCGCCGGCATCGACGTCGCGAAGCGCGCAGCTCCCACCGTGAAGCGCGTCAGCCAGGAGCTCGGCGGCAAGTCGCCGAACGTCATCCTCGAAGGCGCCGACCTCACCAAGGCGGTGACCGGCGGCGTGATGCACATGTTCAACAATTCCGGCCAGTCCTGCAACGCGCCCTCGCGCATGATCGTGCCGGCTTCGAAGATGAAGGAGGTCGCCGCGATCGCCAAGGCCGTCGCCGACAAGACCAAGGCGGGGGATCCCCGCGCCGAAGGCACCACCATCGGCCCGGTCGTCAATCGTGGCCAGTGGGACAAGATCCAGGGCTTGATCAAGAAGGGCATCGACGAGGGCGCAACGCTCGTCGCCGGCGGCCCGGGCCTGCCCGAAGGCGTCAACAAGGGCTTCTATGTCCGTCCGACCATCTTCGCCGACGTCACCCCCGACATGACAATCGCGCGCGAAGAGATCTTCGGGCCGGTGCTGACCATCATCGGCGCCAAGGACGAAGCCGACGCGGTCAAGATCGCCAACGATACGCCGTATGGCCTCGCCGGGTATGTCTATGGTCCTTCCGTCGAGGACGCCAAGCGCGTCGGCCGCCAGATCCGCGCCGGCAACGTCAACCTGCAGGGCGTGCCCAACGATCGCACCGCGCCGTTCGGCGGCTACAAACAGTCCGGCAACGGCCGCGAATGGGGCAAGTTCGGCCTCGAGGACTTCCTCGAAGTGAAGGCGGTTGCGGGCTTCAACGCAGCGTAAGTCTTTAACGGGTGAACAACACGACGCCGGAGCGGCCAACCGCTCCGGCGTTTTTTCGTTTTGCTCCGTCGTCATTCCGGGGCGTCGCAAAGCGACGAGCCCGGAATCCATTTGTCCGCAGGCTCTGTCGCACGATGGATTCCGGGCTCGCGCCGAAGACGGCGCGCCCCGGAATGACGGACGGAGAGAGTTTCGGAATTTTCGCGACGTGCCCACCATCTCGCGACGAGCAAGACATTGGTGGGCACGCTTCGCTTTGCCCATCCCACGAGTGCAGCGTTAGCCGCCGAGCGCGCCTTGCGTGTTCACATACAGCGCATAGATCGACTGGCTCGCGGCCATGAACAGGCGGTTGCGTTTGACGCCGCCGAAGCAGACGTTGGCGCAGCGCTCGGGGAGCGCAATACGGCCGATCATGACGCCGTCGGGCGCGAACACCACGACGCCGTCGAGCTCGGGATCGCCCATGCCCCAGCCGCACCAGAGATTGCCGTCGATGTCGCAGCGCATGCCGTCGGGCGTGCCCGGCCCGGCATCGATATGGACGCGCTTGTTCGAGATCGTGGTGCCCTCAGGCGAAACGTCATAGGCGAGGATCTTGCGGTTCGGCACCCCTCGCGATTCCACGACATAGAGGATCTTCTCGTCCGGCGAGAAGCACAGCCCGTTCGGCCCGAGCACACCCTCGGCGACGATGGTCGCCCTGCCGGTCGCGGGATCGAGTCGATAGACGTTGGGCTCGATCTCGGGCTCGGCCTTGTAGCCTTCGTAATTGCCGAGCAGGCCGAAGGTCGGATCGGTGAACCAGATCGAGCCGTCCGATTTAACAACGACATCGTTCGGTGAGTTCAACCGCTTGCCGTTGAATTGATCCATCAGCACGGTGATGCTGCCGTCATATTCGGTGCGCACCACGCGCCGGCCGCCGTGCTCGCAGGTGATCAGCCGGCCCTGCCGGTCGCGCGTGTTGCCGTTGGCAAAATTCGAGGGCTTGCGGAACACGCTGACGGCGCCGGTCTCTTCCTCCCATTTGAGGATGCGCTGGTTCGGGATGTCGCTGCACAGGAGGTAACGCCCGTCACCGAACCAGACCGGCCCTTCGGCCCAGCGCAGGCCGGTCGCCAGCCGCTCCACCGCCGACAGCTTCAGCCAGTATTTTTCGAAGCGGGGATCGAATGCCCTAATCGCGGGATCGGGGTAAAACGTCGCCGGGCGCCAGCCCCGCCGTTCCTCGGTGTGGGACGATGCCTCATTCATGCCGGTTCTCTCGTTTCGTTCCCTCTGGACAAACCTGCTATCATTAGAGACACGTGACCGCAAATCGGCCACCACAGGTGAGGAAAGACATGCCGCGTATTTTGATGACGGGAGCTTCGGGCGGAATCGGCACCAGCCTTCGGAAATTGCTGCCGCCGATCTACCCGGATCTCCTGCTGTCCGATATCAAGCCGCCGGCCGATCTCGGCCCCAACGAGACATTCAAGGCGGCGGACCTCGCCGATCTCGCGCAATGCGAGGCGATCTGCGAGGGCGTCGACGGTATCCTCCATTTCGGCGGCTATTCGGTCGAAGGCACCTGGGACCAGATCCTCCAGGCCAACATCATCGGCGGCTACAATCTGTTCGAGGCGGCGTACCGCAAGGGCGTCAAGCGCGTGGTGTTCGCCTCGTCGAACCACGCCGTCGGCTTCTATCCGCGCCACCACAAGATCGGCACCGACGTCACCCCTCGTCCCGACAGCCGCTACGGCGTCAGCAAGGTGTTCGGCGAGTCCGTCGGCGCGCTCTACGCCGACAAGCATGGCCTGAAGGTGACGTGCCTTCGCATCGGCAATTTCGGCGACATGCCGCTCGACCAGCGCCGGCTCTCGATCTGGCTCAAGCCCGACGACCTCGTGCAGCTCTGCCGCATCGGGCTCGAGCATCCCGACATCCATTTCGAGATCTTCTACGGCGCCTCCTTCAACGAGCGCGCCTGGTGGGACAACCACCGCGCTTACGAATTCGGCTATCGCCCCACCGGCCGAGCCGAAGATTTCCGCGAGCACGCCATGGCCGAGCAGGCCAAGCTGAAGCCGGATTCCGTCGGCGATTATTTCCAGGGCGGCACGTTCTGCAGCATGGAGTTCGACGCCGATCCGAGCCGGATCGTTGACTGGAATAAGCGGTAGGCGGGGGTCGTCAGCTCGCAATTGCGACCGCCGGGCCAAGCGCCCGGCTTGAAATGCACGTCGTCATTTCGCAACGCGTGCTTCCTGCTTCCTGGTCACATGCCACAGCACCACATGGTAATGCGGCTCATCCACACCGGGGTGACCCGGGTTGAAGTAGATGCTGACGTGGTCGACTGGCCGCGCTGACCCAGTCCCCTCCAACGACTTGTGATCGTCGATGTCCTTGATCGGGACCATGTACACGGTGGCCACCAGACGATCCCTGCGATCGAAGCACAGGAACGGCCCCAACGGCAACGTGTCGGGCTTCACGAAAATGATGCCTAGGCCCGGAAAGAACTTTGGGAAGTTCACGAGATCGCTGACCCGCTTGTATCCGTTTTTTTCAGCCAGCTTCCGCTGATTGGCCGGGGGGCGAACGATTTCGCGCTTCCTGTGCGCCTTGGTGCTTCGGTGAGGGGCCGTCCTGGTTCGCTCGGTCTTGTCGGCCGGTGGCGCGGCCGCCGGTGCGAGTGTCTGCGGCGTTGGAGGAAAGAGGGGAGCAAATTGGGCGGCAGAATGCCTCACGTCGGCGATCAAGGCGAGCAACGCAGCCAAGGCTGCGCTCACAAGCGCGTTGCGCATCGACACCTCCCACATTTGCCTGCCAAGTCTTGTTCACTTATCCGGGTTGCGTTCTCGCCAGCGCAGGAAGTCTCGGAATAAATCTTCCCGGTCCGCCGGATTGGCGCTCGGCTTTCCTTCGAGGAACCGGCCGAACGCCTTGCGAAGCGCGGCCTCGCCGCCGGATTGCTGCTGAAGCCAGCGCTCTGCCGGTCGGAAGCGTCGCCATCCTGGCAGCTGCGCGGCCAGGTTCACCTCGTGCCATTTGGGGTGATGTGCGCCCGCTAGAAATTCAGGAAAGCGCGTGAACAATGTCTGGACGAAGAATTCCAGCAACCGAAACCGCTCGCTGCCACTCGGCCAGTTGTAGGCGAAGAGAGCGGATTTGATCGCGATCGTGTCGACGCTTGCTTCGGCGGCGATCATATTTGGGTAGTCCTTATGGCGGAGCGTCGATGGCAGATAATCTTGTTGCAGCAGCTCCTTGAAGTAGGGGATTGGCAGGAGGTGAATATTGTCGAGTTGAGAGACCTGCGCCAGGAAGCTGACCGGTTTTCCTGAGACCAGCAGAGCGGCGGACAGATCTCTCTTCCGCAGACCATCCAGTGCGGCCTCCGGTCCCAAGTTCGACTCTTTGATCTTGATGCCTAGACGGTTCAACACTTCGCGGCCGAGGATGGCGCCGGTACTGCCGTCCTCTCCCAGATTGACCCTCTTTCCCGAAAGTTCCGTCAGGCTTCCGATCTCCGGCCGCGCAAGGAGATGGAACTCTTCGATATGGAGCGGCGCAATGTAGGTCAGTCTGTCTGAAATGTCCCCGAAGGTTCTTGTCTCCCGGAGCCGGTCGACCAGAACGACGGGCGCGATCGCGACGTCGGCACCTGCGAGCGTGAGCACATCGAGGACGTCGCGGATACCGCCGTTTCCCACTATCGGCAGGACCCGTAATGCGACTTGGCCCCGAGGGCCGGTCTCTTGGCCGCCGGCGAGCGTGGTCGCAATGTCCTGAGCGAGCGCGAATTCAGTGCATTGCGGCGTACCGGTCACGAAGCCCACCGTATACGGGTCCGCAGCTCGCCCGGTCTCCTTCCTGGGGGTCCCTTCCTTTCTTGGAGACACTTTCGTGGCTTCGCTCGGAGAAGCCGACAGTCGCTGTTGCGCGAAACAAACCTGGACCTGCCCGCCAAAGTAGGCCGCTGCAATCAATGCGATGAACAAACCGGCCCGCATCGCTCCGCAGACCCTCATTGTTCAACCTGCTCGGTCAGCTCTCGCGTGTGACGTGACATGCCCCGAGAGGCTGCCACCTGCCGCGCGAAGCAAAAGGCCGAAGCAAATGCTTGGCCTTCCAACGCGGCCAGGACAGTGCCGTTCCGTGATGCCTGCAGCTGAAGTTTGCCGACGCGCCCGGCCTCGCCTGCAATCCATTCGTGTGCCAAGCGGTGCTCTAAGCCGGAAAGTGCGACGCTATCGTCCGGGCTTATTGACAATCGAGGAGCGCGCTGTACCACGATGGTAAGCCAAAAGGAGCGACCTGATGACGAGTGGCTTGCGTAAGGGTTTGACCAGCTATGGCGATGCCGGCTTCTCGCTGTTCCTGCGCAAGGCGTTCATCAAGGCCATGGGCTATTCCGATGATGCGCTGGAGCGCCCGATCGTCGGCATCACCAACACCTATAGCGACTACAATCCCTGCCACGGCAACGTCCCGCAGATCATCGAGGCCGCCAAGCGCGGCGTGATGCTGTCGGGCGCGATGCCGTTCGTGTTCCCGACCATCTCGATCGCCGAGAGCTTTGCGCACCCGACCTCGATGTACTTGCGCAATCTGATGGCGATGGACACCGAGGAGATGATCCGGGCCCAGCCGATGGATGCGGTGATCGTGATCGGCGGCTGCGACAAGACGCTGCCGGCGCAGGTGATGGCCACGATCAGCGCCGATTTGCCGACCGTCGTCATTCCGGTCGGCCCCATGGTGGTCGGTCATCACAAGGGCGAGGTGCTGGGCGCCTGCACCGATTGCCGCCGTCTCTGGGCGAAATATCGCGCCGGCGACATGGACGATGCCGAGATCGAAGCGGTGAATGGGCGCCTGGCGCCATCGGTCGGCACCTGCATGGTGATGGGCACGGCCTCGACCATGGCCTGCATGATCGAGGCCATGGGCCTGTCGCTGCCTTTGAGCGCGACGATTCCCGCGCCGCATGCCGAACGCTTTCGTCTGGCCGAAGCCAGCGGCAAGGTTGCCGCCGAGATGGCCAAGGCCAAGGGGCCGAAGCCGAGCGAAGTGTTGACGCCGGCCTCGTTTAGGAACGCGCAGGTCGTGCTGCAGGCCATCGGCGGCTCGACCAACGGCCTGATCCATCTGACCGCGATGGCGCATCGCTCGCCGCACCGGCTCGATCTCGCAGCGTTCGACCAGATCGGCCGCGAGGTGCCGGTGCTGGTCGACCTCAAGCCGTCCGGCGAGCACTATATGGAGCACTTCCATCACGCCGGCGGCGTGCCGAAATTGCTGGCGCAGCTCGGCGATCTCGTCGACCTCGATGCCAGGACCATCAGCGGCCAGACGCTGCGCGAGATCGCGGCGAATGCCGAGGACGTGCCCGGCCAGGACGCCATCCGCCCGCGCAATGATCCGATCAAGAAAGAGGGCGGCCTCGCCATCCTGCACGGCAATCTCGCCCCGCGCGGCGCGGTCATCAAGCAATCGGCCGCGAGCCCGAAACTGCTGCAGCACACCGGGCGCGCGGTGGTGTTCGAATCCGTCGAGGACATGACCTTGCGGGTCGACGATCCCGATCTCGACGTCACCGCCGATGACGTGCTGGTGCTGCGCAATGCCGGGCCGAAGGGCGCGCCGGGCATGCCGGAAGCCGGCTATCTGCCGATCCCCAAGAAGCTCGCGCGTGGCGGCACCAAGGACATGGTGCGCATCTCCGATGCGCGCATGAGCGGCACCGCGTTCGGCACCATCGTGCTGCACATCACCCCGGAATCGGCCGTCGGCGGGCCGCTGGCGCTGATTGAGAACGGCGACATGATCCGCCTCGACGTGGCCAAGCGCAGCATCGAGCTCTTGGTCGATGCCGCCGAGCTGGAGCGGCGCCGCGCTGCGTTGAAGCCGTTGGCCGCGCCGGAGGAGGCACGGCGCGGCTACGCCTGGCTGTTCAACGAGACCATCCTGCAGGCCGACGAGGGCTGCGATTTCGATTTCATGCAGAGGACGGGACCCGCCAAGGGCTGAGCCAGCGCCGCGCTACTGGTTCTTGCTCGTGAACTTCTTCACGGCGGTGCGGAAGTCTTCCGTGTTCATCGCCATGATGATCTCGTGCTCCTCGGCGTCCAGCTGCTGCTTCACCGGCGTGGTCGCCGCCTGATAGACCAGCTGCTTGGTGCCGGCGATCGAAGCCGGCGGGTTCTGCGCGAGACGTTCGGCAAGTTTTCGCGTCGCGCTCTTCAACTCGGCGGCAGGAGCGACCTTCGCGACCAGGCCCCATTCATAGGCTTGCTGCGCGGTAAAATTGTCCTCGGCGAGAAAGATCTGCAGCGCGCGGCGCGAGCCGACCGTGCCGACGATGCCGACCGTCGAGCCGCCGTCCGGCGACACCCCGATGTTGGCATAGGCCGGCGTGAACTTGGCATCCTCAGCGGCGATGCAGAGGTCAGTGACGAAGGCGAGGCCCATGCCGGCGCCGGCTGCCGAGCCGTGCACGCTGGACAGCGAGATCTTCGGCATGCGCCTGACGATCTCGATGAAGGCGTGATAGTGCTTCAAGAGCTCGCCGACCACGGGCGTCACCGTGCCGGCTTCGGCCGCGGCCCCGATCGTCTGCAGATCGCCGCCGGCGCAGAACGCGCGGCCTTCGCCCTCGATCACGACGACGCGGATGTCGTCGGCGCCTTCGAGATAGGCCGCGAGCTGCTCGAGCTTCTGCGCAATCGCAAGGTCGATCGCGTTGAACGCGGCAGGGCGGTTCAGCGTGATGGTCGCAATCGGGCCGTCGATCCGCAGCACGGCGGGATCGTCGGGCTTTGAGACGGGAACGGTCATCTTAAAATTCTCCGGCAGGAGGTCGAGGCCCGAACTAAATCGCAGAAGGGCGGGGGTGACAATCCCCGAACCGCCGCTCTTGCGCCGGGCGGAACGATAGGCTCAAATGGGGTCGCTTTCGCCAAGGGACGGACACGAGCGCCGGCTCCTCGCAAGGCCAGCAAGCAAAATCAGCGAGAGAGGAGGCGGCATGGGTCACGCTCGTGTCTTCCAGAAATGGGCTGTCCGATGATTGGCCCGGTGATCATCGTCGGTGCCGGCCATGGCGGCTACCAGGTCGCGGCATCGCTGCGCCAGGCCGGCTTTGCCGAGCGCATCTGCCTAATCAACGACGAGCCGCATCTGCCCTATCAGCGGCCGCCACTGTCCAAGGGCTACATCAAGGGCTCCGCCGGTCCGGACAGCCTGATGTTCCGTCCCGAGAAGTTTTATCAGGACCAGAGCATCGAGCTGATCGCGGGCCGCGCCGCCTCGATCGACCGCGCCGCGCGCAAGGTGCAGCTGGCATCCGGTGCGACGCTGGATTACGGCCACCTCGTGCTGGCGACCGGCGCACGCAACCGGCTGCTCGATCTGCCCAATGCCAATCTGCCCGACGTGAAATACTTACGGATCCTCGACGACAGCGAGGCGCTGCGCGCGATCATGCCGTCGAAGACGCGCGCCGTGATCATCGGCGCCGGCTTCATCGGCCTCGAATTCGCCGCGACCGCCCGCATCAAGGGCCTCGAGGTCGACGTGCTCGAGCTCGCCCCGCGCGTGATGGCGCGTGCGGTGACGGCGGAGGTCTCGGAGTATTTTCAAGACCGCCATCGCGAGGCCGGCATCCGCATCCATCTCGGCGTGCAGGCGACCTCGATCGAGGCCGAGGGCGGCAAGATCACCGGCGTCTCCTTGAGCGACGGCCGGCATCTGCCCGCCGACCTTGTCGTCGTCGGCGTCGGCGTGCTGCCGAACATCGAGCTCGCGGCCGAGGCGGGGCTGCCGGTCGCCGCCGGCATCATCGTCGACGAATATCTGTCGACGGCTGATCCCAACATCTCCGCGATCGGCGATTGCGCGCTGTTCGCAAGCCCGCGCTTCGGCGGCTCGCTGCGGCTGGAATCGGTGCAGAACGCCACCGATCACGCCCGCTGCCTCGCAGCAAAGCTGACCGGCGACAAGAAGCCGTACGACAGCCATCCCTGGTTCTGGAGCGACCAGGGCGAGGACAAGCTCCAGATCGCGGGGCTGACGACCGGCTACGACCGTGTCGTGCTCCGCGGCGATCCTGCCAAGAAGGCGTTCTCGGCGTTCTGCTATCACGGCGACAAGCTGCTCGGGATCGAATCGATCAACCGCGCCGGCGATCACATGTTCGGGCGCCGCTTGCAGGCGATGGACCGCTCGATCACGCCGGAGCAGGCCGCGGACGAGAGCTTCGATCTGAAGCGCGCGCTGGCGTGATCTCTCTTCTCCCTCTCCCCGTTCTTACGGGGAGAGGGGCGGGGTGAGGGGCTCTATCCGCAGATGAGATGATCGCGAGACCTGTACCCCCTCACCCGGATTGCATCTGCGATGCAATCCGACCTCTCCCCGCAAGCGGGGAGAGGTGAAGAAAGTGCCGCGATCTACAGCACCGCCGCCACTTCCCTAGCCGTCGGCATCGAAGGCCCGGCGCCCATCCGCTGCACGCTGATCGAGGCGGCGGCGTTGGCGAACGCTAGCGCCTCGCGCAAGGCTGCACCATCAGCGAGCTGCGCGGCGAGCGCGCCGACGAAGCAGTCGCCGGCGCCTGTGGTGTCGACCGCCTTCACCACACGGCCGGCCACCGCAATCTCCTCGCGCCCGCCGAGCGCCAGAACGCCGCGCTTGCCGAGCGTAACGCAGATGGTCTGGTCCTCGCGCGCCTGAAGTTTTCGCGCGACATCGGTGATGCGGGCGGCCGCGTCGCTCTCGGAGAGCTCGGTGCCGGCGAGGAAGCCGAGCTCGGTCTCGTTGAGCACGAGGATGTCGACCAGCGCCAGCAGCTCGCCCGGCATCTTCTGCGCCGGCGCCGGGTTCAGCACGGTCACCGCGCTTGCCGCACGGGCGCGGTGGAAGAAAGCGGCGATGGCCGGCAGCGGAATCTCGAACTGGCTGACGGCGATGTCGCCTTTCAGCAGCGGCACGACCTCGACGTCATCGGCGCCGACCAGCCCGTTCGCTCCGGGAACGACGACGATGGTGTTGTCGGCCTCGGCCACCGTGATGATGGCCGTCCCGGTGTGCGTCTCCGTCGTCTCCACGACATAGCCGAGATCGATGCCCTGCTCGCCGAGAAAGGCCTTCAGCTCGGCGCCGAATGAGTCCCTGCCCAGCCGTCCGATCAGCGTGGTCCGCGCCCCTAACCGTGTCGCCGCCACCGCCTGGTTCGCGCCCTTGCCGCCCGGAAAATACAGCACCTGGCGGCCGGCGACGGTCTCGCCGACCCGCGGATGGCGATCGGCAATCGCCACCACATCCATGTTGATGCTGCCAGCGACGAAGACGCGCCCCATCTTTCTCTAGACCCTGACCTCGAACTCGTGCCGAACCTTGGCGATATCGACCAGCGTCGGCAGGCCGGCTTCGTTGCCGAGGCGCTGGATCTTGAAGGTCGAGGCGGCGCGAGCGAAGTCGAAATGCTCGCGCCAGCTTTTGCCGGGATGGGCGAGGTAGGAATAGACATAGGCGCCGTGGAAGACGTCGCCGGCACCGTTGGTGTCGATCACGCGCTCGCGCGGGATCGGCATCGCCGGCATCACCTGCACCGTGCCGGTCTCGTCGTACCAGAAGAGGCCCTTCTCGCCCATGGTGACGCCGCCGATCCTGCAGCCGCGGCTCTTGAGGTAGTCCAGCATCTTCTCCGGCGTCAGGTCCATCTGCTCGCACAGGCGTTCGGCGACGATGGCGACGTCGATGAATTCCAGGAGCTCATGCGTGTTGGTGCGCAGGCCGCCGCCGTCGAGCGAGGTCAGGATGCCGGCCTCGCGGCAGACTTTCGCGTAGTGGATGGCGGCATCCGGCTGGTGGCCGTCGACATGCAGCGCGCGGCAATTGCCGAGATTGAGGATCGGAAAGGGGTGGATGTGGATATCGTCGCGGCAGCGGACGATGGCGCGCTTGCCGTCCTTGGGCATGATGAAGGACAGCGAGGACTGGTTCACCTTCCGCGGATGCAGCGAGATCGCGTATTTCGCGCACATGTCCTGGAACATGCGCCCCAGCCAGTCATTGGCCGCGGTGGCGATCAGATCGGGCACGATGCCGAGCTTGGCGCAGCAGAAGGCCGCCGTCACCGCGTTGCCGCCGAAGGAGACCGCGTAGTCGCGTGCCACGTGCTTCTCGTCGCCGGTCGGCATGTGGTCGGTGATGAAGACGACGTCGATATAGGTCTGTCCGATGAAGAGAGCCTGCATTGCTTGTCCGTGATGCGCTTGTGGTCCCGGCCGGCGGGATTACTCTAGCACCGGTTCCGCGCCGGAGGGACGCTGAATTTATTCGCAAAACTGCCGCCCGAAGCGCTTGAGGTCAGCATCTTCCGGGAATACGACCATCACCGGCCCATGCCAAGCCCGGACAAACGCCGTCTTTTGCTCCCGGGGTTCCAGGTCCATCAAAAGGGTGCAGAATGATCTCCGGCCTCGATCACGTCGTCGTTCTGGTGAGCGACATCGGAGCGGCCAAGGCGGCCTATCAGACGCTGCTCGCCCGCGCGCCGGCCTGGCAGAACTCGGGCGAGGGCGCCGACCGGGTGCTGTTCACCCTGGACAACATGAGCATCGAGCTGATGGCCCCTCATGGCTTCAGCGTCACCGCCGACCGCATGCGCTCGCTGCTCGGCGACCATGAGGGCATGCTCGCCAGCCTGTGCTTTCGTGTCTCCGACATCGGCAAGATGCACCGGCGGCTGGAGCGGGTGGCCCTGAGGCCGGATCCGGTCGCCTAGGTCGAAAGCAGTGACGCCATCACCGATGCCGTGCTGCACTGGAAGCGCACGCGGGCTGCCACAGACCTGACGCGCGGCGTGCGCATGTTCTTCCTGGAGCTGGCCGACGAGCGTCCGAAGTCGGCCACAACCGACATCGCACCGATCGAGGGGCTCGACCACGTCGTCGTCACCACGGAGGATTCCGAGCGCGCCGCCGCACTCTACGGCGCCCGGCTGGGTCTTGATCTCGCGCTCGACCGCTCGCACCAGGACTGGGGCCAGCTGATGTTCTTCCGCTGCGGCGACCTCATCGTCGAGGTGGTGCGCCGCCCGGTCGCCGGCGGCGATGCCGCGCATGACCGGCTCTGGGGCCTGAGCTGGCGGGTCGCCGACATCGACGCTTCCCGCGCCCGCCTGATCGCGAGCGGACTCGACGTCAGCGAGGTGCGCACCGGCCGCAAGCCGGGCACGCGCATCATGACGGTGCGGAGCGGCACATGCGGGATCCAGACCGTGCTGCTGGAGCGCTCGCCGAAGCCGGTGGAGTAACCGCCGTCATTCCGGGGCGATGCGAAGCATCGAACCCGGAATCTCGAGATTCCGGGTCTGGTCCTTCGGACCATCCCGGAATGACGGAGCTAACATCCTTGCGTTCTCAAATTCCCGCCCTCGTGTTACACGCCATATCCAGACCACCCAGCGAGCACCCGGTTTGGCGAAGGCAAAGCGAACTCTGAAATGGCAGCGCGATCCCGAGGGGATGCGGCTGCGCATTCTCGAAGCCGCCAAGCAGGAGTTTTCCGCCCATGGCCTCGCCGGCGCGCGCGTCGACCGCATCGCGGCCAAGGCCGGCGCCAACAAGCGCATGCTCTACTACCACGTCGGCAACAAGGACGAGCTTTATCTCGCCGTGCTCGAGGGCGCCTATGACAAGATCCGCAGCGAGGAGCGGGGGCTCGACCTCGAGCATCTCGATCCCCCCGAGGCGATCCGACGCCTGATCGAGTTCACCTGGAATTACTTCCTGCGCAACCCCGAATTCCTGTCACTGCTGCAGACCGAGAATCTGGCGCGCGCCAAGCACCTGAAGAAATCGACCAAGGTCAAGTCGATGCACTCGCCCTTCGTCGAGATGATCCGCACCGTGGTGCGCCGCGGCGTCGATAGCGGCGACTTTCAGGTCGCCGTCGACCCGGTGCAGCTCTACATCTCCATTGCGGCGCTCAGCTTCTTCTATCTCTCCAACTCGGCGACGCTCAGCGTGATCTTCGGCCGCGATCTCCTGGACAAAAAGGCCAAGGACGAGCGGCTGGCGCACATGGTCGGCCTCGTTCTGGCGGCGCTGACGGGGCGCTCGGCGGAACTGTTCAAGATTGGCAAGGCGCCGACGTCGCGGGCTGCGGTGGTGCAGACGGTGTAGTCCTCCAAAGTTTCCGCATCCGTCATGGCCGGGTTTGTCCCGGCCATCCACGTGCATCCGCTCGTAGGAGAGACGTGGATGCCCGGGACAAGCCCGGGCATGACGGGAACTCCCGCACAAAACGTCACAGGGAAAGCTCTGGACAGTATTTATCCAACGGGTTAATTTCTCCCATAACGAAGAAGACTGCCGGGAGTGAACATTGGCCGAGCCGAAGCCGCAAAATGCTGTTGCCAAGCTGCTGAATGCAGCCTGGGTTCGGCCGTTCTTGTTCCTGGTCTTCATCGTCGTCGCCTGGGATCTGTCGATCCGGCTGTTCAGAATCCCCGCCTACCAGATCCCGTCGCCGCTCGATGTCGTCGCCGTGCTGCGCACGGAATGGCCGGAGCTGCTGCGTCAGTCCTGGCCGACCACCTATGCCACGGTCTGCGGCTTCCTGCTGTCGGCGCTGTTCGGCATTCCCGTCGCGATGCTGATCGCGGGCTCGAAGACGGTGGAGAGCTACGTCTATCCGCTGCTGGTGTTCTCGCAATCCGTGCCGAAAATCGCGATCGCACCGCTGTTCGTGGTCTGGTTCGGCTTCGGCATCATCCCCAAGGTGATCTCGGCGTTCCTGCTCGGCTTCTTCCCGGTAGTGGTGTCCGCGGTGCAGGGCTTCAAGTCGGTCGACCCCGACATGGTCGATCTCGCCCGTGCCATGCAGGGCAGCCGCCTGCAGGTGTTTCGCGCAGTGAACCTGCCGCATGCGCTGCCGGCGATCTTCTCTGGCCTCAAAGTGTCGGTGACGCTCGCCGTGGTCGGCGCGGTGGTCGGTGAATTCGTCGGCTCCAATTCCGGCATCGGCTACGTCATGCAGCGCTCGATCGGTACCTTCGACCTGCCGACGATGTTTGCCGCGCTCGTGATCCTCGCGCTGCTCGGCGTGGTCCTGTTCTGGATCGTCGACCGGATCGAGAAGCTGATCATTCCCTGGCATGTCAGCCAGCGCGAGGACGTGACTTTCGCCTCGTAACCAAACAACGAACGGCCACCAACGGCCGACACAACAACGACAGGGAGAGTGACGATGAGGAAGTGGATTGGGGCTGCATCCGTGGCACTACTGGCGTTCGCTGCCATGCCGGCGCAGGCAGCTGACAAGGTCGTGCTGATGCTGAACTGGTACGTCTATGGCGAGCACGCGCCGTTCTATTACGGCAAGGCCAAGGGCATCTACGCGGCCGAAGGCATCGATCTCGAGATCCAGGAAGGCCGCGGCTCGGCTGCGACCACGCAGGCGGTTGCCGCCAAGACCGCCGATTTCGGCTATGTCGACGTTCCCACCATGATGCGCGCCGCGATCAAGGGCGCGCCCGTGGTTGCAACGGGCGTCCTGCTGCAGACCTCACCGATGTCCGCGATGGGCTTCGTCGACAAGAACATCAGGAAGCCCGAGGACATCAAGGGCAAGACGGTGGCGATCACGCCGGCGGATTCCATGACCCAGATCTGGCCGCTGTTCCTGAAGAAGACCGGCCTGAAGGAGAGCGACTTCAAGACCGTCGCCGGCGACGGCCAGACCAAGCTCAACGCCGTCATCAACGGCCAGGCCGATCTTCTGCTCGGCTACGTCATGGACCAGTCGATGAAGATCAAGGACGCCACCGGCAAGGAGGTCTACCCCATCAAGTTCGCCGACTACGGCATCAACATGGTGTCCTCGGGCATCATCGCCAATGCCGATTATGTGAAGGCCAATGCCGATCTGGTCCGCCGCTTCATGTCCGCGACCACGAAAGCGGTCGAGGCCGCCGAGAAGGAGCCCAAGGCCGCGGCGCAGTCGATCCTCGATGCCAACCCGAAGGGCGGCAAGATCGACACGCTTACGCAGGGTTTTGAGCTGACCATCCCGCTGTACCGGACCGCGGAGACCAAGGGCAGGCGTCCTTTCCAGGTCACCGATCAGAACATGGCGGAGACTGTCAATCTGCTCGTCGAATATGGCGGGCTGGATGCGAAGGCCAAGGAGAATCCGAAGGCCTTCTATACCAACGACTATCTGCCGAAGAGCGGCTCGTGAAACCTGCGACAGCCATGAACGAAGCCGTGCAGCCGGCCGCGCATCTGAGATTGGTGAGCGACCGGGCTGCCGGCGATGCGTCGGGCATCAAGCTGTCCGGCGTGTCGAAGACATACCGGACGCGCGACGGCGACGTGCCGTCGCTGCGGCCGCTCGACTTCCACATCAATGACGGCGAGTTCTTCGTCGTGGTCGGCCCATCCGGCTGCGGCAAGTCCACGCTGCTCAAGCTGATCTCGGGCCTGCTGGCGCCGACCACGGGAGAGATCCTGGTCGAGGGCCAGAAGGTGACGACGCCGCACGGCAATGTCGGCATCGTCTTCCAGAACGCGCTGCTCTTGCCCTGGCGTAACATCCTGGGCAACGTGATGCTTCCGATCGACATGAAGCGCCTGCCGCGGCAGGACTATCTCGATCGCGCCAAGTCGCTGCTGAAGCTGGTCGGCCTCGAAGGTTTCGAGAAGAAGCTGCCCTGGCAGCTCTCCGGCGGCATGCAGCAGCGCGCCTCGATCTGCCGCGCGCTGGTGCATGATCCCAGGATCATGCTGATGGACGAGCCGTTCGGCGCGCTCGACGCGCTGACGCGCGAGCGCATGAATATCGAATTGATGCGGATCCAGCGCGAGACGAAGAAGACCGTGCTCTTGATCACTCATTCGATTCCGGAAGCCGTGTTCCTCGCCGACCGCGTGCTGGTCATGACCGAACGCCCCGGTGCGATCGCGGCAATCTACGACGTGCCGCTGCCGCGCCTCCGCTCGCTCGATGTAATGGCCGATCCGGTGTTTACGGAACTCGTGCAGCGCATCCGCAAGCACTTCTTCTCGCAAGGCGCGTTGGATTAGGTGGCAATGGTGTTCTCAGACCCGGCCGCATGCACGGTGCGCTCCCTCCCCCGCCTGCGGGGGAGGGCTGGGGAGAGGGTGTCTCCGCTGGCAAGACTCCCCAAGAGGAGAAAACCCTCACCCGCCGCGCTGCGCGCGTCGGCCTCTCCCGCAAGCGGGAGAGGCGAGTCGCCCGCGGCCCTACCTGTCGCACCAGGTTCAGCTCGTTTCGTTGTGAGATCATGTCCCCCCGCCTGAAGCTGCGAGACATCGCCTTCTTCGAACGTCCCGTGCAATTCGCGCGGCCGTTCCGCTTCGGCGCTGTTACCATCAACGCGACGCCGCAGCTGTTCGTGCGGGCCGAGATCGAGGTCGAAGACAGGGGAACCGCAGTCGGTGCCAGCGCCGAGCTGCTGGTGCCAAAGTGGTTCGACAAGCGGCCGGAGCTGTCGCCGGCGCAGACGGTCGACAGCTTGCGACGCTCGCTTCAGATCGCGCGCGGTCTGTATCTGGCACGAGGCGGCTTCCGGACGGCGTTCGATCTGCATGCCGCCTGCATCGGTGCCCAGGTTGCGACCTGCGCGAAGCAGAATATTCCGGCGCTGGCAGCAAGCTACGGCCCCGCGGAGATCGACAAGGCCATCCTCGATGCGCTGCTGCGCGCCATTAGGACCAGTTTCTTCGACGGGATGGCCGCGAACATCGCCGGCATCGATGCGCGGCTTTCTCCCGACCTGAGCGAGAGGGACATCGGTGCGTTTCTCTCCGGGCGGATGCCGCTGGCGCGTGTTGCCATCAGGCATACCGTCGGCCTCGATGATGTCGTCGAGGGCGAGGGCGGCGTTGCCGATCCGCGCGAGAATACCGGTGCGCGGTACTTCAAGCTCAAGCTGTCCGGCGATCCGGCTGCCGATGCGGCGCGGCTGGCGCGGATCGGCAAGGAGCTCGACACGCTCGGACGCGACTACAAGGTGACGCTCGACGCCAACGAGCAATACGCGGATTTCGCGGCGTTGCAGGCCCTGATGGACCGGCTCGATCGTGACGCGGCGCTGCGCCCGATCGCCACGCGCCTGCTCTATGTCGAACAGCCGATGCCGCGCGACATCACGCTGCAATCGCCGCTCGGCAAGCTCGCCGCGCGCGGCTTCATCATCGACGAAGCCGACGATTCCTACGATGCTTTCCCGGCAGCGCGGGCGCTCGGCTATCGCGGCATTTCCTCCAAATCCTGCAAGGGCGTCTACAAGTCCATCGCCAACGCCACGCGCGCGGCGAAATGGAGCTCCGAAGGCGGCACCTTCTTCGTGACGGCTGAGGACCTGACCTGCCAGGCCGGTCTTGCCGTGCAGCAGGACCTCGCGCTCGGCGCCTTCATTGGCGTCACCCACGCCGAGCGCAACGGCCATCACTATGTCGACGGTTTTGGCGATACGCCCTCCGCGGAAGCACAGGCCTTCGCGGCCGCGCACCCCGATCTCTATACCGATGCCGGGCAGGGCATCCGGCTCTCCATTCACGACGGCGATCTCCTGACGGGATCGCTTCACACAGCAGGCTTTGCCACCGCGGTCCATCCGGACTGGTCGGCGCTGCGCCCGCTCGAACAGCCACTTCAGGAGCAATTGGCATGACCACGCAACGCCTCGGTCTCATCATGAACGGCGTCACCGGCCGCATGGGGCTCAATCAGCATCTGATCCGCTCGATCGTCGCGATCCGCGACCAGGGCGGCGTCGGCCTGACGAACGGCGACCGCGTCATGCCCGATCCGATCCTGGTCGGCCGCAGCGCCGACAAGGTCGAGGCGCTGGCCAAGCGCTACAACATCACGCGCTGGACCACCGATCTCGATGCCGCGCTCGCCGATGAGAACGACACCATGTTCTTCGACGCTGCGACCACGCAGGCGCGCCCCGGCCTGCTGACGCAGGCGATCAATGCCGGCAAGCACGTCTATTGCGAGAAGCCGATCGCGACCAATTTCGAGGAGGCGCTCGAGGTCGTGAAGCTCGCCAATGCCAAGGGCGTCAAGCACGGCACGGTGCAGGACAAGCTGTTCCTGCCGGGGTTGAAGAAGATCGCCTTTTTGCGCGATTCCGGCTTCTTCGGCCGCATCCTCTCGGTGCGTGGCGAGTTCGGCTATTGGGTGTTCGAAGGCGGCTGGCAGGAGGCGCAGCGGCCGTCGTGGAACTACCGCAGCGAGGACGGCGGCGGCATCATCCTCGACATGGTCTGCCATTGGCGCTACGTGCTCGACAACCTCTTCGGCAACGTCCAGAGCGTCAGCTGCATCGGCAGCACCGATATCCCCGAGCGCTTCGACGAGCAGGGCAAGACGTACAAAGCGACCGCGGACGATTCCGCCTACGCCACGTTCCAGCTCGAAGGCGGCATCATCGCCCACATCAACATGTCCTGGGTGACGCGCGTCTATCGCGACGACCTCGTCACCTTCCAGGTCGACGGCACGCTCGGCTCGGCGGTCGCGGGCCTCACCGACTGCATGATCCAGGCGCGGCAGGCGACCCCGCGGCCGGTGTGGAATCCCGACGAGAAGCGGCTGCACGATTTCTACGGCGACTGGCAGAAGCTGCCGGACAACGTCAGCTACGACAACGGCTTCAAGGAGCAGTGGGAGATGTTCATCCGTCACGTCTACGAGGACGCGCCCTACAAGTTCACGCTGCTCGAAGGCGCCAAGGGCGTGCAGCTCGCCGAATGCGCATTGAAGAGCTGGAAGGAGCGGCGCTGGATCGACGTCGCCCCGATCAAGGTGTGAGGAGGGACATATGAACAAGCCCGTCCAACCCATGTCGTCATTGTCGCTCAAGCTGCCCAAAGCCGATCGCTCGATCGAGACCTACCGGCTCGCGGCTTCGCGCACGTTCCCGGCCAAGCTTGAGGGACCCCTGAACCGCATCGCCTTCTCGGCCGTGCACACCGTCGCCGACCCTTTCGCCGACAACGATCCCTGGCTGTCGGCCGCCGTCGACTGGGACAAGACCATCGCCTTCCGCGAGCACGTCTGGGACCTCGGCCTTGGCGTCGCCGAAGCCATGGACACCGCCCAGCGCGGCATGGGGCTGGACTGGCCGACCTCGCTGGAGCTGATCACGCGCTCGGTCGCCGCCGCCAAGCGGCGCAACGCGCTGGTGTTCTCCGGTGCCGGCACCGACCATCTCGCGGTCGAGGATGCCAGGAGCCTCGACGATGTGATCCGCGCCTATGAGGAGCAGGTCTCGGCGGTGGAGAAAGTCGGCGGCCGCATCATCATGATGGCCTCGCGCGCCCTTGCGAAACTCGGTCGCAATGCCGATGATTACGCCAAGGTCTATGACCGCGTGCTTTCGCAGGTCCGTGAGCCCGTGATCATCCACTGGCTCGGCGACATCTTCGATCCGGCGCTGGCGGGCTATTGGGGCACGAGAGATCTCGACAAGGCGATGGACATTGCGGTCGCCATCATCAATGCCAACGCCGCCAAGGTCGACGGCGTCAAGGTCTCGCTGCTGGACAAGCAGCGCGAGATCGACATGCGCCGACGCCTCGACAAGCGCATCAAGATGTACACCGGCGACGATTTCAACTACGCGGAGCTGATCGCAGGCGACGAGGAGGGCTTTTCGCACGCGCTGCTCGGTATCTTCGATGCCATCGCGCCGGCGGCGTCCTACGCGCTGTCGCGGCTGGCCGTGGGCGACGAAGCCGGCTTCCATGACGTGCTGGGCCCGACGGTGCCGCTGTCGCGTCACATCTTCAAGGCGCCGACGCGCTTCTACAAGACCGGCGTCGTGTTCATGGCTTATCTCAACGGACACCAGGATCACTTCACCATGGTCGGAGGACAGGAGAGTGCGCGCTCGATGCTGCATCTTGCCGAGCTGTTCCGTCTGGCCGACCAGGCCGGCCTGCTCGCCAACCCCGAGCTCGCGACGCAACGGATGAAGACCGTGCTCGCCACCCACGGGTTCGAATCCTGATGCGCGATTTCTCGTCCGATCATCGCTGGCTGTCGCTGAACACGGCGACCGTCCGCAAGCAGGGTAACCTCGCCGCCATCATCGAGGCCTGTGCGAAACACGGCATCCGCGCCATCGACCCCTGGCGCGATCAGGTTGCCGCCGTCGGTCTCGACCGCGCCGCACGCGCGGTGCGCGAGGCCGGCCTCGAACTGTCCGGCTATTGCCGCGGCGGCATGTTCACCTCGGATGCCGCGCGCCGGGGCGAGGTACGCGACGATAACCGGCGCTGTGTCGACGAGGCCCAGGCACTGGGCGCGCCCTGCATCGTCCTCGTCGTCGGCGGCCTGCCGCAATATTCGCGGCCGGGCAGCGCGGCGTCGAAGGACATCGTGGCGGCGCGCGGGCAGGTCGAGGAAGCGCTCGCTGACATGCTCGACTACGCGCGGCAAGCAAAGCTGCCGCTGGCGATCGAGCCGCTGCACCCGGCCTATGCCGCCGATCGCGCCTGTGTGAACACGACCAAGCAGGCGCTCGACATCTGCGACCGGCTCGACCCCGCCCGCACCGGCATGCTCGGCGTTGCGCTCGACGTCTACCACATCTGGTGGGATCCGGAGCTGATGGGCCAGATCGCACGCGCCGGCAAGGATCGCCTGCTCGCCTTCCATGTCTGCGACTGGCTGGTGCCGACCAAAGACATCCTCAACGACCGCGGCATGATGGGCGACGGGATCATCGACATCAAATCAGTGCGTGCGGCGGTCGAGGCGCAGGGCTTTGCCGGCTATTCCGAGATCGAGATCTTCTCCAACGATTGGTGGGGCAAGCCGATGGACGAGGTGCTGCGCACCTGCATCGCGCGGCACCGGACGGTGGTTTAAAGCCAAATGGCTTTAGGTTGAATCGATTGTCGCGGCTCGTTCACCTCTCCCGCAAGTGGGAGAGGGAGCGCTCCTCCGTCGCTCCCTCGATCCTCGATGCAGGAGAGCGCTCCGACAAACACTTTGGGCGCGCCCGGACCGTGCAGCAGGTGTGATCGTCTACGAGTGCAGCGGTCTGATGTTCTGGTTCATGTGGAAGAAGTTCGTCGGATCGTACTTGGCCTTCAAGGCGGCGAGGCGGTCGTAGTTGTCGCCGTAAGTGGCCCTAAGTCTGCTGTCGTCTCCATCCTCCATCATGAAATTCACATAGCCGCCGTCGGCCGAGTAAGGATGCACGGCTTCCCAATAGTCCTTGGTCCAGCGCGTGATTGCGCCTGCTTTTTGCGGATTGGGATCGATACCGGCGATGACCATCGACCAGGTCGCGTCGCGCGTGTTCCAGGCGGTGTCGCTCTTGTCGACGCGATGGACGGCGCCATCGATCGGATAGAGATGCATGAGCGACAGCGCGCTGGGTGCTTTGCGGGCCTGCTCGATATGGGCGTCAATTGCTTCGTCGGTCAGTTCTTTCACGAAATCGCCGCGCCAGTACCACTGCAGACCTTTTGGGAAGAACGGATCGAACATGGACTGGAGCGCCGGATAGGGCATTTCGCCCATCCAATTGAAGAGCGGCGGGGGCAGCTCACCGAGCAACCCCGCCATGACCGCCTTGCCGCCTTCTGTCGACCCATTGTAGCAGGCAATGATGGCGCAGGCACGCTTGCCCTGATGATCCGGCGGGAACGGGTCCATCGGCGGAACGGTCTTCAAGCCGACAAAGGCCCCGAGCTCCTCGGGAGCGCTGGGGAGGAAATCCCTGTACTTCTGCATCACAGTCCGGGCATTTTCGAGATCCCAGAAGATCGGACCGGCATATACCATCTTCACAGGATGAGCCTGGAACAAGAAGCTCGTGACGATGCCGAAATTGCCGCCGCCCCCGCGCAGGCCCCAATAAAGGTCTGCGTTCTCCGACTTGTTGGCGGTGACGATGCGTCCATCGGCGAGCACGACATCAGCCTCGAGGAGATTGTCGATGGTGAGGCCATATTTGCGGGTGAGGTATCCTGTGCCGCCGCCCAGCGTAAGGCCGGCGATCCCGGTGGTCGATACAATGCCGGCCGGCACGGCAAGCCCGTAGATGTGCGTGGCGTGGTCGACATCGCCTTGCGAGCAGCCGGGACCGACGCGGACAGTACGCGCGCCGGGATCGACCCGCACGCCTTTCATCATCGACATGTCGATCATCAGTCCGTCTTCGACACTGCTGAGGCCCGGCCCATTGTGGCCGCCTCCGCGGATCGCGACCTGGAGATCACTGTCCCTTGCAAAATTGACCGCTGCGACGACGTCAGCGACGTCGGCGCATCGCGCGATCATCATTGGACTCTTGTCGATCATTCCGTTGTAGAGGCTCCGCACAGCGTCATAGTCGGCATCCATTCGCCTGATAACCGGGCCGCGCATATTGCCGATGAAGGTTTCGGTGGCCATGCTCTGCATGATGTCCTCCTATTCCACCCATGATCGGTCATTGGGTCGGAGGTTGCTCGCAGGTTTCCTCGAGCGTTCTCCGCCCGTTTTGAAAAGGTAGATCAAGCGCAGCGCGATAGCCATCGCAAATCGACTACGCGTAGCCCTCTATTCGGAGGCCGAGATCTTCTCCAGCGACTGATGGGCAGGCCGATGAACGAGCTGCTGCGCACCTGCATCGAACGGTACGGGAAGGTGGTGTACCTCGCATCGGCGGTAGAGCGGAATTTGGTTGGACTTGCTGTCCGCTCGACCCCAGTTGCGAATGCCCCATTGCGGCCAGAACGCAGGCGAAGCCGCGAGCTGGTGGGAGTACCACCAATGATGTAGTGGACTGCCATCAGCTTCAGGCAGAATATCATCCCGATGCCGCTGCCTCGCCACAGTCTGTGCCAGATCGGAGGCGGTAATCAGTGGCCTCAACGATCAGCAGGCGCGGCGGATGTACCCATGCCTGTTGATCTTGAGTGGCCCCGACGTGCAACCGTCGGGGCCATTGTTGTGATCGGCCTTACGAGGCTGGCGAGCTTTGCCGGACGCACCGGCGTGCTTTATCGCGGCGAAGGACCGCCTGGGACGAACTTGCAATGCAATGCGCCGGGCCAAACTGGTTTCAGGTCAAATTTTGCAGGGCTCGCTTGTTCGGTGAAAAGTCAGACGATTGCGCTGTCATCGATTCACCGTCAAACACCGGGCTATCACTCGTCAATTCGATCTGCGAAGCTGTGACAACACAAATGCGCTTGCAAGGCAAGCAAGCGCGAAGGGAGGTTCGCAGTGGAGAAGGTGAGACGCCTGCGTGCGATGAGCTCACTGTGCCGCCAACAGGCCGCGTACAACAGCATGAACAAATGGAAGCTGCTCGCAGAAGCAGAATACTGGGAGCGTCTGGCCGATCTCGAGTTGTCTTCCCATTTCCAACAATGCAACGCCGTCGGCTCGAGTGAGATCGAGCAGCCTCAAGCAATCACAAGCGCGAGTGATGATCTCCGCATGAGATCAGAATGCGACGCCGTCCTCACGGGCCTGCGACCTGTTGCAGGGTGTTGAAGCGCGCCTTCTGCTCGCTGCTCAGCGTGGTGTAGAATTCGTCCAGGGCGGGCTCGACCAGCTTGGCGGCGGTCAGCATCGCCTCAAGCCGGTGCTGCATCGCCTCCAGCCGTCCGACCGGCGTCAGCGGCACATCGTTCGGGCAGGCCGCCTGCAGGCTTTCAACGCCCTTGGCTGTCGCTTCACTGAGGCGATCGAGCGCCTCCTTCTGCTTGCCGGCCGGGTGGAGCACAGCCTCGATCCTTTCGATCGGCAGCTGGGTCAGGCTGGATTTCGGATCGCCACAGCCCTCCGTACTGGCTTGCTGCTGCGACGTGCGCTCGCCGACATTGGGGCCGAGCGCGTTGAAGCGGGCCTGCTGCTCGTCACTGAGCGAGTTGTAGAACTTCTCCAGTGCCGGTCGCACAATCTTGACGGCTTCCAGCGTCGCGCTGATGCGGTTCATCATCGCGCGCAAGCGGCCAGGCGGCGTCAGCGCATAAGTCTCCGCGCAGGAATCCTTGAACACACCGGCAGCATCGGCCGCCGCAACCTTCAACTCGTCGAGCAGCGCGCGCTGCTCCGGCGTCGGCTGCACTGCTTTCGCGATATCGGCAAGTGGCCAGGCGGTCACGCCCTTGTCCGGTGTGCCGCACAATTGCTGTAGCGTTTGCGGGCTCACGCTGGCGCGCGAACGCGCGCGATAGCCGCCGCCGGCTTGCGGATAGTCGTACGGGTTGGTGCTGGCAAAGGCGGAATAGGGGCCGTCACCGCCCCAGAACACGGTGTCGAAGAAATCGTCATAAGCGTACGCCCAATAGCCGGGCTCGTAAGCATAGGACCAGAAGGTGTAGTCAAAAATATCGGAGTAAGCGTAGGGCCAGAACACCGGCCCGAGCCACGCCACGAACACCGCGGGATGGCGGTGACGCCAGGCCTGCCGGGGAGCCCAGCCGCTCTGGCGGGTGGTGAGCGCCGCCTGGACTTGCGCAGGGGCCTGCTCACGGAAGCGCTCCGCAAACCGCCCGCGCTGGGCGGCCTGCACGGCGGCGGCAGTGGCGGCTCGCCCAACTGTCGTCGGCTCAGGTCCCAACCGCTGCAGGCGCGCCTGATCAATTTGCTGGAAGCGCTGTTCGCGCTGCAGCAGCCGGTTCTGCGTCTGCAGCATCCGCTCCTGCGCGCGTTGCGCCCGCAGACCTTCCGGCTTCTGCGACTGCAGTTGCTGGATGCGCTGCTGCATGCGATCGATGCGGCTCTGCCGTTCTGTGCTCTGGCGCGTAAGCATCTCGCGTTGCCGCTGCTCGACGTGCTGCTCGCGCTGTTGCACTCGCTGCTCGCGCTCAAGCAGCCGGCTCTGCGACTGCAGCAACCGTTGTTGCTCGCGTTGCGCCCTTGCGCCTTCTGGTGGCTTTTGCGACTGCAATTGCTGCACGCGCTGCTGCAAGCGGTCGATGCGGCCCTGGCGTTCCGCAGACTGGCGCGACAGCGTCTCGCGCGGCCGTTCCGGCCGCTCGCTCACAGCCGGCGGCGCGTTCGGGCGTGAGGGGGCTGCGATATGCGGCGTCCGCTGGGGTGCTATGGCCGGACGCTGCGCTGCTGCCGGCGCGCGATGGATTTCAGGCCGCGGAGCCGCCACGTGCGGCGCCGGACGCGGCGGCGCGGCAATGTGTGGGGTCGGACGTGGCGGAGCGGCAATGTGTGGAGTCGGGCGCGGTGGCGGCGAGGCAATGTGCGGGGCCGGATGTGGCGCCATGGCTGGTCGCTGCGGCATGGCCGGTGGATGGAACGATGGCGCTGCGGGACGCGCCATGGCTGGCGGCGCAGCCGGACGGGCCATTGCCGGTGGTGCTGCTGGTCTAGCCACGGCCGGTGGTGCTGCTGGCCTAGCCATAGCCGGTGGTGCTGCCGGCCGCGCTGCCGGTGCTGCGGCTGTCCCTGGTGGTCCGCCCCTTCCATGTCCCGGAGGTCCCTGAGCGAAAGTGCCGACGCTGGTTCCCAGCATCGAGACACCAACCAAAACGGCCCTTAGGCAAACGCCACGCGGAAGCATGATCGTAGCTCCCAGCTCGTAATCGCCCACGATGTTCAACGCACAGCTGGTGGAATCGTTCGTCCTTGGCCGCCGTCGCCGTTGCGATCTTCCGACGCAGGCAGTCTCAGGAGAAATCCTGCGTCAGGGTGGTGGCGAGCCGCTCTAGCGCCCAGTCGACCTGGTCGCTTGTGATCACCAGCGGTGGGGCGATGCGGATCGTGTGCTCATGGGTATCCTTGGCGAGGATGCCCTTGCCCTGAAGCGCCTCGCAGTAGCGGCGCGCGCGGCCGGCCTCGGGATGCAGCTCGACCGCCAGCATCAGGCCGCGCCCGCGCACCTCGCGGATCGTATTGGCGCGAATGGCTTTCAGGCCCTCCAGAAAGCGTGCGCCCTGCCTGGCCGAATTCTCGATCATGCCTTCCTCCACCAGCACGCGCATCGCCGCGCGGGCCACGGCGCAGGCAAGCGGGTTGCCGCCGAAGGTCGAGCCATGCTGCCCAGGTCGCAAAGTCCCGAGCACGTCGTTATTCGAGAGCACGGCCGACACCGGATAGAAGCCACCGGACAGGGCCTTGCCGAGCAGCGTCACGTCCGCCTCAATTCCCTCGTGCTGTTCGGCAAGCAGCTTGCCGGTGCGGCCGAGCCCGGTCTGGATCTCGTCGAGCACCAGCATCACGTTGTTGGCGGTGCAGAGCTGGCGGACCTCTGTGAAATAGCCAGCGGGAGGAATGACGACACCGGCTTCGCCCTGGATCGGCTCGACCAGAAAGGCGACCGTATTTGGGTTGATTGCTTCCTCAAGCGCCGCGGCGTCGCCGAACGGGATGACCTTGAAGCCTGGCGCGAACGGCCCAAAGTGTCCGCGTGTCTCGGGGTCAGTTGAAAAGCCGACGACGCCCAGCGTGCGTCCGTGGAAATTGTTGGCACAGACGATGATCTCGGCCTGGCCGTCCGGCACGCCCTTCACCTCATAGCCCCATTTGCGCACCGACTTGATCGCGCTTTCGACCGCCTCGGCGCCGCTGTTCATCGGCAGCACCTTGTGGGAACCGGTGAGCGCGGCGATCTCCTCGTAGAACAAGGCGAGCTGGTCGTTGTGGAAGGCGCGCGAGGTGAGCGTCAGCCTGTGCGCCTGTTCGACCATCGCCGCCAGGATCTTGGGGTGGCAGTGGCCCTGGCTGACCGCCGAATAGGCCGAGAGGCAATCCAGATAACGGTTGCCTTCGGTATCCCAGACCCAGACACCTTCGCCGCGCGACAGGACGACCCCGATCGGCTCGTAATTACGGGCCCCGAAGCGTGCTTCTGTTGCGATGAAATCGATGGCCGACACGCTCATCTGTCGTCACTCCATTGCTGCGCGCGGGCGTCAATCGACTGCACCGGCGGCTTCAGCTTGATTTGGGTATCAGCCGGCCGCCTTGGAAGCTTCCTGCTCCGATGGCGTGCCGCGGCCCGATTTGCCCGAAACGTCAGATGGTTCTGCGGAACCAGAGGATGTCGTCCGTCGACCCGGCTTCTACTGTGCATGGGGTTGTTTTCGACATTTTTGTTTGGAGCCCCTCAGCCAAGCGCGCAGGGCACGCTCAGGAAGCCGCGGAACCGCACCCGTCCGCCGCGCACCGGCGCCCCGCTCACGGCAAAGTTCGGGAAGCGCGCCAGGAAGCGCGAGATCGCAATCGCCCCTTCCAGCCGCGCCAGCGCCATGCCGGCGCATTGATGCGCGCCGGTGGCGAAGGCGAGGTGCCGGTTCGGCGTCCGCGCGATGTCGAAGCGCTCGGGGTCGGGAAACTGCGCGGGGTCGCGGTTGGCAGCGCCGATGCACAGCGTCACCGACGTGCCAGCGTCGAGCATGACGCCGCCGAGCTCGACCCTCTCGGTGGTCATGCGGTTGCCGAGCTGGTTGGAGCTCTCGTAACGCAGCATCTCCTCGACCGCGGTCTTGATCATGTCCGGGTTCTCGATCAGGCGCTGTTTCTGGTCGGGGTGACGGTCGAGTGCCACCAGGCCGTTGCCGATCAGGTTGGTGGTGGTCTCGTGGCCGGCATTGAGCAGGAAGATGCAATTGTGCAGCAGCTCCTTCTCCGTCAGCCGCTCGCCATTCTCCTCGCCCTGGATCAGGCGCGTCAGCACGTCGCGCTCCGGATTGCCGGGCCTCGCGCGCCGGCGCGCCACCAGCGTCTGCAGGTAGACGAGGAAGTCCGCAACCGCTTTGTTGCCGCGCGCAGCCGCCTCCGGCGACACCACCGGTTCGAGCGCGCCGAGGATCGCCAGCGACCAGTCGCGCAGCGGCCCGCGCTCATCGTGGGGAACGTCGAGCAGATTGCCGATCACCTCGATGGGAATGGACGCGGCAAAGTCCTCGATCAGTTCGCAAGCGCCCTTGGCGGCGATCGCATCGAGCAGGCCGTCGACGAGCTTGATCAGGTCCCCCTCCATGCTCGCGATCGCGCGCGGCGACAGCGCGCCCATGATGAGACGCCGCACACGGGTGTGGGACGGGGGGTCATTGAAGACGAGGCTGGTGGTGTGGTGCTCGTAGAGCGGGGTGTCGCCGTATTTCGGCGCGAACTCGCGCTTCTTGTCCGAGCTGAACGACTTGGTGTTCTTGTAGGTGGTGACGAGATCGTCGTAGCGGGTCAGGAACACGGTGCCGCTGGCCAGGCGCTTGACAGGCTCGTTCTCCCGCAGTGCACGATAGGTCGGATAGGGGTCGTCATAGAACTCCGGCGTCAGCTTCTCGAGGTCGAAGCTTGCCGCCAGCGCCTTCGCATCTGCGTTCATCCCGTTATACTCGCCGGTTAAAGCCGATATGCCGTTTTTGTTGTTCAGGTCGACGCGTGCATGCGTCTACAGTCTTTGCACCTTGCTAGCCGACCGGACAGGAAAATGCACGCACGCGCTGACGCTGCCGACACGGCGCCGAACTGGCCCGACGATATTTTCGCGACCTTGCAGCGCTTCGACGTCCGGCAGGTGCCCTACGTGCCGGACGCCGGTCATTCCAAGCTGATCCAGCGCGTAGTGAGCTCGTCCACCATGCGCGGCATTGCGCTGACGACGGAGGAGGAGGGCGTGGCGCTGCTCGCCGGCGCCTGGGCCGGCGGACAGCGCGGCGTCTTGCTGATGCAGTCGAGCGGCGTCGGCAATTGCATCAACATGCTGTCGCTGATCCCGATCCTGCGCTTTCCATTCCTCACGCTGGTGACCATGCGCGGCGAGTGGGGCGAGTTCAATCCATGGCAGGTGCCGATGGGTTCGACCACGCAAGGCGTGTTCGAACTCTCCGGCGTCAAGGTGCTGCGCGCCTCGTACGCAGCCGAAGTGCCGGCGGTGTTAGAGGCCGCCGCAGCCCAGGCCTACAACGCGCTGACGCCCACCGCCGTCCTTCTGTCGCAGCGCCTGATCGGCGCTAAGGTTTTCACCAAATGAGCAAGGCCAATCTCCTCGACCGCCGTCAGGTGGTGTCCACGCTGCTGGCGAACCGCAAGGATGTCGTCGCGATCGGCGGCCTCGGCGCTTCCACCAACGACATGTGCGCCGCCGGCGACCACGCCCGCAACTTCTACCTCTGGGGCGGCATGGGCGGCGGCGCGATGATCGGGCTGGGTCTGGCACTGGCGCAGCCGCAGCTGCCGGTGCTGGTCATCACCGGAGACGGCGAGATGCTGATGGGCATGGGCAGCCTTGCCACGATCGGCCTGCAGAAGCCGGCCAACCTCTCGATCGCAGTGCTCGACAACGAGGCCTATGGCGAGACCGGCGGCCAGACCAGCCACACCTCCGCAGCCGCCGACCTCGTCGGCGTCGCCAGGGCTTGCGGCATTAACGACAGCCGAGCTGTCACGACCATGGCCGAGGTCGAAGCCTTCGCCAAAGCCGTCCACGACATTTCCGCGGGTCCGCGCTTTGCCAATGTGAAGATCGACAGCGCCAGCCTGGAGCGGATCCTGCCGACGCGGGACGGGGCTTACATCGTCAACCGGATCCGCGCTGACCTCGGCTTCCAGCCGATCTAGGCGATCCGCCCATCCCTTGCCGAAACGCCTGCACGCGGGCCGTGCAGGCTCGATCAATTTCCATTGATTCTACGTCGCATGCAGGTTGCGATGCAACATAGTGCTTGACTCCTGCGTGGGTGAGTGCTTACTCACCCAGCATGAGCTCATTGCGTATGACGAGCGACCTGAGGCGTCAATTGATCCTCGGCGCCGCAAAGCGCTGCTTTGCCCGACACGGCTATACCGGCACCACGACGAAGAGCGTGGCGGCCGCGGCTGCGATTTCCGAGGCGCTGCTGTTCAAGCATTTCCCGTCCAAGGCGGCGCTCTATGCCGAGATCCTCAGCGACGAGTGCGAGGCCGACCCGGCATTCATGGAGCTGCTCGAGCGGGAGCCGTCGACCGCTACTCTCGTCGAATTGATCCGCGGCATGGTCGAGCACTTCCTCCAGATCGCCGACGGTCCCGATCAGGAAGAGGCCCAGCGCCTGCGGCTGATGGCCACGAGCCATTTGGATGACGGCGAATTCGCCCGCTTGCTCTATGCCAAGATCGAGACGCTGATAGGCGCCGTCTTCGTCGCCTCGCTCGAGCGTGCGATTGCGAGCGGTGACGCGCGGCCCTGCGCTGGCGATCCGCTCAACCTGTTCTGGTTCGCGCATCATGCGGTGATGACCGCGGCGCTGACCAGGCTGCCGGCCACGCCCTGTCTTGCTTACGGCAAGGCGACCGACCTGGAGCGGCAGCTCTGTGAGTTTCTCCTGAGGGGTATCGGACTTAACGACGCCGCAATTGCTTCGCATCTGGGCCGCAATCAGGCCGCGGACGCGAACCAGGCGGCGATTGCAGAAAGTGCATGACATGAACATCGTGGCCGAAAACAAGATTTCGGGGCAACCGATCGACAACAAGGCTCCCAAGCGTCCGGTCCGGCCGGTGCGCTGGTTCATCATCGTCGGCACGCTTCTGGCCGTGCTCGTCGGTGGGCTCGTCTGGTTCAATTCTTTCCGCGGCCAGATGATCAAGCAGTTCTTCGCCAACAACAAGCCGCCGCCGACCCCGGTCAGCGTGGCCGAGGCGAAATCCGAGGTGGTGCCGAACCTGCTCACCGCGGTCGGCAGCCTGGTCGCCGTGCACCAGGTCGACGTCAGCGCCGACGTCAACGGCCGCGTCACCGAGATCAAGTTCGAGCCGGGCACGCGTGTCGAGGCCGGCACGCCGCTGGTGCAGCTGTTCGATGCGCCGGAGCAGGGCGACCTCGCCAATTACAAGGCGCAGGCGACCGTCGCGCAGCTGTCGCTCGATCGCGCCAAGCAGCTGGCCTCGCGCCAGTTCGGTCCGCAGGCGACCGTCGATACCGCGCAGGCCGCCTACGACCAGGCGCAGGCGGGCATCGCCAAGACCGAAGCGCTGATCTCGCAGAAGCTGGTGCGTGCGCCGTTCGCCGGCGATCTCGGCATGCGCAAGGTCGAGGTCGGTCAGTATCTGACCGCCGGCACGGCGATCGTGTCACTGACCGATCTGTCGGAGCTGTGGGCCAACTTCACGGTGACGGAAAAGGATTCCGGCAGCCTCAAGGTCGGCCAGGCCGTCCGGCTGAAGGTCGACGCCTATCCCGGCCGCACCTTCGAGGGCAAGATCACCACGATCGAGCCGCAGATCGCCACCGACACCCGCAACATCCGCGTGCAGGCGACGATCGCCAATCCGGAGAAGATCCTCAAGCCCGGCATGTTCGTGACCACGACGGTGGTGTTGCCGGAAAAGCCGGCCGTGATCACGGTGCCTGAAACGGCAGTCGACTACACGCTGTATGGCGACTCGGTGTTTGTGATCACCGAAAAGAAGGAAGAGGACGGCAAGACCAGCCTGTCGGCGGTGCGCACCTTCGTGCAGACCGGCAACCGGGTCGAGGGTCGCGTCGAAATCGTCAAGGGCCTGAAGCCAGGCGACAAGGTCGTCGCCGTCGGCCAGCTCAAGCTGCAATCGGGCGCTCCGGTGTCGATCTCGACCGATCCGGCCCCGCAGATCCCGGTGCAGCCGCCGCGCTACTGACAACATCCTCGCGTGATCCGGCCCGGCCGGATCACGCATCTTGAGACAAAAGAAATCGAGATCGCCCGCGATGGCCTTTACCGACATTTTCATCAAACGACCGGTTCTGTCGGTCGTCGTCAGCCTGCTGATCCTGCTGATCGGCTTGCGCGCGGCGATGGTGCTGCCGATCCGGCAATATCCGAAGCTGTCGAACACGGTCATCAACATCACGACCGTCTATCCCGGTGCGTCCGCAGATCTGATCCAGGGCTTCATCACCACCCCGATCGAGCAGGCGGTCGCCTCCGCCGAGGGCGTCGACTACATCACCTCGTCCTCGGTGCTCGGCACCTCGACGATCCAGGTCTACATCAAGCTGAATTTCGATCCGAACCAGGCGCTCACCGAGGTGCTGGCGAAGACGAATTCGGTGAAGTATCTGATCCCGAAGGAATCCAACGACCCGATCGTCACCAAGACCACGGGCCAGACCACGGCCGTGATGTATCTCGGCTTCTCCTCCGAGGAACTGTCGGGCTCGGCCATCTCCGACTATCTGACGCGCGTGGTGCAGCCGGTGCTGTCGACCGTCGATGGCGTGGCCTCGGCCGACATTTTGGGCGGCCAGACCTTTGCGATGCGGCTGTGGCTCGACCCGGTGAAAATGGCGGGCCGCAACGTATCGCCGGCGGACGTCGCGGCGGCGATCCAGGCCAACAACTTCCAGTCTGCGGCGGGCCAGACCAAGGGTTATCTGATTGTCTCGAACGTCTCGACCAATACGGGCCTGACCAATGTCGATCAGTTCAAGAAGATGATCGTCAAGGCCAAGGACGGCGGCTTCGTGCGGATGGAGGATATCGCCACCGTCGAGCTGGCCGCCCAGAGCACGGACGCAAGCGTTGCCTTCAACGGTGAGCACGCAATCTTCATCGGCGTGCAGGCAACGCCGCAAGGCAACCCGCTGACGCTGGTGAAGGGCGTCCGCGCGCTGTTCCCCGAGCTCGAACGCAATCTGCCGCCATCGATGAAGATGAAGGTCGCCTACGACTCGACCAAGTTCATCCAGTCCTCGATCGAGGAGGTAGAGAAGACGCTGGGCGAAGCCGTGATCATCGTGATCGTGGTGATCTTCCTGTTTCTGGCCTCGCTGCGTTCGGTCATCATTCCCGTCGTCACCATTCCGCTGTCGATGATCGGCGTCTGCACCCTGATGCTGGCGCTGGGGTTCAGCTTCAATCTCCTGACCCTGCTCGCGATGGTGCTGGCGATCGGCCTCGTCGTCGACGACGCCATCGTCGTGGTCGAGAACATCCACCGCCATCTGGAGGAGGGCAAGACGCCGGTCCAGGCCTCGCTGCAAGGCGCGCGCGAGATCGTGGGTCCCGTCATCTCGATGACCATCACGCTGGCTGCGGTGTACGCGCCGATCGGTTTCCTCGGTGGCCTCACCGGCTCGCTGTTCCGCGAGTTCGCCTTCACGCTTGCGGGCTCTGTGATCGTATCAGGCGTGATCGCGCTGACGCTGTCGCCGATGATGTGCTCGGTTCTGCTGAAGACCGCCGAAGAGAGCCGCTTCGCCAAGCTCGTCAACAAAGTGTTCGGCGCGATGACGCGCTGGTATGGCCGCAAGCTCGATCGCTCGCTGGACTACAAGGCCATCACCGGTCTGTTCGCGATCACGATCCTCGGCCTCGTCGGTTTCCTCTATATGCACACCTCGAAGGAGCTTGCGCCCGAGGAAGACCAGGGCATTGTGTTCGCGGTGACCAAGGCGCCGAAATACGCCAACATCGACTATCTCGATTTCTACGGCGACAAGCTCGACAAGGAATTCGCGAAATTCCCCGAGACCGATCTGCGCTTCGTGCTGAACGGCATCAACGGCCCGCAAGGCGGTATCGCCGGCATGCTGCTCAAACCCTGGGACGAGCGCAAGCGCTCCTCGATCCAGCTGAAGCCGCTGGTGCAGGCCGAGCTCTCGAAGATTGAGGGCGTGCAGGCCTTCGCGTTCAACCTGCCGCCGCTGCCGGGCGGACCGGGTGGCCTGCCGATCCAGATGGTGATCAACTCCACCGCCGGCTTCCAGACCGTCTATGAACAGATGGAGAAGCTGAAGGCCGCCGCGCGCAAGAGCGGCATGTTCATCGTCTCCGATAGCGATCTCAACTTCAACCAGCCGAACGTCAAGGTGACGATCGACCGCACCAAGGCGCAGGACCTCGGCGTCAACATGCAGAACCTCGGCGCCACGCTCGCCGTGCTGCTCGGCGGCAATTACGTCAACCGCTTCAATCTTGAGGGCCGGTCTTACCAGGTGATCCCGCAGGTGCCGCGCGCGAAGCGGCTGTCGCCGGAATCGCTCGGCGGCTACTATGTGACGACCAATACCGGCCAGCAGCTGCCGCTGTCGACCGTGGTGTCCATCGAAACCAAGACCGACCCGAATTCGCTGACCCACTTCAACCAGCTCAATTCGGCGACGTTCTCGGCCGTGCCGATGCCGGGCGTGACTGTCGGCGCCGCGGTGGATTTCCTCGAAAGCGAGGCCAAGAAGCTGCCGCAGGGCTTCAGCCACGACTATCTGGCCGATAGCCGGCAATATGTTCAGGAGGGCAATCAGCTCGCGATCACTTTCGGCTTCGCGCTGATCATCATCTTCCTGGTGCTGGCGGCGCAGTTCGAGAGCCTGCGCGACCCGCTGGTCATCATGATCTCGGTGCCGATGGCGATCGTCGGTGCTCTGATCCCGCTGTTCTTCGGCGCGGCGACCATGAATATCTACACCCAGGTCGGTCTGCTCACCTTGGTCGGCCTGATCACCAAGCACGGCATCCTGATGGTGGAGTTCGCCAACGAGCTCCAGGTCAACGAGCGGCTTGACCGCCGTTCGGCCATCGAGATGTCGGCCCGCATCCGCCTGCGGCCGATCCTGATGACCACGGCCGCGATGGTGACCGGCCTGATCCCGCTCCTGACCGCGACCGGCGCGGGCGCGGCCAGCCGCTTCTCGATCGGCCTCGTGGTCGTCGCCGGCATGTCGATCGGCACGCTGTTTACGCTGTTCGTGCTGCCGGCGGTCTATGTGGTGCTGGCGACCGACCATCGCGCGGCAGCCGATTCCGAGCGGAACAAGCAGGTCAACGAGCTCGACCTCGATTCAAAGGTGCTGCGGCCGACCTGAGGCCGCTGGCAAGGCTAGTCTCGAAGGGCGGCAGCGGTCATCCGCTGCCGCCCTTTTGGGATCGGGTGAGCCGTTTCCCGCGCTTCCGAGAGACAAGATCCGGTCTTCTTGCTAGGTTTCGCGGGATGAGCCTGTCCCTTCACCCCGACACACCCCAAGCCGGGACACTGCCGCGTGCGCCCCCGGGCGCGGCCGCCTCGGGCGAGACGGCGGGCCGTGGGATCCGGACCCGGCTCTTTGCCAAATATGTCGCGCTGTTCGTGGCCGTCGTCGCCATTGCGCTGCTCGCCAACGGCTTGTTCGAGGTCTACTTCTACTATCGCGAGCACAAGGCCTCGCTGATCCGGGTCCAGCACGAGCAGGCCGAGGCGGCTGCGGCCAAGATCGGCCAGTTCGTCAAGGAGATCGAGAGCCAGCTCGGCTGGACGACGCAGCTGCCCTGGTCGGGCGGCTCGATCGAGCAGCGCCGGTTCGACGCGCTGCGCCTGTTGCGACAGGTGCCTGCGATCACCGAGCTGGCCCAGGTGGATTCGACCGGCAAGGAGCGGCTGCGGGTCTCGCGACTGGCGATGGACGCGCTCGACAGCGGGATAGACCTGTCGAACGATCCGAAGTTCACCGAGGCGGTTGCGCGCAAGGTCTATTACGGGCCGGTCTATTTCCGCCGGGAGTCCGAACCCTACATGACACTGGCTCTGGCGGGTGCGCGAAAGGATGCCGGCGTCAGCATCGCCGAGGTCAACCTCAAGCTGATCTGGGACGTCGTGTCCCAGATCAAGGTCGGCGAGCACGGCCACGCCTATGTGGTCGGCCCGGAGGGCCGCCTGATCGCGCATCCCGACATCAGTCTCGTGCTGCGCAACACCGACATGTCCGGCCTCGCGCAGGTGCGGGGTGCCCGGGCCGGTGGCGGCACCACGCCGGATTCATTGCAAGAGGCGACCAACATCCAGGGGCAGACGGTTCTGACGGCCTCAGCCCCGATCGCGCCGCTGGGCTGGACCATGTTCGTGGAGCTTCCTGTCGAAGAGGCCTACGCTTCGCTCTATGCCTCGTTGCAACGGCTTGCCATCGTACTGCTCGCGGCATCCATTTTCGCGGTGCTCGCCGGTGTTTTCCTGGCGCGCCGCATGGTCGGTCCGATCCAGGCGCTCCGCAGCGGCGCCGAGCGGATCGGCGGCGGCAACTTCTCCCAGCGCATCTCGATCAAGACTGGCGACGAGCTCGAAGGCCTCGCCGACCAGTTCAACGAGATGGGCGCGCGCTTGCAGGAATCCTATGCCGACCTCGAGAACAAGGTCGAGCGGCGCACAGCGGAATTGAGCGAGGCTCTGCAGCAGCAGACTGCGACCGCCGATGTGTTGAAAGTCATCAGCCGTTCGGCGTTCGACCTGCAAGCCGTGCTGAACACGCTCGTCGGGTCAGCGGCGCGCTTGTGTGACGCCGATGAGGGGACGATCTTTCGCCCTCGTGAGGGGGTCTTCTATTTGGCCGCAAGCTGCGGGCTCGACCCGGAGCAGGAGAACAAGCTCCGGACCTTCGCTTCCGTACCCGAGCGGGGAAGTGTGGTCGGACGCACGCTGCTCGATCGAAGGACAGTCCATGTCCCGGACGTGCAGGCCGATCCGGAATTCGCACCCTCTTCCGCCCGCAGGCGCTCCAACGTGCGGACGATGCTTGGCGTGCCTATGCTCCGGGAGGGCGCCCCAATCGGGGTATTCGTCTTGACGCGACACATGGTGCGTCCCTTCAGCGACAAGCAAATCGAACTCGCGACCACCTTTGCCGATCAGGCCTTGATCGCGATCGAGAATGTCCGGCTGTTTGAGGAGGTCCAGGAGCGCACCACAGAGCTGTCGCAGTCGCTCGATGACCTCCGCACCGCGCAGGACCGCCTGATTCAGACCGAGAAGCTCGCTTCACTCGGCCAGCTCACCGCCGGCATCGCCCACGAGATCAAGAACCCGCTCAACTTCGTCAACAATTTCTCCGCGGTCTCGACCGAGCTGATCGACGAGCTCAACGAGATCCTGCAATCCGCCGCGCTCGACGGCAAGACGAAGGAGGAGGTCGAGGAGCTCACCGGCATGCTCAGGGCCAATCTCGAGAAGGTGGTGCAGCACGGCAAGCGCGCCGATTCCATCGTCAGGAACATGCTGCTGCATTCGCGTCAGGGTTCCGGCGAGCATCGCGCCGTCGATATCAATGCGGTGGTCGAGGAGAGCCTCAATCTTGCCTATCACGGCGCGCGCGCCGAAAGGCCTGCCTTCAACGTCACGCTTCAGCGCGATTTCGACCCGGCTGCCGGCATGATCGACGTCTATCCGCAGGAGATCACGCGCGTCTTGCTGAACCTGATCTCGAACGGTTTCTATGCCGCGGCCAAGCGCAAGGAGAGCGAGGGCGATGCGTTCGAGCCGACCTTGCGCGCGGCAACGAAGAATCTCGGCGACAGGGTCGAGATCCGGATTCGCGACAACGGCACCGGGATTCCAGCCGAAGTGAAGGAGAAGATGTTCAATCCCTTCTTCACCACCAAGCCGGCCGGGGAAGGCACCGGACTCGGCCTTTCGATGAGCCACGACATCGTGGTGAAACAACACGGCGGCACGATCGACGTGAACACCACACAAGGTGTATTCACCGAATTCATCATCGCGCTGCCGCGGACGATGGCAGCGCGCGACACTTCCGGAGGAAAGTCTTGAACGTTTACATCCTGGTCGTCGATGACGAGCCCGACGTCGAGGCACTGTTTCGGCAGCAGTTCCGGCGCGACCTGCGCGCCGGGCGCTTTCAGATGGAGTTTGCACTTTCGGCCCCCGAGGCGCTCAAGCGCGCCGCCGAGGTCCGTGATCCCTCGCTGATCCTGATCCTGTCCGACATCAACATGCCCGGCATGAGCGGCCTCGACATGCTGCCGAAGGTGCGTGCCGCGCATCCCGATGTTCCCGTCATCATGATCACGGCCTATGGCGATGCCGAGACGCGCCGCAAGGCGATCGAGCGGGGCGCCGTCGGGCTCCTCACCAAGCCGATCGACTTTGCCCTGCTGCGCCAGGCGATCGATACGAGGCTCGAGGAAGCCGCATGACTGCGACCATCCTCTTCGTCGACGACGAGCCGGACCTCGAGGCGCTGATCCTGCAGAAATTCCGCAGGCAGATCCGCGATGGGCAGCTCGCGCTGATCTTCGCGCGCGACGGCCTCGAGGCGCTGGAATCGCTGGAGCAGAATCCGCATGTCGACATGGTGGTCTCGGACATCAACATGCCGCGGATGGACGGCCTGTCGCTGCTCGCGAAGCTCCAGGAGGCCGAGGAGAAGAAGTCGACCATCATCGTCTCGGCCTATGGCGACATGAGCAACATCCGCACGGCCATGAACCGCGGTGCGTTCGACTTCCTGACCAAGCCGATCGACTTCGCCGACCTCGACGCCACGATCGAGAAGACCATCCGCCACGTGGAGATGCTGCGCGAGGTGCGGCGGCGCCAGATGGAAGCCGAGCGGGCCCATGCCTCGCTGTCGCGCTTCTTCTCGCCGGAGATCGCAAGGCGGCTGGCCGCGGACGTTGAGGGCGACGGCATGGAGGTGCAGTGGCGCGATGTCGCCACCCTCTTCACCGATATCACCGGCTTCACCTCGCTGGTCGAGACCGCGCCACCGCAGACGCTGGGCGAGCTCCTCAACGAATATGTCGGCGGCATGACCGAGATCGTGTTTGCCCATGAGGGGACGGTCGCCAAGATCATCGGCGATGCGATCCAGGTGCTGTTCAACGCCCCCGGCGACCAGCCGGACTATGCAACGCGCGCGGTCGCCTGTGCCCATGCTCTCGACGCCTGGGCACAGGATTTTTCGGCGCGCTGGAAGGCAAGAGGCGTGAATTTCGGAGCCACGCGCATCGGTGCCCATGCCGGTCCGGCGCTGGTCGGCAATTTTGGCGGCAATCGCTTCTTCGATTACACGGCCTATGGCGACACCATCAATACGGCGGCCCGGCTGGAGGCGGCGAACAAGCACCTGGGAACGCGCATTTGCGTCAGTGCCAGCGTGGCGGAAGGCGCCGAAAATTTTCATGGCCGTCCCGTGGGCGATCTGATGCTGCGCGGACGCAGCGAGCCGCTGCGCGCGTTCGAACCGCTGCCGCAGGCGAAATTCGAGGCGCCGGCGACAGCGCAATATGCCGAAGCCTTTGCCAAGATGGAGGCCGGCGATGCCGCCGCCATGCCGGCCTTCGCCGCGCTGGTCGGTATGCACGCCGACGATCCGCTGGCCGGATTTCACCTGAAGCGCCTGCTCAACGGCGCCAAGGGCGCTCGCATGCAATTGGAATAGGAGTCCGTCATGACGCGCGAATTCTCGGCCGGCAATTATCGCTTCATCCCGTCCGTGTTTCAGTACTCGGCTGGCGCAGCCGCGGACGCGGGCTACGAGATCGAGCGGGTCCGGTTCGACCGCCTGGTGCCGCTCGCGGAAGGCTTTGCGCTGGCCGCAAAGTTCATCCAGGAGGCGGGGCGTCCTCTGACGGCGTTCTGCGCCTGCGAGCTGCGCTCGCCGGCGGCCTTCAGCGAGGAAGGCTTTCGCGCGTTCAATCTGCACTATGTGAAGACGCTGTCCGAATGGGGCATCTTCGACGGCACCACCAATCCGGTAGCGCGCAGCAATGTCTGTCCCGAGATCGATCCGCCGTCCGAGCCGTCGTTCTATGCGTTCTCCTTCACGCGACCGACGCGGTCGAGTTTGCCGAGCTTCGTCATCGCCGGCGGCGCCGAGGCGCGTGAGGGCAGCGGCACCTATGTCGAGCGCACCGTGCGCTACCGCGACCTCAGTCCCGAGGGGCTGCGCGAGAAGGTGCGCTTCACCACCACATCGCAGATGGAAAACCGCATGGCGGCCTTCGGCTTCGGCTGGAAGGATACGACCGGCGTGCAGGCCTATTCCGTGCACGACTTCCACCACGCGCTGGTAAACGAGCTGGTCCGCCGCGGCGCGCTCCGCTCCGGGCTGACCTGGCATTTCGCCCGTCCGCCGGTGGTCGATCTGGAGTTCGAGATGGACTGCCGCCGCGTGCTGCGGGAGGTGGTGATTTGATCCGTCGACGGCCGATCTTCACCTCTCCCTTCGGGAGAGGTGAACGAATCTCGCGGTTAGCCTTTGCGTCGCTTCAGCGCTGCCTCGGGTCGAGCGCGTCGCGCAGGCCGTCGCCGAGCAGGTTCAGCGACAGCACGACCAGGAAGATTGCAAGGCCCGGCCAGATGGCCATCCAGGGCGCCTGGGTCAGGAAGCGTTGTGCCGCGTTGAGCATGCTGCCCCAGGACGGCGCCGGCGGCTGCTGGCCGAGACCGAGGAAGGAGAGGGCGGCCTCGGCGATGATGGCCGCTGCGATCGAGAGCGTCGCCTGCACCAGCAGCGCCGGCAGGATGTTCGGCAGGATGTGCGAGAGCGCGATCCGCCAAGGCGGATTGCCGAGTGCGCGCGCGGCTTCGACATAGTCTTCGGCTTTGACGACGAGCACCTGGCCGCGGGTCAGGCGGATGAAGATCGGCGTCGCCGAGATGCCGATCGCGATCATGGCATTGCCGAGGCTCGGGCCGAGGAAAGCGGCGAGCGCGATCGCCAGGATCAGGAATGGGCAGGCCAGCATCGCATCGGTAATGCGGCTGATCAGCGCGTCGGTGAAGCCGCCGCGATAGCCGGCGAGCAGGCCGAGCGGCACGCCGATGCCGAGCGCGATAGCGACCGAGATCAGCCCGGCGAGCAGCGAGGCGCGCGCGCCATAGACGACGCGGCTCAGGATGTCGCGGCCGAGTTCGTCGGTGCCGAACCAGTGGGCCCCAGTCGGCGGCTTGCGCACCAGGCTCCAGCTCGTCGCGATGGGATCATAGGGCACGATGAGCGGGGCGAGCACGGCAAGGGCGATGAATATCGTGAGCACGACGAGCCCGAACACCGCCGCCTTGCGCTTGAACAGCCGCCGGCGCGCGCGGCGGGCCGGGCTATCCAGCTCGTCGGCTCGCGTGAGAGGGCTCGGCAGCGCGGCGTCGGTCATCGATCAGCCCCGGAGCCGCGGATTGACGAGGATATAGGCGATGTCGGCCACGAGATTCAGCGTGATGTAGACCGTGGCCGTCACCAGAACTACGCCCTGCACCACGGCATAATCGCGGTTGAACACGGCATCCACGATCAGCTTGCCGAACCCGGGAATGGAGAAGATTTGCTCGGTCAGGACCGCGCCGGAGAGCAACGTGCCGAGCTCGAGCGCGCCGAGCGTGATGACCGGGGTCAGTGCATTGCGCATGGCGTGCTTGAGGATCACCGTGCGCTCCAACAGTCCTTTGGCGCGCGCGGTGCGCACGTAGTCGCTTTCCAGCACCTGAAGCATGGCGCTGCGCGTATGACGCATGAGGATCGCGGCGATCGCATTGCCGAGCACGAAGGCCGGCATGATGGTGGCGGCGAGACTCGCGCGCCAGTTCTCGGTGAGCGGCACGTAGCCGGAAGCCGGCAGCCATCCAAGCTCGATCGAGAACAGGAAGATCAGCATGATCCCGAGCCAGAAGTTCGGCATCGAGATGCCCCATAGCGCGAAGAGATTGGCGCCATAGTCCCAGGGCGAGCCTTTCTTCACGGCCGCGACGATGCCGGCGGGAATGCCGATCAGCAGCGCGATCAGAATCGCCATCGAGCCGAGCTGCAGCGTCACCGGCAGCTTCTGCGCGATCAGTTCGCGCACCGGCATCTTGTTGCGCAGCGACTCGCCGAAATCGCCCGAGAGCACGCCCTTGATCCAGTAGGCGTACTGCACCGGAACGGGCTGATCGAGCCGGTACTGGCGTCGGATCTGCTCGATCACGGCGGGATCGCGCTCTTCGCCCGCCATCACCAGCGCGGGGTCACCCGGCAGCAATTGCTGCAGCGAGAAGATCAGCACCGAGACGAAGAACAGCGTCGGCACGATCTGCACAAGGCGGCGGGCGAGGAAGTTCAGCATCCTCGCAGCGTCACTTCAGCTTGAGACCGACAACGCGGACGAGGCCGTCCGGCATCTGCCTGTAGCCTTTCAGCTTGGTCGTGTGCGCGATGATGATGCGGCGGTGGTAGAGGTAGAGGATGGCGTGATCTTCCAGCTCCAGCTTCGTAAGTCTCTCGTAGGCAGCCTTGCGCTGAGCCATGTCCGACGTACGGCGGGCGTCGTCGAGCGCCTTGTCCGCGTCGGCGTTGGTCCAGGCACTGTAGTTCTGCGGCGCATCCTTGCGCAGGAACACGTAGGAATTGCCATCGGGATCGATGCGTCCGCTCCATGCCAGCATGAAGGCCTGGTACTCGCCGGCCTCGGCCTGCTTCAGCGACGTCGCAAACTCGGTGACGCGGATCTTCATATCGAAGCCCGCTTCGCTCGCCATGGATTGCACCACTTGAGCCACCGCTTCGGTCTCGGCACCCTTTGGTACCAGGAAGTCAACGCTGACTGGCCCAGTGACGCCGGCTTCCTTCAGGAGGGCCTTGGCTTTGGCAATGTCGCGGCCGTGGATCGGAAATGCGCCCTGATAATAGGGGTGATCGGGATTGACCCATTGGTTACCCGGCTTGAATTCGCCGTTGAACACCACCTGGTTGATCGCCTCGCGGTCGATCGACCAGTCGAGTGCCTGCCGCACTTTGGCCGATTGGCTGAGCGGGCCCTTGGCCTTGTCCTTGCCGATATTGAGCGTGATGCCCTGATAGCCGAGCTCGATGGCGGTCGCGACCTTCAGCCGCGAGTCGGCGCGCACCTCCTTCAGATCGGTGGCGAGCACGCGCTCGATCAGATCGAGGCCGCCGGACTTCAGGTTTGCGAGCCGCACGGTGGCATCGACGATCGGCTGGAACACGATCTTGTCGATGAAGACGTTGTCCTTGTTCCAGTAGTCGGCGAATTTCTCGAACACGATGCGGTCCTGCTGCACGCGCTCGACGAACTTGTAAGGGCCGGCGCAGACCGGGCGCAGGCCGAACTTGTCGCCGGCCTCCTTCGCTGCCTTGGGCGACATCATCATTCCGGCGCGGTCGGTGAGCTGAGCGAGCAGGGGCGAGAACGGCGACTTCAGCACCAGCTTGATGGTGAGGGGATCGACGACCTCGACGTGATCGACTGAGGCGAGCTCCGGCTTGCGGAACGAGCCGGGGAACGTCAGATGCCGTTCCAGCGAGAACTTTGCGGCCTCGGCGTCGAACGGCTCGCCGTCGTGGAATTTCACGCCGGGTCGCAGCTTGATGACCAGCGCCTTGCCGTCGTCGGCGGTTTCGCTTCCGAGCGCCAGCTGCGGCACGATGTTGAGCTTCTCGTCGATGTCGAACAGCTTGTCGCAGAAGGAGGAGAACACGATGCGGCCGACATAGGTGCGCGCCATCGTGGGATCGAGGATATCGGGGTCCTCGGCGAGGCCGATGCGCAAGCTGGTCTGGGCCTGCGCGGTTCCAATCGACACCAGCACAGCGACGGCCGTTGCGGCCAGGCGAAACATCTTCATCGGACAATCCCCATTGCTTCGGCTATTTCGTTGCGGACGCGGCGCTCTGTATACCAACCCCGGCAGGGCTTCTGCCTTCCGTCTTTTGGCTGAAGGCCGCGACCAGTTTTGCGAGCGCCGGCGAGAACCCGCCGGCGGTGGGCAGGATGGCGTCGGCAGACGGCAGCTCCGCGGTGCGGTGACAGGCGGTGGCGTGGCCCGTGCTGTCGGCTAGCAGCGCAGGCGGCTCGCTGCGGCAGCGCTCGATCACGAACGGGCAGCGGGTGTGGAAGCGGCAGCCGGCGGGCGGATTGAGCGCGCTCGGGATTTCGCCCTCCAGCAGCACCGTCGTTCGTTTCGCCTTCGGCTGTGGCAGCGGGATCGCGGACAGCAGCGCGCGGCTATAGGGATGGCGCGGCGCGGCGAACAGCGCGTCGGCTTCCGCCGTCTCGACGATCTGGCCGAGATTCATCACCGCGACGTGGTCGGCGATGTGCTTGACCACCGCGAGGTCGTGCGAGACGAAGATGTAGGCGAGGCCAAGCCGATCCTGCAGCTCGCGCAGCAGGTTCAGGATCTGCGAGCGTATCGAGACGTCGAGCGCCGAGACCGGCTCGTCGCAGATGATCAGCTTCGGTTCGACCGCGAGCGCACGGGCGATGGCGATGCGCTGGCGCTGGCCGCCGGAGAATTCATGCGGATAGCGCCGGGCGAGGCGCGGCTCCAGCCCGACCAGCCGCAGCAGCTCGGCGACGCGCTCGGCTCGCCGCGCCGGCGGCACCAAATCGTGCAGCGCCAGCGGCTCGGTCAGGATCTGGCCGACCGTCATGCGCGGATTGAGCGAGGCGTAGGGATCCTGGAAGATGATCTGCGCTTCGCGGCGGAAGGCGCGCAAGCCGGCGGCATCGAGCGCGAGCAGGTCACGGCCGTCGAAGCGGATCGTGCCGGCATCCGGCTCTATCAGACGCAGCACCAGGCGGCTGACGGTCGACTTGCCGCAGCCGGATTCGCCGACCAGAGCCAGCGTCTTGCCGGCCTCGAGCGAGAACGACACGCCATCGACCGCCTTGACGTGCGCCAGCGCGCGGCCGAGCAGCGAGCGCTGGGCGACGAAATGCTTGACCAGGCCTTCGACCTCGAGCAGCGCCATCACGACACCAGCAATTCGAGCGGCGCGCGGATGCAGCGCGAGAGGTGGCCGACGCTGACTTCGACCAGCGGCGGCGACGCTCTGGTGCAGGCGTCGAGCACGAAGGGGCAACGCGCGGCGAAGCGGCAGCCGGCGGGCGGCTGCGCCATGTTCGGCACCATGCCTTCGATCGTCGCGAGCTGCTCGGCCCGGTAGTCGAGCCGCGGGATCGAGCCGAGCAGGCCGACGGTGTAGGGATGCTGCGGCGCGGAGAACAATTCATCGACCGGCGCGCGCTCGACGATCTCGCCGGCATACATCACCGCGACCTCGTCGCAGACCTCGGCAACGACGCCGAGATCGTGGGTGATCAGGATGATCGCCGCGCCGCTCGCGGCCTTCAGCTCGCGCATCAGCTCCAGGATCTGGGCCTGCAGGGTGACGTCGAGTGCGGTGGTCGGCTCGTCCGCGATCAGTAGGCGCGGATCGCAGGCGAGTGCCATCGCGATCATGACGCGCTGGCGCATGCCGCCGGAGAGCTTGTGCGGGTAGTCGTCGATCCGCCGCTCGGGCGAAGGGATATGGACGCGGCGCAACAGCTCGATCGCGCGCTCGCGCGCGCTCTTCCGCGAGCCGCCCCGGTGACGCAGGATCGTCTCGATGATTTGGTCGCCGATCGTAAAGCTCGGATTGAGCGAGGTCATCGGCTCCTGGAAGATCATCGCCAGCCGGTTGCCACGCAGATCGCGCAAGGTCTGGTCCGGCATCGTCAGCAGGTCGAAGCCGCCGAAGCGGATCGCGCCCGATATCTCCGCGCTTTGCTTCGGCAGCAGGCCCATGATCGCCAGCGACGTCACGCTCTTGCCGCAGCCGGATTCGCCGACGAGGCCGAGCGTGGCGCCATTGGCAACGCTAAGATCGACGCTGTCGACCGCGTAGGTTATGCGGCCGTCGTCGCCATGAAAGCGGATACGCAGATCCTTGATCTCGATGAGGGGGCTGGCGCTCATGATTGTCTCGCGCGCGCCGCAGCGATGCTGGCATCGATGACGCTGCGATCGGTGTTGCCGGCCGGGTTCTGCCGCGTCGGCATGGATGGGCGGAAGTGCACCCAGAGCTCTTGGCTGACGCGCTCGAGCCGTTCGAGCTCGCCCAGCGGATCGGGATGGTCGTCGGCGCGAATGTCGAGCGCCGGCCATTCCTCCTCGCCGTGGATCACGAGCGCCGCCGATTGCTTGCCGCGCTTGTCGCCGCCGGCGGCTTCCCCGGCGCGCATCGCCGCGAGCAGACGGCGCGGGAACGGCAGGCTGTCGCTCGCGATGTAGGTCTTCGCGGTCTCATCGAGCACGTCGGGCCCGGTGAGCATGTTGCCGGCAATCGAGAAGCCGCTGCCTGCGAGATGGCCGCACCAATCGATGCAGTCGCGCCCGGTATGCGCGGCGATTGCGCCGCTCGCATCCATGATATGGACCTGGCGGCTCTCGCGGCCGTCATCGGTCGCCAGCAGCGTGGCGAGCACGTCGTGAACGTTGAGCCCCTCGCGCAACAGCTTGACGCCGTCGATGCCGTAATAGGGATTGACGAAGGCCTGGGTCGCGATGGCGCCGAGGCCGGCGGCAATATAAGGCACGCGCGCGCCGACGGCGAAGAAGCGGGTTGCAACCGCGATGCCGAACTGGCCGGTGGCAGGATCGCGCGCGATGATCGACCAGGTCATGTGCTGCCTTCAGCGCCCCGCCGCGTAGCCCTGCATGCAGCGCGGATTGGCGGCAGCGCGGCGGCGGCGACCTACGCGTGAGGCCGCGGTGAGGCGGCCCTCCGACCAGTCCGGCCCGACCTCGACGATATGCCCGCGCTCGCGCAAATTTTCGATCGTCGCCTTCGGCACGCGGTTCTCGACCACGAGCACGCCGGGGCGCGCAGTGCGCGGCCAGAACGAGATCGGGAAATGCTCGGAATGCCAGGCCGGCGCGTCGATGGCTTCCTGGAGATTGAGGTTGCAATGGACGTGGCGCAGGAAGAATTGCGTGATCCACTGGTCCTGCTGATCGCCGCCTGGCGAGCCCCAGGCGAGGTAAGGCTCGCCATCGCGCAGCGCCATGCTCGGAGAGAGCGTGGTGCGCGGCCGCTTGCCCGGCGCGAGCGCGGCGGGATGGCCTTCCTCCAGCCAGAACATCTGGGCACGGCTGCCGAGGCAAAAGCCGAGCTCGGGAATAACAGGCGAGGATTGCAGCCAGCCGCCCGACGGCGTCGACGACACCATGTTGCCGTCCCTGTCGATGATGTCGAAATGCACGGTGTCGCCGCGCACCTCGCCGAAGCGGCCCACCGTCGGCTCGCCGGCGCCGAGCGCACCGACGGCCTCGCGTTGGCCTTCGGCGCGGCGCAGCTTGACCACGCCGCCGAAGCCTTCGACCGAGCCCGGAATGAAATCGAGCGAGGCCTTGTCGGTGACGAGCTTGCGTCGCTCATCGTTGTAGCTATCCGACAGCAGCGTTTCGATCGGGATCTCGTTGAATTTGGGATCGCCGTAGAATTTTTCGCGGTCGGCAAAGGCGAGCTTGGCGCATTCGATCTGGAGATGGATGAACTCCGGACCGGTCGGGTCGAGGCCGTCGAGCGCAAAGCCCTTCAGCAGCGCGAGCTGCTGCAGCGTCACTGGTCCCTGGCTCCAGACGCCGGCCTTGCAGACGGTGTAGCGGCCGTAATCGTAGGTGAGTGGCGCTTCGATCGTCGGCTGCCAGCGCGCCATGTCGTCGGCGGAGAGCACGCCGCGATGAGGCGAGCCGCTGACGTCCATCACCTCCTGGGTCCGGCAGAACTTGTCGATGGCTTCCGCGACGAAGCCTTGCGACCAGGCTTTTCGCGCGCGCTCGATCTCGGCGTCGCGGTCGCCGTCGCCGCTCTCGGCCTCGCTGAGAATGCGGGCATAGGTCGCGGCCAGCGTTGTGTTGGTGAACAGCGTGCCCGGCCTCGGCACCTCGCCGTTCGGAAGGTAGACGGCGGCCGAGGTCGGCCAGTGCTTGCGGAACAACTGCTCCACGGTCTGGATCGTGGCGCAGGCGCGCTCGACCAGCGGATAGCCGTCGCGGGCATAGGAGATCGCGGGCTCCAGCACGTCGCGCACGCGCATCGTGCCGTAGTCGCGCAGCAGCATCATCCAGGATTCGAAGGTGCCGGGAACGCAGGCGGCAAGCAGGCCCGTGCCCGGCACCATGTCGAGGCCTTCGCTCCTGTAATGCGCGATGGTGGCGCGCGCCGGCGCCGGGCCCTGGCCGCAGATCACTTCGGTGCGGCCGCGCTTGGCGTCATGCACGATAATGGGCACGTCGCCGCCGGGGCCGTTGAGATGTGGCTCGACCACCTGGAGCGTGAAGGCGGTGGCGACACCGGCATCGAAGGCATTGCCACCCTTTTCCAGGATGGCCATGCCCACGGCCGTCGCGATCCAGTGCGTCGAGGCGACGACCCCGAACGTGCCCTCGATCTCGGGCCTCGTCGTGAACGGATCGGGATTGATATTGCTGCCCATGGGACTTCACCACCTTATTTCCGGCGCGCGCAATTGATCACAGCCGATGCTGGTACGCCAAATGCGCAGGCCGCATGGCACGCGCGCGTCACGCCGGGACCGGCGCAGTGTTGACCGCGTGGCAGGCGACGCCGTCGATCAATTCCGGCGTTTCCCTGCGGCAGAGATCGAACGCCAGCGGGCACCGCGGATTGAAGGCGCAGCCGGGGGGCGGATTGATCGGGTTCGGGATCTCGCCCTTGACCGGAATGCGCTGGCGGCCGCTCATGGCAAGATCAGGCACGGCGCCCAGCAGCATCTTGGTGTAGGGCATGCGCGGATTGGCGAACAGCTCGCGTCCTTCCGCGATCTCGACGATGCGGCCGAGATACATCACGCCGACGCGGCTCGCCATGTGGCGGACCACGGCGAGGTTGTGGCTGATGAACATGTACGTCAGGCCGAACTTGTCCTGGAGGTCGCGCATCAGGTTCAGGATCTGTGCCTGCACGGAGACGTCGAGGGCCGAGGTCGGCTCGTCGCAGACGATGAACTCGGCGTCGGAGGCGAGCGCGCGTGCGATCGCGATGCGCTGGCGCTGGCCGCCGGAGAATTCGTGCGGGTATTTCAACCGGTCGTCCGGATGCAGGCCGACGAGGCTGAGCAGCTCGCCGACCCGGGCCTGGATGTCGCGCTCGCCCTGGATCAGGTCGAAGGCACGGATCGGCTCGGAGATGATGGCATCGACCCGGAAGCGCGGGTTCAGGCTTGCATAGGGATCCTGGAAGATCATCTGGATACGGCGGCGCAGCCTCCGCCTTGCGAGGGCCTGCCGCGGGTCGGTCATGGAGACGCCGTCGATCAGCACGTCGCCGGCGCTTGGCGGCAGCAGGCCGACGACCATGCGTGCCACCGTGGTCTTGCCGGAGCCGGACTCGCCAACGAGAGCAAACGTCTCGCCCTTCCTGATGTCGAAGGTGACGTGATCGACTGCCTTGAGATATTCGAGATGTCCGCCTTCGAGCACGCGGTTGAGCCAGGGCTTCGAGACGTCGAAGACGCGGCGCAGGTTTGTGGCCTGGACGAAGGGAGCGCTCATGCCATGCTCTCCGCCGGCACGTCGTCATAGAGGTGGCAGGCCACCGATTGCGCGCCGCGCGGCAGCGGCTCCGGCCGATCGACTCGGCAACGATCGAACGCAAAGGCGCAGCGCGGATTGAACGAGCAGCCGCGCGGGATCGCCGACAGGCGCGGCATCGAGCCCGGGATCTGCACCAGGCGCTTGTCCTCGCCGGCAAGGGTCGGGATCGCGCCCATCAGGCCCTTGGCGTAAGGGTGCAGCGGATTCTTCACGACGTCCTGCACCGGGCCGATCTCGGCGACGCGGCCGGCATACATCACGGCCACGCGGTCCGAGGTCTCGGCGATCACGCCCATGTCGTGGGTCACCAGCATCACGGCGGTGCCGTGGTCGCGGCCGAGGCGCTTGATCAGCGAGATGATCTGCGCCTGCACGGAGACGTCGAGCGCGGTGGTCGGCTCGTCCGCGATGATCAGCTCCGGCTCGGCGCAGATCGCGAGCGCAATCACGACGCGCTGGCGCATGCCGCCGGAAAACTCGTGGGGATAGCCGTCGATGCGCTTTTCCGGCGCGGGAATGCCGACTTCGGCGAGTAGATCGATGGCGCGGCGGCGGGCGGCCTGTTCGGACAGATTGAGATGGGTGCGGATCGTCTCCACGATCTGGTCGCCGACCTTGTACAGCGGGTTCAGCGATGTCAGCGGATCCTGGAAGATCATCCCGATGCGCTTGCCGCGCACACGGCGCATCTCCTCCGGCGGCAGATTGTCGATGCGCAGGCCCGCGAGATGAATCTCGCCGCCGGCAATGCGGCCGGGCGGATCGATCAATCCGATCACCGCGAGGCCGGTGACGGACTTGCCGGCTCCGGACTCGCCGACCACGCCGAGCACCTCGCCCTTGGCGATGTCGAAGGAGACGCCGTCGATGGCGCGCAGCGTGCCGCGGCGGGAGGCGAACTCCACGTGAAGATCGCGTACGGAAAGGACGGGTTCGGTCATGGACGAGGCGTATTCATCGAAGCTTCGGATTGAGCGCGTCGCGCAGCCAGTCGCCGAGCAGATTGATCGACAGGATCAGCGCCGCGAGCGCAAGCCCCGGGAAGGCGACGATCCACCATTCGCCGGCGAACAGATAATTGTTGCCGATGCGGATCAGCGTGCCGAGCGAGGGCATGGTGTCGGGCAGGCCGACGCCGAGGAAGGACAGCGTCGCCTCGGTGATGATGGCAAGCGCGAGGTTGATGGTGGCGATGACCAGGATCGGGCCCATCGTGTTCGGCAGCACGTGCCGCAACATGATCTTCGGCGCCGGCAGACCGATCAGCTGCGCGGCGGCCACGTAGTCCTTGTTCTTCTCGACCATCACGGAGCTGCGCACGGTCCGGGCATAGCCCACCCAGAAGCTCAGGCCGATCGAGATCACCAGCACCGCCAGCATGCTGGTGGCGTCCAGCCGGTTGCCGAGGATCGACTTCGCGATGCCGTTGACCAGGAGCGCGATCAGGATGGCCGGGAAGGTGAGCTGCACGTCGGCGATCCGCATGATCACGCCGTCGACTGCGCCGCCGAAATAGCCGGCGATCAGGCCGAGCGCGATCCCGAGCGCGCCGGCGAAGATCACGCCGGCGACGCCCACGGCGAGCGAGATGCGCATGCCATAGAGTATGGCGGAGAACACGTCGCGGCCCTGCTCGTCGGTGCCGAGCAGGAACGGGCTCTGACCGTCCGCGGTCCAGAGCGGCGAAATCCGCGAATTCATCAATTGCAATTGTGCCGGATCGAACGGGTTCTGCACCGCGAGCACGGATGCAAAGATCGCAAGCAGGAAGAACAGGACCGTGATGGCGGCAGCCACCATGGTGAGCTTGGAGCGGCGGAACGAATAGAACAGGTCGCTGTCGAGCGTGCGGCTGAACCAGCCATGGGCGGCCGGCATCGGCTGTGCGCTTTGCTTGTCGGAATTGGAGACGACTGCGTTGGACATGCAGTTTGCCTTATGCCGCGCGACCGACGGTCGAACGCAGGCGCGGATCGACCACCGTGTAGAGGATGTCGACCACCAGATTGATGGTGACGAAGATCAGTGAAACCATCAGCAAGTAGGCGGCCATGATCGGAATGTCGACGTTTTGCACGGCCTGGACGAACAGAAGCCCCATGCCCGGCCATTGGAACACGGTTTCGGTGATGATCGAAAATGCAATAACCGAGCCAAACTGAAGCCCTGCTACAGTAATCACCGGAATCAGCGTGTTCTTCAGCGCGTGGCCGAAATGGATGGCACGGGTGGTCAGCCCCCTCGCGCGGGCGAAGCGGATATAGTCGGTCCGCAAGACTTCCAGCATCTCCGCGCGCACCAGCCGCATGATAAGGGTCATCTGGAACAGGCCGAGCGTGATCGCAGGCATGATCAGTGCCTTCAGTCCCGACACCGTGAGCAGGCCCGTCGTCCACCAGCCGAGCTTGACTACCTCACCGCGGCCGAACGAGGGCAACCAGCCCAACGTCACTGCGAACAGATAGATCAGGAGAATGCCGATCAGGAAGGTCGGCAGCGAGATGCCGATCAGCGAGACCGCCTGGAATAATTTGGCCAGCAGTGTATCGCGCTTGAGCGCCGAATAGACGCCCATCAGGATCCCGAAGACCATCGCAAACAATGTCGCACAGATCGCAAGTTCCAGCGTCGCCGGCATGCGTTCCATCAGCAGAGCCGCGACCGGCTGACGGAACTGGTAGGAGACGCCGAACTTGAACTGCGCCGCATCGGCGAAATAGCGCACGAACTGCACCGGCACGGGGTCGTCGAGGCCGAGCGATTTGCGCACGATCGCGCGTTCGGCTGCCGAAGTGTCGATCGAGACGATCTGATTGACGGGGTCGCCGGCGAAACGGAACATCGAGAACGCGATGATGCCGACGGCGAACATGACGCCGATGGCCTGAACGGCGCGGCGAAGCGTGAAAGCGAGCATGCCTTCCACTTTCCTTGGGTATGCGTACGGCCGACGTCCTTGTCAGCCGGAAACGGAAAGGTCCCGGAAGGCGGATGCCGCCGGGACCTCGTGTTCCACCGATGCTTATTCCTTCTTGGTCGCCCAGTGGAACATGACGAGATTGTCGGCGCGCTGCGGCAGGTTGACCTTCTTCGAGACGCCCCAGGCCAGAGCCTGCTGGTGCAGCGGGATGTACGACCAGTCCTTCATGCCGATCTCGTAGGCCTCCTTGATCAGCTGGTTGCGCTTCTCGGGGTCGGTTTCGACTAGCACCTTGTCGGTGATGGTGTCGAACTCCTTGTTGCAGTAGCCGCCGAGATTGGCCTCGCCCCGCGAGGATTTCGCGTCGTCGCGGCAGCCCATGATGTCGTAGAGCACGTTGTGGGAGTCCATCGTGCTCGGGGTCCAGCCCAAGAGGTAGAACGAGGTCTGGTAGCCGCCCTGCTTCAGCACCTTGGCGAAGTACTGCGCCTTCGGCTGCGCCAGGAGATTGATCTTGACGCCGATGCGGGCGAGCATGCCGACCACAGCCTGGCAGATCGCGGCGTCGTTGACGTAGCGGTCGTTCGGGCAGTCCATGGTGACCTCGAAGCCGTCGGGGTAGCCGGCTTCGGTCAGTAGCTTCTTGGCTCCATCAGGATCGAATTTCGGCCGCGTGAAGCTCTTGGACAGTGCGAACAGCTCCGGCGCGATCATCAGCGCCGACGGCGTCGACAGCCCGCGCATCACGCGTGTCTTGATCAGCTCGATGTCGATCGCCTTGTAGAAGGCCTCGCGGACGCGGGCGTCCTTGAACGGGTTCTTGCCCTTGATGTTGGAGTAGAGCAGCTCGTCGCGCATCTGGTCGAAGCCGATGAAGATGGTGCGCAGCTCCGGCCCCTTCAGCACCTGGGCGTTCGGGCTGGAATCGACGCGGGAGATGTCCTGGATCGGCACCGGCTCGATCACGTCGACTTCGCCCGAGAGCAGCGCGGCGACGCGGGTGGCGTCGGAGGCGATCGGGGTGAAGATGATCTCCTTCAGATTGCCCTCGACCTTGCCCCAGTAATTGGGATTGGCCTTGAACACCGTCTTCACGCCGGGCTGATGGCTTTCGATGATGAAGGGGCCGGTGCCGTTCTCATGCAGCGAGGCATAGCTCGGTGTGGTCGCCGCCACCGGCGTCGGATCGACGACGTTGTTCTCCTCGGCCCATTTCTTGTCCATGATGTACCAGACATCCCACGCGTTGTGCAGGATGGGATTGGGCGAGGGCAGGACGAAGTCGACGGTGTAGTCGTCGACCTTGACGACCTTGACGTCGGCTGCAAGGCGGGTCTGCATGTTGGACCCCTTCTTGCGGACGCGATCGGCCGAGAACACCACGTCGTCGGCGGTGAAGGGGTCGCCGTTGTGGAACTTCACGCCCTTGCGCAGATGGAAGCGCCAGCGGGTCGGCTCCGGGGTTTCCCAGCTTTCCGCCAGTGCCGGAATGATCTTGAGGTCCTTGTCGCGCGCGGTGAGGCCCTGATAGACGTGGCCGAGATGGGCGTGGGTGGTGCTCTCGTTCAGGGTATAGGGATCGAGCGACTTCAGGTCACCCTGGTTGGCATAGCGTAGCGTCTGGCTGGCTGCTGGCGAGACCGCCAACGCAAGCGTACCGGCGAGCGTCGCCGCAAACAGACTTTGACCGATTGACATTCTTGACCCTCTCCACACTGCCGCGCCGGTGATTTTTGATTGTTCGGCGGGGCTGACTGATCCATGTTGCCCAGAGTTCTCGACCCGTGCAAGCGTCATTCCAGCAAGGAACGCGCCAAGTTGCACCGCTGTGCAGCAATGCTGCCCGGCAATCCCGGGCGGGCCGGCGAGCTTCTGCGCGGGGCGCGGGCCGACAATTTGATTGACCATACCCGTCGATCGGGCAAGCCGGTCCTTACGGCTTCCCCTCAGGTCGCTTGCGTTGCAGACCTTCTCGCGGTGATACTCCGACAGGCCGCTCGAATCTCATCTGGAGGGGACATGAAGGTTAACATCGAAATCGACTGCACCCCCCTCGAGGCCCGCCAGTTCTTCGGTCTGCCCGATGTGGGGCCGATGCAGACGGCGGTGATGGAGAAGCTGCAGCAGCAGGTGCTCAGCAACATCGAGAAGGTCTCGCCGGAATCGCTGATCCAGAGCTGGTTCACCTTCGATCCCAAGATCGCCGAGCGGTTTCAGGACATGTTCGTCGCCATGGCCGGGCTCGGGGGCACGCGCAGCGGCGACAAGAAAAAATAGTGTCGCCCGGACCGGACGGGGTGCTGCAAGAAGGCCGGCTTCGTCCGCCCGGTCTCGGCCTGCTGCTCGCCGAGTCCCGTGGGCTGTTCGAGCTGAATGCGAGCCTCTTGCTGTCGCCGCTCCTGATGCGGGCGCCGCGGGGCGACGGCCACCCAGTGCTGGCGCTGCCGGGCTTTCTCGCCAGCGACCTCTCGATGGTGCCGATGCGGCGCTATCTCAGCGAGCTCGGTTATGCGGCTCATGCCTGGCGGATGGGCCGCAATCTCGGCGGGCTCGGGCGCATGCGGGATTCGCTGCGCATGCGTTTGGCCGAAATCCATGCCGCCACGGGGCGCAAGGTCAGCCTGGTCGGGTGGAGCCTAGGGGGCGTCTATGCCCGCGATCTCGCGCTTTGGGCGCCCGACAAGGTCCGCTACGTCATCACGCTCGGCAGCCCTTTTGCCAACGACGTGCGGGCGACCAACGCGACGCGGCTCTATGAGACGCTGTCCGGCGAGAAGGTCGAGGACTTTGCGCAAGCGCGCGAGGCGATCGCGGGCGATCTGCCGGTGCCGGCGACGTCGATCTATTCGCGCGCCGACGGGATCGTGAACTGGCGGACCTGTCTGCTGCGCCCCTCCGACCGTGCCGAGAACATCGAGGTGCTGCTGGCGAGCCATATCGGGCTCGGCGTGAACCCGGCGGTGCTGTGGGCCTTGGCCGACCGCCTGGCGCAACCGGAGGGAGACTTCTGGCCATTTGACCGGGCGGGGCCGTTTGCCATTGCATATGCCCCGCCGGACCGGGCAGTATCGGCCTGACGAGAAGCGCCACCAAGGCGCCCGGTGAATATTCGGGAGGGAACCATGGCTGACGGTAAGAAGCTGTCGTCGCTTGACGCGTCGTTTCTCTATCTGGAAACACCGGAGATGCCGATGCATGTCGGCAGCATGGCGATCTTCCGCCTGCCTGACGACTACAAGGGCGACTTCTTCGAAGACTTCAAGGCGATGATCGTCTCGCGCCTGCACATCGCGCCGATTCTCAAGGCGCGGCTGGAGAAGGCGCCGCTCGACATCGATCATCCCTCCTGGGTCGAGGACGACCAGTTCGATATCGACCGCCATATCTTCCGTGCCAGCCTGCCGCAGCCGCGCGATCGCGCCACGCTCGAGCGCATCGTCGGCTGGATGCATGCCAAGCTGCTCAACCGCGCCCGCCCGCTCTGGGAGTTCTACGTGTTCGAGGGCATGAAGGACAACGAGGTCGGGCTCTATTCCAAGATGCACCATGCCGCGATCGACGGCGGCGCCGGTGCGGCGCTGACCAACATGATCTACGACATCTCGCCGATCCCGCGGAAGGTCGATCCGCCGACCGCGGGCAGCAAGCCAGGGCAGGAGCCGCGCGGCATCGCCGCCAACCTGCTCGATTCCTATCAGCAGCTGTTCAGCCGGCCGCTGGAGGCTTCGCAAGCGGCGAAGAACCTGCAGCTGCCGCGCACCGGCAAGAGCGATATCGGCTCGATCCTGTTCGACAACGCGATGTACCAGATCGAGAGCGCGGTACGCTTCGCCGGCAACATCCCGACCGTGCTCAAGAGCGTGTCAGACGTGCTCGGCAGGATCGCCGATCCCAAATCGCGGGAGAGCCTCGCCAGCATGGTCTCGCCGCCGACCATGCTCAACAAGACGATCTCGTCGGAGCGGAGTTTTGCCGGCGTGTCGATCCCGCTGTCGCGGGCCAAGGCGCTGGCCAAGCAGGCCGGCGGCAAGCTCAACGACGTCGTGCTGGCGCTCGCCTCCGGCGTGGTCCGCCGCTATCTCCTGCAATATGGCACGCTGCCGGCGAAATCCCTGACGGCCGCGGTGCCGATCTCGCTGCGCGAGGAAGGCAACACCGAGGCCAACAATCAGGTGTTCGGCATGATCTGCTCGATCGCGACCAACGTCGAGAATCCCAAGGCGCGGCTCGAGGCGATCATCGCGCAATCGACCAAGTCGAAGGAGATGTCGCATCCCTTGCGCGCCTTGATGCCGCAGGTCTCGAACATCTCGATGCTGGGCGCGCCGATCATGGTGCAGATTCTGGCGCTGCTCTACAGCCGCTCCAATTTGTCGGACGTGCTGCCGCCCGCGGCCAATATCACCGTGTCCAACGTGCCCGGGCCGCGGCAGACCCTCTACGCCGCCGGCGCCGAGCTCTTGCACATCTTCCCGGTGTCGATCGCGACGCACGGACAGGCGCTCAACATCACCGTGCAGAGCTACCGCGACCAGCTCGATTTCGGCTTCATCGTCGGTGCCAACATCATTCCGCATGTGCAGGTGATGTGCGACATGCTGCCCGAGGAGTTCGCCGCGCTGGAGGCGGCCTACACGCCGCCGGCCGCCGATATCAAGGGCGCCGCAGAGTAAGGAACTTGCAATGATTGAAATGCCGCCGCTCAAGTTCGCGACGACGAACGGAATCCGCATGGGCTATTACGAGGCAGGCCCAGCGGACGACAAGCCGCCGGTCGTGCTGTGCCACGGCTGGCCCGAGCTCGCCTTTTCCTGGCGTCACCAGATCAAGGCGCTGAGCGAGGCCGGCATCCGCGTGATCGCGCCCGACCAGCGCGGCTACGGCGCGACCGACCGGCCCGAGCCGGTCGAAGCCTATGATATGGAGCACTTGACCGGCGATCTCGTCGGTTTGCTCGATCATCTCGGCATCGAGAAGGCGATCTTCGTCGGCCACGACTGGGGCGGCTTCGTCGTCTGGCAGATGCCGCTGCGGCACCCCACGCGCGTCGCCGGCGTCGTCGGGGTCAACACTCCGCACTGGGACCGCGCGCCGATCGACCCGATCGCGCTGTTTCGCCAGCGTTTTGGCGACCAGATGTATATCGTCCAGTTCCAGGACCCCGCGCGTGAGCCGGACAGGATCTTCGGCAGCCGTGTCGAGCAGACTTTTGATGCCTTCATGCGCAAGCCGGCCGCGCGTCCTCCGGGTGCGCCTCAGGAACAGCCGATTGCCGGCATTGGTGCTTCGCCCCGCATCAATCTGGCGTTCCCGCAGATGATCGCGAATTACGACGCCAGACATGATCCGCGGACGCCGATCCTGTCGGCTGACGAGAAGAAGGTGTTCGTCGACACGTTCACGAAGACCGGCTTCACCGGCGGCATCAACTGGTACCGCAACTTCACCCGCAACTGGGAGCGGGCGAAGGGGCTGGACCACCACATCCATGTGCCGTCCTTGATGATCATGGCCGAGAACGATGCGGTGCTGCCGCCGTCGGCGGCCGACGGCATGGAAAAGCTGATCGATGACCTCGAGAAGTATCTGGTGAAGGACAGCGGCCATTGGACGCAGCAGGAGAAGCCGGAAGAGGTCAGCGCCAAGCTGATCGAATGGCGTAGAAGGCGATTTGGCTAGCTCGTCATTGCGAGCTCGTCATTGCGAGGAGCGAAGCGACGAAGCAATCCAGGCTGCCTCCGCCGATATATTTCTGGATTGCTTCGCTTCGCTCGCAATGACGACATTGAGGCAAGGGGGACTACATTTCGATGTCATCCAAGAACCGTCTGGACCCGATTCCGCAGCCGCCGACCAAGCCGGTGGTCGGGAATATGTTGTCGCTGGACGCCGCCGCTCCCGTGCAGCACCTGACGCGGCTTGCCAAGGAGCTCGGTCCGATCTTCTGGCTCGACATGATGGGCTCGCCGATCGTCGTCGTCTCCGGCCACGATCTCGTCGACGAGCTCTCGGACGAGAAGCGGTTCGACAAGACGGTGCGCGGCGCGCTGCGGCGCGTGCGTGCGGTCGGCGGCGACGGCCTGTTCACCGCCGACACCCGCGAGCCGAACTGGAGCAAGGCGCATAACATCCTGCTGCAGCCCTTCGGCAACCGCGCCATGCAGTCCTACCATCCGAGCATGGTCGACATCGCCGAGCAGCTCGTCCAGAAATGGGAGCGGCTCAACGCCGACGACGAGATCGACGTCGTGCACGACATGACCGCGCTGACGCTGGATACGATCGGCCTGTGCGGCTTCGACTACCGCTTCAATTCGTTCTACCGGCGCGACTACCATCCCTTCGTCGAGTCGCTGGTGCGCTCGCTCGAAACCATCATGATGACGCGCGGCCTGCCGTTCGAGCAGCTCTGGATGCAGAAGCGGCGCAAGACGCTGGCCGAAGACGTCGCTTTCATGAACAGGATGGTCGACGAGATCATAGCCGAGCGACGCAAGAGCGCGGAAGGCATCGACGACAAGAAGGACATGCTCGCCGCGATGATGACCGGCGTCGACCGCGTGACCGGCGAGCAGCTCGACGACGTCAATATCCGCTACCAGATCAACACTTTCCTGATCGCGGGGCACGAGACCACCAGCGGCCTGTTGTCCTACACGCTCTATGCGCTGCTCAAGCATCCGGACATCCTCAAGAAGGCCTATGACGAGGTCGACCGCGTCTTCGGCCCCGACGTCAACGCCAAGCCGACCTATCAACAGGTGACGCAGCTCACCTACATCACGCAGATCCTCAAGGAGTCGCTGCGGTTGTGGCCGCCGGCGCCGGCCTACGGCATCTCGCCGCTGAACGACGAGACCATCGGCGGCGGCAAGTACAAGCTCAGGAAGGGAACGTTCGTCACCATCCTGGTGACGGCGCTGCATCGTGATCCCAGCGTGTGGGGTCCCAACCCCGACGCGTTCGACCCCGAGAATTTCAGCCGTGAGGCGGAGGCAAAACGGCCGATCAATGCCTGGAAGCCGTTCGGCAACGGCCAGCGCGCCTGCATCGGCCGGGGCTTTGCCATGCACGAGGCAGCGCTCGCGCTCGGCATGATCCTGCAGCGCTTCAAGCTGATCGACCATCAGCGCTACCAGATGCATCTGAAGGAGACGCTGACGATCAAGCCGGAAGGCTTCAAGATCAAGGTGCGGCCGCGCGCCGATCGCGAGCGCGGCGCCTATGGCGGACCCGTTGCGGCTACTTCCTCGGCGCCAAAGGCGCAGCGTCAGCCCACCACACGGCCCGGCCACAACACGCCGATGCTGGTGCTCTACGGCTCCAATCTCGGCACCGCCGAAGAGCTCGCAACGCGCATGGCCGATCTTGCCGAGATCAACGGCTTTGCCGTGCATCTCGGCCCGCTTGACGATTACGTCGGCAAGCTGCCGCTGGAGGGCGGGGTGCTGATCATCTGCGCCTCCTATAGCGGGGCGCCGCCGGACAACGCCACGGAATTTGTAAAATGGCTCGGCGGCGATTTGCCGAAGGACGCGTTTGCCGGTGTGCGCTATGCCGTGTTCGGCTGCGGCAACAGCGACTGGGCCGCGACGTATCAATCGGTGCCGCGCTTCATCGACGAGCAATTGTCGAAGCACGGTGCGCGCGCGGTGTATCCGCGCGGCGAGGGCGATGCGCGTAGCGATCTGGATGGCCAGTTCCAGAAATGGTTCCCGGCGGCCGCACAGGTCGCGACCAAGGAATTCGGCATCGACTGGAATTTCACCCGCACCGCGGAGGACGATCCGCTCTATGCGATCGAGCCGGTCGCGGTGACCGCCGTCAACACCATCGTCGCCCAGGGCGGCGCGGTGGCGATGAAGGTGCTGGTCAATGATGAGCTCCAGAACAAGTCCGGAGCGAATCCTTCCGATCGTTCGACCCGCCACATCGAGGTGCAGCTGCCGGCCAACGTCAGCTACCGCGTTGGCGATCACCTCAGCGTCGTTCCGCGCAACGATCCGACGCTGGTGGATTCGGTGGCCCGCCGCTTCGGCTTCCTGCCCGCCGACCAGATCAGACTGCAGGTGGCAGAGGGTCGGCGCGCGCAATTGCCGGTGGGCGAGGCCGTTTCGGTGGGCCGCCTGCTGAGCGAGTTCGTCGAGCTGCAGCAGGTCGCGACCCGCAAGCAGATCCAGATCATGGCCGAGCACACCCGCTGCCCGGTCACCAAGCCGAAGCTATTGGCCTTCGTCGGCGAGGAGGCGGAGCCGCTCCAGCGCTACCGCTCCGAGATCCTGGCCAAGCGCAAATCGGTGTTCGACCTGCTGCTCGAATATCCGGCTTGCGAATTGCCGTTCCACGTCTATCTGGAAATGCTCTCGCTGCTGGCGCCGCGTTATTACTCGATCTCGTCCTCGCCGTCGGTGGACCCGGCGCGTTGCAGCGTCACGGTCGGCGTGGTCGAAGGGCCGGCCGCCTCCGGCCGTGGCACGTACAAGGGCATCTGCTCGAACTATCTCGCCAACCGGCGCACGGGCGATACGATCTACGCCACCGTGCGCGAAACCAAGGCCGGCTTCCGCCTGCCGGATGATCCATCCGTGCCTGTTATCATGATCGGTCCGGGCACGGGACTTGCGCCGTTCCGTGGCTTCCTCCAGGAGCGCGCCGCGCGCAAGGCGAAGGGAGCCACCCTCGGTCCATCCATGCTGTTCTTCGGCTGCCGCCATCCCGAGCAGGATTTTCTTTACGCGGAGGAGCTGAAGGCGCTGGCGGCGAGCGGCATCACCGAGCTGTTCACGGCGTTCTCGCGCGCGGACGGGCCGAAGACCTATGTGCAGCACGTGCTAGCGGCGCAGAAGGGCAAGGTCTGGCCGCTGATCGAGCAGGGCGCGATCATCTATGTCTGCGGCGACGGCGGCAAGATGGAGCCGGACGTGAAGGCTGCGCTGGTCGCGATCCATCGCGAGAAGAGCGGCAGCGATGCCGCCGCCGGCGCGCGCTGGATCGAGGAGATGGGCGCGAACAACAGGTATGTGCTGGACGTCTGGGGAGGGTGATTGCCGGTCGGTTCGTGCTAAACGTCGCCCATGATTCCCTGGGAAAAGATCGACACCGCAAAAATCCCCGGTTCCGATGAGGAGCTCCGCCTGATGCGGCGGGGCAAGGAGTTCTCCATCAAGCTCGGTACCAACGAGCTGATGAACAGCCGCCTGTCGGGCTCCGAAGCGGCACTGGCAACGCTTGCCGCGAAGCAGATCGAGAAAGTCGCAAAGCCCGTCGTTCTCATCGGCGGTCTCGGCATGGGTTTTACGCTACGCGCGGCGCTGGCCGTGCTCGGGCCCCAGGCGAAGATCGTGGTCTCCGAGTTGGTCCCGTCGGTCGTCGCCTGGGCGCGAGGCCCGATGGCAGAGGTCTTCGGCGATAGTCTCGACGATGCCAGGGTGAGCATTCGCGAGATCGATGTTGGTGAAGTCATCAGGGCGAAGCGTTCAGCCTTCGACGCCATCCTGCTCGACGTCGACAACGGGCCTGAGGGGCTGACCCGGAAGGGCAACGACGCGCTCTACAATGCGAGCGGGCTGCAGGTTGCGAAGACGGCCCTGCGGCCGGGAGGCGTGCTGGCCGTCTGGTCGTCGGGACCCAATCCACCGTTCACAGGACGCCTCAAGCGTGCCGGCTTCGACGTCAACGAAGTCAACGTTCGCGCCACCGGCAGAGGCGGCGGCGCCCGCCACGTGATCTGGATCGCGAAGAAACAGTAGGGTGGGCAAAGCGGCCGTAGCCCGGAGAGCGAAGGCGCGTGCCCATCGCCTCCATCGAGGATGCGGATGGATGGTGGGCACGGCGCGTGAAGGGCGCGCCTCTGCCCACCCTACGCGGCTACGTTTTCCGGCTAGAACATCGTGTTGCCGTTCGCGGGGTTTTCAGGAATCTCCTGAACGACGTCCCAATGCTCGACGATCTTGCCGTTTTCCAGCTTGAAGATGTCCACGATCGCGCGGCCCCTGGTGCCGGGCTCGCGAACGGAATGAACGTGCAGGATGACGAAGTCGCCCTCCGCGAAGCTGCGCTTGATCTCGCTGCGCGAGTTCGGAAACTTCTCGCGCAGGAAGCCGATGAACTTCCGGAAGCCGTCCGGACCATCGGGAGCGGTTGGATTGTGCTGGACGTAACGGTTGCCGACATAGGCGAGGGCGGCGTCGGCGTCCTTCTGGTTGAGGCCCTTCTCATAGAATGCCAGCACGGTTTGGCGGTTGGCTTCTTCCTGCGCGCTGGCGGCCATCGCGGCGCCGCCGGCGAGAGACAACATGAGAATGAAAGCGGCCATTGCCGCGGATCGGATGATGAAATGCATGTGAGCTCCGAGAGGCCGCAGCCTCTGTTTGGCGTCTGAGACGGCTTGTATAGCCTTCATCGGAACCCGCGTTAAGACAGGCACCGGCAGCTCACATGGTCACCGGGAGGAGACCGGCCGGCCTAAGCGGCCTGTGCCGCCGCGCCATGCGCGTGCTTGTCGATCGCGTCGACGATCTGCGGCCAGAAGCGCATCGGGAGCGCGTGGCCCATGCCCTCGATCATCAGCAGCTTGGCGTTCGGGATCGACGCGGCCGTGTCCTTGCCGCCTTCGGGGCGGACCAGCGGATCGACGGTGCCGTGAATCACGAGCGTCGGTGCCTTCACGGCGCGCAGCCGCTCCTTGCGGCTGCCTGAGGCAAGCACGGCGCGGAGCTGGCGACCGACGCCGGCCGGATTGAGCCCGCGCGCGAACACGCGCTCGGCGCGGCCGGGATCAAGCGCTTCCTCTTCCGGGAAATGTCCGGCGCGCAGCACCTTCCAGGTCTGGCCGTAGCGGACGATGAACTCCTCCTTGCTGCGCGGCGGCGGCGCCATCAGCATCGCGGCGGCCTCGCGGGTCGGGGGCGGTATGCGCGGATTGCCCGTCGTCGACATGATTGAGGTGAGCGAGCGCACGCGCTGCGGAAACGACAGCGTCACCTCTTGCGCGATCATGCCGCCCATTGACGCCCCGACGAGATGCGCCGACTTGATGCCGAGCGCATCCATCAGGCCGACCGTGTCCTTGGCCATGTCGATCAGCTTGTAGGTGGCGGCCACGGGGATCCGCAACAAGCGCAGCTTCAAGAGCTCGAACGGCGTCAGCCGCTTGCCCCCGGTGAGATGGCTCGATTTGCCGATGTCGCGATTGTCGAAGCGGATCACGCGGAAGCCGCGTGCGGCGAGCTGCTCGCAGAACGCATCGTCCCAATGGATCATCTGCGCGCCGAGGCCCATGATCAGCAGCAGCGGCTCGGCATTGTCGCTGCCGAAGCTCTCGTAGCAGATGTCGATGTCGTTGGCGCGGACGGTCTGGGGCGGCTGATGGGCGGTCACGGGTCCCTCCTGCTGACCGATGCTGTATCGCACGGTTTCGTTCCGCGAAGAAGCGGGCGTGTCCGACGCTGCGCCGGCTGCTTGCCGGTTGACCGGCACCGCGCAACGGTGTGGTATGGCGGGACAAGAAGGGTGCGAAGCCCTCCGTACTGGGAGGACGCTGATGACCGACAAGATCACCGATCCCGTTGCCTTGTGGCAGAAGATGGTCGGCGAAATGGAGAAGGGTTTCAACTCCTTCGCGACCAAGGCGATGGAGACGCCCGAATTCTCGCAGGCCATGAATCGAGCCGGCGGCGTTGCTGCAGGTGCTCAGAAGCAATTCGGCGATCTCATGGAGAAATACCTGCTCTCGATGAACCTGCCGAGCCGGGAGCAGATGACCGGCATCGCGGAACGGCTCCAGTCGATCGAAGGCCAGCTCGGCGAAATCAAGTCGATGCTGAGCCAGATGTCGGCAAATTCGGGCGCGCAGCAACCCGGCGCCGCGCCGCGGCCGCCGCGCACCAAACGTCCGCCATCCGAAGGCGGAGACCAGAAATGAACGCGCCTGCGGGACTTGATCTTGCGTCGATCCCGGAGCGCATCCAGTCCGAGGTGCAGCGCGCGATTCAGCGCAGCATCAAGGGCGTCGAATATTTCTCGACCTCAGGCCCCTCGCTCGGCTCGACGCCAAAGGACGTTCTGCACTCGCGCGGCACCATGAGCCTCTATCACTACCGGCCGATGACGGACGAGATCTACCGCGTGCCGGTGCTGATCGTGATGGCAACCACTAACCGCGGCTATATTCTCGACCTCGTGCCCGGCCAGAGCTTCATCGAGTTCCTGCTGAAACGCGGCTATGACGTCTACATGCTGGACTGGAGCGCGCCGCGGCCGGAGGAGAAGAGCCTGCGCATGGAGGACTATGTCCTCGACTTCATCCCGGACTGCGTCCGCCGCGTGCAGGCCGATTCCGGCGAGCAGGACGTCTCCGTCATCGGCTATTGCTTTGGCGGCGTGCTGTCGCTGCTCTACGGCTCGATCCACAAGGACGGGCCGATGAAGAACCTGATCTGCTTCACCACGCCGATCGATTTCCGCGAGATGAAGCTGTTCTCGAATTTCTCCGACCGCCGCTATTTCGACGTCGACCACCTCGTCGACAGCGTCGGCAACGTGCCGCCGGAAATGATCCTGTCCTCGTTCGAGATGCTGCGCCCGGCCTCGCGCACGGTGAGCCAGATCCAGCTTTGGGAAAACATCTGGAACGACGAGTTCGTGAAGTCGTACCGCATGTTCGACCGCTGGGCGACCGACACGCTGCCGCTCGCCGGCGAATATTTCCGCGCCATCACCAAGGACCTGATGTGGGACAACAAGCTGTTCAACGGCACCATGTCGGTCGGCGGCCGTGCGGCAAAGCTCGAGAACATCACGGTGCCGATCCTGCATGCGGTCGCCGAGCACGATCACATCGTGCCCTATGAGGCCGCCAAGCACCTGATCGCCAAGGTCGGCTCGACCGACAAGGAAGAGGTCATTCTGAAGGGCGGTCATGTCTCGCTCGTTGCCGGCGCCAATGCGGTGAAGCGGCTGTGGCCGAAACTGGATTCCTGGCTGGGAAAGAGATCGACATGAGCGAGCAGCGTTCCTATCCGCGCCACGTCAAGACCGACGCTGGCGCTATCGAGATCCGCCTGATGTCGCCGGCCGACGAAGGTGCGGTGCTGGCCTTCGGCAAGGCCCTGCCGACCCACGATCTGTTGTTCCTGCCACGCAACATCAGCGAGCCGAAGGTGCTGTCGGCCTGGGTCAAGGAGATCGAGCGCGGAGCGATTCAGAGCCTGCTCGCGGTCAGTGAGGGCAGGGTCGTTGGTTGCGGAACGCTGGTGCGCGATCCCCATTCCTGGTCGCCCCATGTCGGTGAGATCCGCATGGTGGTTTCCCCCGAGGTCCGCGGCAAGGGCGTGGGCAAGGCGCTGTCGCAGGAGACGTTTGCGCTCGCGCTCGGCGCGGGCCTGGAAAAGCTCTCGGTCCAGATGACGGTGGATCAGCAGGCGGCGATCGCCCTGTTCGAGAGCCTCGGCTTCAAGGCTGAAGCCCTGTTGCGGGACCAGGTCCGGGACGTCGACGGCAAGACCCACGATATCGTCGTGCTCGGCCATAACGTCGCGCAGGTCGAGGCCCAGATGGAGGCCTATGGACTGCCAGGCGCTGTCCAGCACTAACAGGGTCGTCCGGCATTAGGGCCGGATCGGGCCGATCACCGAGCCCGTGGCTCGGGAGGCGTCACGATGCCTCCCGTTAAGGCTGTTCACGATTTCGCGATATCGCAGTGCAATACAAATATTGCGCCGCACAATTAACCGTGCCATATAGACCGTGCCCCGGGCCGATGCGGACGGGGTGAGCCCATAGCTCAGACCATTGAGGATGGAGAGAACCCCATGACCACTGAAACCAATACCGCTTTCGAGGGCTTCAAGGACGCTTTCAAGAACATCCAGAACCTGGAAGTTCCCGAGGCTGCCCGCGAATTCGTCAAGAAGACTGCCAACACCGCCAAGGACCGTGCTGCCGAGGTGTTCGCTGGCTCCGAGCGCGTGACCGCCGCCGTCGAGAACGCGGTGACCGAGTCCATCACCGAGGCCGGCAAGATCAGCCGCAACATCCAGCAGGCGATCTACGAGGATGCCGAGGCGTTCTTCTCGGGCATTGACAAGCTCGCGTCCGCCAAGTCGGTCAGCGAAGCCGTCGAGATCCAGTCGAGCCTGCTCCGCTCCCGCGGCGAAGTGTTCGTCTCGCGCGCCAAGGCGACCGCCGACTATCTCGGCAAGCTCGCCGCCAACGGTGCGAAGTCCGCTCAGGACAATTTCGCCAAGGTCTACAGCAAGACCGCCTGATCTGCCGCCTGAGCACAAACTGAAATTTCAGGCCCGCTTCGGCGGGCCTTTGTTTTTCTGCGACGCCGTCATTGCGATGTAGCCCTTGCGACGAATCCAGAGTCTTTCCTCCTGGAAGATTCTGGATTGCTTCGCTTCGCTCGCAATGACGAGTACTGTGATGCAGTCATGGACTCGTCTGTCACTTTCTCCTTCGACGCTCCCGGCGACGTCGAGCGCGCGGCTGAACTCCGCCGCGTCAAGGCGCTGGCGACGCTGGTGTTGGCCTCGACGCTCGCACTGTTTGTCGTCGCAAAGTGGCTGCTGCCGGTGCATCCCGTTTTCGGCTTCATTGCCGCCTTTGCGGAAGCTGCGACCATCGGCGGTCTCGCCGATTGGTATGCCGTGGTGGCGCTGTTCAAGCGGCCGCTCGGCCTGCCCATTCCGCATACGGCGATCATCCAGAGCAACCAGGCCCGAATCGCCGACAAGCTCGGCGAATTCATCCAGGTGCATTTCCTCGAGGCCGGTCCCGTCGAGGCCAAGCTGAAGGAAATCGATTTCGGCTCCTTCGTCGCCGACTGGCTGCGCGAGCGCAAGCGTAGTGACGACCTCGCGCGCTTTGCGCTGCGTCTGTTGCCGGAGGCAGTGTCCGCAACCGAAAGCTCCGGCCTGATGACCTTCATCATCCGCCGCATGTCCTCGCAGCTCCAGGCCATCGACCTCGCGCCGCTCGCGGCCGGCACGCTGCGCGGCTTCGTCGCGGAGGGACGGCACCAGATCCTGTTCGACGATCTCCTGCGCGTGATGCACGAGAGCTTGAACCAAAAAGAGACGATGGCAATGATCCGCGAAAAGGTGCGTGCGGAATTGCCGACCCTGCTCAAGCTCTATCGCGCCGACAAGTTTCTGGTGAACAAGATCGTGGCTTCCGCCACCGCCTTCTTCAACGAAGTGCGCAGCGATCCCAAGCATCCGTTCCGCGGCGAGTTCGACCGCATGGTGCTGAGCTTCGTCGACCGGCTCGGCACCGACCAGGCCTATGTCGACCGCATCGACGGTTTGAAACGCGATCTCCTGGCGCGGCCGGAGCTTGCCGATCTCGCCCGCACCGTCTGGGCCAACACGCGCACTTTCATCGAGCGCAGTGCGAGCGGCGAGACGCAGGTGCTGCAACATCATCTCGCCGGGATGTTCGTCTCCGCTGGCGAGGCGCTCGCCAGCGATGCCGAGCTGCGCGGCGAGATCAACAAGGGTCTCGTGACCGTACTGCGCAGCTTCGTCGCGGACCAGAAGAGCGGCGTCTCGACCTTCATCTCCGATCAGGTCAAGGCGTGGAATATGACGCAGCTGATTTCGCTGATCGAGATCAACATCGGGCGCGACCTGCAATACATCCGCTTCAACGGCTCATTGATCGGCGGGCTCGCCGGGCTCGGGCTCTACACCGTAGAATCTTTGCTCAGATTGTTGTGACTTTTGCGTCACGTCCGTTAGCATTAACGCGCGGGCCTATTGTCGCCGCGCGTCGCTCCCGCTTGAATGTCGGGAACCGGCCACCTAGCTGATTCATGCTGCGCTGCGGAACGTTCAAGAAGCCGGTGCATTGGAATTCATGCCCATTTGCCGGTGTCGCTGCCGGCGGCCTTTCCAGGAATTCTTCCCAGGGGAAACATTGATGACCGCAACTGCCCAGACGCTGCGCCCGCCGTCCCGCACCTTGATGTTTCTGGAGGGGCGAGCGATCCACGAGTTCGGCGCATTCCTCGGCGCGCTGCCGCTGTTGAGCCTTGCGCCGCGCGGCGATGGGCATCCGGTGCTGGTGCTGCCCGGCCTCGTGGCTTCCGATGTCTCGACACGTGCGCTGCGCGCGTTTCTGGCCAGCAAGGGTTATGCGGTCAGCGGCTGGCGTCAGGGGCGCAACTACGGTCTGCGCGAGGGCGTTCAGGACGCCATGGTCGATCTGGTCCAGGAGCTCAGCGACACGCACGGCCGCAAGATCAGCCTGGTCGGCTGGAGCTTAGGTGGCCTCTATGCGCGTCAGCTCGCCAAGATGATGCCGGAGCGCGTGCGCCAGGTGATCACGCTCGGCAGCCCCTTCGCCGGCGATCCGCGCTCGACCAACGCCTGGCGCGTCTACGAATGGGCGAGCGGGCGCAAGGCTGACGAGGTCGATCCGCGCTTTGGCGGCGAGCTCGCCGTGCCGCCGCCGGTGCCGACCACCGCCATCTTCAGCCGCACCGACGGCGTCTGCGCCTGGCAGGGCTGCATGGAGAAGTCCGGCGCACAGACCGAGAGCATCGAGGTCGAAAGCAGCCATTGCGGCATGGGCCATCATCCCGCCGCCGTCTATGCCGTCGCCGATCGCCTTGCGCAGAAGGAAGGCCAGTGGCGCCCGTTCGATCGCAGCGGCTGGCGGAGCGTGGTGTATCCCGATCCGCATCGGTGATGTCTTGCCTCTCCCCGCCTGCGGGGAGAGGCCGGATTGCATCGGAGATGCAATCCGGGTGAGGGGGACTTTCCGCGAGTCTCTCTGCTAGCGAGTTTGCGGATACAGCCCCTCACCGCGACCCTCTCCCCGTAAGAACGGGGAGAGGGAGAGCAGCCGCATCGCTCCCCTCCATTGTCGCGCCTGCACCAAACGCGCTAAGCCTGACGCATGGCGCATCCGCTCTCCCGCATCATCGACCAGCTCAAGCGCGAGCCCTCGCGCACCGGCTCCATTGTCATCACCGTGTTCGGCGACGCCATCGTGCCGCGTGGTGGCTCGGTGTGGCTCGGCACGCTCTTGGAATTCTTCGAGAGCCTGGATATCGACAGCGGCGTGGTGCGCACCGCGATGTCGCGGCTTGCGGCCGACGGCTGGCTGACGCGCGAGAAGGTCGGCCGCAACAGTTTCTATCGCCTGGCCGACAAGGGCCGCCAGACCTTCGAGGCCGCGACGCGCCACATCTACGATCCCCCGCCATCGGATTGGACCGGGCGCTTCGAGCTGCTGCTGATCGGCAATGGCGAGGACCGCGACGCTTCGCGCGAAGCGCTGCGCAATGCCGGCTTCGGTAGCCCGCTGCCGGGCGTGTGGGTCGCGCCATCGGGCGTGCCGGTGCCGGATGAGGCGGCGGGCGCGATCCGCCTCGAAGTCTCGGCGGAAGACGACAGCGGCCGCCGCCTGCTCAGTGCGAGCTGGCCGCTCGATCGGACCGCGGACGCCTATCTGAAGTTCATGAAGACGTTCGAGCCGCTGCGCGCCGCGATCGCGCGCGGCACCGGTTTGTCCGAGGCCGACGCCTTCACCGCGCGCATCCTCTTGATCCACCATTACCGCCGCGTCGTGCTCCGCGATCCGCTGCTGCCCGAGAGCCTGCTGCCGCCGGATTGGCCGGGCAGGGCCGCCCGCGAACTCTGCGGCGAGATCTATCGCGCGCTGCTCGCGGCGTCGGAACAATGGCTCGACAGCCATGGAACCAATGAAAAAGGGCCGTTGCCGCCAGCGCGAAAGCTGCTGGAACGGCGGTTCGGCGCCTGACGATATGTTACAGAAATATCTTGCATGACGTAAATCTTGTTATATATTCTCTCCCACTAAACGGGAGGACGCGCATGTACACCCAGGCGCTGAACACGGCCGAGACCGCTGATCGCGATCTGGAGGATGCAGGCAAAGCTGCACAATTCCAGGCCCGCATCGATGCCGAGGAGCGCATCGAGCCGAACGACTGGATGCCGGCGGCCTACCGCAAGACGCTCACCCGCCAGATCTCCCAACATGCCCATTCCGAAATCGTCGGCATGCTGCCCGAAGGCAACTGGATTACGCGCGCGCCGACCTTGCGCCGCAAGGCCGCGCTGCTCGCCAAGGTGCAGGATGAATGCGGCCATGGGCTCTATCTCTACGCCGCGGCCGAGACGCTCGGCTCCTCGCGCGAGGAACTGGTCGACGCCATGCTCGCGGGGAAAGCAAAGTACTCCTCGATCTTCAACTATCCGACGCTGACCTGGGCGGACATCGGCACGATCGGCTGGCTGGTCGACGGCGCCGCGATCATGAATCAGATCCCGTTGTGCCGCTGCTCCTACGGCCCCTATGCCCGTGCGATGATCCGCGTCTGCAAGGAGGAGTCCTTTCACCAGCGTCAGGGCTACGAGATCATGGTGACGCTGTGCCGCGGCTCGGAGGAGCAGAAGGCGATGGCGCAGGACGCGCTGAACCGCTGGTGGTGGCCGGTGCTGATGATGTTCGGTCCGCCGGACGCGACCAGCCAGCACAGCGACACCTCGACGAAGTGGAAGATCAAGCGCTTCTCCAATGACGAGCTGCGCCAGAAGTTCGTCGATGCCACCGTGCCGCAGGCGCAATATCTCGGTCTCACCATTCCCGATCCCGGCATGACGCAGGACGCCGACGGGCACTGGCGCTACAGCGAGATCGACTGGGCCGAATTCAAGCAGGTGCTCGCCGGCAACGGCCCCTGTAATCGCGACCGCATGGCCGCGCGCCGCAAGGCGCACGAGGAGGGCGCCTGGGTGCGCGAGGCGGCAGCTAGCTATGCCGCCAAGCGCGCCCAGCGTCAGACCGCCCAGGCTGCCGAATAGGAGAACGATATGGCCACGCCGAACACGCCGCTCTGGGAGGTCTTCATTCGCAGCCGTAACGGGCTCGCGCACAAGCATGTCGGCTCGCTCCATGCGAGCGACGCGACCATGGCGCTGCAGGCCGCCCGCGACATCTACACCCGCCGCGGCGAGGGCCTGTCGATCTGGGTCGTGCCCTCGAGCGCGATCACCGCGAGCGATCCCGCCGAGAAGGGCATGATGTTCGAGCCGGCGGAATCCAAGATCTACCGGCACCCGACGTTCTACGAGGTGCCGGAAGAAGTGGGGCACATGTGATTGGGATTGATGTGATGTCTTGCGCCAACATCCAGGTCTCCGAAACGCCGCTGGTGCTCTACGCGCTGCGACGCGCCGACGATGCGCTGATCCTCGGTCACCGGCTGTCGGAATGGTGCGGGCACGCGCCGCTGCTGGAAGAGGACATGGCGCTCTCCAACATCGCGCTCGACCTCATCGGTCAGGCACGGGAGCTCTACACCTTTGCCGCCAAGGTCGAAGGCAGGGATAACGACGAGGACAAGCTCGCTTACTTGCGCGACGTGCGGCAGTACCGCAACCTGCTGCTGGTCGAGCAGCCCAACGGCGATTTTGCCCAGACCTTGGTGCGGCAATTCTTCTATTCCGCCTTCGCCGATCTCTATTGGCGTGCGATGATGAAGTCGCGCGATGCGACGCTGGCGGCGATTGCGGCGAAATCGGAGAAGGAGAGCGCCTACCATCTGCGCCATGCCTCGGAATGGGTCATCCGGCTCGGCGACGGCACCGAGGAGAGCCACCGACGCGCGCAAGGAGCGATCGAAAATCTCTGGGCCTTTACCGGCGAGATGTTTGCCGTCGACGACAGCGAACGCGGGCTGATCGATGCCGGCATTGCCGTCGATCCCGGAAGCTTGCGCGGGCGCTGGCTGACGACGATCACAGATGTCACCCGCGAAGCAACGCTCGCACTGCCGCAGAACGAGTGGATGCAGCAGGGCGGCCGATCCGGCCGTCACAGCGAGCATCTCGGCCACCTCCTGTCGGAGCTGCAATCGATGCAGCGGACTTTTCCGGGGCTGACATGGTGACGGTGCTCGACCGCGACGGCGATTTGCGGCAGCGCGCCTGGGATGCCGCGGCGAGCGTGGTCGATCCGGAGATTCCGGTCTTGACCATCGCCGATCTCGGCGTGCTGCGCGAGGTCGTTCTCGACGGCGATCATGTCGAGGTCGCGATCACACCGACCTATTCGGGCTGTCCGGCCATGAACATGATCGCGCTGGAAATCGAGTTCGCGCTGGAGCGCGCCGGTTTCCAACATCCGAGAGTAAGAACCGTGCTGTCGCCGGCCTGGACCACGGACTGGATGACAGAGGAGGGCCGCAAGAAGCTGCGCGCCTACGGCATCGCACCGCCGCAAGCTTCAAACTCGCGACGCGCCCTGTTCGGCGCGCAGGCGGTAGCATGCCCGCAATGCGGCTCGGACAACACCGAGCTGCTGTCCGAATTCGGCTCGACCTCCTGCAAGGCGCTCTGGCGCTGCAAGGCCTGCCGCGAACCTTTCGACTATTTCAAGTGTCATTGACCATGTCCGCAGCCGCACCGCGCTTCCATCGCCTCGCCGTCAGCGATCTCCGCCGCGAGGCGCCCGACGCCGTCTCGATGACCTTCGCGATTCCCAACGAACTCGCCAGCGATTACGCCTTCACGCCCGGCCAGTACCTGACGCTGCGCGCCACGCTCGACGGCGAAGAGGTCCGCCGCTCCTATTCGATCTGCTCCGGCCCCGACGACGGCGAGATCCGTATCGCCGTCAAGAAGGTCGATGGCGGCGCGTTTTCGAGCTGGGCCGCCGAAGATCTCAAATGCGGCGACGAGCTCGACGTGATGACGCCGACCGGCCGCTTCGGTCTGGTCCCGCCGGCAGATCGTGCGCGCGTTCATGTCGGCTTCGCCGCCGGCTCCGGCATCACGCCGATCCTGTCGATCGTCAAGGGCGTGCTCGCGCGCGAGCCGGGCAGCCGCTTCTTTCTGTTCTACGGCAACCGCACCACCGACAGCATCATGTTCCTCGAAGCGCTCGAGGAGCTGAAGGACCGCTTCATCGATCGTCTTTCGATCTTCTTCGTGCTCTCCGGCGAGGAGCAGGACATCCCGATCCTGCATGGCCGGCTCGACGGCGACAAGGTGAGGGTGCTGCTCCGCGCCCTGGTGCCGGCGCCAAGCGTCGATCACGTCTTCATCTGCGGTCCTCTTGGCATGAGCGAGGAGATCGAGGCGACCTGCCGCGATCTCGGCATCGCCGACGAGCGCATCCATGTCGAGCGCTTCGTCTCCGAGTTCGGCGGCAAGCCGCGGCCGAAAAAGGCGGTTGCGCCCGACGCGCCGCCGAAGGCGATCGCCTCGCTGATCATCGACGGCAAGCGCCGCGACGTGCCCGTCGCCGAGGACGAGGCCATCCTCGATGCCGCCCTGCGCGCCGGGGTCGATCTGCCCTTTGCCTGCAAGGGCGGCATGTGCTCGACCTGCCGCGCAAAACTGGTCGAGGGCGAGGCGCCGATGGACATCAACTATTCGCTGGAACCGTGGGAGCTCAAGGCCGGTTTTGTTCTCACCTGCCAGGCCAAGCCGTCTACGGAGCGGGTCGTGGTCGATTATGATCATGTCTGATCAGGCGTTCTGCGGCTCGGGAATGCAAATGCGTCGCATTATTTGACAGTGTGAGCCAACCAGAACAACATCATGAGCAAACATCTGGCCGGGAGAAGCGCGTGAACGTCAAAGCCGCCCTGTCACCTGATGATATCGCCCGCGCCTGCGCCGAGGCGATGTGGGCCGAGGACGATGCGTCCAAGGGTCTCGGCATGGAGCTCGTCGAGATCGGCCCGGGCTTTGCGACGCTCGCGATGATGGTGCGGCCGGACATGGTCAACGGCCAGCGCATCGCTCATGGCGGCTTCATCTTCACGCTCGCCGATTCCGCCTTCGCGTTCGCCTGCAACTCGCACAACGAGCGCGTCGTGGCGGCGCAGGGCCAGATCACTTTCATCAAGCCGGGCAAGCTTGGCGATCGTCTCATCGCCAAGGCGCGGGAGATCACCCGCGTCGGCCGCTCCGGCATTTACGACGTGCGTGTCACGGTGGGCGAGGTCGTCATCGCGGAATTCCGCGGACATTCGCGCGTCATTCCCGGCAAATGGCTGCCGGCGCAAGATCAATAAGACCAAACAAAGAAGAACAAACAATGTGGGGAAACGAGGATGGCTCTCACGAGGCTCAAGGATGGTGGCAACACCTATAGCGCCGAGATGGACGCGCATGAGCGCGCCTCGCGCGACGAGATCATGGCGCTGCAGAAGCAGCGGCTGGCCTGGTCGCTGAAGCACGCCTACGACAATGTCGCGCATTACCGTAAAGTCTTCGACAAAGCGGGCGTGCACCCGTCGGATTTTCGCGAGCTCTCCGATCTCGCCAAGTTTCCGTTCACGGTGAAGACGGACCTGCGCGACAATTATCCCTTCAACATGTTCGCCGTGCCGCGCGAGAAGCTGGTGCGGGTGCATGCCTCATCGGGCACGACCGGCAAGCCGATCGTGGTCGGCTATACCAAGCGCGACATCGACACCTGGTCCGAGGTGATGGCGCGCTCGATCCGCGCCGCCGGCGGCCGCAACGGCATGATCATCCACAATGCGTATGGCTACGGCCTCTTCACCGGCGGTCTCGGCGTGCACTACGGCGCCGAAAAACTCGGCTGCACGGTGGTGCCGATTTCCGGGGGCATGACCGAGCGGCAGGTGCAGCTCATCAACGATTTCCGGCCCGACATCATCACGGTGACGCCGAGCTACATGCTGGCGATCCTCGACGAGTTCAAGCGCCAGAAGCTGGATCCGCGCCAGTGCTCGCTCAAGATCGGCATTTTCGGCGCCGAGCCCTGGACCAACGCGATGCGCACCGAGATCGAGGACGCTTTCGACATGGACGCCACCGATATCTACGGCCTGTCCGAGGTGATCGGTCCCGGCGTGGCGCAGGAGTGCATCGAGACCAAGGACGGCCTGCACATCTGGGAGGACCACTTCTATCCCGAGGTGATCGACCCCGAGACCGGCGCGGTGCTGCCGGACGGCGAGAAGGGCGAGCTGGTCTTCACCTCGCTCACCAAGGAAGCCTTTCCGGTGATCCGCTATCGCACCCGCGACCTGACGCGGCTGCTGCCGGGCACGGCACGGCCGGGCATGCGGCGCATGGAGAAGGTGACCGGGCGTTCGGACGACATGATCATCCTGCGCGGCGTCAACCTGTTCCCGACCCAGATCGAGGAGGTCCTGCTCGCGACCGACTGGTGCGGCGGCCACTTCATCCTGGAACTCACCCGCGAGGGCCGCATGGACGAGCTCACCATCATCGCCGAGGCGCGCCCCGAGAGCTGGGACGGCCGCGGGCTCGTCGATCATGCCGACCAGATTGCGACCCACATCAAGAACACGATCGGCGTCAGCTCCAGGGTGCAGGTGGTTGCGCCCGCGACGCTGGAACGCTCGCTCGGCAAGGCCAAGCGGCTCTATGACAAGCGGCCCAAGGACTGACTGGGCGGATTGACTCCATGGGCTCCAGAGGCGACAAGGCCCGCGAGAAATCGCGGGTCTTTCGATGTCGCCAGCCGATGCCAAAACGGTCGAAGCACGCTGTGTGCGCCTCAACGCCAAAGCTGAAAATGCCGCTGCGCTTGCACCGACAATTGAGCGGCAGATGCTTGCATGCGGGCCGAACGATCTCCTGATCGAGGTAAAGGCTGCCGCGGTCAATCCCTCCGACGTCAAGGCGGCGACCGGCCTGATGCCCTATGCCGTGTTCCCGCGAACCCCCGGCCGCGACTATGCCGGCGTTGTGATCGACGGGCCTGCGGGCACGATAGGGCGCGAAGTGTTCGGCTCGTCCGGCGATCTCGGCATCCGTCGTGACGGGACCCACGCGAGCCATCTCGTGGTCGAAGCCGATGCCGTCGTGGAGAAGCCCAGGACGCTGTCCTGGGAGGAGGCCGCCGGCATCGGCGTGCCCTTCGTCACCGCGATGGAAGGCTTTCGCCGCGCCGGCCTGCCGAAGAGCGGCGAGACCGTTCTGGTGTTCGGCGTCAACGGCAAGGTCGGCCAGGCCGCGGTGCAGATCGCGACCTGGCAGGGCGCGCGCGTGATCGGCGTGGTGCGCAAGGCGGAAGCTTACGAAGGCCACGCCAACGCTGCCATCGAGGTGATCGACGCCTCCGCCACCGACGTTGCCGCGCGCGTGCGCGAATTGACCGGCGGCAAGGGAGCCGACATCGTCTTCAACACGGTCGGCGATCCCTATTTTCAGGCCGCGCACAAGTCGCTTGCGCTTCGCGGCCGTCAGATCCTGATCGCCGCGATCGACCGCATCGTGCAGTTCAACATCCTCGAATTCTATCGGGGCCAGCACACCTATGTCGGCATCGACACGCTGGGCCTGTCCTCGGCCGCGACGGGCGCCGTCCTGCGCGACCTCGGGCCGGGTTTTGCGAGCGGCCATCTGAAGCCGTTCCCGATCAAGGCGAATGCAATCTATCCGTTCGAGCGCGCCAAGGAGGCCTATGTTGCGGTCGCCGGATCGTCGCGCGATAGAGTAATCCTGAAGCCGTAACACGCCGTCATTGCGAGCGCAGCGAAGCAATCCGTAAAATGCATCCGCGGAGACAGACTGGATTGTTTCGCTACGCTCGCAATGACGGAGAACGTCGAGAGGTCTGAGAACAACCGATGGAATCCACGCAACTTGTCATCCTCGCGGGCCTCGCCATCGGGCTCGTCTACGGCGCCGTTGGCCTGCTCAGCGGTTTCTGCCTGATGAGCAGCATGCGCGGGTTTCTCGGAGAGGGGGACGGACGGCTGGTGCGGACCTATGCACTGGCGATCTCGGTTGCGATTGCCGCGAGCCAGCTCCTCGCCGGCAGCGGCACGGTCGATCTCGGCAAGTCGATCTATCTGCAGCCGTCGTTTTCGCCGGCGGTGCTGTTTCTCGGCGGCCTGCTGTTCGGCTACGGCATGGTGCTGTCGAACGGCTGCGGCTCGCGGGCGCTGGTGCTGCTCGGCCGCGGCAATCTCCGCTCCTTCGTGGTCGTGATCGTGCTGGCGATCGCCGCGCAGATGACGCTGAAGGGCTTGATCGCGCCGGGCCGTATCGCGCTGGTCCAGGCGACGCAAACCGCGGTCGCCGCGAATTCGCTGCCGTCTTTGCTGGCGACGCTCGGTTTCACGGAATCGTTTTCGCGTTTGCTTGCCGCTGCGACGATCGTCGTCGCGTTGATCCTGTTTGCTTTCGCGCACCCGGCGTTCCGCGGCTCGCCCGCCCAGATGTTGGCGGGCATCCTCGTGGGCCTCCTCGTCGCCGGCGGCTGGTACGTCACCGGCTATCTCGGCACCGACGATTTCAATCCGGTCCCCGTGACCTCCCTGACGTTCGTTGCCCCGATCGCCGACAGCCTGCAATATGCCATGCTCTCGACCGGGCTGACGCTCAATTTCGGCATCGCGACGGTGGCCGGCGTCTTCGCCGGCAGTCTGGCGACGGCACTCGCAACAGGCCGCTTCAAGCTCGAAGGCTATTCCTCGCCGCGCCACATGCTGCGCTCAGGCACCGGTGCCGCGCTGATGGGGATCGGCGGCGTGATGGCGTTCGGCTGCTCGATCGGGCAGGGGCTCACCGGCGTGTCTACGCTCGCGCTGGGCTCGTTCGTCGCGGTTGCCGGCATCCTGCTCGGCACGACGGCGGGCCTGCGCGGCGCGCTGCGGGTTCAGCCGTTGGCGGTGGCCTGACTGCGCGATAGCCGATCGCCCAGCGTCGCAAGCGCGATGCCGGTGACGATCAATCCGGCCGCGACGGCGAGGCTCGCGTCGATCGGCTCACTCAGCAGGATCGCGGCACTGGCGATGCCGACGAGCGGCGTCGCGGTGGTGCCGAGCGATGTCGTCAGTGCCGAGATGCTCTTGTTGACCATCGACATGGCCCAATAGGCCAGCGCCGTCCCGATCAGGCCCGAGTACAGGAAGAGCAATACAAGCCTCCATGACCACTCGATTCGCGGCAACCCGTCGATAATGATCGCCAGGGTCGTAAGCACGGCCGTGGCCACGAGCACCTGCCAGAGCAGGAGCTGGAGCGGGGACGCGATCCAGCGATGCGCGCGGATATAGATGATGTTAGCGGCCCAGGAGATCGCGGCCAGGATGACCATACCTGCTCCGAGGAGGACGTTGATGTTGGTCCAGTCGATCGAGGACGGATTCAAGATGGCGGCAAGACCGATCAACCCAAGCAGAGCGCCGGCGAGCTTTGGCGCGGTCAGCCTATCCTTCCCCAGCAAGGGCGCGGCGATCGCGACCCAGAGCGGCGTGGTGTAGGCCGAGCACGATTGCCTTGCTCGCCGGTAGGAAGCGCACACCGGCCGCAACCAGAACCGAGAACAGCGTCATGTGCAGCAGTCCCACGCTCAGGACCACAGGAATGTCGCGGCGCCCCGGAATCACCAGATTGTTGCTGAGGCCAAGGATCGCGAACAATCCAAACAGCGCGATCCAGCTCCGGATTGCGGACGTCCATAGCGGTGGCAGGACCTGAACGAGCTGCTTCGTCACCGACCAGTTCACGCCCCAGGCCAGCACGACGATGAGAAACAGGCCGACGGCGGCGCGAGGCGAAAGGGAGTTCATCTCGGAGATCCTTGAAGCGGTCCGATCCGGCGGATAGCATCTCATCTGGCTCCTGGAAAAGTGCCAGATTGGAGAAGAGAGAGGTGCCAGTTTTGGAAGGCATGATCGCAGGCCTGATCGACCTGAAACGGGCCGACGGGGAGGGCCTGGCGACGCAGCTGACGGGTCAGCTCCGCAGCCTGATTGCGAGCGGTCGCCTCGGCAAGGGCCTCTCGCTGCCCTCGAGCCGCCGGCTCGCCAGCGAGCTCGGCGTCTCCCGCAACACCGTCACCTACGCGTTCGAGCAGCTCGTCGCGGAGGGCTATTTGGCAGCGTCGCACGGGCGGCGCCCCATCGTCATCGTTGATGGTGCCGGGCGAAGCGATCCAGCAGGGACAGCTGCATCGCGTCCGACCGCCGGCAGGCTGCGGCTCTCCTCCTGGGCCTCAAAGCTCCAGAAGACCGACTGGCCGATGTCCTATCAGGCGCCATTCAAGCCGTTGCGTCCGGGCCACGGCGACGCCAGGGAATTTCCGAACGACATCTGGGGACGCTGCCTGCGCCGCAGCGCGGTCGGGGCAGCCAGGCGCGAGCTCGGAACGGTCAACCGGCCGCGCTTGCGCGAGGCGCTGGCGCACTACCTCGCAACCAGCAGAGGCGTTCGCGCAGATGCGGACCAGATCCTGATCCTGCCGAGCGCGCAGGCGGCGCTGACCTTGATCGCGACGGCCGTGATCACGCCCGGGGACGAGGTTTGGATCGAGGATCCAGGTTATCCCGGTGCCGCGGCTGCCTTCCGCGCCGCAGGCGCACGCGCGACGGGTATCGCTCTGGACGAGCAGGGCATGCAACGGATGCCGGGCCGCGACGCGCCGCGGCTCATCTTCATGACGCCGTCGCATCAGCATCCGACCGGCCGGCTGATGTCGCTGGCACGCCGCACCGAGTTTCTCAGGGCAAGCCGGCCCGGAAAGACCTGGATCGTCGAGGACGATTACGACGGTGAATTCCAGTATGACAGCCGGCCGGTGCCGGCGCTCCAGGGATTGGACGCCTATGGTCGCGTGTTCTATGTCGGCACCTTCTCGAAGGCGATGACGTCGGATATCAGGCTTGGCTATCTCGTCGCGCCGCCGGCGCTCGTCGGTACCTTGGAAATCGCACAGCGGCATATCGGGCTCATCGCCTCCAGCCACATCCAGGAGGCGCTCGCCGAGTTCATCGCCGACGGACATTTTCTGGCGCATCTGCGCCGGGTTCGTCGGCTCTATCACGCGCGGCGCGATCATCTCGTCGCCGGGCTGGAGCGCCATCTCGGCGAGGTGCTGTCGGTCGAGGTGCCCTCGGGCGGTATCCAGCTCGTGGCCCGCCTCAAGCGCAGCCGCGCCGATCAGGCTGCGGTAGCGCGGCTCGTTGAGGCGGGTGTTGTCACGCGAGCGATATCCAGCCTGGCGCTCGGCAAGCCGCGCGATCACGGCCTGCTGCTCGGCTTTGCGGCGTGGCGCGAGAACGAGATCAGCGCGGCCTTGCGGACGATGGCATCATGCTTCTAGCGCACCGTTTCACTCCATCGCCTTCGTCACGATGCGGATCTCCGACGTCAGCGTGCGGTGCACCGGGCATTTGTCGGCGATCTCCATCAGCTTCTTGCGCTGCTCGGCATCGAGGGCGCCGTCGATGGTGATGTTGCGCTCGATCTGGTCGAGCATGCCCTCGCGCGTCTCGCACTCCGCACAATCCCTGGCGTAGATCTTGGAATGCTTCAGCGTCACCGTGACGCGGTCGAGCGGCAGCGACTTGCGGTCGGCATAGAGGCGCATGGTCATGGAGGTGCAGGCACCTAAGCCGGCGAGCAGGAAATCGTACGGGCCGGGTCCGGCATCGGCGCCGCCGGCCGCGAGCGGCTCATCCGCCACCAAATGATGCGGGCCGACGGTGATGGTCTGGTTGAACTTGCTCTTGCGGGTCTCCTGCACCACGACCTTCCGCGGTTCCTCGGGCAGATCCATCGCCTTCGCCGGCGTCGCCGTATCGATGTAACGGCTGGCCCAGGCCACGATCACGTCGGCGGCGTAGAGCGCGTCGGCAGGCTTGGTCAGAAGATGATCGGCATGGTCGAGCGAGACGAAGCTCTTGGGGTGTCTTGCTGCAACGAAGAGCTTCGTCGCGTTGTCGATGCCGACGGTGTCGTCGACGGGCGAATGCATCACCAGCAGCGCCTTGTGCAGGCCGGTGACGTCTTTCATCAGCTCGTGCTCGGCGATGTCGTCGAGGAATTCGCGCTTGATCCGGAACGGCCGTCCTGCGAGCGAGACTTCGACCTCGCCCTGCGCGCGGATAAGGTCGAGATGCTCCCTGAACAGCTCGGTGACGTGGGCGGGATCCGAGGGTGCCGCGATGGTGACCACCGCCTTCGCCTCGGGAATCTTTCCGGCGGCGGCCAGGATCGCCGCCCCGCCGAGGCTGTGGCCGATCAGGATCGAGGGTGCCTTGCGGGTCTTGCGCAGATGATCGGCGGCGCGGACGAGATCGGCGACGTTGGAAGAGAACGTCGAATTGGCGAAGTCGCCGCCGCTGGAGCCGAGCCCGGTGAAGTCGAAGCGCAGCACCGCGATGCCCTTGGCGGCGAGCGCGACCGAGATGCGCTTGGCCGCCAGTGTGTCCTTGCCGCAAGTGAAGCAATGGGCGAACAGCGCGAAAGCCGCGGGTTCGCCGTCAGGCAGCTCCAGCGCGGCCGCGAGCTGATGGCCGCCTTCGCCGGTGAATTGAAAGCGTTCCGTCGGCATGGGCTTCCCCCGTCTTGCTCGAACCTAATCGCCTGAATAGCGCTGCTCGGCCCAGGGATCGCCGCGGTTATGATAGCCGCGGACCTCCCAGAAGCCCGGCGCGTCCTCGGTCAGGAATTCGATGGCCTGGAGCCATTTCGCGCTTTTCCAGAAATAGAGGTGCGGCACGACCAGCCGCACCGGGCCGCCATGCTCCTCCGTCAGCGGCTCGCCGGACCAGCTGTGGGCGAGCAACGCGTCCTCGGCGGCAAAATCCTCCAGCGCGAGGTTGGTGGTGTAGCCGTCATAGGAATGTAGCACGACGAAGCGGGCGTCCTCGCGCGGCTGGCAGGCCGCGAGCAGATCGCGCGTGGCGAGTCCCTCCCATTCATTGTCGTAGCGCGACCAGGTCGTGACACAATGGATGTCCGAGGTGAACCGAGACTGCTTCTGCGCGGCGAATTCGACGAAGGTCCAGAACACGGGGGTCTCGACCGCGCCATAGACGTCGAGCCGCCAGCGCTCGCGCGAGACCGGCGGCGTGACCCCGAGATCGAGCACCGGCCAGTCCTTGGTGAGGTGCTGCCCGGGTGGAAGCCTTTGATCCTCCGGCCGCGTAATCTTGCCGGTGAGAAAGCGGCCCTCGCGCGCCCACTTCTCCTTGGTGCGCGTCAGCTTGCTGTCGGGCGGCGCGTTATCGTCAGCCATGGCCGTCCAGCTTCTCCGTCTCGTGTTGGAGAGGCCTACATCGCCTTTCCGAGCAAAAATGGCAACTGGCGTGGGCCGCGCACCGTGCCTTGCGACCAGGTCACCGTGCCTGCCGGATCGAGCCGGAAGTCGGGAATCCGCTTCAGCCATTCCTCAAGCGCCACCTGCATTTCCATGCGCGCGAGGTTGGAACCGACGCAGCGGTGGATGCCGAGGCCGAAGGCCGCGTGGCGATTCTCGCGCCGGTCGATCACGACTTTGTCAGCGTCCGGAAACATCTTGGGGTCGCGGTTGGCGGCCGGAAACGACAGCAGCACCATGTTGCCTGGCTTGACCGGACAGCCTGACACCGTGGTCTCCTTCACCACCTCGCGCGCCATCGTCACCGGCGAATAGGCGCGCAGCAGCTCCTCGACGGCAGTCGGGATCAGCCCGGGCTCGGCGATCAGCCGCTCGCGGTCGGCCGGCGTCTTCGCAAGATGCCAGAGCGAGGACCCGATCGCGCTCCAGGTGGTGTCGATGCCGGCGATCAGCAGCAGGCGCAGCGAGCCCAGCACGTGGGTGTCCTCGAGCGGATTGCCGTTCTTGTCCCTCGCGTTCATCAGGTAGGAGATCAGGTCGCCGGTGGGCTTGTTCTTGCGCGCTTCGATGTGGCCGCCGAAATAAGCCGTCATCTCCTGCACGGCCTGGAGCAGCTTGCTCTCGTCCTTGATGCCGAGCTCGAGGATCATGTGGATCCAATTGATGAAAAGGTCGCTGTCGCTCTCGGGGATGCCGAGCATGTGCGCGATGGCCCGGACCGGGATGTACTTGCTGTAGCGCGCGGCAGCATCGACCTTGCCCTCGGAGATGAAGCCGTCGATCAGCTCGTTGCAGATGGCGCGGACCCGCGGCTCGAGCTTCTTCATCGCGTCCGGCGTGAAGGGCGGTAGCAGCAATTGCTTGGCCGGCTTGTGCTCGGGCGGATCGGAGGTGATCGGCGGCGCCGCGTTCCTGGTGATCTCGGGACGCACATCGCGGACGATGATGCGGCGGGAGGAGAAGTGCTCGGTGTCGTTGGCGATCTCGCGCACGGCCTCATAGGTCGTCGGCAGGTAGCAGCCGAGAAAGCGTTTCGTGTGCACCACGGGGCTTGCGGCTCGCAGCTCGTCCCAGATCGGGAACGGATCCTCGGTCCATTGCGGATCGGTGTGGTCGAAGTCATGAACCCAGTCGGTCACGGGCGGATGGGCGGCGGGCTGCTCGACGTCGGACATGGCATGGAATCCCTTGGCTCGAACTGGCTGAAAGCACGCAGGGCGGCAGCGGCCGCGCTATTCCTCGGTCACATCGATTGCGATTTCCGGGCAGTTGGATTTCGCAAGCCAGGCCTTGTCCTCGAGCCCCGCCGGAACGGTGCCGTCGCCGGCTTCGTGAGCGTTGCCATATTCGTCGAGCTCGAAAAGCTCCGGCGCGAGCGCCTTGCAGCGGGCATGGCCCTGGCATTTGTCCGGATCGACGTGAACCTTCAGTCGCTCTGCCATATTCGGCTTCCTTGATCGCGTGCGCGCGAGGGCCCGAAGGCGGCGCGTTTCCTCATCTCGGTTCTATTTAAGTTATATGCTATTACATTCGCGGCGGGCTTCCCCTGTCAAGCGCAAACTTATAGGCTTCCCCCCGACATGCGTTCACGACCAGCCCGCAAGCCCGAGAAGACCTACCACCATGGCGATCTCCGCGATGCGTTGATCGAGGCCGCGCTGCAAGAGGCAGAGCGGGGCGGCGCCGAAGCAATCAGCATCAAGGCGCTTGCCAAGAAGCTCGGCGTTTCGCAGCCGGCGCCATACCGGCATTTTGCCGACCGCGAGGCGCTGCTCGCGGCCGTCACCGCGGCAGCATTCCGGCAGCTCTCGGCGCTCTTGCGCGAAGCGATGGCAAGGCCGTCGAAGCAATCGAAGCTCTCGCGGCTCGCACAGGCGACGCTCGAGTTCGGTCTGCGCCGGAATGGCATCTACCGCTTGATGTTCGCCTCGCGCACGGTGTCCTGCGCGGCCAAGGGCAGCGAGCTGCACGCCGCGACGCGGGAGACGTTTGCGCTCGTCATCGAAGCTTTGGAAGCGCCCGCCGTGGGCTATTTGCGCGAACGGCAGGCACTCAAGATCTGGGCGGCGCTGCACGGCGTGGTGATGCTGGCCGAGCAAGGCCTGTTCACCGGCGAGGCGGCGCACGCCACGCGCGAGGAGCTGGTCGAGGATTTCGTCAACGAGACGAAGGCTGCGCTCGCGGTCGCGATCAAGGATGCGCGGCGCCGGACCAAGGCCGGCGCTTAGGGCTTCGCCTTCAGCAGTCTCATCAGCTTCTCGACCGCGCTGTCCGGGGTGGTCACGACCGGGCGGCCGGTGGCCGCGGCGACCAGCGGCGCGGTCGCGGCGATGCTGAATTGCGCCAGCGCGATGACGTCGCAATCGCGCAAGCTCCGCGAGGCTTCGGCGATCAGCCGGTCATGCGTGGCGCGGTCGCCGCGGTCGAGCGCGGCCAGCGCGCCTTCGGCAAGCTTCGGCACGACCTCGATCGCAGCGGGAAACTCGGGAGGCATCGACGCCAGCGTCGGCGGAAAGGTCGAGAGCAGGCCGATGCGCTGGCCCATGGTCACCGCTCTCTCGATCATGGCCTCGTTCGGCTTGAGCACCGGCATCGGCGCATGCGCGCGCGCAACCGCTTCGATGCACGGGCCGAAGGCGGAGCAGGTGAACAGGATTCCATCTGCTCCCGTCGCCGCCGCGTAATCGCCGAGCGCGAGGAACCGGTCGGTCATGGCATTGTTGAGTTGCCCGTCGTGGGCGAGATCCGCCGAGAGGCTGTCGTCAAGCAGGTTCATCAGCCGCGCCTCGGGCCACGCCTGCGCAAACGCCGCCTCGATCGGGGCGATGGAATGCTTAAGGGCGTGGATCAGGGCGATGCGAGGGGGCGTCGTCATTGATGACTACCTGGAAGTCTCGTGCCCCGGACGCAGCGCAATGCGCAGTATTGCGCTGCGTCCGGGGCCCATTGTCGCTGTTGGGTTCCGGCTCTGCGCAGCAGCGTTGCACGCTGCAGCGCGTCCGGGACACAGGGCACATTTATTTGAACGGAATGGCGTACATCAAGCCGCCCTTGCTCCAGAGACCATTGAGGCCGCGGTCGAGCTTGAGCGGGCTCGCCTTGCCGACATTGCGCTCGAAAATCTCGCCGTAATTGCCGCCGGCCTTGATCACCGTGACCAGCCATTTGTTGTCGAGTCCGAGCCGCGAACCGAGGTCGCCAGAGGCGCCCAGCAGTCGCTGGATCGCGGGCGTCTGCGACTTCGTCATCTCCTCGACATTGGCTTGCGTGACGCCGAGCTCCTCGGCCTCGATCAGGCCGTAATGCAGCCAGGTGATGATGTCGCTCCAGACCTCGTCGCCGTTGCGGGTGAAGGGTCCGAGCGGCTCCTTGCTGATGGTCTGCGGCAGCACGATGTAGTCGGCCGCGTTCGGCGCCGCCGTGGTCACCGCGCCGGCGAGAGCGGAAGCGTCCTGGGTCATCGCATCGCAGCGGCCGCCGAAGAAGGTCTGGTACATGGTGTCGATGCGGTCGAACACCAGCGGCTTCCAGTCGATACCGTTGGCGCGGCCGTAATCGCCGAGCGTGACCTCGTGCGTGGTGCCCTGCGCGACGCAGACGGTGGCGCCCTTGAGGTCCTTCAGCTCCTTGACGCCGAGGTCCTTCTTCACGACAAAACCCTGGCCGTCGTAGAAGTTGATCGGGCCCTGCCGCAGGCCCAGCGTCACGCCGCGCAGATAGGTCTGCGTCGAGTTGCGATAGAGCACGTCGATCTCGCCCGATTGCAGGGCGGTGAAGCGGTTCTGGGCCGTCAGCGAGACGTAGCGCACCTTGGTGGGATCGCCGAGCACGCCGGCCGCCAGCGCGCGGCAATAGTCGACGTCGAGACCTTTGTAATTGCCCTGTGAGTCCGGCGCCGAGAAGCCGGCAAAACCGGCGCTGACGCCGCACACCAGCGTGCCGCGGCTCTTCACAGTATCGAGCGTCGCCGCCGATGCGATCACCGTCGATGCCGCGAGCAGTCCCGTTGCGATAACCACGTTCCTCATACTACTCTCCCCTCACTGATTGACACTACGCAACACGTTGTCGACGGCCGTGCCCAGCTTGTCGACGATCAGATCGATTTCGGCCGCTGAGGCGATATAGGGCGGTGCCAGCAGCACATGGTCGCCGCGCACGCCGTCGACGGTGCCCCCGCCCGGATAGCAACCGAGGCCGCCGGCAAAGGCCTCCGCCTTGATCTTCTGGTGCAGCTTGAGCGCCGGATCGAACGAAGCGCGGCTAGCGCGATCGGCGACGAGCTCGATCGCCCAGAACAGGCCGCGACCCCTGATGTCGCCGACATGGCGGTGATTGCCGAAGCGTTCGGTCAGGCGCTGCTCGAGCTGCTTGCCGCGCTCCTTCACGCGGTCGAGCAGACCGTCCTCGCGGATCACATCCTGCACCGCGAGCGCCGCGGCGCAGGCGAGGGGGTGTGCCAGATAGGTGTGGCCGTGCTGGAACGCGCCCGAGCCCGAGCGGATGGCGTCGATGATCTTGCCGCTTGCCAGCATCGCACCGATCGGCTGATAGCCGCCGCCGAGCCCCTTTGCGATCGCCTGGATGTCGGGGGCGACACCTTCCTGCTCCCACGCATGGGTCGTGCCGGTGCGGCCCATGCCACACATGACCTCGTCGAGAATCAGCAGCGCGCCGTGACGGTCACAGATCTCGCGCATCGCTTTGAAGTAGCCGTCGGGGGCGGTCACGGCGCCGGCGGTGGCGCCGACGACGGGCTCGGCGAGGAACGCCGCGACGGTGTCCGGGCCGAGCCGCTGGAACTCGGCCTCGAGCTCGGCGGCGAGGCGCGCAACGAACTGCCCATCCGAATCGCCCTCGCGCTTCTCGTGATAGGCGAACGCCGGCGTGACGTGGCTGAAAGCGGTCGACAGCAGCGGCGCGTAGGGCGCGCGACGCCAGGCGTTGCCGCCGGCGGCGAGCGCGCCGAGCGTGTTGCCGTGATAACTCTGCCGCCGCGCGATGAAATGCTGCCGCTGCGGCTCGCCGCGCTCGATGAAATATTGCCGCGCCAGCTTGATGCTGGCTTCGATCGCCTCCGATCCGCCGCTGACGAAATAGGCGTAGGCGAGGCCGCCGGGCTCATGCCCGACCAGCCGCTCGGCCAGCGCTTCGGCCGGCTCGGAAGAGAAGAAGGCGGTGTGGGCATAGGCCAGCGTCGCGGCCTGCTTGGCCATCGCCGCGATCACGCGCGGGTGCTGGTGGCCAAGGCAGGAGACCGCCGCTCCGCCGGAGGCATCGATGATGCGGCGGCCGTCCTCGGCGAAGAGATAAACGCCCTCGCCGCCGACCGCCTTGGGCGGCGTTTCGCGCAGCGAGCGATGCAGCACGCGGCTGGTGCGAGTGCTCATGGGTCAACCTTTCTCCGGGACGTAGGTGGAGGCAGCGGTGAGCCGCGCCTCGGTATTTTCCAGACGTTTCTTTGCTGCGGCGCCGCCGAGCGAGAACGTGACCGCCGCGAGCGACTGCGCGATCGCGATCGCGCCCGTGAGACTGGGGAAAAAGCCGGGCGAGGATGCTGCTTCGAACAGCAGCACATGGTTGGCACCCTCGGCCATCGGTGCCGACAGGCTGTCCGCAATCGCGATCAGCGTGGCGCCGCTGCGATGAGCGGCCTGCGCGACGCGGACGCTGGCATGGGTGTACGGCAGGAAGCCGATGACGACGACGGCTTCGCCGGGCTGGAACGCACCGAGATCGAGGTCGTCAGGCCCGGACGTGCCGACGAGCTGCACCTGTTCGGGCCGAAACAGGCGCAGCTCGTAGTTCAGGAGCTCCGCGACGCTGCGGCAGCTGCGATAGCCCGCGATCCAGATCCGCTTGGCGTCGTGCAGCGCGTGCGCCGCTTCCGCGATCGGCTGTGCCGGGATGCGCGGAAGGCCGGCGGCCTCAGCCTCGAGCTTGTCGATGACGAGCGCAACATCGGCGTTCGGCCCGTGGCGTCGGCCTCTTGTGCGACCGGAGAAGGGCGCGGTCTGCGACGGCCGCCGCGCCTCGGTCAGCGCCGCACGCAGCTCGTCCCAGCCGGAATAGCCGATCGCCTTCGCAAGCCGCGTGAACGCGGCTGGATCGGCGCCGGCTTCCGCCGCGAGATCGCGCATCGAGCGCGTGGTGGCGTCGTAATCATTGGCAGCGACGAAACGGCCGACCTCCTGCAAGCGCAGGGGGAGCGATGGCAATGCGATGCGCAGTTCGCTCAGGGGCGAGGATTTCGCTGATACGACCATGAAACATTTGTTGCATGAAATGAAGTTTGGTGCAACAGTTGACGTGCGCCGCCGGAAATCGCTGCATTTGAGGAAGGATTTTTGTGCTGTGACCGCCGATCGTCCCAGGCCGCCGCCGCGCCGCCGCCTCTTCGCGCTCGGGCGCAACGAATTGAAGGGCCTGTTCTGGCAGGTCCTGGTGGTCGGAATCGCGGTCGCAGTGATCGCCTTCCTCTGGTCCAACACCGTCACCAATCTCTCGGCCCGCCGCATCACCACCGGCTTCGCCTTTCTCGGCCGCGAGGCCGGCATGCCGATCGCCGACAGTCTGCTCGCCTATAATCCGAGGGATAGTTATCTCTGGGCCTTCGTCGTCGGCGTCGCCAACACCTTGCGCGTCGCGGTGATCGGAATCGTGCTCGCGACGATCCTGGGCACGCTGGTCGGCATCTCGCGCCTGTCGGCCAATTGGTTGCTGTCGCGGCTTGCCGCGGTCTATGTCGAAACGCTCCGCGACATCCCGCTGCTGCTCCAGCTGCTGTTCTGGTACGTGCTGATGCAGGCGCTGCCGGCCGCACGCGCCGCGTGGCGGCCCGTCGAGGGTGTGTTCCTGTCCAATCGCGGCCTGATCCTGCCGGCGATCCCGTTCGGCCCGCGGCAGCTCGCGGTGCTCGGCACCGCGGTGCTGGGCTGCGCGCTGTTCTACCTCGTCCGGCGATGGCTGGTCGCGCAGCAGATGCGCGACGGCAAGCCGCGGCCGGCCTGGCCGTTTGCGCTCGGCCTTATCATCGTGGTGCCGGTGGCGGTCTCGCTGGTGCTCGGCGTGTCCTGGACCATCGAGTGGCCGCAGCTGCGCGGCTTCAACTTCGTCGGCGGGATGACGCTCGCGCCGGAATATTTCGCGCTGCTGATCGCACTGGTGACCTACACCTCGGCCTTCATCGCCGAGATCGTGCGCAGCGGCATACAGTCGGTGCCGCGCGGGCAATGGGATGCCGCCAACGCACTCGGCCTGCGTCGCAGCTTCATGCTGCGGCAGATCATCCTGCCGCAAGCGCTGCGCGTCATCGTGCCGCCGATGACGAGCCAGTATCTCAACCTTACCAAGAACTCCTCGCTCGCGGTCGCGATCGGCTACCAGGACGTGGTCTCGATCGCCAACACCACGCTGAATCAGACCGGACAGGCCATCGAGGCGATCGCGCTGATCATGGCGGTGTTCCTGACCATCAGCCTTTCGATCAGCTTCTTCATGAACTGGTACAATGCGCGCATCGCGCTGGTGGAGCGCTGATCATGACCGCGATCACGGACATCCCCGATGCCCCCCGCGCCGCTCGCCGACCGCAGATAGGCAATCCGGTGCTGCACTGGCTGCGCAAGAACCTGTTCTCCTCGATCCCGAATGGGATCATCACGGTCGTGCTGCTGATGCTGCTCACCAAGGGCATTTTCAGCTTCGTGCAATGGGGCATCGCGAACGCGGTCTGGCTGACGCCCACCAACGATTCCAGCGCCTGTCGCGCCGCGCGCGGCCTCGGCGCCTGCTGGGCCATCATCCCCGAAAAGTACCGCTTCATCCTGTTCGGCACCTACCCGTTCGACGAGCAGTGGCGGCCGGCGCTGTCGGTCGTGCTGTTCATCGCGCTGTACTACGTCTCGACCCGCCGCGCGCTGTGGCGACGCGAGCTGGTCTATCTCTGGATCGGCGCGCTGGCGCTGATCAGCGTGCTGATGTGGGGCGGCCTGTTCGGCCTGGCCTTCGTCTCTCAGGATCGCTGGGGCGGCTTGCCGGTGACGCTGATCCTGGCGACGTTCGGCCTCGCCTTCGGCTTTCCGCTCGGCATCCTGGTCGCGCTCGGCCGGCGCTCGAAGCTGCCGGCGATCCGCTCGCTCAGCGTGCTCTATGTCGAGCTGATCCGTGGCGTGCCGCTGGTGAGCCTCTTGTTCATGGCCAGCGTGATGTTTCCGCTGTTTATGCCGGCCGGATTCAACATCGACAAGCTGCTGCGCGCACAGATCGCGATCATCCTGTTCGCCGGCGCCTACCTCGCCGAAGTGATCCGCGGCGGGCTTCAAGCCGTGCCGCGCGGGCAATATGAAGCCGCCGACGCGCTCGGCCTGTCCTACTGGCGCAAGCACCGGCTGATCATCCTGCCGCAGGCGATCCGCCACGTCATTCCACCGTTGGTCAACACCTTCATCGCCTTCTTCAAGGACACCAGCCTGGTGCTGATCATCGGCATTTTCGACCTGCTGACGACGGCCAAAACCGCGATCATCGATCCCGCTTGGCAGCAATTTTCCGTCGAAGTCTACATCTTCGTTGCCGCGATCTACTTTCTCTTCTGTTTCGCGATGTCACGCTACAGTCGCAGCTTGGAGGCGCCGACAACGCCGAAGTGACGGTCCCTCGTTTGGTGCCGCTTGTTTGCGCTTGCATCGATTGCCGATCTTGATCTCTAATACCAGAGGTTGCTCCTGCGGTCGATTTGGCGAGGCTGTCATGCGCGTGGCCGGTTTGCGGCAATTCACCGCCGCCCAGATCTGCATCCTGATCTTCACAACCACTCTCGGCGTGTCATCGTGCGCCGCCGAGGAGTTGCGGCGCTATCGCGCGCCGATCGGTGAGAGTTCGATTTCGGGAATTTCGTCGGGCACGTTCATGGCCGTTCAGTTCGGCACGGCGTGGTCGTCGGTGATCAAGGGCGTCGGCGTGGTCGCAGGCGGCCCTTACTGGTGCGCGAAGGCGGACGCGTTCGACGCCGCCACCTGGTACTGGGGGCCGATCTGGCGAGCCACGGGTGCATGCATGAAAGGGCCGGCGTCGGATCTGAATCCGAAGGATTTTATGGCAAAGGCCGACGCGAAGGCCGCAGCGGGCGAGATCGACCCTCTCAGCAATGTCAGCAGGCAGAAGATCTATCTCTTTCACGGCTACAATGACGCTGTCGTCGACAAGGCCGCGACCGATGCGGCCGCCGATTTCTATCGCCATTATCTGGGGGATGCCAATCGCGCCAACTTGTTCTATCAAGCCACGCTCGGCGCGGGCCACTCGTTCGTCGTGGCGAAACAGGGCGCACCCGGGCTCAACGACTGCAAGGCCAACACGGCGCCCTATATCGACCAATGCGGCTATGACCAGGCCGGCGTCATCCTGCAGCATATTTACGGCCGCCTGAATCCGCCCAGTCCCGCGCAACTTGCGGGTTCGGTGAAGAGCTTTGATCAATCGATCTATACCACGCCGCATCTGCCCGACGCGCTGAGCATGGGCGATACCGGCTACGTGTTCGTACCTCGGGATTGCGAGCAGGGCAGTCCGTGTCGCGTCCATGTCGCGCTCCATGGATGCAAGCAGGACGTCGCCGATATCGGACGCAGATTCGTGGATGAGGCCGGCTACAATGAGTGGGCGGACACAAACCGCCTGGTCATTCTCTATCCGCAGACCAAGACCAGCTCATACTGGCCAAGCAATCCGCAGGCCTGTTGGGATTGGTGGAGCTACGTCGACCATCAGGATAGCTACGTGACGAAGTCCGGATCGCAAATCAAGGCGATCAAAGCGATGCTGGATGCGCTCACGGCCGCTGCCGCGGCGCCCGCCGGCGCGACCGCGCCCTCGCTATCGGCACCGCAGTCGCTCACCGTGATCGATACGTCGGATAGCGGCGCTGACCTGGCCTGGTCTCCAGGGGACGACGGAACAACTTACCGGGTTTCGCGGGCGGGGCCAGATGGTGCGTTCCAGGCGATTGGCGACGTGACAGGATCGAGCTTTGGGGATTCCGGTCTGACGCCGCAAACAACATATCGATGGAGTGTCTCGGTCGTTCTGAACGGGGCGGTAGGCCCGAGCTCCGAAGAGGCGACCGGTACCACGCGACCGACGCCTCCTCGCTGCGATGATCCCGGCTCCTGCCCGATCGCCAAATAGCGAACCGAGCAACCGTTCTGCGTGCCGCGCGATGACTGGCAGGGTGCGACGGGAAGTCGTACCGCGATCTTTTGCTTTTGCTTTGCGATGTCGCGCCACAATCGCAGCCTGGAGGCGACCAGAGAGGTGAGGTCTCGTGTCCCGGACAAGGGGCAGCGCGCTAGCGCTGCGCCGCAGAGCCGGGACCCAGGGCAGCACCGGAAGTCGCGGAGAGATGGGCCCCGGCTCTGCAGCGCAACGCTCAAGAAGCGCTGCGCGGCGTCCGGGGCACGAGAGTGAGGCTAGTCCTTCACCTTCGGATCGATCGGCGTCGTCGCGCGCAGGCTTAGGATATCCTCCAGCACCTTCGCGCCGGCAATCACCTGCGCGTCGGCGCGCGGCGCGCCGACCACCTGCACGCCGACCGGCAGGCCCGCGGCCGTGAAGCCGCAGGGCAGGGAGAGAGACGGGCAGCAGGCCAGCGTGATGGCGTAGACGATGCCGAGCCATTCGATGTAGTTCTCGAACTTCTTGCCATCGCATTCGGCGACATAGCGATGCTCGATAGGGAAGGGCGGAACAATCGTGGTCGGCGTCAGCAGCAGGTCGTAGCTCTTGAAGAACTCGACCGCCCGCGCCGTCATGCCGACGCGCTGCGCCTCGGCGCGCGCGAGCTGCTCGACCGTGAGCTTGAGGCCTTCCTCGATGTTCCAGATCACCTCTGGCTTGAGCAAATCGCGCTTGGTGCGCAGCAGATTGGCCTTGGTGATCGCGAAATCGAAGGCGCGCAGCACGTGGAAGCATTCATGCGCCTCGCGCCAATCCGGATGCGCCTCCTCGACGATGGCGCCAGCTTCGGCGAAACGTTCGGCGGCTTTGCGCGTGATCGCCTTCACTTCGGGATCGACCGGGGTGATGCCGAGATCGGGCGAATAGGCGATGCGCTTCGGCCTCTTGCCCGCCTGGGCCGCCGACAGGAACGAGGTTGCGGGAGCCGGCAGCGACAGCGGATCGTCGGCATAGTCGCCGCTCATGGCGTCGAGCAGCAGCGCGAGATCCTCGACGTTGCGCGCCATCGGGCCGACCACGCCGAGATTGCGATCGATGCCGGACTTGGGGGTATGCGCGACGCGGCCGATGCTCGGCCGCATGCCGACGACGCCGCAGAAGGCCGCGGGGCTGCGCAAGGACCCGCCCATGTCGGAGCCCTGGGCGAGCCAGGCCATGCCGGTCGCAAGCGCCACCGCCGCGCCGCCGGAAGAGCCCGCGGCCGATTTCCTCGTATCCCAGGGATTGAGTGTCGCGCCGAACACCTCGTTGAACGTGTTGGCGCCGGCGCCGAATTCCGGCGTGTTCGACTTGGCGTAGACGACTGCGCCGTTGCCCTCGAGGTTCTCGACCATGAGGTCGGACTTCGCGGGGATGTTGTCCTTGAAGATCGGTGAGCCCTGCGTGTTCAACACGCCCGCGACATCGGTCAGATCCTTGATCGGCACCGGCAGCCCGGCGAGCAGTCCGCGCGCGCCGGCCGGCTTCTGCATCAGCGATTTCGCGCTGTCCCGCGCGCGATCGAAACACAAGGTCGGCAGTGCATTGACCTTGCCGTCGACCTCCTCGATGCGCTTCTCCAGCACGTCCAAGAGCTCGAGCGGCGAGACGTCGCCGGAGCGCAGCTTGTCGACGACGGTGCAGGCGGTTTCGCGGATCAGATCAGACAAACTTATAGCTCCTCATTGTCGTGTTCGTCATTCCGGGGCGATGCGCAGCATCGAACTATGGTGCGCCCTTGCGCACTTGAGAATCTCGAGATTCCGGGTTCGCCCTTCGGGCGCCCCGGAATGACTATATGCATCAACCCCACCCCGCGCTGATGCCGCCGTCGACCGTGTAGATCACGCCCGACGTATAGCCGGCGCGATCGGACGCGAGGAACGCCATGAGGTCGCCGATCTCGCGCGCATGCGCAGGGCGCCCGAGCGGCAGGCTCTTCTGGAATTCCTTGTAGCGGCTCTCGTCGCCGAACTGGTGCCTGGCCCGCGTCTTCAAAAGGGTGACATGACGGTCGGTGCCGACGGGGCCGGGATTGATGCCGACCACCCGGATGTTGTCGGCGAGGCTCTTGCCGCCGAGCGCACGTGTGAACGCCATCAGCGCGGCATTGCCGGCGCTGCCGCAGATGTAGTTGGCGTCGAACTTCTCGCCGGCCGCGCCGATGTCGTTGACGATGACGCCGCCGCCCCTGGCCTTCATCTGCGCGTAGATGTACCGCGTCAGGTTGATATAGCCGAACACCTTCAATTCCCAGGCGTGCCGCCAGGTTGCCTCGTCGATCTTGTCGATCGAGCCGCCGGGAATGTCGCCGGCGTTGTTGACGAGGACGTCGATGTCGGCGGCTTCCTTCGCCAACCGGGCCACGTCGTCCTCCTTGCGCAGATCGACGATGCTGGTGGCGGCGTCGATCTGGTGCGCGGTGCGCAGGCGGTCGGCCAGCGCCTTGAGCTGATCGCCGCTGCGCGCCGCGAGGAGGAGATGCGCGCCTTCCTCGGCGAACGCCTCGGCGGCGGCTGCGCCAATGCCCTTGGACGCGCCGGTGATCAGGACGCGCTTGCCGCGCAGATGCAGGTCCATGGGGGTACTCGTTCGTGGGAACAGGATCAAATCAGTAGGCGCTCGCCGGCGCCATGGTCAACATTGCAGTGCAGCGTTGCACTGCCGCCGCGTTTGGTCCATTGCAGGGCAGTCAGAAAGCGGCGACTGCCGGACCAACCAAGGACGTTCTCGATGAGCAAGAAACAATACCGGATCGCGGTCATTCCCGGCGACGGCATCGGCAAGGAGGTGATGCCGGAGGGCCTGCGCGTCCTGGAGGCGGCGGCGAAGAAGCACAACGTCTCGCTGCATTTCGACCATTTCGACTTCGCGTCGTACGACTATTACGAGAAGCACGGCCAGATGATGCCGGACGACTGGAAGGAGAAGATCGGCAAGCACGATGCGATCTATTTCGGTGCGGTCGGCTGGCCGGCCAAGATCCCGGACCACGTCTCGCTGTGGGGCTCGCTGATCAAGTTCCGCCGCGAGTTCGACCAGTACGTGAGCCTGCGCCCGGTGCGGTTGATGCCCGGCGTGCCGTCACCGCTGGCGGGGCGCAAGCCCGGCGACATCGATTTCTGGGTGGTGCGCGAGAACACCGAAGGCGAATATTCCTCGGTCGGCGGCCGCATGTTCCCGGACACTGACCGCGAGTTCGTGACGCAGCAGACGGTGATGACCCGCACCGGGGTCGATCGTATCCTGAAATTCGCCTTCGAGCTTGCGCAGTCGCGGCCGAAGAAGCACCTGACCTCGGCGACCAAGTCCAACGGCATCTCGATCACCATGCCCTATTGGGACGAGCGCGTGGAGGCGATGGCGAAGAAGTTTCCGGGCGTGAAGTGGGACAAGTACCACATCGACATTCTCACCGCGAACTTCGTGCTGCATCCGGACTGGTTCGACGTCGTGGTCGGCTCCAACCTGTTCGGCGACATCCTCTCCGACCTCGGCCCGGCCTGCACCGGCACGATCGGCATCGCTCCGTCCGGCAACATCAACCCCGAGGGCGATTTCCCATCCCTGTTCGAGCCGGTGCACGGCTCGGCGCCCGACATCGCAGGCCAGGGCATCGCCAACCCGATCGGCATGATCTGGTCCGGCGCGATGATGTTCGAGCATCTCGGCGAGAAGGAAGCGGGCAAGTCGATCGTCGAGGCGATCGAGCGCACGCTCGCAGAGCGCACGCTGCGCACGAAGGATCTCGGCGGCAATGCCGACACGACTGCGTGCGGCAAGGCGGTTGCGGATATGGTGGACTAAGGCGGACTTGCGAGAGCTAGGCTCCGCCGTCGCGGCAAACTCTGTGGTCGTCCCGGACAAGCGCGCCAAAAGCGCGCACAGATCCGGGACCCATAACCACAGGCAGTAATCGTAGCATTCGCGGGTAACTCCGAGTCTTCGCCAAACCGCTCCCTATGGCTATGGGTCCCGGATCAGCGCTCCGCTTCGTTGCGCTTGTCCGGGATGACACCTGTTGTGATGGCTCAGCCCGCGATCTTCTCGATCGCCGCCTGATCCAGCCCGAACTTCTTCCCGGCCTCCAGAATCTCCTGCCAGGTGGTCGGGTCGATCGGGATGCCTTCGGCCAACCGCTTCGTCTTGGTCTCGCGCTCGGGATCACCCGCGATCCTGACCTTGTCGACGCCGGGGGCGGGCGGCGAGCCGGTGTGCCAGGCGACGAAACTCTCGACTTCGCGCGCGAGGTTCTCGCCGGTGCCGAGCTTGCCCGGATCGATGACGATCGAGAGCATGCCGTTGAGGACGTTGTACTTGCCGTCGGACGGGCCCTTGACGACCTGACCGCCGGAGAGCGCGCCGCCGAGGATTTCGCACACCAGCGCGAGCCCCGAACCCTTGTGCTCGCCGAACGGCAGGATGGCGCCGTACGGCGGGATCACGGTGTAGCGCGGATTGACCGTGGGCTTGCCCTCGTGATCAATGATCGTGCCGGGCTCCAGTTCGACGCCCTTGTTATGGGCGACGCGGGTCTTGCCCTGAGCGATCCTGCTGGTGGCGAAATCGAGCACGATCGGATCCTTGCCGGCGCGCGGGATGCCGACGCAGAACGGGTTGGTGCCGTGGCGCGCATCGCTGCCGCCCCAGGGCGCCACGATCGGGCGCGAGATCACATTGACGAAGTGGATCGAGACCAGCCCGTGGTCGATGCACTGCTCGGCCCAGTGGCCGATACGGCCGATATGGTGCGAGTTCGAAAGGCCGACGAGACACACGCCGTTGCGCTTGGCGCGCTCTGCCGCCAGCTCCATCGCCTCGTGGCCGATCACCTGGCCATAGCCGGTGAGACCGTCGAGGGTGAGAAGAGGACCCGTGTCGAGCACGATCTTGACGTGCGCGTTCACGGCAAGGCCGCCATTGGTGACGCTCTGGACATAGCGCGGGACCATGCCCACGCCGTGCGAGTCATGTCCCTTCAGATTGGCCTCGACGAGATTGGTCGATACGAGCTCGGCCTCGCGGTCCGAGGAGCCGCCAGCCTTGACGATGGTATGGATGGCCTTGGTGAGCGGCTCAGCCTTGATGATGCGATAGTCGGCCATTGTTGTTGCTCTTATCCCTTCACGATCCGGCGGCAGTGAACCAGCGCCGCTTCAATCAGGTTTTCGCTCGCTTCCGGCGTGCGGAAGGCCGAATGCGCCGACAGCGTCACGTTCGGCAGCTTGGTCAGCGGATGATCGCCGGGCAGCGGCTCGATGTTGAAGACATCGAGGCCGGCGTGGCGGATATGGCCGGACTTCAGCGCCTCGATCATGGCGGCTTCGTCGACGATCGCGGCGCGGGCGGTGTTGATGAGGATGACGCCGCGTTTCATCTTGCCGATCTTCTCGCGGGTGATCATGCCGCGCGTCTCGTCGTTGAGCAGCAGGTGCAGCGACACCACGTCGCTTCTGGCCAGCACGCTGTTGAGGTCGGTGAATTCGACGCTCGCGTGGCTCTTCGGCGAGCGGTTCCAGGCAATCACCTTCATGCCGCTTCCGGACGCAATACGCGCGACCTCCGCGGCGATGCCGCCGAAGCCGATCAGGCCGAGCGTCTTGCCGGTGAGCTGCATGCCGTCCTCGCGCAGCCAGTTGCCGGCCCGCATCTCGCGATCCATCATCGCGATGACGCGGGCCGACGCCCACATCAGCGCGATCGCGGATTCCGCAACCGCTGTATCGCCGTAGCCTTTGATCAGATGCACGGAGATGCCGAGCTCGGCAAGCTCTTCCGGATTCATGTAGCTGCGCGCGCCGGTGCCGAGGAACACGACGTGCTTCAGCCCCGTGCATTTCTTCGCGACCTCGGTCGGCAGCGCGGTATGGTCGACGATCGCGATCTCGGCGCCATCGAGAACTTCCGGATATTGCTCGGGCGTGATGTCGGGGTTCCTGTTGATCCGCACCTTGGGATCACCGGGCTTCTCCAGCCGCTCCATGATCACGGCCAGCGATTCATTGGCGTCGACGAAAACTCCGCGCATGGTTCTCTCCGGTGGTCAGGATGCGACGCCGGCGATCGCCAGCACGGTATGCATGAGGACGTTGGTGCCCGCGGCGCAGTCGCCCTGCGTCGCATCCTCCAGCTCGTTGTGGCTGATGCCGTCCTTGCAGGGCACGAACACCATCGCCGCCGGCATGATCGTGTTGAGGTTGCAGGCGTCGTGGCCGGCGCCGGAGGTGATGCGGCGCGAGGTATAGCCGAGCGTCTTTGCGGCGTTCTCGACCGCCGCAATCAGCTTCGGATCGAAATGCGTCGGGGGCTTGCGCCAGACCAGATCGATCTTGACCTCGACCTTGCGGCGCGCGGCGATCTCGGCGATTGCCTCACGCAGATCGCGATCGAGCGCATCCATGATGGCGCCATCGGCACTGCGGCAGTCCATGGTGAAGGCGATCTCGCCGGGAATGACGTTGCGCGAGGGATTGGCAATGACCGCCTCGCCGATGGTGCCGACTGCGTTCGGTCCGTGCTTCTTCGCAATTGACTCCATCGCCAGCACGATTTCGGACAAGGTCGCCAGTGCGTCGCGCCGCAGCGGCATCGGGGTCGAGCCCGCATGGCTCTCGAAGCCGGAGATCTTGCCGTCGTACCAGAGCACGCCCTGGCCCGAATCGACCACGCCGATGGTCTTGCCTTCGGCTTCAAGGATCGGTCCCTGCTCGATGTGCAGCTCGACGAAGCAGCCGAGCTTCTGGAAGCCGACCGGCTTTTCGCCGCGATAGCCGATGCTGTCGAGCGCCTGGCCCACGGTGGTGCCTTCGGCGTCCTTGCGCGACAAAATGTCGTCGGTGGTGAAGTCGCCGACATAGGCGGCGGAGGCCATCATCGCAGGTGCGAAGCGCGAGCCTTCCTCGTTGGTCCAGTTCACGACGCAGATCGGCGCCTCGGTCTCGATGCCGGCATCGTTCAGCGTGCGGATCACCTCGAGCGCGCCGAGCGTCCCCAGAATGCCGTCGTACTTGCCGCCGGTCGGCTGGGTGTCGAGATGCGAGCCGATGCCGACGGGCAGCTTCGACATGTCGCGGCCCTTGCGCAGGCCGAACTGTGATCCGAGCGCATCGACGTGGACTTCCAGTCCGGCATCCTCGCAAGCCTTGCGGAACCAATCGCGCACCTGCTTGTCTTCGTGGCTCAACGTCAGCCGCCGCACGCCGCCCTTGGCGGTCGCGCCGAATTGCGCGGTCTCGTGGATGGAGCCCCACAGGCGGGCGGAATCGATTTGCAGGTTGGTGGCGGCTCGGCTCATGCGGTCGTTTCCATTTGTCGCTGTCATTCCGGGGCGCCCGAAGGGCGAACCCGGAATCTCGAGATTCCGGGTTCGATGCTGTCGCATCGCCCCGGAATGACGGGAGAAAGGTCCGGCGCCTTTTTCAATGACGCGCCAGTGCGGGCGCGTCAACCGCGAGGCTGCTCTGCGCAATTTGCCGTGCAAGCTCGGCGACGCGCTCGACGGCGACGACATCGGGCGAGGCGAGCCAGCTTGCGGTGAAGGTCAGCGGCGCGATGGCGAGATCGGTGTCGAGCAGCTGCAGCCGCCCGTCGGCAAGCTCGTTCTCGACGATGGCGTCGGGGATCACGGCGATGCCGAGGCCCTCGACCGCCATATGGATGACGGTCGCCAGCGAGGCGGATGCATGCAGGCGGATCGGCGGCAGCTCCGGCCGGTCGAACACCTCGCGCACGACCTCGTAAGGCTTGGTCTTGCGCGGGAAGGTGATGATCGGAAACCGCGCGAGCTCCGCCGGCGTCACCGGGCCCTTGCCGAGCCCGAGCGAGGGACTTGCGAGGAAGCCGATCGGATAATCGGCAAGCACGCGGTTGTGCACGCCGGAGGCGGACAGCGGTCCGACGACGAAGGCGAGCTCGATCTCCTGCGCGAGCAGGCGCGCGGTGAGGTTCGGCGTGATGTCGACCTCGATCTCCAGCGACAGGTTCGGATAGACCTCGTTCACGCTCTTGACGAGCCGCGGCAGCCAGGTGTGCACGATGGTCTCGGCGACGCCGAGCCGCATCACGCCGCGCATTGCCGAGCGGTCGCCGATTTCCGCCATCATCGCAGCGCGCAGGCCGATCAGCTTCTCCGCGTAGACCATCATCTGCCGGCCGCTCGGTGTCGGTGAGGCCACGCGATGATCTCGGTTCAAGAGCTTCACGCCCATCTCGCGCTCGAGCTGGGCGATGCGCTGGGAGATCGCCGGCTGTGTGGTGTTGAGCCGCTGCGCGGCGCCACGGAAGCTGCCGAGCTTCACCACCCAAAGGAACGTCTCGATCGACCTGAAGTCCAGCATTGGAAGGATTTTCCCAGTCGATAAATCAGATTTATCGAGATTGATTAGAAACGACGATTAGACTTTATAGCACGCTTGGTGTTGGCTTGTCTTTGTCGAGTTTATAGGCAGGTCGATCACATGACTGTTTTGGTGGCAGCGCAGCAAACTGAAACACCCGACGCCCTTCCGAGCCGCAAGGCCCGGCTCGCCTACCGCGAGGGGCTGGTCGCCTCCACCGCCGGCGTCGCCCCCGGATACGTCCAGGGCAATCTGGCGATCCTGCCGGCGGAATACGCCGGCGCCTTTCATCGCTTCTGCCAGCTCAATCCAAAACCGTGCCCGATCATCGGCATGTCCGACGTCGGCAGCCCTTACATCCCCTCGCTCGGCGCCGACCTCGACATCCGCACCGACGTTCCGCGCTACCGCGTCTGGCGCGACGGCGAGGTCGTGGACGAGCCGACCGACGTCAAGAGCTACTGGCGCGACGACCTCGTCACCTTCGTGCTCGGCTGCTCGTTCTCGTTCGAGGAGGCGCTGCTCGAGGAGGGCATGCCGATCCGCCACATCGAGAAGAATGTGCGCGTGCCGATGTATCGCACCAACATCGCTTGCGGTGTATCAGGTCCGTTTGCCGGTCCCATGGTGGTGTCGATGCGCCCGTTCAGGCCGGCCGACGCGATCCGCGCGGTGCAGATCACCTCGCGCTATCCCGCCGTGCACGGCGCGCCCGTGCATCTCGGCCATCCGCATCTGATCGGCATCAAGGACATTGCCAAGCCCGACTACGGCGATCCGGTGCCGGTCGCCGACGACGAGATTCCGGTGTTCTGGGCCTGCGGGGTGACGCCGCAATCGGTGATCAATGCCGCAAAGCTTCCATTCGCGATCACGCATTCGCCCGGCCTGATGCTGGTGACGGATCTCAAGAACAGAAACATGGCCGTGATTTAGTGGGCAGCGTCTGCTGCTTCTTCAGGCTTTACCGCATCCATCAATCGCTTCATTCGATCAGCCGAAATTCAGTCACAGGGGACTTTGCCATGACGATCACTCGCCGCGACGTGTTGTTGGGAGCCACCGCCACTGCCGCTCTCGTGCCGCTGGCAGCGCGCGCACAGACCTCGGAAGTCGTGATCGGCGTGATCTATCCGTTCTCCGGCGGCAGCGCGCAGCAGGGCGTCGACGCGCAGAAGGCCTATGAGACCGCGCTCGAAGTCATCAACAAGGACACCGACTTCGACCTGCCGCTGGCGAAGGGCGAAGGCCTGCCGGGTCTCGGCGGTGGCAAGATCCGTCTCGTGTTCGCCGATCATCAGGCCGATCCGCAGAAGGGCCGCGCTGAGGCCGAGCGCCTGATCACACAGGAGAAGGTCTGCGCCATCATCGGCACTTACCAGAGCGCGGTGGCCGTGACCGTGAGCCAGATCTGCGAGCGCTATCAGGTTCCGTTCGTGTCCGCCGACAATTCCTCGCCGAGCCTGCACCGCCGCGGCCTGAAATATTACTTCCGCGCCTCGCCGCATGACGAGATGTACTCGGCCGCGATGTTCGACTTCTTCGACGCCATGAAGAAGAAGGGCACCAAGATCGAAACTTTGTCGCTGTTCCACGAGGACACCATCTTCGGCACCGATTCCGGAAACGCCCAGACCAAGATCGCCGGCGAGCGCGGCTACAAGATCGTCACCGATATCAAGTACCGCGCCAACTCGCCCTCGCTCTCGGCCGAGGTACAGCAGCTCAAGACCGCCAATGCCGACGTGCTGATGCCGTCGAGCTACACCACCGACGGCATCCTCCTGGTCAAGACCATGGCCGAGCTCGGCTACAAGCCGAATGCGATCGTGGCGCAGGACGCCGGCTTTTCCGAGAAGGCGCTGTACGACGCGGTCGGCGACAAGCTCGAAGGCGTGATCTCGCGCGGCACCTTCTCGCTCGACCTCGCGCAGAAGCGGCCGATGGTCGGCAAGATCAACGAGATGTTCAAGGCCAAGTCCGGCAAGGATTTCAACGACCTCACCTCGCGCCAGTTCATGGGCCTGATCATCCTGGCCGACGCCATCAGCCGCGCCAAGTCGACCGACGGCGAGAAGATCCGCGACGCGCTGGCCGCGACCGACATCCCGGGCGAGAAGACCATCATGCCCTGGAAGCGCGTCAAGTTCGACGAGATGGGCCAGAACAACGACGCCGATCCGGTGCTGCTGCAATATGTCGGCGGCAAGTTCGTCACCATCTTCCCGCCGCAGGCGGCGATTGCCGAGGCGATCTGGCCGATGAAGTAAAGTTGGAAGCGGGAGCTCAGATCTAGCTCCCGCCCTCATCCTTGTATGGGGAGTGAGTTGTCAAGAGAGCATTGTTTGTTGGCGGCGGTCTTGGGCGCCGAGGCGAGGCACGGTCAAGACTGGCCGCAGGCCACCGCCGGAGGCGGCGCGTTAGCGGCCTTGACCGCGACGAGCTCGGCGCCACAATGGAGCGTTCGCAACATGCGCATCGGCGCTGGCAGGCGGGACGTGATGCGAGGCCTGGGCCGTGAACGACAATGCGGCAGGACCGCATCACCTTGTATCCGGTCGGGCACGCGGCCCGGTACCCTGATCTTTCATGCACGGGTGA
>NZ_JACCHP010000012.1 GCF_016031625.1 Bradyrhizobium agreste | reverse complement strand
CCCCCGGCCCGCCGCCCGCCAAGCCGAGGCCGAAGCCGCCGCTGGTGCTGACGCCGCAAAATCCGTAGGCGACGCTATCTAAAGCGCTCCGTTGCCGATGCTCGTCATGCCCGGGCTTGTCCCGGGCATCCACGTTCTTCGTGCGATGCGGCAAGGGTGGATGGCCGGGACAAGCCCGGCCATGACGCGCGGAGAGGTTTCAGTGCCTCAAGCTTCTCGGCTCATGCGCAACAGTTAATCCATTCCCTCGCATTTGAACGAATTTTCGTCGGCAAAACTGATTTGCCGATTTTACTGAATTCTCGCGTTTCATCTCTAGCGTTGGTTCCCAGAGGAATTCGGCGTCGCGCCGCGAGCGGCGGGACGGCTCGCCAACGGGCTGCCAAGAACTGGGGTGATCGAGATGAACGGGGCGAAATCACTTCTGCAGGATCTGGACGACGCGATCGCGCGCGGCACCGACGAGAGCCGGACGCGTGCATTGTGGCATGCGACCGACATCCTGATCACCGGCCGCTACAGCGACGACGAGATCAGCATGTTCGGCGAGGTGATCGGCCGGCTTGCCGACGAGATCGAGGTGGCTGCGCGCGCGCAGCTTTCCGAAGTGATGTCGGCCTGCGACCACGCCCCGCTCAACGTCATCGAAAAGCTCGCCCTCGACGACGAGATCGCGGTAGCCGGTCCCGTGTTGCGCGATTCCAACCGCATCGACGAGAAGATGCTGATCGAGAGCGCCATGACCAAGGGCCAGGCGCATCTGCTGGCGATCTCGCAGCGCCAGTCGATCGGCGAAGCCGTGACCGATGTGCTGGTCAAGCGCGGCAACCAGGAGGTCGTGACCTCGGTCGCCAGGAACGAGGGCGCGCGTTTCTCCGGCTCGGGCCTGTTGCACATGGTCCGCCGCGCCGAGGGCGATTCGATCCTTGCCGAGCAGCTCGGCCTGCGCAAGGACGTGCCGCGCCACATCTTCCAGCAGCTGATCGCGAAGGCCTCCGAAGACGTCCGCCGCCGCCTCGAGACCGAGCGGCCCGAGATGATGACGCAGATCCAGAGCTCGGTGACCGAAGTCACCGGCGATCTCCAGTCCAAGTTCGGCCCGTCCTCGCGCAGCTATTTCGTCGCCAAGCGCGTGGTCACGACCCAGTATCGTCAGGGCAATCTCAACCAGGATTCGATCTCGAATTATGCCCGCCAGCACCGCTTCGACGAGGTGCAGATCGGCCTGTCGCTGCTGTCGGCGCTGCCGGTCGACGTGATCGAGCGCGCGTTGATGGACCGCAACCGCGAGATGATCCTGGTGTTGTGCAAGGCCCTCGATTTCTCCTGGGACACGACGATGTCGCTGTTGTTCCTCGGCGCCAAGGATCATCTGATCACGGCGCGCGACCTTCGCGACAACGAGCGCGAGTTCGGCCGCCTCAACATCGAGACCTCGCGCAGCATTCTGAAGTTCTACCAGTCGCGCAAGACCGGCGCGGGTGCCGATGCGGGCCGTCAGCCCGAGCTCCAGGTCCACTGACAAGTCCACTGACAGGTCCACTGAGGAGAGGGAGTACCTGCAATGTTGCCTCAATTCGGCACCGCCGTTCGCAAGAAGAATCTCGCCAATGCCGTCACGACCGATCTCGGCGGCGCAGCTCCGGACAAGGCCTCGGTGGACGCCGCCTGGCTCGTGCTGGAAGCCGCCAACGACCTCGGCGACCACGCTGCGGTGGACGCCTGCCGCCGCGTCATCGACGCCGAGCTGAACGGCACCGTGGCCCGCAGCGCGGACGTCGATCTCGTGCTGGGCTATTTCAGGTAAGGCTCGTCCCTTGCGAGGGCAATAACGGACAATTGTCTCGCTCATTTTGCCCGATGGCGCAATCGGCGGCTTAGGATAATCCGTAAGTCATTGATTTCGCAACCCCGGTCTACTGTGCATGGGGTTGTTTTCGCACTTTTTTGTTTTGAAGGTCCCTAGCCCGCGCCGAGCGCGACGGCGACGTTGTACGTCACGAGGCTCGCCGCATAGGCCAGCACCAGCATGTAGGCGAAGGTGACCCCCATCCAGGCCCAGCTGCCGGTCTCGCGCCGGATCACGGCGAGCGTGGAGGCGCATTGCGGGGCGAAGATGTACCAGGCCAGCATCGACAGCGCGGTCGCGAGCGACCATTTCGTCGCCAGCACCTGGCCGATCTGCTCGGCCGCTTCCTTGCCGCCCTCGATCGCATAGACGGTGCCGAGCGCCGCGACCGCCACCTCGCGCGCCGCCATGCCCGGGATCAAGGCCACCGCGATCTGCCAGTTGAAGCCGACGGGGGCGAGCAGGGGCGCGAGTGCCTTGCCGATCATCGCAGCGAGGCTGAAGTCGATGGCGGGCTCGGTGGCACCCGCGGGCGGCTGCGGGAACGAGGCCAGGAACCAGATCAGCACCATCATCGAGAAGATCGTGGTGCCGGCGCGGTACAGGAACATCTTGGCGCGGGTGAAGATGCCGATCGCGACCGACTTCAGGCGCGGCAATTTGTAGTCCGGCAGCTCCAGCATGAACGGCGCCGGCGCATAGTCGCGGATCATGAAGAACTTGATCACGAACGAGACGGCAAGCGCGCTGACGATCCCGGTCGTGTAGAGGCCGAACATCACGAGGCCCTGCAGGTTGACGAAGCCCCAGACGTCCTTGGCAGGGATGAAGGCGGAGATGATCAGCGTATAGACCGGGATGCGTGCCGAGCAGGTCATGAGCGGCGCGATCAGGATCGTGGTCAGCCGGTCGCGCTTGTCGTCGATGACGCGCGTCGCCATGATGCCGGGAATGGCGCAGGCAAAGCTCGACAGCAGCGGTATGAAGGCGCGGCCGTGCAGGCCGGCACCGCCCATGATGCGGTCCATCAGGAACGCCGCGCGCGCCATGTAGCCGAAATCTTCCAGGAGCAGGATGAACAGGAAGATGAGGATGATCTGCGGCAGGAACACGATGACGCTGCCGACGCCGGAGATCACGCCGTTCTGCAGGAAGCTTTGCAGCAAGCCGTCGGGCAGGGTGGCATGCACCAGCTCGCCGAGCGAGTCGAAGCCGGACTTCAGCAGCTCCATCGCCGGCTGCGCCCAGGCGAACACCGCCTGGAACATCACGAACAGGATCAGCGCGAGCACGATCAGCCCGCCGACCGGATGCAACACGACGGCGTCGATCCGTGCGGTCCAGGTGTCGGGGCGAGCAGGCAGGCTGACGCAGTCGGCGATGATGCGGTCGGCCTCGCGCTGGGTCGCGCGCAATTCGCTGACGGTGAGCGCGCGCCAGCTGTTGTCCTGCGGCTCGGCGGCAAGCTTGGCCGAGATCTCGTCGGTCAGCTTGAGCAGGTCGGCCGTGCCGCCCTTGCGCACCGCGATCGAGGTGACCACGGGCACGTCGAGCTCCTTGGCGAGCCGCTCGACGTCGACATCGATGCCGCGGCGGCTTGCGATGTCGAACATGTTGAGCACGAGGATCATCGGCCGCCCGGTGCGCTTCAGCTCCAGCAGCAGGCGGATGGTCAGGCGCAGATTGGTGGAATCGGCGACGCACAGCACGATATCGGGCACGATCTCGCCGGAGGCCTTGCCGAGCACGAAGTCGCGGGTGATCTCCTCGTCCGGGCTGCGGCCGCGCAGCGAATAGGTACCGGGCAGGTCGACCACGGAGACCTGGCGGCCGAGCGGGGTGACGAAGAAGCCTTCCTTGCGCTCGACGGTGACGCCGGGATAGTTCGCGACCTTCTGCCGGCTGCCGGTCAGCGCGTTGAACAGCGACGTCTTGCCGCTGTTGGGCGTACCGACCAGGGCGAGATGCAGCAGCGGTGCTTCCATGGGATCAAGGGCCTTGCGGGCAAGATTCCGGTCGCGCGTCAGGCGACGATGATGGCCATGGCTTCGCGACGGCGGACCGCGATGGTGATGTTGTCGACCCGGACCGCGATCGGGTCGCGTCCGACCAGCCCCTCATGCAGGATCTCGACCCGGGCGCCCTCGACGAAGCCGAGCTCGATCAGGCGGCTCTCGAGCTCGACCTCCGAAAGCGCCGAGCCAGCCTCTTTGGCGGCGAGGTGCTGGATGACGCCGGTATAGCCGCGCTGGGCCAGACCCAGCGGCATGTGCGAACGCGTATCAGTGGTGTCGGTCATGCCCTGTATTTTCAACGCCGGGCATTGAGGTCAAGCGCGCCCGCCCGCCGAAGCTGCACCTTAGAGCGATTTTAAAGTGCAGAGGCCGGGGCGCCGTCGCGGGCGCCTCCCGACGGCTACTGGGCCGGGACCTTGTCCGGCTGGGCGGCCATGGCGCGGCTCTTGAAGTAGTCCAGGACGAACAGGCGGATCGCCGACGACAGATTGCCCTGCTGGCGGTTGTTGTCGATCTCGCCGACCAGCTCGGACAAGGTCATGTTGCGCAAGCCGGAGATCTCTTTCATGCCGTTCCAGAACGCCTCTTCCAGGCTGACGCTGGTCTTGTGGCCGGCGACGACGATCGACCGTTTCACGACCGGCGACTTCATGGCTGCTCCTCGCGATCGATCCGGTGCTGGTCCAGATGCTCCTTGGCCTGGTCCGCCCGTTTCGCCTCGGACGACCGTTCCGCCTTCGTGCGCCCGAATTTCGCCCGGTTGGCGTCCGCCTGCTTCGCCGAGGCTTCCCGCTCGACGCGCTTCCTGAAACGATTCAGGTTGATGACGTTCCCCATGCCGCGTCTCCATCATCCGATCCTCTTCAGGCAGGATGAAACATTCAGAAACAGGGCGCCGCACTGCGCCCCAGAAGACTTGATCGCCATTCGCTCGTCCTCGTCAATCGGCCCTTGGGGCATCAAAGGATGAATTCGCCCCATCGAGGGCAGTAGGCCTGCGTAACACGCCGCCCCGCCGCAACATTGACGGTAATCAAATCCCGCCCCCAAAGCCGCATATTTTTGGGCCCCGAGCGTCCGTATCATTACGGATGGCTATCGGAATTCGGAAATCATCCCGGGCTGGTCATCTTCTCGGGGCGGACGAGCCGGTCGAACTCGTCGGCCGAGACGAAGCCGAGCCGCAGTGCCTCCTCCTTCAACGTGGTGCCGTTGGCATGCGCCGTCTTGGCCACCTTGGCGGCGTTGTCGTAGCCAATCTTAGGCGCGAGCGCCGTCACCAGCATCAGCGAGCGCTGCATCAGCTCCTTGATCCGCTTCTCGTCGGCGCGGATGCCGCTGACGCAATGCTCGGTGAAGGAGCGCGCGGCATCCGCCATCAGGCGGATCGAGTGCAGCATGTTGTAGGCCAGCACCGGCTTGTAGACGTTGAGCTCGAAATGGCCCTGGCTGCCGGCGACCGTGATTGCGGTGTGATTGCCGAACACCTGGCAGCACACCATGGTCATCGCCTCGCATTGGGTGGGGTTGACCTTGCCCGGCATGATCGAGGAGCCGGGCTCGTTCTCCGGCAGGATCAATTCGCCGAGCCCTGAGCGCGGGCCGGAGCCGAGCAGGCGGATGTCGTTGGCGATCTTGAACAGGCCGGTCGCGACGGAATTGATGGCGCCGTGCGCCAGCACATAGGCATCGTTCGAGGCCAGCGCCTCGAATTTGTTGGCAGCGCTGGTGAAGGGCAGTTTGGTGATCCGGGCAACGTGCTTGGCGAACAGCCTTGCAAAGCGCGGCTTCGAGTTGAGGCCGGTGCCGACGGCTGTGCCGCCCTGCGCCAGCGGATAGAGGTCCTTCACCGCGATCTTGAGCCGGGCGATGCCGCTTTCGACCTGCGCCGCATAGCCGGAAAATTCCTGACCGAGCGTCAGCGGCGTCGCATCCTGGGTATGGGTGCGGCCGATCTTCACGATTTTCGAAAACTCCTTCTCCTTCTTGCGCAGCGCGCGCAGCAGCTCACCGAGCGCAGGGACGAGATCGGCATTGATGCGGCTTGCGGCGGCGATGTGCATCGCGGTCGGGAAGGAGTCGTTCGACGACTGGCTCATGTTGACGTGGTCGTTGGGATGCACCGGCTTCTTGGCGCCGAGCTCGCCGCCGAGCAGCTCGTTGGCGCGGTTGGCGATCACCTCGTTGAGGTTCATGTTGCTCTGCGTGCCCGAGCCGGTCTGCCACACGACAAGCGGGAAATGGTCGTCCAGCTTGCCCTCGATCACCTCGCGCGCGGCGCGGATGATGGCATCGGCGCGGCGCTGGTCGAGCAGGCCGAGCTCGAGATTGGACTGCGTGGCGGCGAGCTTGACCATGCCGAGCGCATGCACGAGCGAGATCGGCATGCGGTCGGTGCCGATGCGGAAATTCTGGCGCGAGCGCTCGGTCTGCGCCCCCCAATACCGGTCGGCGGCGACCTCGATGGGACCGAAGCTGTCGGTCTCGGTTCGGGTTGCGGGGCGGGCAGTCTTCGAGCGGGACGCTTTGGCCATGAGCACATCCATTCTGCCGCGCGAAGCGCCGCACGGCCTCTTCATGTGCTTCTCTATATAGGCAGTTTGGGCAGTCGCGACGGCTTCGCGGCCAAGCTGGATCATTTCTTGCGGAAACGATCGAGCCGCACGACCTCGGCGCCGCCCTGGCTTGGCGGGGTCGGCTCGTCGGCAGCTTCCGCCTTCTCCGTGGCAGGTGCCGGGACCGATACGGCCGATGGCGCGGGCGCTGCCGGCAGATTGTCCGGCGCGACCTCGGTGACGTCGGAGGTGTCGAACTGGAGACCGAACTTCACGGACGGATCGAGGAAGCTCTTGATGGCACTGAACGGCACTACCAGCCGCTCGGGAATGCCGCCAAAGGACAGGCCGACCTCGAAACGGTCCTCGAGCACGGTCAGATCCCAGAACTGGTGCTGGAGGATGATCGTCATCTCCTCCGGATATTGCGCGAGCAGCCGCGGCGACAGCTTCACGCCCTCGGCCTTGGACACGAAGGTGATGAAGAAATGGTGCTCGCCCGGCAGGCCATGGGCCGCGGCATCGCTCAGCACCTTCCGCAGCACGCTGCGCAGCGCATCGCGGGCCAGCACATCGTATCGGATATGATCGGTCGCCATGGTGGTCCTGTTGCATCCCCACAGCCGGACCCTGCCGATCCGACTCGCCAAGTCGCAATAGTACCGCGCCTGACGGGCGAGCAGGAGTCCCCGTCGGGGAAGAAATCGAAGAGTAAAGTGGAGGCTTCTGTTGCCAGGTGCCTCCGAACCCCGCCTAGCGGAGCTTAACCCACTAGGACTTTAGAGTGGTCTTTCAAACTGCGTTACGCAGCCTGAGCAACCGGAGCAAAGTTGTCGTTGGCAACTATTGCAGTAGCCCGATAACGGCGGAACAATACCGGGAAAAAGTACGCCCTTTACGCCCTCGTCGATCCTATTTCGCCCCCGCCAAAGCCCAGCTTCGGGCTCGCCCGATGGTGGGCTTTGGTGGAGGCGCCGGGTACCGCCCCCGGGTCCGAATGGTTTATTGCGACGACCGTTTATTTCCATAGCCGGCGAACCGGCACCCCCAATATAGGGGGCAAAGCTTCCGAAAAACAGAGGGTTGGGGGCGCGATCCCGCGGTTCCCTTTGGATAGGTTCCGGACCGCGCGGGCTGGTCGCTGTTCTGGCCATTGCCAGAGGTCTGGGCCGATCCCCTCTGGCTTCTGCTGGCCGGCGGCGTGTTGGGTTTTGCTGGCATTGTGTGATGAAAATCGCTAGGCAGTGATCCGGGCGGGGGTAACCAGTTCCAGCCGATTTAGAACAACAGTGCTCGTGACTTACAGGTCGCGGAGGAGACAGGCATGGCCGACACGATGGGCCACTCAGCGACAGCCACCCGAAACACCCGGTTGGCGCTCGGCTTTTGTCTGCTGGCGATTGCGCCGCAGATTTTCGAATTAATCTGGTCGATCGGGACGATCTTCGGCTGGGGGGCTGGCCGCGGTCCGGCGGCGGTCGTCACCAGCCACGCGACGGCGCTGCTCGCCGGCGCGCCCAGCGCCATATTCGGATCGTTTGGCGGCGGCGCCAAGAAGATGTCGTCCGAGGTGCTGCTGGCACTGATCTATTCCTATCCGCTGTTTGTGGTGGCCATCCTCACGCTGTTCATGACCATCCGTTCGGCGCAAGATTATGTCGGCGGCGTCGTCCTGATGGCCGTGGCCCTGTTCGCGCTCTGGGCCTCGAGCGATTTGCAGGGCATGCGTGGCTTCTCCTTCGGTGCGGGCACTGCGCCGCGTATGTTCGGCGGACTGCTGGTTGCCCTGTCTGCCGGCGTCGCGTTGACCGGCTTGATCACGGAGGGACCGGCGCTCGCCCATTATTCCTGGCGCGGGCCGCTGTTCGTGATGGCGGCGATCCTGTTCTTCGCGCTGGCGATCCGGCCGCTCGGCCTCGTGGTCACGGCTTTTGCCAGCTTCATGATCGCCGCGACGGGCTCGCACGAGACGCGTTGGCTGGAGGCGGCCATCGTCGGCGCCTGCCTGACGCTCGGCTGTGCAATCCTGTTCCCCTACGTGCTCGGGCTGCCGATGCCGATGTTTCCGCGTTTCCTGGTCCAGTGAGGGCGTGATGGATATCTTTGCCAACCTCGCCCACGGCTTCGCCGTCGCGCTCTCCCCGATCAACCTCCTGATGTGCCTGATCGGCGCCCTCGTCGGCACGCTGGTCGGCGTTCTCCCCGGCATCGGCACCATCGCGACCGTTGCGATGCTGCTGCCGATCACGTTCGGGCTGCCGCCGGTCGGCGCGCTGATCATGCTCGCCGGCATCTACTACGGTGCGCAATATGGCGGCTCGACCACGTCGATCCTGGTCAACATACCCGGTGAGGCGACATCGGTCGTGACCGCCATCGACGGTCACCAGATGGCTAAGCAGGGCCGTGCCGGCCCGGCGCTGGCGATCGCCGCGATCGGCTCGTTCTTCGCCGGCTGCGTCGCGACCGTCTTGATCGCACTGCTCGGCGCACCCCTGACGAAACTCGCGCTGGCGTTCGGCCCGGCCGAGTATTTCTCGCTGATGGTGCTCGGTCTGATCTTCGCGGTCGTGCTGGCCAAGGGCTCGGTGCTGAAGGCGATCGCGATGATCGTGTTCGGCCTGTTGCTGTCGATGGTCGGTTCGGACATCGAGACCGGTGCCTCGCGCATGGCCTTCAACATTCCGGAGCTCGCCGACGGCCTCGGCTTTGCGACCGTGGCGATGGGTGTGTTCGGCTTTGCCGAGATCATCCGCAACCTCGACCACGGCGCCGAGATGAATCGCGACCTCGTGCAGCAGAAGATCACCGGCCTGATGCCGACCCGGAAGGACCTGGCCGATTCGACGCCGCCGATCCTGCGTGGCACTGTGCTCGGCTCGATCCTCGGCATCCTGCCCGGTGGCGGCGCGGTGATCGCGTCCTTCGCGGCCTATACGCTCGAGAAGAAGCTCGCCAAGAACCCCTCCCGGTTCGGCCGCGGCGCGATCGAGGGCGTGGCGGGGCCGGAGAGTGCCAACAATGCCGCGGCACAGACCTCGTTCATTCCGTTGCTCACTCTCGGCATCCCGCCGAACGCAGTAATGGCGCTGATGGTGGGCGCGATGACCATCCATGGCATCGTGCCCGGTCCGCAGGTGATGCAGAAGCAGCCGGATCTCGTCTGGGGCATGATCGCCTCGATGTGGATCGGCAATCTGATGCTGATCATCATCAATCTGCCGCTGGTCGGAATCTGGGTGCGGCTCTTGCGCGTGCCCTACCGGCTGATGTTCCCCTCGATCGTGATCTTCTGCGCGATCGGCATCTATTCGGTGAACAACGCGCCGGTCGACGTCATCCTCGCGGGCATCTTCGGTCTCGTCGGGTATTGGCTGATCAAGCACGATTTCGAGCCGGCGCCGCTCTTGCTCGGCATGGTGCTGGGACCACTGATGGAAGAGAACCTGCGCCGGGCGCTGCTGATCTCGCGCGGCGACTGGAGCGTGTTCCTGACGCGTCCGTTGTCGGCGGTGCTGCTTGCGGTCGCGGCAAGCCTGCTTGTCCTTACGGTGCTACCCGTGTTGCGCGCCAAGCGCGACGAGGTGTTCACCGAGTCCGAGAATTGAGGTCGGCCGCGCCCTGGTCGGCTCAGTCCTGCGTCGGCACGCCGCATTCGGAAGTCGAATCGACTTGTGTTACGGCTTTGTGAAATGGAAATGCCGGCCTTTGGGCCGGCATTTTATTGTGTCCAAGGGGGATCGCCATGACGTTCATTCGCGCGCTCGCAGGCGCATGCGCAGCAGCGGTCGCATCGCTGGGCGCCTTCATCGCAACGGCTGAGGCGCAGACCTATCCGACGCGCAGCATTACCATGATCGTGCCTTTCGCGGCCGGCGGGCCGACTGACGTGATCTCACGCATCGTTACCGGGCACATGGCGCAGACGCTCGGGCAGAGCATCATCATCGAGAACGTGGTCGGCGCCGGCGGCACCACCGCCACGGCGCGTGCCGCGCGTGCGGCCAATGATGGCTATACGCTGATCACCGGGCATATGGGCACGCATGCCGCCTCCGTGCCGCTCTATCCGAAGCTGGCCTATCACCCCGAGAAAGACTTCGAGCCGATCGCACTTCTAGCCGGCACGCCGATCCTGATCCTGGCGCGCAAGGACTTTCCGCCGAAGGACCTCAAGGAGTTCGTCACCTATGTGAAGGCGAATGCCGAGAAGGTGAACGCCGCGCATGCCGGCGTCGGCTCGGTTTCGCACGTCTCGTGCGAGCTCCTCCACTCCATCCTGAACATCAAGCCCGTCGGCGTGCCCTTCAACGGCACGGGACCTGCGATGAACGCGCTGGTGGCGGGTCAGGTCGACTACATGTGCGACCAGATCGTCAACGCCGTCCCGCAGATCAATGCCGGCACCATCAAGGCCTATGCAATCGCCACGGCCGAGCGCAACCCGTCGCTGCCGAACGTGCCGACCACGGCGGAAGCCGGCCTGCCGGCATTCCAGGCTCAGGCCTGGAACGCGATGTTCGCGCCCAAGGGAACCTCGCCTGCGATCGTGGCAACCGTGAACGCCGCCGCCGTCAAGGCGCTCGACGACGAGACGGTGAAGAAGCGCCTGCTCGAGCTCGGCAGCGTTATCCCCGGGCCGAAGGACCGAACCCCGGAGGCGCTGGCGACCCTGGTCAAGAACGAGATCGCGAAGTGGAGCCCGGTGCTCAAGCCGGCAAATTAAGCGAAGGCGATCAAGGCGCTAGGCGAGGGGCGGAACGCTGACTTTCGCCCCTTGTCGTTTGTGCCGGGAACACTCACTTTTCCGGGTATAATCGACGGGGACAGCGAATCGCCGCTGTCGCAGCGCTGGGGGTGTCGTTAAGTTCGGCGCCTCCCCAAAGGCTCAGTCGCCCATGCACCAATATCAGGACCTGCTCGAGCGGATTCTTTCCGACGGCGCCGAGAAGACCGACCGGACCGGCACCGGCACGCTCTCGGTGTTCGGCCATCAGATGCGCTTCAATCTGTCGGCCGGCTTCCCGATGCTGACGACCAAGCGGCTGCCGCTGAAGGCGATCGTGCATGAGCTGCTCTGGTTCCTGAAGGGCGACACCAACATCAAATATCTTCGCGACAACGGCGTCACCATTTGGGACGAATGGGCGGACGCCAATGGCGATCTCGGTCCGGTCTACGGCCATCAATGGCGCTCCTGGCCGACACCCGACGGCGGCAGCATCGACCAGATCGCCAAGGTCATCGACATGATCAAGCGCACCCCGGATTCGCGTCGGCTGATTGTGACAGCCTGGAATCCGGCGGACGTCGACAAGATGGCGCTGCCGCCTTGCCACCTGCTGTTCCAGTTCTATGTCGCGAACGGCAAGCTGTCGTGCCAGCTCTATCAGCGTTCGGCGGACGTCTTCCTCGGCGTGCCCTTCAACATCGCATCCTACGCGCTGCTCACCATGATGGTCGCACAAGTCACCGGCCTCAAGCCCGGCGACTTCGTGCACTCGCTCGGCGACACCCATCTTTATTCCAACCATCTGGAGCAGGCGCGGCTCCAGCTCAGCCGCGCCCCGCGCGCACTGCCGGTGATGCGGATCAACCCCGACGTGAAGGACATCTTCTCCTTCCGCTACGAAGACTTCGAGCTCGTCGGATACGATCCGCATCCGCACATCAAGGCGGACGTCGCGGTCTGACACCGATGCCGTCGACCATCCGCCGTGCGCAGCCCGGAGAGGCCAGGCTCGTTCTCTCCTTCGTCCGCGAGCTCGCCGAGTACGAAAAGCTGTCGCACGAGGTCGAGGCGACCGAGGCCGACATCGCCGACGCGCTGTTCGGCGAGAGGCCGCAGCTCTATTGCGCGATCGCGGAGTGGAACGGTGAGCCGGTCGGCTTCGCGGTGTGGTTTCTCAATTTCTCCACCTTCAGCGGCCGTCACGGCATCTATCTCGAGGATCTCTACGTGCGGCCGTCACACCGGGGCAAGGGCCTCGGCAAGGCGCTGCTGGCCTACCTCGCCAGGGAATGCGTCGACAACGGCTGGTCGCGCCTGCAATGGGCGGTGCTCGACTGGAACGCACCCTCGATTGCGTTCTACAAATCCCTTGGCGCGGTCATGCTGGACGACTGGACGCTGTGCCGGGTCACCGGGCCTGCGCTGACCCAGCTTGCCGGGAGCTCTGCCTGATGGAGATCGTTTTCGTCGTCGCAATCGCGGAGAATGGCGTCATCGGCGCGGGCAATGCGATGCCGTGGCGATTGAAGTCCGATATGGCGCGCTTCAAGGCGCTGACGATCGGCAAGCCGGTGATCATGGGACGCAAGACCTTCGAGACCCTGCGCCGGCCACTGCCGGGCCGCACCAACATCGTGGTCACCCGCGATCCGGCCTATCGCGCCAATGGCGCCATCGTCACGACGTCGCCAGCGGATGCGGAGGCGGTCGCGCGCGGCGATGCCCTGCGGCGTTCGGTCACCGAGATTGCGGTGATCGGCGGCGCCGAGATCTTCCGGCAATGGCTTGGTCGCGCCGATCGTCTCGAAATCACCGAAGTGCACGCGCGCCCCGAAGGCGATACGCATTTCGACATCGACAAGGCGGAATGGGACGAGGTTAGGCGCGTCTGCCACCCTGCCGGCCCCGACGACAGCGCCGACGTCTCCTATGTGACATATCGTCGGCGGCGCGGCCATTAACCGCTTTCGTCAATGTTTACATTGACTTTTTCGTGCCTGAGCATAGCTCGGAAGACGGTCGGGCTGCGTTGTAAGGGACTTGCCTGTCCCCTATAAAGCCGGACCGGACAAAGCGGGCGGGGCAATTCCACCCTGCCGAGGAGAGCGTCGAATGCCGTGGAAGAATCAGGGCGGTGGCCCATGGGGCTCGGGTCCAAAGGGACCATGGGGCTCGGGCCCGCAACCGGTCGGGCCGAGGCCGCCGGATCTGGAAGACCTTCTGCGGCGTGGCCAGGACCGCCTCCAGCAGATCATGCCGGGCGGCTATTTCTCCGGCATGGGTATCACGCTGATCATCCTGCTGATCGTCGCCTTCTGGCTGCTGTCGGGCTTCTTCCGCGTGCAGTCCGAAGAGCTCGGCGTCGTGCTGCGCTTCGGCAAGCATGTCCGCACCGTGCAGCCGGGCCTGAACTATCATCTGCCCTACCCGATCGAGACAGTGCTGCTGCCCAAGGCGCTGCGCGTCAACACCATCTCGGTTGGCATGACGCTGATCGAGGATCCGGCGCGGCGCGGCCGCTCCATTCGCGACGTGCCTGAAGAGAGCCTGATGCTGACCGGCGACGAGAACATCGTCGACGTCGACTTCACCGTGCTCTGGCGCATCAAGCCGGACGGCATCGGCGACTTCCTCTTCAACATCCAGAATCCCGAAGGTACCGTGAAGGCGGTCTCCGAGAGCGCGATGCGTGAGGTGATCGGCCGTTCGCAGATCCAGCCGATCCTGACCGGCGCCCGCAACACGATCGAGCAGCGTGTGCAGGAGCTGATCCAGAAGACCCTCGACAGCTATGGCGCGGGCATTCAGATCACCCAGGTGCAGATGCAGAAGGTGGATCCGCCGGCGCAGGTGATCGACGCCTTTCGCGACGTCCAGGCGGCCCGTGCCAATCTCGAGCAGCTGCAAAACGAAGCACATACCTACGCCAATCAGGTCGTGCCGCAGGCGCACGGAAGGGCAGCCAAGATCCTCCAGGACGCCGAAGGCTACAAGGAGCAGGCGGTTGCCGAGGCCAAGGGCCAGAGCGCGCGCTTCCTGAAGGTTTACGAGGAATACAAGAAGGCGCCCGACGTGACGCGAGAGCGGATTTATCTGGAAACGATGGAGCGCGTGCTCGGCGGCGCCGACAAGCTCGTCTATGACGGCGGCCCCTCAGGTCAGGGCGTCGTGCCCTATCTGCCGCTTCCCGAACTGGCGCCAAAACGGACACCTGCGACCGGTCCGCAGTCGAGCGGAGGCAACCGATGAGATCTCCGGCTACGGGTTTCGTCACGCTGCTCGGGCTGCTTCTGGTCCTGATCGTGGCCTACATGTCCCTGTTCACGGTGCAGCAGACCGAGCAGACGATCGTGCTCCAATTCGGCAAGCCCGTCGACGTCGTCACCGCGCCCGGCCTGCATTTCAAGGCGCCGTGGAATTCGGTGATCAACATCGACAAGCGGATTCTCGATCTGGAGAACCCGTCGCAGGAGGCGATCGCCTCCGACCAGAAGCGGCTCGTGGTCGACGCCTTCGCGCGCTATCGCATCAAGGATGCGCTGCGCTTCTATCAGAGCGTCGGCTCGATCCAGGCTGCCAATATCCAGCTCACCACGCTCCTGAATGCGGCCCTGCGCCGCGTGCTCGGCGAGGTCACCTTCATCAACGTGGTGCGCGACGACCGCGAGAAGCTGATGCTGCGCATCCGCGACCAGCTCGACCGCGAGGCCGACGGCTATGGCATTCAGGTGGTCGACGTCCGGATCCGCCGCGCCGACCTGCCGGAGCAGAACAGCCAGGCGGTCTATCTGCGCATGAAGACCGAGCGTGAGCGCGAGGCCGCCGAGTTCCGGGCACAGGGGGGCCAGAAGGCTCAGGAGATCAAGTCCAAGGCCGACCGCGAGGCGACCGTCATCATCGCGGAAGCCAATTCGCAGGCCGAGCAGACCCGCGGTGCGGGCGATGCCGAGCGCAACCGCCTGTTTGCCGAGGCCTACGGCAAGGACGCCGACTTCTTCGCCTTCTACCGGTCGATGACGGCCTACGAGAACGGGCTGCGTGCGAACGACACCCGCTTCCTGCTGAGGCCGGATTCGGATTTCTTCCGGTACTTCGGTAACCCGTCCGGCAAGACGGCAACCGAGACGCCGGCGAAGCCGTAAGCTAGACACGGGCGGCGGATTTCGCCGCCCTTCGTCCAGACAAGAACAGCATAGCGGGAGGTTCCATTCCGATGAGGTCCATTGCGTTCGCCGACTTCCTCATCGGCCTAGGCATCCTGTTCGTGCTCGAAGGCTTGATGTTCGCAGCCAGTCCAAACTGGATGCGCAAAGCCATGAAAAGCGCCATCGCCACGCCGGACAACATCCTGCGGGCGGTCGGAATCGGCTCGGCCGTGGCCGGCCTGGTCCTGATCTGGGTTATGCGGCGCCCGATTTAAGGCCTCGGCCAACGCCAAAGTGAAGGCGTCAGACAGGTTTTCGCCTTATTATCGGGCTGTTGAGGCCCGTGAAGCTCCGCGCTTGCGCCGTGCCCCCGTTCGAGCGCAGTCTGGCGCCGAATCCCTTTCTCTGGAGATCACAATGACCGCTGCCACCATTGCCCCGTCCCGCTCGCGCCGCTGCGCGCGATTTGGTGTTCGACTTGGGCTGGTCGCGCTCGCCATCGGTGCTTTCAGCGCGTTCGGCACGCCTGCCCATGCGCGTGGACCGGATGGCATCGCCGACGTCGCCGAGAAGGTGATCGACGCGGTGGTCAACATCTCGACCTCGCAGACGGTCGATGCCAAGGGAGGCGGCAGCAACACCATGCCGCAACTGCCGCCCGGATCGCCGTTCGAGGAGTTCTTCGACGACTTCTTCAAGAACCGCCGGGGCCCCGGTGGCGGCAGCAAGGGCGGCGAGAACAACCCGCCGCGCAAGACCAACTCGCTCGGAAGCGGATTCATCATCGACACGTCGGGCGTCGTCGTCACCAACAACCACGTCATTGCGGATGCCGACGAGATCCACGTCATCCTCAACGACGGCACCAAGATCAAGGCCGAGCTGGTCGGCGTCGACAAGAAGACCGATCTCGCCGTGCTCAGGATCAAGCCGCCGAAGCCGCTGGTCGCGGTGAAGTTCGGCGACAGCGACAAGCTGCGTCTCGGCGACTGGGTGGTCGCGATCGGCAATCCCTTCAGCCTCGGTGGCACGGTGACGGCCGGCATCGTCTCGGCCAAGAACCGCGACATCTCCTCCGGACCGTACGACAGCTACATCCAGACCGACGCCTCCATCAACCGCGGCAATTCCGGCGGCCCGCTGTTCAACCTCGACGGCGACGTCATCGGCGTCAACACGCTGATCATCTCGCCGTCCGGCGGCTCCATCGGCATCGGCTTCGCCGTGCCGTCGAAGACGGTGGTGGGCGTCGTCGACCAGCTCCGCCAGTTCGGCGAGCTCCGCCGCGGCTGGCTCGGCGTGCGCATCCAGAGCGTCACCGACGAGATCGCCGAGAGCCTCAACATCAAGCCCGCGCGCGGTGCGCTGGTCGCCGGCGTCGACGACAAGGGCCCGGCCAAGCCCGCCGGCATTGAGCCCGGCGACGTCGTCGTCAAGTTCGACGGCAGGGACGTCAAGGACCCGAAGGACCTGTCCCGCGTCGTCGCCGACACCGCGGTCGGCAAGGAGGTCGACGTCGTCATCATCCGCAAGGGCCAGGAGGAGACCAAGAAGGTCACGCTCGGCCGCCTCCAGGATCCCGACAAGGTGCAGGCGGCGGTGAGGACCGACGAGCCGGCGCCGGAGAAGCCGGTGACGCAGAAGGCGCTCGGCCTCGATCTCGCAACGCTGAACAAGGATCTGCGTACGCGCTACAAGATCAAGGACAGCGTCAAGGGCGTGGTCGTCACCAATGTCGACGCCAATTCGGACGCCGCCGAGAAGCGCCTGTCCGCCGGCGACGTCATCGTCGAGGTGGCGCAGGAGGCGGTGTCGAGCGGCGCCGACATCCAGAAGCGGGTCGATCAGCTCAAGAAGGAGGGCAAGAAATCGGTGCTGCTGCTGGTCTCGAACGGCGACGGTGAGCTGCGGTTCGTCGCGCTGAGCGTGCAGTAACTTCATCCGTCATTCCGGGGGCGATGCGAAGCATCGAACCCGGGATCTCGAGGTTCCGCCGGTGCGCAATTGCGCACCTGAGGTTTGGTGCTTCGCACCATCCCGGAACGACGATTGCGTCAGCCCTCCACAAACTCCTCGCGCTTGTATCCTTGTGCATACAGCAGCGCGGTGAGATCGCCATGATCAATCCGCGCGGCGGCGGCAGCAGCCACCGCCGGCTTCGCATGATAGGCCACGCCCAGCCCCGCGGCCTGAATCATCGCCAGGTCATTGGCGCCGTCGCCGACCACGACCGAGTCGATGTCGTCGAGATCGAACGATTCCATCAAATCCACCAGCGTCGCGAGCTTCGCGGCGCGGCCCAGGATCGGCTCCTTCACTTCGCCGGTGAACTTGCCGTCGCGCACGACGAGCTCGTTGGCGCGGTTCTCCTGGAAGCCGAGCTTGGCGGCGACCGCGCGCGTGAACAATGTAAAGCCTCCGGAGACGAGGCAGGTATAGGCGCCGTTCGCGCGCATGGTCGCGACCAACTCGCGGCCGCCCGGCGTCAGCGTGATGCGCTTGGCCAGGACCTCGTCGACCGCGCTGGCGGGCAGGTCCTTGAGCAGCGCGACGCGCTCGCGCAGCGCCGGCTCGAACTCGATCTCGCCGCGCATGGCGCGCTCGGTGATGGCGGCGACATGCGCCTTGACACCGACGAAATCGGCGAGCTCGTCGATGCATTCCTGGCCGATCATGGTGGAATCCATGTCGGCGAGAAAAAGCTTCTTGCGCCTGAAGCCAACAGGCTGCACGACGATGTCGATGGGCAGGTCGCCGCGGAGCTCGCGCAACCGCTGCTCGATGGCGTGGCGGTCGCCTTCGAGGTTACTGTCGGCGCCGAAGGGAATGTCGACCGCAACCCCGTCGCACAGCCAGTGCGCCGGCGCCGCCTGCGGCAGCACGGCGCGGGCGCCATCGACGATGGTCGTATCGAGCGCGGGATTGTCGGGGTTGCAGATCAGCGTGGCGACGAGGGACATTTGAGGTTTTCGTGAGCGAGGGGCATTCGAGCAAGGCCGTGCTTATCGCAGGCCCGACCGCCAGCGGCAAGTCGGCGCTGGCGCTCGAGCTTGCGCTTGCCGCCCGCGGCGTCGTCATCAATGCCGATTCCATGCAGGTGTATCGTGACCTCCGCATCATCACGGCGCGGCCGACCGCGGCGGACGAGGCGCTGGTGCCGCATCGTCTCTATGGCCACGTCGACGCCGCCGTGAATTTCTCGGCCGGTGCCTGGGTAAGCGATGCGGCGAAGGCGCTCCATGAGGCGAGGGCCGAGCGACGGCTGCCGATCTTCATCGGCGGCACCGGGCTCTATTTCAAGGCGCTGACCACAGGTCTCTCCGTGGTGCCGCCGATCCCCGCCGAGCTGCGCGACGATGTGCGCGCGCGGCTGGAGCGGAATGGCGTCGAAGCGCTGCACGCGGAACTCGCAGCCCGCGATCCTCGCGCGGCCGAGCGATTGAAGCTGCGCGACCGCACCCGCATCGCCCGCGCGCTCGAGGTGATCGAGGCCACCGGCCGTTCGCTGCTCGATTGGCACCGGGAGGGACAGCCGCCGCTGCTGCCCAAGGACAGTTTTCGCGCGGTCTTCCTCGCCCCAGAGCGTGACGAGCTCTATGCCCGGATCGATGCCCGTTTCGATGCCATGCTGGGCGCCGGCGCGCTCAAGGAGGTCGAGCGGCTCGCCGCCAGGCATCTCGATCCGCTGCTGCCGGCCATGAAGGCCCACGGCGTGCCGTCCTTGATCCGGCATCTGCGCGGCGAGCTCAGTCTGGAGGAGGCCGCCAGCATTGGCCGCGCCGATACCCGCCACTATGCCAAGCGCCAATTCACCTGGTTCCGACACCAACTGCCGCATTTCGAGTGGTTGAGGCCGGCGGAGGCGAGGGGATGGCTCGCCGCGATCGTGACGTCGGAGCGGGACTGCAACTGACGCGCTTTTGTGCCGGGTTCGGCGATTTACCTCTCGCCGAACCCCGGGAACACCGCTACACTGCCAAAATCGCGCGAGAACGGCCGCATTGCCTTGACATCCAGGCTTTGGCCGCTATGTTTCGCGCAACCTTTGGGAAGCCGGGCGCCCGCCATGCGTAACATTATTACCAAACTCCTTATCGCCGTCGTACCCAGGCACACCGCCGGGGGTGGCTAGCTGCCATCCACATGACAGGCGGTGTGCATGGGCCCTCTTCGGGGCCTTTTTTATTTCCCGAACCCGACACGAATGAAGCCGCTGACAACAGCGCATCCGGAGCAAGCCAATGAGCGACAAGAGCCACGATCCGAACCAGATGACCGGCGCAGCGATGATCGTTCGCGCACTCATCGACCACGGCGTGACCGACATTTTCGGCTATCCCGGCGGCGCGGTGCTTCCGATCTATGACGAGATCTTCCAGCAGAGCCAGGTCCAGCACATCTTGGTCCGCCACGAGCAGGGCGCGGGCCATGCCGCCGAGGGCTATGCGCGCTCCACCGGCAAGCCAGGCGTCGCGCTGGTGACGTCCGGCCCCGGCGCCACCAACATGGTGACGCCGCTGACGGATGCCCTGATGGACTCGATCCCGCTGGTCTGCATCTCCGGCCAGGTGCCGACGCATCTGATCGGCAACGACGCGTTCCAGGAATGCGACACCGTCGGCATCACGCGCCCCTGCACCAAGCACAATTGGCTGGTGCGCGACGTCAACGATCTCGCCAAGGTGCTGCATGAGGCCTTCTACGTCGCAACCTCGGGCCGTCCGGGCCCGGTGCTGGTCGACGTCCCCAAGGACGTGCAGTTCGCCACCGGCACCTATCATCCGCCGCGCAAGTCGGACGTGCACCGCTCCTACGCGCCGCGCCTGAAGGGCGATGCGGCGCAGATCCGTAAAGCGGTCTCGCTGCTCGCGAACGCCAAGCGTCCCGTGATTTACAGCGGCGGCGGCGTGATCAATTCCGGCCTAGAGGCGACCAAGCTGTTGCGCGAGCTGGTCGAGGTCACCGGTTTTCCGATCACCTCGACCCTGATGGGCCTCGGCGCCTATCCGGCGTCGGGCAAGAACTGGCTCGGCATGCTCGGCATGCACGGCACCTACGAGGCCAACATGACCATGCATGATTGCGACGTCATGCTGTGCGTCGGCGCGCGCTTCGACGACCGCATCACCGGCCGCGTCGATGCGTTCTCGCCCGGCTCGAAGAAGATCCACATCGACATCGATCCGTCTTCGATCAACAAGAACATCCGCGTCGACGTGCCGATCATCGGCGATTGCGGCAACGTCCTCGGCGACATCCTCCAGGTGTTCAAGGCGGAGGCGAAGAAGCCCGACATCAGGTCGTGGTGGCAGCAGATCGCGCAATGGCGCGCCCGCAACTCGCTCTATTACAAGAAGAGCAACGACGTCATCCTGCCGCAGCACGCGATCCAGGCCTTGTTCGAGCAGACGCGCGGCAAGGATACCTACATCACGACCGAGGTCGGCCAGCATCAGATGTGGGCGGCGCAGTTCTACGGCTTCGAGGAGCCGCATCGCTGGATGACCTCTGGCGGTCTCGGCACGATGGGCTACGGCCTGCCGGCCGCGGTCGGCGTGCAGGTGGCGCACCCGGACAGCCTCGTCATCGACATTGCGGGCGATGCCTCGGTGCAGATGACGATGCAGGAGATGTCGACGGCGGTTCAGTACGAGCTGCCGATCAAGATCTTCATCCTGAACAATCAGTACATGGGCATGGTGCGCCAATGGCAGCAGCTGCTGCACGGCAACCGCCTGTCGCATTCCTATTCGGAGGCGCTGCCGGATTTCGTCAAGCTTGCCGAGGCCTACGGCGCCGTCGGCCTCCAGGTGCACAAGCCGGCCGATCTCGATGGCGCCATCAAGGAGATGATCTCGGTCAAGCGCCCGGTGCTGTTCGACTGCCGTGTCGCGGCACTCGAAAACTGCTTCCCGATGATCCCCTCGGGCAAGGCTCACAACGAGATGCTGCTGCCGGAGCAGGCCAACGACGAGGCCACCGCGAAGGCATTCGCCGGCGGCAAGGCGCTGGTGTGAGGCCATGTTCGACCTGAGGGAGCTCGAGCGCGCACATGCGATCGTGGGGCAGGCGGTGCCGGCAACGCCGGCGCATGCCTGGCCGTTGCTCGCACGTCGGCTCGGCACCGAGGTCGTGGTCAAGCACGAGAACCACACGCCGATCGGCGCCTTCAAGGTGCGCGGCGGCCTCGTCTATCTCGAACGGCTGAAGCGCGAGCGGCCGAAGACATCGGGCATCATCTCGGCTACGCGCGGCAATCACGGTCAGAGCCTCGCCTTTGCCGCGAGCCGCCACGGCGTGCCGGCGGTGATCTATGTGCCGCGCGGCAACTCGGTCGAGAAGAACCGCGCGATGAAGGCCTTTGGTGCCGAACTCGTCGAACACGGCGAGGACTTTCAGGCGGCACGTGAGGAAGCCGAGCGCCGCGCGCAGTTCGCCGGGCTCCACATGGTGCCCTCGTTCCACCCTGATCTCGTTCTTGGTGTTGCGACCTACGCGCTCGAACTGCTCCGCGCAGTGCCCGACCTTGATATCCTCTACGTGCCGATCGGGCAGGGCTCCGGCATCTGCGGCTGCATCATGGCGCGCGACCTGCTCGGCCTGAAAACCGAGATCGTCGGCGTGCAGTCGACGGAAGCGCCGTCCTATGCGCTGTCGTTCGCGGCCGGAAAAATCGTGACGACCGAAACCAGCAACACGCACGCCGACGGCATGGCGACGCGCATCCCCGACGAGGATGCGTTCGCGCTGATCCGCAAGGGCGCCTCGCGCATCATAGAGGTCACCGACGACGAGGTCGCCGGCGCGATCCGCGCCTATTGGACCGATACGCATAATCTCGCCGAAGGCGCCGGCGCAGCCGCGCTGGCGGCGGCGCTGCAGGAAAAGAGCAAGCTGAAGGGCAAGCGCGTCGGTCTCGTGCTGTCCGGTGGCAATATCGATTTCGATCTGTTCCGCCGTTGGGTCGGGACGGACGCGCCAGCGATGGCGTGACGGAGAGACAAGAGGGGACGACAATGAACCAGCCCGCATCCGCTTATTTCATCGAGGACCGCCACGATCCCAATGAGACGCATACGCTTGCGGTGCTCGTGCAGAACGAGCCGGGCGTGCTCGCGCGCGTCATCGGCCTGTTCTCGGGGCGCGGCTACAACATCGAGAGCCTTACGGTCTCGGAGACCGAGGCGCAGAAGCATCTGTCGCGCATCACCATCGTCACCACGGGCACGCCGATGGTGATCGCGCAGATCAAGAACCAGCTCGACCGCATGATCCCGGTGTATCAGGTCGTCGACATGACCCAGACCAAGCGCTCGATCGAGCGCGAGCTGGCGATGGTCAAGGTGCGCGGGCAGGGCGAGCATCGGGTCGAGGCGCTGAGGCTGGCGGATGCGTTCCGCGCCCGGGTGATCGACGCCACCACCGAGAGCTTTGTGTTCGAGATCACAGGCAATACGGACAAGATCAATCAATTTATCGACCTGATGCGCCCGCTCGGCCTCGTCGAGGTGTCGCGCACCGGTGTTGCCGCGATCGGTCGCGGGCCTGAAGGGATGTGAGCCATGCTGGCGCGCGACTGGTACTACAACGAGCGGAACCGGATGGGGATCGAGCCCGCGGTGGCCTCGATCTACGACAACCATGACGATGCCGATCTGCGGGCGCGCGCCGCGCTGAAAATGCTCGGGGTCCAGCGTGGCTGGCGCATCGCCGATATCGGCTGCGGCAACGGCGTGCTCGCCACCGAAGCGGCGTTGATGGGCGCTGACGTCGACGCCATCGACATTTCGCCGGCGATGCTGGCGCTGGCCGAGATCTACGCACGCGACCGCAAGGCGCCCATGCGCACCCAATCCGCCGGCCTGCTCAGCTTCGCCTACCGGCCCGAGTCTTACGATCTGATCGTCAGCGAGTTCACGCTGCACCATCTGCCGGATTTCTGGAAGGCGGTGGCGATGTCGCGGATTTTTCGCGCGCTCAAGCCCGGAGCGACGTTTTATCTCCGTGACATTGTTTACTCATCGATGCCCGACGCGATCGAGCGTGACGTCGAGCAATGGGCCGACTTCCAGATCAAGAACCACGATTTCTCCCGCGAGGGCGTGGTGACCCACATGCGCGACGAATATTCCACCTTCGGCTGGGTGATGGAGCGGATGCTGACCGACGTCGGCTTCACCCTGGTCTCGGCCGACTACCACGCGCCGATGCACGGCACGTATCTTCTGCGGAAACCGAAAGCCGGCGAGCAAGGTTAGACCAGAACAACAAACAGGGCTGCGAGACAAAGCAGAACCGGAAACAACAATGAAGCCGGCCGACATCCTCATCGCCGTCATGGTGGCGATCATCTGGGGGCTTGCCTTCGTCGCAAGCCGGATCGCGCTCGACGAGCTTTCGCCGGAGCTGATGACGGCGTTGCGCTTCACCATTGCGGCGGTGCCGTGCCTGTTCATCCGCAAGCCCAAAATTGCCTGGTCGCTGCTGATCGCGATCAGCTTTACGCTGTTCCTGGGTCAGTTCCTGTCGCAGGCCTATGGCATCGCCCACGGTGTCCCGGTGGGCCTCACCTCCGTCGTCGTGCAGAGCCAGGCACTGTTCACGATCGGCTTTGCCGCGATCCTATTCGGCGAACGTCCGACGCCGGTGCAGACGCTCGGCGTTGTTATCGCCGCGGTGGGCTTGCTGCTGATCTGCGGCACCGTCGGCTATGATTTCAGCGTGGCCGCCTTTGCGGTGCTGATGATCTCGCCGCTCAGCTTCGCAATCGGCAATATCCTGCTGCGTGGTGCGCGCGGCGTGCCGATGTTCGACCTGTTTGCCTGGCTCTGCCTTGCCTCGGCCGTGCCGCTGTTCGTGCTGGCGCTGATCGCCAACGGACCGGCGCCGACCTGGACGTCGCTGACGCACATGTCGCTGTCGTCGGCGCTTTGCATGCTGATGCTCGGCGGCATTTCCACCAGCATCGCTTATTGGCTCTGGGGCCGCCTCCTGCGCGACTATCAGGCTGCGCAAGTCGTGCCGTTCGCGCTGCTGGTGCCGTTCGTCGGCTCGGCGGCCTCCAGCATCGTGTTCGGCGAACGGTTCGGGCCCCTTCGCCTCGCCGGCATGCTGACCGTGATCGGCGGGATCGCCGTGATGGTGCTGGCAAAGCGGGCGCAAGTTCTGCCGAAGACGGCGTGAGGTGATGATGACCTACTCGCTCTTCTACGCCTTCCTCGTCTTCATGGTCGTAATGTACTTCACGCCCGGGCCGAACAATATCATGCTGCTGTCCTCCGGCCTGACTTACGGCTTCCGCCGCACCATCCCGCACATCGTCGGGATCGTCATTGGCTTTGCCTTCATGGTGGCCGCGGTCGGCCTCGGGCTCGGCACTGTGTTCCTCGCCTATCCGATCCTCCAGACTATCCTGAAATATGCCGGCGCCGCCTACCTGATTTACCTGGCCGCCGTGATCGCCATGGCCGGTCCGGCCAAGCCGGGCGAGGAGAATGGCCGCGGCCCGATGACCTTCTGGGGCGCGGCCATGTTCCAGTGGATCAACGCCAAGGGCTGGGTGATCGTGATCGGCACCATCACCGCCTATGCCGCGATCGCCAAATTTCCGATCAATATCGCGATCCAGATCGTGATCAGCCTCGTCGTCGGCACGGTCTCGACCGTGGTCTGGGCGCTGTTCGGCACCGCGCTGCGGCCGGTCCTGACCTCGGAGCGGTTGGTGCGCGCCTTCAACGTTCTGATGGCGATCCTGCTGCTGGCCTCCCTCTACCCCGTTTTCATGGATGCATGATGTCGCGGATTTCCATGCAGAAACGGGTTTCCCTCAGGGCTGAAAATGCTCTAGACAGCCCCCGAAATCCGCAAATTTCACCCTTCGGACACTGACCATTGGCCGAGTTTCGGCCCTGAACGAGGAAACGACCTATGCGTGTTTATTACGATCGCGACGCCGACCTGAACCTGATCAAGGGCAAGAAGGTCGCCATCGTCGGCTATGGCAGCCAGGGCCATGCCCATGCGCTCAATCTGAAGGATTCCGGCGTCAAGGAAGTTGCCATTGCGCTGCGCAAGGGTTCGGCCTCGGCCAAGAAGGCGGAAGCTGCCGGGTTCAAGGTGCTGGAAGTTGCGGAAGCCGCCAAATGGGCCGACCTCGTCATGATGCTCACCCCGGACGAGCTCCAGGGCGACATCTACCGCGAGCACCTGCACGACAACATGAAGAAGGGCGCGGCCCTGGTGTTCGCCCATGGCCTCAACGTCCACTTCAATCTGCTCGATCCGCGCGCCGACCTCGACGTGCTGATGATCGCGCCGAAGGGCCCCGGCCACACCGTGCGCTCGGAATATCAGCGCGGCGGCGGCGTGCCCTGCCTGATCGCGATCGCGAAGGACGTCTCGGGCAATGCCCATGACCTCGGCCTGTCCTATGCCTCGGCGATCGGCGGCGGCCGCGCCGGCATCATCGAGACCACCTTCAAGGAAGAGTGCGAGACCGACCTGTTCGGCGAGCAGGTGGTGCTCTGCGGCGGCCTGGTCGAACTGATCAAGGGCGGTTACGAGACCCTGGTCGAAGCCGGCTACGCGCCGGAGATGGCCTATTTCGAGTGCCTGCACGAGGTCAAGCTGATCGTCGACCTGATCTATGAAGGCGGCATCGCCAACATGAACTACTCGATCTCCAACACTGCCGAGTATGGCGAGTACGTCACCGGTCCGCGCATCATCACCGAGGAGACCAAGAAGGAGATGCGCAAGGTCCTGGCCGACATCCAGGGCGGCAAGTTCGCCCGCGACTGGATGCTCGAGAACAAGGTCAACCAGACCTCGTTCAAGGCCACCCGCGCCAAGCTCGCCGCGCATCCGATCGAGGAAGTCGGCGCCAAGCTGCGCGACATGATGCCCTGGATCAAGAAGGGCGCGCTGGTCGACAAGAGCAAGAACTGACGGCTACGCCGTCATTCCGGGGGCGCCTTAACGCGCGCCCCGGAATGACGAGCGAGGCACGAGCGTCGCTCAGGCCAAATCTTGAATCCTATTCGAGCGAGATCGCAAACGGCGGTCTCGCTCTTTTCGTCTTGCCCGAGACATTGCTGCTTCATTCCAATTCTCCGCGAACTGAAGCGCAGTCGAGCGGCTCGGGTCTCCTGCCCACAGCAAGCCAGCGCTTCAGCCCACCGCGATGGTCTGCCCGCGCGGATGGCGGGCCATCGCAATCATGCGCAGCGCCATCACGATGAGCAACGGAAGCAGGAAGGCGGCATAGAGCGGCATCGTCGGCACGCGCTTGCCGAACGAGACCATGAATTGGAACCAGAGGTAGTAGCCGCCCACGAGGTGCAGGGCCCGCCAGCCGCGCGGGCCGATCAGTGCGGCGGTGCGATCGAACGACGTCGCGCTCATGGCGATGATGAAGCCATAGCCGACGCCGCCGAAGATGTAGGAGGCCGCCGAAGTGGCCTCGGCAAACCCGGCCGGATCCATCCTGGCAAACGTCATGATCGCCGCCGCGTGGATGGCGTGGGAGACCGCGAAGCTGAGGCCCAGATAGCGGCGGTTGCGCTTTTGCCAGCGCGTCCAGGCATTGGGCCAGAGCCGCGCCAGCGCCGCGGCGCTGAAGGCGAGGCAGAACAACAGGAGCGAGCTTCGCGCCGTGAAGCGGATCACCATCCGGAGGCCCTCGACCTCGAACTGCCGCATCGAGGCGATCCATAGGCTGAGTGCGACGAGGCTCAAGCACAGGACGGTCAGCAGGCGCCAGCCTTCGAGCCAGCTTCGAGCTTCGGACATATGGGGCATCTCCCTTTTATGTAATCGCTGATTACATTTGGGGTTGAGGGCAGCGTCAATGGTGTAATCATTGCTTACATTCACGTTCGGGTGAGGCTAAAAAGCTCCATGCCTGTCCGCCAGCCGTCCAAGCCGCGCCCCCGCCGCCCCGCCGCCGAAGCCCGGCCGTACCACCATGGCGACCTCCGCCGCGTGTTGATCGATGCTGCGCTGCAACTCGCAGCGGAAGGCGCCGAAGTCTCGGTCCGGGAGGCCGCACGCCGGGCCGCGGTGTCGCCGGGGGCGCCGTTCCGACACTTTCCCAACCGCGATGCGCTGATGGCGGCCGCCGCCGCGGAGGCACAGCGGCGCTTCCGCGCCGAGATCGAGACGGCACTCGCTGAGGCTCCGGCCGCCGACCCGCTCGGCCGCTTCCGCGCCTTTGGTCTCGCCTATTTGCGTTGGGCCATGCGCAATCCCGCGCATTTCGAGATCCTCTCGACCGGACGCTATTTTGCCCATGGCAGCTCGCCGGAGCTGACAAGAGACAATGCCGAGCTGATCGCGCTAACGGAGCAGATGCTGGCTGATGCGGCAGAGCAAGGCCTGCTGCGGCCGGCTGACCTCAAGCGCATCCAGATCGCCGGGCGCGCCCTCGTCTACGGTTTCGCCCGTATGAATCTCGACGGCCATTTCCCGCGCTGGGGCGTCGGGGAGGGCGAGATCGAGCAGATGGCTGAAGGAGTGATCGATCTGTTCATCGCAGGTATCGCAAAGCTCTAGCAGGCCGGTGGCTCTGGTCGATGCTGGGCGGCGCTTGCCACTAACATTAAGCGAAGGTCGACCGCGCCGCGCGTTGCCTCTCCTTGACGGTTCCGTTACAGTTTTATGACACGGTGCAGGCTTCCGGCTGCATCGGGCGTCGCTGGCCGTCTTGAGAGCCAGCGGGGCTTGGCATCACCGCGCCGGACCAGAAGTTGCGTTGTCGTCAATGGCGTCCGCGCCCAATCCAGGTCCTTCTGCCACGACCGCCGTGCTGGCGAGCGTCGCCGCGCTCGGCATCTGGCGGCTGCTCGCGGTTGCAGCGCCGCATCTGGCGGCACTCGCCCTGATGTACAAAACCGAGACCGATTTCGGCTCGCGCCTGTCCTTCGCGCTGGCTTGGGGCATCCTCAACTTCTTCTGGATCGCGCTGCTGCGTCGCCCCGCCTTGTCGGGCGCGCTGTCGCTGACCATGGTCGTCGTGCTGGTGCTGCTGTCGCGGCTGAAGCACGACGTCGTGCAGATGACGGCCAACTTCATCGACCTGATGATGATCGACCGCGACACCGTCGCGTTCCTGTTCACGATCTTTCCGAATTTGCGCTGGTCGGTGATCCTGGCCGGTCTCGTCACGCTGCCGCTGATGTATGCGCTGTGGTGGCTCGATCCGTTCCGCGTCCGCCGCCTGCCGGCGCTCGCCTGCAAGCTCGCCTGCCTTGCCGCCCTGGTCGGCTATTCGCTCTATCATCCGGACGAGGCCTGGCGCGGCTATTACGACGACGGCTATCTCTCGAAATTCTTCCGCTCCGGCGTCACGGCCGTCTCCGACTTTGCGCGGCACGGCTTCATGGAGGCGGCGGCTTCGACCGGCGAGCGGCTCAACATGCCGCTGGTCGATGCCTGCCACCCCGCGGGCCGCCGCCCCAACATCATCATGATCCATGATGAATCGAGCTTCGACATCCGCGCCGCCCAGGGCATCAAGTTGCCGCCGCGCTATGGCGACCATTTCAAATCGTGGGATGGCAAGCAGCGCACGTTCCTCGCCGAGAGCAATGGCGGGCCGAGCTGGTTCACCGAATACAACGTGCTCGCAGGGCTCTCCTCGCGCTCGTTCGGCCGTTTCGCCTATTTCGTCACGCGCATCGCCTCGAACCGGGTCGAGCGCGGCCTGCCGCTGGCGCTGCGCCGCTGCGGCTATGATACGCTGTCGCTCTATCCGGCCCATGGCGGCTTCATGGGCGCGCGCAGCTTCCAGATGACGACGGGAATCGAGCGCTTCCTCGATTCCAAGGATCTGGGCGCCAAGGATGTCGAGCCCGATAGCTTCTTCTACGACAAGGCGATTCAGCTGATCGGCCAGCAGCCGCCGAACAAGCCGCTGTTCACCTTCATCTATCTCGGTGCCAACCACTTCCCCTGGGAGACCCGCTTCCGTCCCGATCTGCTGCCGAACTGGCGCGCGCCGGGGAATGTGCCGTCTATCGACGAATATCTGCGCCGCCAGAGTATGAGCGCCGAGCAGTACAAGGCGTTTATTGCCGGTTTGAGGAAAACGTTTCCCGGCGAGCCCTTCCTGATCGTGCGCTACGGCGACCATCAGCCGGAATTTGCGCCTGCCATCCTCGAGCCCGGGCTCGATGCGGGCGCGATCGGCAAGAAGCTCGACGCCTACGATTCGCGCCTCTACGCGACTTATTACGCCATCGACGCCATCAACTTCGAGCCGGTTAGAAGCGAGGCCGTGATGGATGCGATCGACGGTCCCTATCTGCCGCTGGTGGTTCAGGAAGCCGCCGGCATCCCGCTCGACCCGTCCTTTGCCGAGCAGAAAGAGATCATGCTCCGCTGCAAGGGCATCTTCTACGGCTGCAAGGACGGCGCCGAGGCGCGGCGGCTGAACCGGCTGTTGATCGATGCGGGGATGATCCGGGGGCTGTAACCGGCCTATCGTTTAGCCACTTTCTCCCACAACCACTTCGCCACAGCATCGGGCGATGAATTCGCATCATTGCCGCTGGCGCGGAGGTTCGCCTCGCGCATGGTGGCGATGTCGATCTTGCCGAGCAATGGCTTGAGCGCCGCCTGCAGTCGCTCGTCGCCGGCGCGTTTCGGCGCCAGCAGCAGGATAGCATCATAGGGCGGGATCGCGTGTTTGGGATCGTCGAGCGCTGTGAGCTCGTATTTGGCGATCAAGCCGTCGCTGGTGTAGCCGGCGATGACGTCGACTTCGCCGCTGGCGACGGCCGCATACATGAAGTCCGGTTGCATCTGGCGCTGGGTGCGGAACTGCAGCACATAGGCCTTTTGCAGCGCGGCCCATTCCGGGCGCGAGAAGAACTCGTAGTCGCCGGCAATCGACAGCGTGGCCGCATGTGCGGCGAGATCGGCGACAGTTCGGATGCCGAGCGCCTCGGCGCGTCGTCTTGGCATCACCAGCGCATAGGCGTTCTCAAAGCCGAGCTCGCCGAGCAGGGTGATGTTGTCCTTGGCGAGCGCCGTCTTCAATTCCGCGACCAGCTCGGCGCGGGGCTTGATGTCGGTGCGATGCAGCTGGTTGGCCCAGAGCGTGCCGGAATAATCGACATAGAGATCGATATCGCCGGCCTTCAGCGCCCCGAAGATCACGCTGGAGCCGAGGCCGGAGCGCGCACTAGCCGAGAGGCCTGCCGCCTCGAGGCGGTCCCTCATCAACGCCGACAGCACATATTGCTCGGCGAAGGTTTTGGCGCCGACCACATAGCCTGAGGACGAGCGTCCCATGGTCGGTACCAGCGTTGCAGCGACCAGCGCCGCGATTCCGACCGCGCCGAGACCGCTGCGCACGCGGTTGCGGAGCCGCAGGCCGGTCTCGATCAGCCCAAGCAACTGGTCGACTGCGAGCGCGAGCAGGGCGGAAGCCACGCAGCCGAACAGCACGAATACCCAGTTCTGGGTCTGAAGGCCGGCAAAAATGTAATTGCCGAGGCTGGTCTGCCCGATCGGCGTCGACAGCGTCGCGGTTCCGATCACCCACACCGCCGCGGTGCGGATGCCGGCCATCATCACCGGCAGCGCGAGCGGCAGCTCGACAATCAGCAGCGATTGCCGCGCGGTCATGCCGACGCCTTTCGCTGCCTCGATCAGCGCGGGATCGATGCCGTTGAGGCCGGTGATGCCGTTGCGCAGCACCGGCAGCATCGAATAGAGCGCCAGCGCCAGCATCGCGGGCAGGAAGCCGAATGCCGAGAAAGATATTCCGAACCAAGCCAGCGTGAGGGAAGCAGCCAGCAGCAACAGCGGATAGAACAGCGCGAGCAGCGCCAGCCCGGGTACGGTCTGCACGATGCTGGCGAACGCGAGCAGGATGCCGCGCGGCGCCGGACGGTTGCGCGTCAAAATCGCCAGTGGCAAGCTCACGGCGAGGCCAAGCGCGAGGGCGGCGAGGCTCACCCGCACATGGTTGCCGAGGTAGTCCGGCAGATGCGACAGCGCCTCGCCCCAGCGCGGATCGGTGAAGATGCTCATGCCGCACCGCCCATCGGAAGCAACGCATTCAGCCGCTCGACCTGGCGGCGCGGGGTGCGCAACAGCTCGAGCACGTAATCGTCGCGGCTGCTCGAGAGCTCCGCAGCTGTCCCCTGTGCGAGCAATCGTCCGCCGCGCATCACCGCGATGCGGTCGGCGAGCAGGATCGCCTCGGACATGTCATGCGTGATCATCACGGTGGTGAGGCCGAGCTTGCGGTGCAACGTGCGATAGTCGTCACCGAGCGCATCGCGGGTGAGGGGATCGAGCGCGCCGAACGGCTCGTCCATCAGCATGATGCGGGGTCTTGCCGCGAGCGCCCGCGCCACGCCGACGCGCTGGCGCTCGCCGCCGGAGAGGTCCTCGGGCAGCCGTTCGCGGTGCGATGTGCGGTCGAGCTGCACCAGCTCCAGCAGCTCGTCGACGCGCCCCGCCACGGCCGCAACCGGCTCGCCGAGCAGCTTCGGTGTGATGCCGATATTGTCGGCGACGCTTAAGTGCGGAAACAGCCCACCGCTCTGGAAGACGTAGCCGATCCGGCGCCGCAGCGCGACCGGATCGACATTCCGCGCGTCCTCGCCTTCGACGGTGATGGTGCCGCTATCGGCCTCGATCAGCCGGTTGGCGAGCCGCAGCAGCGTGGTCTTGCCCGAGCCCGAGCCACCGACGATCGCCACAAACTCACCCGCGGCGACGCCGAGCGACACGTCGTCGACGGCGGCAAGGGAGCCGAAGCGCTTGGTGACGTGGTGGTAGCTGATGGCCAGTTTGGAGGACATCGCAGGTGAGCTCTCTTTTCTCTTACCCTCCCCTGGAGGGGGAGGGTCGGTGCGCATGAAGCGAAGCGGAATGCGAACCGGGGTGGGGTGACGGTCTCTCCGCGTCGAATACTGCCCGAGTGGAGAGATCACCCCACCCCGCTCGCGCTGCGCGCGATCGACCCTCCCCCTCCAGGGGAGGGTAAGAGCGCGGCAGCACGGCATACGTAGCACGCCCGGCGCCTCGATTGAACTTGGCGGCGCGAGCGGCTAAGGCATCGGGCTGAGTTCGGAGGAAGCATATGACGACGCCCACGGCAGTGGCGCTGGAAGATACCGAGGTTGCGTTCCGGCTGGGGGACGGCCGGGTCTATACGGCGGTGGAGAAGGCTCATCTCGCGGTGGCGCAGGGCGAGTTCGTCGCCATCGTCGGCCCGACCGGCTGCGGAAAATCGACGCTACTCAACGTCGCGGCGGGCCTGCTCAAGCCCGCCGCAGGCAGCGTCAGGATTTTCGACCAGCCATTGGCAGGACTGAATCGGGATGCCGGCTATTTGTTCCAGGCCGATGCGCTCTTCCCCTGGAAGACCGCGCTCGACAATGTCGCGATCGGGCTCGAGATCAAGGGTACGCCGCGCACGGAAGCCTTGTCGCAGGCCCTGAAATGGCTGACCTCCGTTGGCCTTGGCGCCTTCGCGAACCGCTATCCGCACATGCTCTCCGGCGGCCAGCGCAAGCGCGTGGCGCTGGCGCAGGTGCTGATCCGCGATCCGAAGATCCTTCTGATGGACGAGCCGTTCGGGCCGCTCGATGCGCAGACGCGTCAGGTCATGGGTAATCTGCTGCTCGACTTGTGGAATGCGGACCGCAAGGCCGTGCTGTTCGTGACGCATGATCTGGAGGAGGCGATCGCGCTTGCCGACCGCGTCGTGATCATGTCGGCGGGGCCGTCCTCGCGCATCATCGGCGACTGGCGCGTCGGCCTGGCCCGCCCGCGCGACATCTTCGAGGTGCGTCTCGACAAGGAATTCCATGCGCTCCATCGCGAGATCTGGAGCGTGCTGAAGGACGAGGTGATGAAGGGTTACGCGCAGTCCACCCGGGCGGCGGAGGCGGTCTGATGTCGCGGCCCACGCTGTTCGCGCTGCAGGTCCTGGTCGCGGTCGTCGGCATCGTGCTGTGGCAGGTGCTGTCGACCGTGCCCGTGTTCGGCAAGATCCTGCTGCCGCCGTTCTTCTTCTCCAATCCGTTCGACGTGTTCAGCCAGATCGTGAAATGGTTCGCCTCCGGCGTGATCTGGAAGCACCTCGGCATCACCCTGGCGGAATCGATCCTCGCCTTCGTGATCGGATCGCTCGGCGGGGTCCTGGTCGGCTTCTGGTTCGCGCGCCAGCCGCTGGTCGCCGCGGTGTTCGACCCCTATGTGAAGATGGTCAACGCACTGCCGCGCGTCGTGCTGGCGCCAATCTTCGCGCTGTGGCTCGGGCTCGGCATCTGGTCCAAGGTCGCGCTCGGCGTCACCTTGGTGTTCTTCATCGTGTTCTTCAACGTCTATCAGGGCGTCAAGGAGGTCAGCCGAACCGTGCTCGACAATGGCCGCATGCTCGGCATGAGCGAGCGGCAGTTGATGCAACATGTCTATTGGCCGTCGGCGCTGTCCTGGATGTTCTCGTCGCTGCACACCTCGGTCGGCTTCGCCGTGGTCGGCGCGGTGGTCGGCGAATATCTGGGATCTGCGGCCGGGCTCGGCTACCTGATCCAGCAGGCCGAGGGCGTGTTCGACGTTGCCGGCGTGTTCGCCGGCATGTTCGTGCTGTCGGCTTTCGTCATCCTGATCGACTTCGGCGTCACGCTGGTGGAGCGGCGCCTCCTGGTGTGGCGGCCGACGGCGTCGGACGGGCGCGGGTAGGAAGCAAGTCGGCTTGGCCGCGTCGATGCGATCTCGGTTGTGCCCGGGCACGCCATTGCGCCGAAGGGCTGATGGACAGCCCGCTCAGGCGGTGCTTCTCAAGCCAGCCCCGCTGCTCTATGGTGCCGCCGGCCGAACGGAGGAAAACCAATGAAGAACACGATTGCCAGGCTCGCGGGCGCGCTGCTCGCGCTGACGCTCACCACCTCGCTTGCCGCGGCGCAAAGCAAAGTCACCATCGCGGTCGGCGGCGGCTCCTGCCTGTGCTATCTGCCGACGGTGCTGGCCAAGCAGCTTGGCGAATACGAGAAGGCCGGCGTCAGTGTCGAGCTCGTCGACCTCAAGGGCGGCTCGGACGCGCTCAAAGCCGTGCTCGGCGGCAGCGCCGACGTGGTCTCCGGCTATTTCGACCATTGCGTCAATCTCGCCGCCAAGAAGCAGGAGCTGCAATCCTTCGTGGTCTATGACCGCTATCCCGGCCTCGTTCTGGTGGTCGCGCCCTCGCGGACCAACGACATCAAGTCGGTCAAAGATCTCGCCGGCAAGAAGGTTGGCGTCAGTGCGCCCGGCTCCTCCACCGACTTCTTCCTGAAATACATGCTCAAGAAGAACGGGCTCGATCCCACCAGCGCCGCCGTAATCGGGGTGGGCCTGGGCGCTACGGCCGTGGCCGCGATGGAGCAGGGCCAGATCGACGCGGCCGTGATGCTCGATCCGTCCGTGACCGTGCTGCAGGGCAGCCGCAAGGATCTGCGTATCCTTTCGGACACCCGCACCCAGAAGGACACGCTGGAGACGTTCGGCGGCGAATATCCGGGCGGTGCGCTGTATTCGACCGTGGCCTGGATCAACGGCCACGAGAAGGAGGCGCAGGCGCTCACCAATGCGATCCTCGCCACGCTCGCCTGGATCCATTCGCACAGCCCTGAGGAGATCATGGCGAAGATGCCGGAGGAGACCGTCGGCAAGAACAAGGACCTCTATCTCGCCGCACTGAAGAACACGATCCCGATGTATTCCGAGACCGGCAAGATGGACCCGAAGGGCGCCGATGCCGTGCTTAACGTGTTCAGTGTCGGCTCGCCCGAGGTGGCGAACGCCAAGATCGACGTCAGCAAGACCTTCACCAACAAATTCGTCGAGCAGGCCAAGAAGACCACCGGGAGCGCCAAATAGCCGACGCGAAGGCGTGGTATCAGGCTTCATGACGTCTCCGGTCATTCATCGCGTCGCGACGCTCGATCTCGCGGTGCGGCCGATCGTCTGGCCGTTCGCCGAGCAGCGCCGCGTCGAGATCGCGGCGCATTTTGCCGAGAAGCAGCGCGAGCGGCCGAAGATCTGGAACGGCCGCGTCCTGCTCGGGCGGGACGCCGCGTTCAGCGACGGTCACCTGACGGCGACCTATTTCGAGACTGATTTCGCGAGCTTCCTCGCCTGGCGCGACTGGGGCTTTCCCGACAAGGCCGTGTTCAACGGCTTTGGCATGGGGGCGTTGCGGGCCTCCGACGGCGCCTTCATCATGGGCGAGATGGCGCCCCACACCGCCAACGCAGGCCGCATCTATTTCCCCTCAGGAACGCCGGATCTCGACGACGTCAGGGACGGCGCGCTCGACATTCCCGGCAGCGTCGTCCGCGAGCTCGACGAGGAGACCGGCCTGACGGCGGCCGACTATCGGATCGAGCCGGGCTGGCATTGCGTGGTCACCGGTCCCACGATCGCGATGTTGCAGGTCATCAACCTGGACATGCCGGGCGATGTGGCTCGTGCCCGGATCGAAGCCAACCTGGCGCGCGAGGCCGAGCCGGAGCTGTCGGCCATTCATCTCGTGCGGGGGACCAGCGATCTCAGGCCGTCCATGCCGCGATTTGTCACGGCCTTCGTCGAGCAGCAGTTCGCAGCGCACTGATGCGCGAGGCTTGACATCGCCCCGCTCAGCCCATGTGATGGGCAGACGAAATTGCACCAAGAATGCAATGCACAATCGTCTAGGGAGGTTTTGATGCGCCTGCGCATGGCTGCCCGCTTGGTACGTGGGCTGTTGGTCGCGATATCAGCGACGGGCTTGGCGGTGTCTGCCGCGGCCCAAGAAAAGAAGCTCAAGATCGGCGTCATCTACGATCTGACCGGCCCGCTCGCCGGCGGCGGTTCGGAGCTGCAATATACCGGCGCAAGGATCATGCTGGATCAGTACAGCGCGAAAGAGGTCGAAGGCTACAAGATCGAGGCGATCTATGCCGATGCTCAGAGCAAGCCGGATGTCGCCATCAATGAAGCGATCCGTTTGATCGAGCAGGAAAAGGTCGACATGCTGCTCGGCTTCTTCTCCTCGGCGCAATGCGTGCCGGTGGCAGCGCGCGTCGAGCAGCTGAAGAAGTTCATGTGGATCACGACCTGCATTTCGTCGGCGGTGCTGGAGAACAAGAACTACAAATACGTGTTTCGCCCGCAGGCCTCCGGCGATCAGTTCGGCATGATGACGATGGACTTCATCGCGCAGAACGCGAAGGAGAAGTTGGGCAAGGACCCGAAGGACCTGCGGGTCGCCATCATCCACGAGGACGGCGCCTACGGCGTCGACGTTGCCAAAGGCAACGAGGCCGGTGCCAAGAAGGCTGGTTTCAACATTGTGCTCAGAGAGGGCTATTCGGCGACGGCCCCGGATTTGTCTGCGCTGGTCACCAAGCTGAAGCGGGCCAAGCCGGATGTGGTCTTCCATACCGGCTATAATCCCGACATCACCCTGTTGCTCCGGCAGGCCCGCGAGCAGGGGCTGAAGTTTGCGGCACTCGTGGGACATGGCGCCGGCTACGGCGTCTACGAGAAGCTGAAGGAAGGCCTGGGCGCCGACGTAAACTACGTCTTCAACACCGATCCGATCTCGATCTGGCTCGCCAACCAGAAGAGCATGGATCCGAAGCTGCCGCCGATCATCAAGGCGATTGGCGAGGAGTTCGACAAGCGCAAGCCGGGCGTCGCCATTCGTTCGGCCCATGTCGGCATGGCTGCGTCCAACACCAATTTATTCCTGACCGACGTGCTGCCGCGAGCGATCAAGAAATATGGCGGCGTAGATCCCGATTCCCTGCGCAAGGCAGCACTGGACACCGACATACCCGAAGGCGGCACCATGCTCGGCTTCGGCGTCAAATTCCACGGCGAGGGCTCGCCAATGGCCGGCCAGAACGAGCGCTCGTTCCCCGTCGTGATCCAATACGTCGACGACAAGTCCTATGTGGTGTGGCCCAAGAGCCAGGCGCAGCGCGAGGCCGTGCTGCCGCTGCCCAAGGGCACCACCTACAGCAACCAGTAGCGGAGTGCTGCGGTGTTGGAAGTCAGCGGATTGGTGAAGCGGTTTGGCGGCTTCACCGCCGTGAACAACGTGTCGTTCCGGGTCGACCAGGGCGAGATCCTCGGCCTGATCGGCCCCAACGGCTCGGGCAAGAGCACGATCTTCAACATGCTGTCCGGCACGCTGGCACCGACCTCCGGATCGATCCTGTTCGCCGGGCACGAGATCGCGGGCCTGGCGCCGCACCGGATCATCAACAGCGGCATCGGACGGACCTTCCAGATCCCGCGGCCGTTCCGCCGCTTGAGCATTTTCGAGAACGTCGCGCTTGCCGGCTTCTACGGCCAGGGCCGCCACAGCCGCGCCAAGGCGGAGGAGGCGGCCGAGCGGTCGCTGGCGATGGTCGGCCTGCCGACCGATCGCCATGCCAGCGTCGATGGGCTGGGCGCCGCAGGGCTGAAGAAGCTCGAGCTGGCGAAGGCACTCGCCACCGCGCCAAAGCTGTTGCTCGCCGACGAGAGCCTCGGCGGCCTCGACGAGGCCGAGATGGACCAGGCCGCGGACATGCTGCGCAACATCCGCGACGAGCTCGGCATCACCATCATCTGGGTCGAGCACATCATGGGCGTCCTGATGCGCGTCGTCGACCGCGTCATGGTGCTCGATCATGGCGAGAAGATCTCGGAAGGCCTGCCGAGCGCGGTCGCGGGCGATCCGCGCGTCATCGAGGTCTATCTCGGCACCGACGCCGAGACCACGCAGGCCGCGGCCGCTGAAGCGCGCCGCCGCGCGGGAGGCTAGGCGATGCTGGAGCTTCGCGGCGTCAATGCCGGCTATGGCACTTTTCAGGCGCTGTTCGACCTCAATCTCGACGTGAAGGGCGGCGAAGCCGTCGGCGTCATCGGCCCGAACGGCGCCGGCAAGACCACCTTGATGCGCGTCATCTCCGGCTTGATCCGCCCCTCGCGCGGATCGATCAAGATGGAAGGCGTCGACCTCGTCGCGACCCCGGCGCACAAGATCGTCAGCCTCGGCATTGCGCATGTGCCGGAGAACCGGCGGCTGTTTTCGCAACTCACGGTCGACGACAATCTCAAGATGGGCGCCTTCATGAAGGAGGCGCGGGACCACTACGCCGAGCGGCTGGAGGTGGTGTTCGACCTGTTTCCGCGCCTGAAGGAACGCCGTCACCAGATGGCCGGAACCATGTCCGGCGGCGAGCAGCAGATGTGCGCCATCGGCCGTGCGATGATGTCCAATCCGAAACTGTTGCTGCTCGACGAACCCTCGGCGGGGCTTGCACCGGTCGTGGTGCAGCAGGTGTTCGAGCTGGTGAAGCGGATCCGCGCCAGCGGGCTGACGGTGCTGATCGTCGAGCAGAACGTGCAGCAGGTGCTGAAGGTGGTCGACCGCGCTTATCTGATCGAGGCGGGCACGATCCGCAGCTCAGGCACCTCGGCCGAGATGCTGGCGAGCGACACGGTCAAGGAAGCTTATCTCGGGGTGTGATGGGCATGCAGGCGTTCCTGGACGTATTCGACATCTATCTGCTGGAGGCCGTCATCAACGGCATCCTGCTCGGCGGCGTGCTGGCGCTGCTTGCGCTCGGGCTCAACCTGATCTTCGGCGTCATCGACGTGACCTGGATCTGCTACGCCGAGCTCGTCATGATCGGCATGTACGGCATGTATTTCATGGTGCAGTATTACGGCATCAGCTATTTCGTTGCGGCCCCGCTCACCATCCTGCTCGTCGCCGTTCTTGGCGCGGCGCTGCACTACCTCGTCATCGCCCCGCTGCTGACCGCACCTCCGATCAACCAGCTGCTCGCGACCGGCGGGGTGCTGTTCGTGCTGCAGAGCTTTGCCACGGTGACCTTCGGCATCGACTTCCGCAATCTCGGCATCCGCCTGCCGGTGCTCGCCTTCGGCGACATGAATTTCAGCTACGCACGACTGCTCTCGTTCGTCGCCGCGCTGGTCGGCATGGTCGCGGTCTATCTGTTCATGACGCGCACCTTCACCGGCACTGCGATCCGCGCCATCTCGCAGGATCGGCAGATCATGGCGCTGATGGGCGTCGACGCCAAGCGGATCTATCTCATTACCTCCGCGCTCGGCGGCGCGCTCGCTGGCCTCGCCGCCTGCCTCCTCGTGCTGCAATACGACGTGCATCCCTTCGTCGGCCTCTCCTTCGGGCCGATCACCTTCCTGATCTGCGTGCTCGGCGGCCTCGGCAATTTCATCGGCGGCTTCATCGCCTCCTTCGTGTTCGCCGAGATCATCTCCCTCGGTGGCCTGTTCTCCGACCTCGAATGGGGTTATGTGCTGGCCTTCGCGTTCTTCATCGTCATGATGTTCATCCGGCCCGCGGGCCTGCTTGCGAGGCGCCGATGATGGGGCGGGGGCGGCTTGCTGCATGGGGCGTGGGGCTCGCGGCGCTGGTCGCGCTGCCCTTCGTCTATCGCGATCCCTATCATCTGCACATCCTGGTGCTGATCCTGATCTGGTCGTTCGCCTATACGTCCTGGTCGATGATGGGGCGATTCGGCCTCGTCTCGCTCGGTCATGGCGGCTTCATGGGGATCGGCGCCTACGTCACCGCGCTGTTGTGGAATCACGCAGGACTGTCGCCCTGGTTCGGCATTCCCATCAGCATGGCAGCGGCCGGTGCGCTGGCGATGATCGTCGGCTATCCCTGCTTCCGCTTTCGCATCACCGGGCATTATTTCGTGCTGGTGACGCTGGCGCTATCAGGCATCGTGCTCCAGGTCATTACCGCGACGCGCGACTATACCGGCGGCTCGCTCGGCTACACCCCGAACCGCGCATCCGGCAACAAGCTGCTGGCACTGCAATTCGACGACAAGACGACCTGGTACTTGATCGCGCTTGCGATCTGGCTGTTCGGCATCGTGGTCTGGCACTGGGTCGACCGCAGCATGGCGCGCTATGCGCTGGAGGCGATCTCGGAGGACGAGGACGCCGCGGCCGCGGCCGGCGTTAACGTCACCGCCGAGAAGCTGAAGATCACGCTGCTCAGCGCGCTGATGACCGCTTTGGCGGGCGCGATCTACTGCCAGTACCAGATGTTCATCACGCCCGACACGGTCAGCGGCATCGCCGTCTCGCTGCAGATGGTGTTCGCCGCGATCGTCGGCGGGCTGTTCGTTTCGCTCGGCCCGACCGTCGGCGCCATCATCACCATCCTGCTGGCGGAGAGCTTGCGCATCGGTTTCGGCACCAAGGCGGTCGGCTGGGACAATCTCGTCTACGGCGTGCTGCTCGTGCTCTTCATCATATTCCTTCCCAAGGGCATCCTTGGTAGCTTGCTCGACCGATTGAAGTTGCAACGCAAGGTGCCCCGCGCTCATGAGCAAAAAGCCGTCCAGGTCGCTCGCCCAGGAACTTGACCGCTACATCACGCCGTTCCGCTACGATGGCTCCGGCAAGTTTCACCTCAAGGACCACAAGACCGACGAGAAGGGCGATCTCGACAAGGAGAAGGCGCAGGCGATCCTCGACTCCAACAAGAAGCGGCTGATCGCGTTTCAGGAGAAGCTCTACGCCCAGGACCGTTGGTCGCTCCTGATCGTATTCCAGGCGATGGACGCCGGCGGCAAGGACTCCGCGATCAAGGCGATCTTCGAGGGCATCAATCCGCAGGGCTGCGAGGTCACGGCCTTCAAGGCGCCGAGCAGCAAGGAGCTCGACCACGACTTCCTCTGGCGTCATGCGGTCGCGCTGCCCGAGCGCGGCCATATCGGCATCTTCAACCGCTCGCATTACGAGGAATGCCTGGTGACGCGCGTACACCCGGAGATTCTCGCCAAGGAGAAGCTGCCGCCAAGGCTCGTCACCAAGAACATCTGGAAGGAGCGGTTCGAGGACATCTCCGCCTTCGAGCGCTATCTCTGCCGCAACGGCACCGTGGTGCTGAAGTTCTTCCTCAACGTGTCCAAGGAAGAGCAGCGCGAGCGCTTCCTCGCGCGGCTGGACGATCCGGCCAAACAGTGGAAGTTCTCCATGGACGACATCAAGGAGCGTGCGCTGTGGCCGCGCTACCAGGCGGTCTACCAGGACATCGTCCGCCACACGGCGACCTCCCATGCGCCCTGGTACGTCGTGCCGGCCGACCACAAATGGTTCGCCCGCGTCGTGATCGGCTCGGTGATCAATGCCGAGCTGGAAAAGCTCGACCTGCGCTTTCCCCGCGCCGATAAGGCCTCGCTGGTTGAGTTCGAGCAGGTGCGCAAGGCGCTGGAGAAAGAAGCGACGGGAGGCAAGAAGCAAGCAAAGTGACAGCCAGCGGGACCACGAACTGCAAGAACGTCAACTTCGCGCTCCAGGGCGGCGGCGCGCACGGCGCCTTCGTCTGGGGCGTGCTCGACCAGGTGCTCGAGGACGGCAGGCTCGCGATCGAGGCGATCAGTGCGACCAGTGCCGGCGCCATGAATGCGGTGGCGATGGCCTCCGGCATGGCGCATGGAGGCGCGGAGGCCGCGCGGGAGAGCCTGCACGCATTCTGGTACGAAGTCTCGCGCATGGACATGGCGTACGACTTGATGTCGCCGCTGAACCAGTGGATCCAGGCGCTGAAGCTGCCGCCGGAATATCATCCGGTCCACGCATTCATCCACACGCTGACGCACACGCTGCCGCCGAACCTGCTCAATCCCTTTCATTTCAATCCGCTCCGCGCGCTGCTGCAGCGCGTGGTCGATTTCGACCGGCTCAATTCCTCGCCCGATGCGCCGCAGCTGTTTCTGAACGCCACCAACGTCCGCACCGGCAAGATCAAGGTGTTCCAGAGCCCGCTGCTCACGGCGGACACCGTGCTCGCGTCAGCCTGCCTGCCGCCCTATTTCCAGGCCGTCGAGATCGATGGCGAGCATTACTGGGACGGCGGCTATCTCGGCAATCCCGCGATCTATCCGTTGATCTACCGCAAGGGCAGTCACGACGTCGTCATCGTGCAGGTGACGGCGATCCGGCGCAACGAGTTGCCGGCCAGTGCCGCCGATGTCCTGCACCGCATCAACGAGATCAGCTTCAATTCGTCCTTGATGCGCGAGATGCGCGCGATCGCTTTCGCCACCCGGCTGATCGACGACGGCGAGCTCGACAGCAACAAGCACAGCCGCATGTACATGCATTGGATCGGCAACGACGCGTTGATGTCGCAGCTCGGCACAGCCACGCAGTTCCACCCCGAATGGAGCCTGCTGTGCCGCCTGCGCGATGAGGGCCGTGAGACGGCGCGAAGCTGGCTGGCGCGAAACTTCGACCAGATCGGAAAGGCTTCGACCGTCGACCTGGCGGAGATGTTTCTCTAGGCCGCCGAACCGGCCAACGACAAAAAGTGCGAAAACAACCCCATGCACAGTAGCCGGGCATTGCGAAATCAATGGCTTATCGGCTCATCTTTTGCGATGCGGATTTAGAGAAATCCGTTTGCCTCGTCGGGCAAAACAGGGGCATGATGTCACCCTGCCGGCTGTCTCGCTCGATGTCCTTGCCCGGCGCGCGAGTGCTCCTGATTGGCAGGTGCAGGAATTCACGATCGGGCGCGGCCGTCTAAGGAACTTGCACGTTCAATTGTGATCCTTTGCGCCTTTGATCCCGCTTGACAGTTTTGTGTCCTGGGAGGAGCATCGCAGCGGTCGCAAACAAGCGACGCGCAACGTCCACCTCATGAGCAAGGGGAGGTCTATGACGCCACCTCCGCAAATCCAGCCGCGTTGATTGCGATGGAGCTCGTTCGGACTATCGCATAGCGGCAAAAACCGCGAACGGCACGCCGGGTCAAGGTTTAGCGGGCCGCATCAGTGAGGCAAGGCCCCTACCTTCCCGGCGCTGTAATTTTGATCCCGTCGATCGTGCCGGATGGCGGCGAGGGCGCCGCAACGGGATCTTTGACATCCTTGTTTTCTCTTTCCTCATCCTCGTCGATCCGCAGTGACGAAGCGGCCTTTGTGTGCACAGGCCTGATGGCGCTTCGCTGGGCGGCAGCTCCTGATCCTGCAACGCGGCAAATGCCAAGAGAATGTCGCCTCGAAGGCCAACTTCCGACACAGGGCCCGGGCGAATAGCGGCTATCCCATGACGCATGTGCTTCGGCAGTGACGTTCCCAACACCGTCGGCGCATTCACTCTTCCAGGGAATCCTCGTGTCGCACAAGCTGGCCGCGGTCGTCCTCGCCGCTCTCTTCCTCACGATTCCATCTCTTTCCGGCGCCCGTGCCGAGCCCCCTGCGCCCACGGCAAACAATGCTGCCGCATTGTCGCCTGACGAGGCGAAGCGCGCGCTGGAAACCCTTCAGGACGACAAGAAGCGCACGCAGATGATCGATACGCTCCGCGCGATCGCGAGCGCATCCGGTCCGCAGCATCCCGCGCCCGAGCCAAAATCGCCGATCCCACTCTCGGCCGACGGCCTCGGCGCGCAGCTTCTGCTCACGGTCTCGGAGGAGATCGGCGAGATCTCGAGCGAGATCGCCGGCATGGCGCGAACGCTCACGCACTTTCCGGCGTTCTACTACTGGATCGTGCGGACTGCGAACGATCCCACGGCTTACAATCTTCTGATCGAGATCGCCTGGAAGCTTGCGCTGGTGCTCGGCTGCGCCCTGTCGGCCGAATGGGCGATCTTCTACCTGATCCGCCGGCCGGTCGCATTCCTGGAGGGACGCGTGCCGCAAACCGCGCGCCTGCCGGCACCGGTGCTGCCGCTTGCCGATCCGCCATCGTCAGGCGCCGACGTGACGCCGGCACCTGAAATGCAACAGCGCCGCCACAGTCTGGCGCGGGTCTGGCAGATCATGCTGCGGCTGCCCTTCGTGCTCGGACGCTTCGTGTTCGAACTGCTGCCCGTGCTCGTCTTCGTCGGCGTCGCCACCGCGCTGCTCGGAACGGAGATCGGCGAGCCCACGACCGTCCGCCTCGTGATCCTCGCAATCGTCAACGCTTATGCCTTCTCGCGCGGTCTGATCTGCCTGGTCCGGGCGCTGGCGGGACCGTTCGGCCTGTTTCCGGTGCGGGCCGAAACTGCGGCCTATGTCGAGATCTGGGCGCGCCGCATCGTCGGCGTCGGCGTCTCCGGCATCGCCTTTGCCAATGTGGCGCTGCTGCTCGGCCTGCACCGCGCCGGCTACGCCGCGCTGCTGCGCATGGTGATGCTGGTCGTGCATCTCTTCATCGCCGTCATCATCCTGCAATGCCGACGCCAGGTCGCCGATGCCATCCGCGCGCCGGCCGAGCGCCAGGGGATCGCGGCCCGTTTGCGCAATCGTATCGCCGGCGGCTGGCACTATCTTGCCATCGCGCTCGACCTCGCGCTCTGGGCGGTGTGGGCGCTGAACATCCGCAACGGCTATTCGCTGCTGCTGCAATATTTCGTCGGCACGATTGCGGTGGCGCTGATCACGCGTGTCGCCATCATGCTGACGCTGAGCCTGATCGACCGCGGCTTCCGGATCAAGCCGGAGATCCTCCAGCGCTTTCCCGGCCTCGAAATCCGCGCCAACCGCTATCTGCCGCTGCTGCGCAGGATCGTATCCGGCGCGATCGGCTTCATCGGCTTCGTGGCCGTGCTCGAGGTCTGGGGCGTGGACGCGATCGTCTGGTTCTATGGCGGCCAGATCGGCGGCCGGCTGATCTCGGCCATGGTGACCATCGGCCTCGCCGCGTTCATCGCAGCGGCGATCTGGGAAGCCAGCAACGCGCTGCTGGACCGCCAGATCAACACGCTGTCGCGGGACGGGCACTATGCCCGTGCAGCGCGGTTGCGCACCTTCCAGCCGATGCTGCGCACCGCGCTGCTCTGCCTGATCGCCACCGTCGTTGGCCTCACGGCGCTCAGCGAGATCGGCGTCAATGTCGCGCCGCTGCTGGCGGGCGCCGGCATCGTCGGCATCGCGATCGGCTTCGGCTCGCAGAAGCTGGTGCAGGATCTCATCACCGGCCTGTTCCTGCTGCTGGAGAACACGGTGCAGGTCGGCGACACCGTCAGCGTGTCGGGGTTGTCGGGCGTCGTCGAGAACGTCTCGATCCGCACCATCCGCCTGCGCGCGGGTGACGGCGCCGTGCACATCGTGCCGTTCAGCGCGGTCACGACCATCACCAATGCCAGCCGTGGCGCCGGCAACGCCTCGGTCAGCGTCAACGTCGCCTACAAGGAAGACACCGACCGCGCCGGCCAGATTCTCAAGGACATCGTCGACGAGATGCGCCGCGAGCCGGAATTCCGCGCGCTGATCCGCGGCGACCTCGAACTGTGGGGCGTCGACAAGGTCGACGGCGCGATGGTGTCGATCGTCGGGCAGATCCGCTGCACCGAGGCCGGCCGCTGGCCGGTCCAACGCGAATTCAACCGCCGCATGAAGCTGCGCTTCCAGCAGAACGGGATCGAGGTCGCATCGTCCGTCCAGACCATCCTGATGCACGTCGCGCCGCCGGCGGACAGCGCTGCCAATCTGACGGCCCGGCGGGCAGCCGGATAGCGATCCCGCAATCTTCGTCCTTGCGTCCGGCAGCGGCCATCATCCCTAAAGCCTCACCTTCGAGATTGTGAGGCTCTCCCGTCATTCCGGGGGCGACGAAGTCGCGAGCTACGGTGCGCAATTGCGCACCTGAGAATCCATCGGGCCGCAAAGATAGCCCGCGCAATGGATTCCGGGTTCGCGCTGACGCGCGCCCCGGAATGACGACGGGAGAAAGAAAGGCGCTCTCACTCGCCCGCGTTAACCTCTTGAACGACGGTGCCCCCGCACAGTCTCGCTGCGGTGCGAGATCACAATCGACGCACGAGTCCCAACGTCCTTGATCTCCGGGGAGCGGTGGCCGACAATGCATGCGGTTCAATAAGAAACTCCTTGGGGGAATCGTGAATAGACCTGCTCGGGTCAGCGCCCATTCGACATCATCCGAGACCGCGCACGGCATGACACTGCTGCGCGATCCCCTGCTCAACAAGGGCACGGCTTTCACGGAAGCGGAGCGCGCCGCACTCGGTTTGCGCGGCCTGCTGCCGCCCTGCGTGCTGACGATGGAGACGCAGGCCCAGCGCGTGCTCACCAATCTGCGCACGCTGCCGACGGACCTGGAAAAATACGTCGCCCTGAATGCGCTGCATGACCGCAACGAGGCGCTGTTCTTCCGTCTCGTCGTCGACAATATCGATGAGATCCAGCCGATCATCTACACGCCGACAGTCGGACTTGCCTGCCAGAAATACGGCCTGATCTTCCAGCGGCCGCGCGGCATGTTCATCTCCTCGCGCGATCGCGGCCAGATCGCGGAGATCCTGAAGAATTGGCCCTACCAGGCCAGGCTGATCGTGGTCACCGACGGCGAGCGCATTTTGGGACTTGGCGATCTCGGTGCGAACGGCATGGGTATCCCCGTCGGCAAGCTCTCGCTCTATACCGCCTGCGCCGGCGTGCACCCCGAACTATGCCTGCCGATCTTGCTCGACGTCGGCACCAACAACGAAGAGCTGTTGAACGATCCCTATTATCTCGGCCTGCGCGAGCGGCGGCTGACGGGCGAGGCCTATGACAGCTTCGTCGACGAGTTCATGCAGGCCGCGCGCAAGACGTTTCCGGGCGTGCTGATCCAGTTCGAGGACTTCGCCAATCATTCGGCGTTCAAGCTGCTGCACAAATATCGCGACGAGGCCTGCGTCTTCAACGACGACATCCAGGGCACCGCGGCGGTGGCGCTCGCCGGCCTGTTCTCAGGCCTGCGCGTCTCCGGCGGCAGGCTGAAGGATCAGAAGATCCTGTTCCTCGGCGCGGGCGAGGCGGCGACCGGCATCGCCGATCTCGTGGTCTCCGCCATGATGGCGGAAGGGGCTTCCGAGGCGGACGCGCTGCGCCGCAACTGGCTGGTGGATTCCCGCGGTCTGGTCGTTGCGGGGCGCGAAGGTCTCTCGGGCCACAAGCTGCGCTATGCGCACACCGACCAGGCGCCGATCGCCGACTTCCTCACCGCGATCCAGACGCTGAAGCCGACGGCGATCATCGGCGTCGCCGCGGTCGGCGGTGCCTTCACGCCCGAAGTGCTCAAGGCGATGGCCGAGCTCAACGAGCAGCCGATCGTGTTCGCGCTCTCCAACCCGACCTCGAAGGCGGAGTGCTCGGCGGAGGATGCCTATCGCTACACGGAGGGACGCGCGCTGTTCGCCTGCGGCAGCCCGTACGATCCGGTCAAGCTCAACGGCCGCAGCTTCGTGCCGCGCCAGGGCAACAATTCCTACATCTTCCCGGGCGTCGGCCTCGGCGTCATCGCCAGCCGCTCGCGCCTCGTGACCGACGAGATGTTCATGGCGGCGGCCCATGCGCTCGCCGATTGCGTCGGCCAGGAGGACCTCGCACAGGGCAGCCTCTATCCGGCGCTGCCGCGCATCCGCGAAGTCTCCATCCGCATCGCGGCGGCGGTTGCGGACGTGGCCTTTCAGCGCGGGCTGGCGGACGGACCTGCGCCCAATGACGTAAAGGCGCTGGTGCAGTCGCAGATGTACGAGCCGAAGTACTGAGCGGCCTGCGGCACCAGAACGGCTCGGTTCACGCTAACGTCTCCACATCGTCATGGCCGGGCTTGTCCCGGCCATCCACGCCTTACCGGATAGCACGAAGAACGTGGATGCCCGGGACAAGCCCGGGCATGACGACCTACTGAATGCAGGCTGCCGTCAGGTGAGCCCCGCCACCATCTCAGGTAGAATCGCCATTGTGCTCCGCGGTCGGATATGCGACAGTCTGTAGCGTTACAAGAAACTCAATCCGCAAGGTCAAGATGCCATGGACGATCGTTTGCCTGAACTCGGCGACCTCGAGCGTGAGGTCATGCAATTGGTTTGGGCCGATGGTCCGGTCACGGCCGAGATCGTGCGTGAGCGGTTGTCGCGGCGTCTGAAGGAATCCACCGTGCGTACGGTGCTGCGCCGGCTGGAAGAAAAGGGCTATGTCCACCACACCGTGGACGGCCGCACTTACGTGTACCACGCTGCCGAGCCCCGCGCGCGCGTTGCGGCCAGGGCGGTGCAGCGCATCGTCGACTGGTTCTGCAACGGCTCGATCGAGGAGGTCCTCGTCGGCATGGTGGACAACAAGATGCTCGACCAGCAGCAATTGCGCATCCTGGCCGACCAGGTGGCCAAGGCGAAGAAAGCGAGGGGAGTGAAGAAAGAATGATCGCAACTCTGGCAGAGGCGGCGCTGCGCTCCTTTGTGCTGGGAGGCGTCGTCTGGTTTGGTCTCACCCTGTTCCGCGTGCGCAATCCGCACGTCCACATGACGGCGTGGGTCGTCGTGCTCATGGCCTCGCTCGCGATGCCCTTCGTGATGCATTGGCCGACGCTCACCATCGACCGGTTACCCCCATCGATTCCGGTGCCGGCCGAATCGTGGCCGGCAGACATCGCCTTGCTGGAGACCTCGCAGCCGGACCTGCCGATCGCGCCGGGCGCCCTCGCTGCGCCGCCGGCGAGAAGTGGCGTTCCGATCGACTGGTGGCTGGTGACGACGATCGTCTATGCCGGCGTCGCCGCCCTGTTGCTGCTGCGGCTCGCCATCGGCCTCGGCCTGACCTGGCGCCTGACGCGTGCGGCGAAGCCGCTCAAAGGTGCGCAGCTGATCGATGCTGACATCCGCGTCAGCCGCGATGTCGGCGGTCCCGTCACCTTCGGCTCGACCATTCTGGTGCCGCCGCAATTTGCAAGCTGGGATGCGAAGAAGCGCATCGCGGTGCTCGCCCATGAAAGCGCGCATGTCGCCAACCGCGATTTCTACGTCCTGCTGCTTGCCTCGCTCAATCGTGCGGTGTTCTGGTTCAGCCCGTTCTCCTGGTGGCAGCTCGCGCGCCTTGCCGAGCTCGCCGAGATCATCAGCGACGCGCAGGCGATCGAGGTGATCGACGACCGGCTGTCCTATGCGGAGATCCTGCTCGATTTTGCCAGCAGCGTGAAACCGCGCCCCATGGAGCTTGCGATGGCGCGGGCTTCGACCGTGCGCGCCCGCGTCGAGCGCATCGTCGCGGCCGCCGCGATGCCCGTCGCCGTCGGCTGGCGCAAGCGGCTGTGGATCGCCGCCGCGATCGTGCCGGCGGTGATCGTGTCGACCGGCATGATCGCCTATCGCACGCCGGACCCTGCGTCCGCCATCGCCGATGGCGGCGAGGTGCCGGCCCAGCATTATCGCCCCTTCGTCAATTTCTACGCCATGGGTCCGGCCTCGGTGTTCGCCATCTTCCGCGAGGAAGACGAGCTCTACGGCCAGCTGACCGGGCAGCGCAAATTGCGCCTCTCGGTCGGCAGCGACGGCATTGCGTCCTACGCGGCATCGTCGGGCGAGATCACGTTCCCGGCTGATGCGGAGCGCCGCTCGGCGGAGCTGATGCTGCGCATGAACGGTCGCGATATCCGCGCGGTCCGCCTTGCCGAGATGCCGACAGCGGCCGCCGAAGCCGTATCACTCGATCAATATGTCGGCTGGTACAAGGTTGCGCCGAACCGCGTTCTGACCGTGCGCCGCGACGGCGATAAGCTTCAGGTGCAAGAAACCGTGCAGGGGAGGGCGACACTTCTGGCCGAAGGTGCCGACGTCTTCTCGATCAATGGCGACAACCTCCTGATCTTCCTGCGCGACGACCAAGCCAAGGTCTCGCGCGTGCTGGTCCAGAACGCGATCTTCGGCGCCCGTCTGGCGCCACGGATCGATCCGGCCGCGGCGAAGGCGATCGAGGCCGATTTCGCGCGCCGTGTTGCCGCGGTGCCGGACCGTTTCCGCGAGCAGGTCCCCGTCGCCGGCGGCAAGGACATGATTCTGCGCGGGATCGAGGACCTGCGCCGGGGTATGCCGAACTACGATCGGATGAGCGCACCGCTGGCCGCCAAGGTGCACCGTCAGCTCAACGAGATGCAGGCGACGTTCGTCGCGCTCGGCCCGGTGGAGTCGCTGTTCTTCCGCGGGGTCGGCCCCGGCGGCTACGACATCTATGGCGCGAAGTTCGAGAACGGCACGGCGGAATTCCGCCTGCTGCTCGAGCCCGACGGCAAGGCCGGCGACGTGATCTTCCGGGCGGATGGCAATGACGAGCTCGGCGGCATCCTGCCTTGCTCGGAGGAGGCGAACGTGCGCGGGCGCGCCGGCACCTCGCCGATCCGGATCATGGTCTACAACGAGCTCGGCGAGGACATCCGCGTCTTCAATCTCGATGCCGACGGCAATCGCAAGAGCCAGAGCGTCGTCAGGTCCAACATGAGCTGGGCGGCCACGACCACCGTGAACAATCCGTGGGTGATTGCCGACAAGTCGGGGCGGTGTCTGGAGGTCCTGATGCCGGGCCGGCAGACGCGTTTCCACAATGTCGAGGCGTCGAACCTCGGGGCAAAGCCGGGGCGAGCCGCGCGTCGCGCCGTTCCGATCGCCAATGGCGAAGAGATGCTGCGCCGTTACATCGAGGGCGTCGGAAAGGGTCGGCCCGATTACGAGCACATGACGCCGGAAGTCGCCGACATCACGCGCCAGCAATTGCCGTTCGACCAGGCGATCCTGGCGCGTCTCGGCGCCTTGCGTGCGCTCTCCTTCCGCGGCGTCACCGCGCTCGACAGCGACATCTACATCGCCCAATTCGCCAACGGTTCGGCGGAATGGCGGATCGGTGTCAGGAACGGCACGATCACCAAGATCGCGCTCGGGCCCAACTTTTAGGAGCGCGACGCCGCCTGCCGCCTGGGATGGGCGGCTCGCGATAGGAACGGGGACGTTGCAATCTCCGCTTGCCGAGGTGTATTCTGGCTGCTACGTTATGTAGCATTACGGTTCGTAGCCTCGTACGGCGCGGTGTCGTGCAGGCTCCAGAGAATGGGGTCGCCATGAGCAATTCCGCGAAGGCCGAAGCCGTGCTGGCGCTGCAGCGCTTCGGCATGGGGCCGAGGCCGGGATCGATCGCCGCAATGGGCTCGGACCCGCGCGGCGCGTTGATTGCGGAGCTCGACCGGCCGCTCGCGCTGGCCGAGGCCGCGAGCCTTCCCAGCAGCGCCAAGGCCTTCCGCACCGTTGCCGACGCCAATGCGCGCCGGACGGCGCGGGTCAAGCAGGCGCAGCAGCAGGCAAAGAAGCAGCAGATGGCGGCCGCCGCGCCGGCGATGTCGGAAGACCAGGCGCAAGGTCAAGTCCAGGACAAGGACGCCGCCGAGACGGCGGCCAGGCAGGCGGCCGACGCCGTGCCCGATCCCGGGCGCCCGATGTATTTGCAGGAAGCGAAGCTGCGCACGGAAGCCGCGCTCGCGGCCGAGATCGGTTTTGCCGAGCGGCTGGTGTGGTTCTGGTCCAACCATTTCTGCATCTCCGCCAACAAGATCCAGAGCATGTCCGGCGCCTATGAGCGCGAGGCGGTTCGCGCCAACGCGCTCGGCCGTTTCGTCGATCTCCTGCTTGCCGTCGAAGGCCATCCGGCGATGCTGTTCTATCTCGACAATCTGGAATCGATGGGCGCGAACTCGATCGCCGGCATCAATCGCAGCCGCGGCCTCAACGAGAACATCGCGCGCGAGATCATGGAGCTGCACACGCTCGGTGTGCGCACCGGCTATACCCAGGACGACGTGATCAGCTTCGCCAACGTCATGACGGGCTGGACGCTGGTGCCGCCGGGTGCCGATCCCCAGCATGGCGGCGAGTTCACCTTCAATCCGCGGCTGCACGAGCCCGGTGGCCAGACCGTGCTCGGCAAGCGCTACGAGCAGGAGGACGCCGAGCAGGGCCGCGCCGTGCTGCGCGACCTCGCCGCGCATCCGGCGACCTCAACCCACGTCGCGACCAAGCTGGCGCGGCACTTCGTCGCCGACGAGCCGCCGCCAGCGCTGGTCGAGCACCTGGCCAGGACCTTTCGCGACACCGAGGGCGACCTCAAGCAGGTCGCAATCGCGATGGTGTCGTCGGACGAGGCATGGCGCGGACCGCCATCAAAGCTCAAGCGTCCCGGCGAATGGGTCGTCGGCATGGTGCGCGCGACCGGCATCACCCAGGTCGATCCCGTCCTCTACACCGGTGGCCAGCAATTGCTCGGCGAGCCGCTGTGGCGTCCGTCCGCGCCGAAGGGCTATCCGGACGACGAGGCGAGCTGGATCGACGGGGTCGGCCGGCGGCTCGACGTCGCCAACAATTTTGCCGAGCACATCACTGGCATGGCCGATCCGCAAGTGATCATCGAGGACGTCTTCGCATCGCAGATCGCACCCGAGGTGAAGCAGGCGGTCGGCCGTGCCGAGAGCCGGCAGCAGGCGCTGGCGCTGCTGTTCATGTCGGTGGATTTTCAGAGGAGGTGAGCATGGGCTTTCATCGTCACCTGCCCACGCGGCGCGAGCTTCTGGCCGGCTCCGGGGCGCTGTTCGCCTGGAGCCAGATGCCGCGGATCGCGCGCGCGGAAGGGCGCGATCCACGCCTGCTCGTCATCATCCTGCGCGGCGCGCTCGATGGCCTCGGCGCGGTCGCGCCGGTCGGCGATCCCGACTGGATCGGCCTGCGCGGCGATCGCGCGCTGCTGCTCGACGGCAAGCCGCCGGCGCTGCCGCTCGATTCCTTCTTCGCGCTCAATCCGGCGATGCCGAACCTGCATCGGCTCTACAAGAGCGGCAAGGCGGCGATCGTTCATGCCGCGGCGACGCCCTATCGCGAGCGCTCGCATTTCGACGGCCAGGACGTGCTGGAGAGCGGCTTCACCAGGCCCGGTGCGACCGCTTCGGGATGGCTCAACCGTGCGCTGCTGGCGATGGAATCCGGCGGCCGGGTCGATCCGCGCGGCAGCCGCGCGCTCGGCATCGGCTCGGTGACGCCACTGGTGGTGCGCGGCGCGGCGCCGGTCATGACATGGGTGCCGCAAAGAATCCTGCCGGCGAGCGAGGACACACAGAACCGCCTGCTCGACCTCTATCAGCACACCGACCCCAAGCTCGCGACCGTGCTGCAGGCGCGCATGAAGCTCGCCTCGCTCGACGGTCCGAGGGGCACGGGCGATCCGATGTCGGACGATCCGACGCTGGCACCGCCGGGCATTGCACGCGTGCGCGCCTATTTCACTGAAGCCGCCGGCACCGCCGCGCGCTATCTCGCCAAGCCAGACGGCCCGCGCGTCGGCGCGATGGGCTTCGTCGGCTGGGACACGCACATCGCCGAAGGCGCGGCGTCGGGCCAGCTCTACAATCTGCTCGGCGCGCTCGACGGCGCGTTCGCGGCGATTGAAAGCAACATGGGCGAGGTGTGGCACGAGACGGTGGTCGCCGTGGTCACCGAGTTCGGCCGCACCGCGCGCATCAACGGCACGCAGGGGACAGACCACGGCACCGGCACGGTCGCCTTCCTCATCGGCGGCGGGCTCGCCGGCGGCCGTGTGATCGCGGACTGGCCGGGCCTGAAGCCGGCGCAACTGCTCGACGACCGCGATCTCAAGCCGACCACGGATTTGCGTGCCGTGCTGAAGGGCCTGCTCAGGGATCATCTGCGCATCGAGGAGAAGATCCTCGCCGATACGGTCTTCCCTGATAGCGCCGAAATCAAACCGGTGGGAGGCCTCGTCGGCTGACGGCGGCCTCTCGCAACCGGATCGGGTTGATGTGCACACTGACGCAATTGGAGCTCGACTTTCTCGCCAGCCTGAAAACGGGCTGGCGACGGCTCTATCGGCGCGAGCTGATGCGGCTCGTGAGGAGGGATAGCGAGGCCGGTGAAGCTCGGCCGGACGTTCGCCCGACCGGCTTGCGGGTCGTATCGGGCTGATCGTTCCTCGATCTGTCCCGATTCAGAACACGTCAGTGTGGTGGAATCGTCACAGCTGGCGCGAAACGGCCGCGGCCCCAGAGCCGCTTTTGTTCCGACAAGGTTCTGCCCTCATTGCCCACCGAAACTCGGGGTTGTTCGGAGGGCGCATCATGTCTCGCATTGCAAGTGCCGGAACTGCCCGGATGTCGCTGGCGAGCTCGAGCCGGTTATTGCTCGCGGTCCTGGGCGCCGCGTCGCTCGCTGCCTGCGCGCAATCGCCGGTTGGCCGTCAGAAAGCCGATCTCGCCGGAACAACCCGGCAAGCCGCGGTGGAGCGGCCGCATCGGGTGGCGGCGCTGCATCCACGGCCGATCAGCCGGGTGCGCAGCTCCGAGGGTGAGACCAGGCAGACATCTTCGCACGGCCTCGCCAGCTTCTATTCGGATACGGAGACCGCGAGCGGCGAGAAGTTCGACAAGAACGAATTGACCGCGGCGCATCCCACCCTGCCGTTCGGCACCAAGCTGCGCGTCACCGAGACCTCCTCGGGCCGGTTCGTCACGGTCCGGGTCAACGATCGCGGGCCCTTCGTGCGCGGCCGCGTGGTCGACATCTCGCCTTCGGCCGCCGAGGCGCTCGGCATGGTCGACAAGGGCATCACCAATGTCAGGCTCGAGATCGTGCGATAGGGCGCCACGCGTTGCGACCGATGCGGCGCGCTTAACCGGCTGTTAGCGGCTTTTCGAGCACCATGGCGGTCTGCACAATTCAGGGCTTTGGGGGAGGCGACGCTTGAACACGATCCAGCATCTCGAAGATCAGGCTGCGCGCGCCGAGCGGCTCGCCAAACGGATCACCGATGCGCTGACGATCGAAAAGCTGCTGACCTTCGCGGGCGAACGCCGCCGCGAGATCGAGGTCATCGCCGGCAAGCACCGCCGCAACTAGCTCTCGCGAACCATGCGGCAAGCGCGTCCGCTCTCGTTTTCCTGTCTGCGCAATGGATGCGACGCCCGCTCAGCTGTGGCTCTCGACGAAGTCGCTGAGGTAATCGGGGAGCTCTATCCCATCGATATCGCAGCGCGCCTTGATCTCGCCGGCGACGTCGGTCGAGATGTCTTTCATCCAGTGCTCGAGGGTGTTGAACGAAATCACCTGAATCGGATCGCTGAAGCAACCGGCGACGAGTTCGCCGATGGTGGCTTCGAGATCGCTTCGCTCGATGCGGATTTCGGTCGCCTCGTCGCGGCGATCGACCACGACGAACAGGGTCTGGTCTGCGCCATAAGGCACGACGGGAGATGTTACGCCAGCTTCAAACATGTGAGGCGCTCACCACTTGACTTCCGATCTCTGACAACGGGAAAACTCGGAAGAAGGTTCCTGCTCGCGCGCTTGTGAACGCCGTCAGAGAAATTCTCTCAGGCGCGACAGCTCGACGACGTGTTCGGGAGAGAGGATTTCGGTGACGAGCGGCGGCTGCGCTACGGTCCTGATCTCGTAGAGGTGCCGGGTGGTCGCCGGCTTCTGCATGAAAGCCGAGATGCAATCGTCGAGCGTGCCTTCGATCACCTGGTAGGGCTCCCGGTCAGGCTGGCGCCGATTGGCCAATGATGGCCATTTATGCAGCACCGCAGGCGCGCCGAAATCGACCTTGGAATCCCCGACCACGTCGCCCATCGCCCTGCCTCACGCAAGAGACGACCCCAGCACACGCGCTCGCGTGCCGGGGCCCATACACCTGTCGCTGCATCTCAATGCCACGAGCCCCAACGCGGCAGCCGGGAAAAGGTTCCCGGCTCATCCGCTGCGGCGTAGGACTCAATCACTTGGGGTCTTCGGAATTTGCAATATCCAGCGGACAAACGCCTTCACGCGGGGATCTTTGGCCATTGCCGCGGGCCAGCGCACGATTTGAGCCTTGCTCGACGGCAAGTCCCACGATTGCGGAAGCACCCGCACCAGCCTGCCGTCCTTGAGGGCATCCTGGACCAGCAGCGAACGCGCGAGCACGATCCCGTTGCCGGCCAGGGCGGCGGCAATGGCGGTAGCTATCGTTGCAAAGCGTATCTCGGCGGGTGGCGGGCGGCCGAGGCCCAATCGTTCGAACCAGGTGATCCATGACCACTCGACCCCGCGGTCTTCGCCGGTCCGGCCCTTGTGCAGGAGCGGCAGCGATTTGAGGCGCGTCACGTCGGTCAGTGGTCGCTGGCCAGGCAAAAGGCGCGGGTGGCAGACGGGGTAAACATGCTCACGACATAGCAAGCGCTGCGTGGACGTCGGCCTCAAGCCCGCTACTGGTTGCCACAGCACCGCGACGTCGAGATCGGCCGACCTCGCGTGTGTGTCGGCTTCACGTACGGCCAGCTCAACCGGTATGCCGGGATGCGTCTGCGCAAAATCGGGCAGGCGGCGCACGAGCCAATAGTCGGCAAGCGCTGCACCGACGCCGACTTTCAAGGCCGGTGGCGGAGCGGCGGCGCGACAAAGCGCACGAAAATCCGCCATCCTGTCGAGCAAACCGGCCAACTCGTTCGAGAGGGCAATACCGGCGGGCGTGGCACACAAGCCACTCGGCTGCCGAATGAGGAGGGGTGTGCCGACGAAGTCCTCGAGCTTGCGGAGCCGATGACTGACCGCGCTCTGTGTGAGCCCGAGCTCCGCGGAGGCGCGCGTGACGCTCGCATGTCTCAAGGCTGCCTCGAATGCAATCAGCCCGTCGAAAGGAGGAAATGAGCGCATTGCATCATCATGAAATATTTTCATGCCGATGTGAAGACATCGCATTGGCGCAGGGCTTGCCCTCGCATGCATACCGGTACCAGACGCTTTCACGACGGGACAACGATGATCACGCCCGAACTCCATATGCGGCCGAGAAGAAGCTGGCACGACCTGCCGGCGATGGTGCTCGGCATGGCGGCCTTTTTGACGCAATTTGACGTGACCGCGGTTGTTGTCGCGATGCCGGCCATGGCCGCCGAACTCGGTTTCGGCGGCGCCGCCTATGCCTGGGTGATGGATGCCTATAGTCTGGCATTTACCGGTGGTCTGCTCGCGGCCGGCGCGCTGGCCGACAGGTATGGACGCCGACGCGCTCTGCTTGGCGGCAACGTCGTATTCCTGCTTGGATCGATCGTTTGTGGCCTTGCGGCAGGCGGTCCAATGCTGTGGGCCGCGCGTGCAGTTCAAGGCCTTGGCGCGGCGTTCGTGATCACGGGAGGCATTGCGCTGCTCGCGAGTGCCTATGCCCGGCCTGACGAGCGCGCCCGCGCCTTTGCGTTCATGGGCGTGCTCTCAGGCACCGCCATGGCGCTCGGACCAGCGCTCGGGGGACTTGTCTCGGCCTGGTTCGGATGGCGCTGGATCTTCCTGGCCAATATCCCGCTTTGTCTGCTCACGCTTCTGGCCGTTCCGCGGCTGGTCGCAGAGTCGCGTGATCCTGCCGGCCGGCCGCTGGACTGGAGCGGCGTCGTGCTTCTCACGTCTGCGCTTGGTGTTGCGATCGAGAGCCTGTTGACGGGAAGTGCGATGCCGGCCCGGATTGCAGCGGGCCTCGGGCTGAGCGCGTGTCTGCTCGTCATCTTCGTGATGCAGCAGCGACGCCGGCCCGTGCCGATCTTCGACTCCGCTGTGTTCATGCGGCCGGTCATGGTCGGCGTTTCCTCACTGCTGATTGCTGTTTCCGTTGGATACTGGGCGGTTCTCGTCTATCTGCCGCCGTTCCTGAGCGCCGCGTTCGGCTGGGCAGGCCCGTCCGTTGGCTTCGCAATGCTGTTCGCGACGTTGCCGATGCTCCTGCTGCCGCCCTATGGTGCTCGCCTCGCAACACGCTGGGGCTGGCGCCGGATGTTCGCGACGGCGATGCTAGCACTGCTGGCAGGCGATCTCATTCTGGTCCTGGCGGCGAGCGGCTGGCTCCCGAACGCGCAAGTCGTTCTCGCTGCGGCGGCAACGGGAATGCTGCTGACCGGAATTGGCGCAGTCCTCGCGCATCCGCAACTGTCGGGCGCCGTCGTTGCATTGGTGCCTCCGGCCCAAACGGGTATGGCCTCGGCCGTCACCGTGGTCATGAGGCAGGCCGGATTTGCGCTTGGCATCGCAATGCTCGGTGCGATGCTATCGGACGAAGGAACGGCTGCCGGTTACGCGTGGCCCTGGCTTGTTGCCGCTTTCGGATCAGCAGGGGGCCTCATCGCCGCATCGATGTTGCTGCCTGACCACCAACCGTAGCTGCATCTGCAGATACAGCCGGCTGCCGGGGCCACGCCAATCGCCGGGTCGGCCGGGAAGCGCTTCCCGGCCGCTCCGCTTCCGCTCAGCTCGCCGCCGCGGCGATCTCGCGCCCCGGGCTGGCGTGGTCGTGTCCGTGATCGTCACTGCTGCTGATCTTGGGCGGAAGCCCGGCAAAGCGCCGCAAGGCCTGCGCCATCTGCACCCGGCCCGACACGCCCGTGATCACCACGTCGACCATGGTGAAGGACGAGTGGAAGTGGCCGCGCGCCTTGAGCTGCTCGACCGGGACGCCGGCTCCGGCCATGGCCTCGGCATAGGCGATCCCCTCGTCGCGCAGCGGATCGAACTCGCAGGTGACGACGAAGGCCGGCGGCAGGCCGGCGACCTTGCCGCGCAGCGGCGAGACCCGCGGGTCGGTGCGGTCGGCCGGCGAGCAGTAGAGGTCCCAGAACCAGTACATCAGCGAGCGCGTCAGGAAATAAGCGGTCCCATTTTCGTTGTAAGAGGGCCGATCGTAGCTGCAGTCGGTGACCGGGCAGACCAGAAGCTGGCCGGCGATGGCGGGCCCGCTGCGGTCGCGCGCGAGCTGGCAGGTGACGGCGGCGATGTTGCCGCCGGCACTCCAGCCGGCGACCAGCACCGGGCCCGGCCTGCCGCCAAGCTCGGCGGCGTGCTCGGCGATCCAGCGCGTCGCCGCATAGCCGTCCTCGGCCGCGGTCGGGAAGCGATGCTCCGGCGCGTGGCGATAGCCGACGCTGACGAACATCATGCCGGTCCGCCGCACCATGTCGCGGCAGAACGGCTCGTCCGATTGCTCGTCGCCGAGCACCCAGCCGCCACCATGGAAATAGACCACGACCGGATGCGGTCCCGGTGCTGCCGGCTTGTAGACACGGTACGGCAACGCACCGTCGGTAACGGGCAGGGTGCCGTCGACGATCTCGCCGATCGGCCGCCCCGCAGGCCGGCCCTTGTTGAACTCGTTGACGAAGGCACGGGCGCCGAGCGCGCCCATCGATTCGATCGGCGGCAGGTTGAGCGAGGCGAGCAGGTTCAGCACCAGCCGCACGTCCGGCTGCAGGCGTACCACCTCGCCGTCATTGCATTGGACGGCACCATTGGGGCCGGTGAGCTTGAAGCCGAGCATGCCGCGGCTGACCACCTCGTCGCAGATGCTGCGGTAAGGGCCGACGCCGCCGGTATAGGGCATCAGCCCCTGCACCTTGCCGGGCACGTTGGCGCCCGTGTACCAGGTGTTGGCGAGCCGGTGCAGCGTCAGCATCGAACAGTCGGCCATGTGCCTGTTCCAGCCGGCCTGCGCCGTCTCGGTCGGCTCGATCGTGGTGAAGCCGGCATCACGCAGCGCCGCAAGGCGATCGACCACCCAGTCGACATGCTGCTCGATCGAAACCGCCATATTCGAGAGCACCGACGGGCTGCCGGGGCCGGTGATCATGAAGAAGTTCGGAAAGCCCTCGACGGTGAGGCCGAGATAGGTCTGCGGCCCCTGCGCCCAGACGTCGGACAGCGACTTGCCGCCGCGCCCGGTGATCGGATGCACGGCACGGATCGCGCCCGTCATGGCGTCGAAGCCGGTTGCAAAGACGATGACGTCGAGGTCGAAGCTGCGGCCGTTGGTGGAGATGCCGCTCGCAGTGATCGCCTTGATCGGCTCCTTGCGCAGATTGACCAGCGTGACGTTCGGACGGTTGTAGGTTGCGTAATAATTGGTGTCGAGGCAGGGGCGTTTCGCGCCGAACGGATGGTCGTCCGGCATCAGTGCCGCGGCGGTCTCGGGGTCCTTGACGGCGGCGCGGATCTTCTCGCGGATCAGGTCCTGGACGATCTTGTTGCCGTCGAGGTCGACGGCCTGGTCGGCCCAGAGCTGCGTCAGGATGTGGACGAGGTCGCCGGCGGCCCAGGCGCGTTCGAACCGCTCGCGACGCTCGGCATCGCTGAGCTGCCAGCTCACGACCGTCTGCTGCGGGTAGGGCACGCCGGCCATCGACTGCCGCGCCTGCTCGCGATAGGCCGCGCGGTCACTCTGCAGCAGGTTCATGCGGTCCGCGGGCGCCGGGCCATTATGCGCCGGCAATGCGAAATTCGGTGTGCGCTGGAACACGGTCAGATGCGCGGCCTGCTCCGCGATCAGCGGGATCGACTGGATCGCCGAGGAGCCCGTGCCGATCACGGCGACGCGCTTCCCTGTGAGATTGACGCCGTCATGCGGCCAGCGGCCGGTGAAATAGACCTCGCCCTTGAAGTCCTTCACGCCATCGATCTCCGGCGGCTTTGGCGCGGAGAGGCAACCGGTCGCCATGATGTAGTGGCGGCAGGAGACGGGCGGCCCATTGTCAGTGGTGATGAGCCAGCGCTCGGACGCTTCGTCCCACCTGGCTTCGGTGACCTTGGTCTTGAAACGGATATCGCGGCGCAGATCGTAGCGATCGGCGACGAAGCCGAGATAGCGCAGGATCTCGGGCTGCGTCGCGTATTTCTCCGACCAGGTCCAGGCGGTCTCGAGCTCGGGATCGAACGTGTAGCTGTAGTCGATGGTCTGGATGTCGCAGCGCGCGCCCGGATAGCGGTTCCAATACCAGGTGCCGCCGACATCGCGGGCCTCGTCGAGGCCGACCGCCGAAAACCCCGCCTTGCGCAGGCGATGGAGGAGGTAGAGGCCGGAAAAGCCGGCGCCGACCACGGCGACATCGACCTTTTGAGCGGTTCCGCGCTCATCCGAGGCACGTGTGGCAACCATTGCGTCAGGCATGTTGTTCCTCCCGTACGTTTTGTTTTGCCGGCAGGCTATCGCCGCAGGCTCAGCTTGTCATTACGGCAAGTGCAATCCTGGGGTTGTCGTTTGCGGCGGCTTCGTGACCACGCGAAATATTGCCGCACCACACGCACCGCGACGCACAATGGCCGTGATAGCCCGGGGTAATCAGACCTCATCCTTCTGTGTATGCTTGCGCTTACAAGCCACGCGTACCGTCCGGGCGTCATGACAGAGTTGAGTGAGCGAACCAGAGCGAACATGGACGTCGTTCTCGAGGAGACGTGCCGGCAACTGCCGCATGGCGGCGATCACGACAGCCGCAGGTTCATCGCCGAGCGCCTGATCGAGGCGGCGCAGTCCGGTCACTCCACGCTGGGCGAGCTTGGCATCGTCGCGCGCCGCGCGCTCACGGAGCTGCTTGGCAAGGGCGGGTAGGTGCAAGGCGCGAGGCTTGCCTTGCCGACGGCTCAGGACATAACCTGCCGAACCCTTCATCGAGATCGTTGCGAAGATGCGGGCCTTGCTTGCATTCGTTGCGGCTATTGCAGTCCTGTGTGGCGCCGGCTCGGCCGTCGCCCAGGCGGTCGGGCAGTTTCCATTCGCGCTGACGCGTGAGGGGCAGATGCTCGGCGCCGTGCAAGGCGAGGTGGCCGCGTTCAAGGGGCTGGCTTACGCGGCGCCGCCGGTCGGCGCGCTCCGCTGGCAACCGCCGCAGCCGACGACCGAAAGCTCGGAGATGCGCACCGCCTACGATTACGGCGCGCCGTGCCTTCAGCCGGAATTGCCGGCGGCGAGCGAGGATTGCCTGACGCTGAACGTGTTTCGTCCTTTCGGGGTCGACGGCCCGTTGCCGGTGATGGTGTTCATCCATGGCGGCGCCTTCGTCTCGGGCACCGCGAACGATCCGCTGTTCGATGGCGCCAAGCTGGCGCAGGCGGGCCTCATCGTGGTGACCGTGAATTATCGCCTCGGCGCGCTCGGCTGGCTCTCGCATCCCGCGCTGTCGGACGCCGGCTCCGGCAATTTCGGCCTGATGGACCAGCTCGCCGCGCTGCATTGGGTGCACGACAACATCGCGGCCTTCGGCGGCGATCCTGATAACGTCACGCTGTTCGGCAGCGATGCAGGCGCGACGTCGATCGCGTTGTTGATGCTGTCGGCGCAAGCGCGCGATCTGTTCCACAAGGCCATTCTGCAATCGGTGGCCGGCCGCGCGCGCCTGCGTTCGGCAGAAGAGGCCGAGGCCATTGGCCGGGAGTTCGTGGCCGCGCTCGGGCCGAAGACGGATCTGCGCACAGCCGAGCCGCGGCGCGTGCTCGCTGCCGAAAAGCAATTGCTGGAGAAATCGCCGCGCAGCTTCGCTCCTATGATGGATGGACGTCTCGCGACCGAGGACCTCGCCGCGGGCTTTGCGGCCGGACGCCAAAGCCGCATTCCCGTGATCATCGGCTCGAACGAGGACGAGGCCGGCTTTGAGAACGAGTCCGCGATCAAGGAGGAGCTCGTGCCGACGGGCCCGGGCAGCGACGAATTGCGCAAACTCTATCCCGATCTGGCCAGACCTTCGGATCTCGCGGCAAGACTCTACACCGACAAGGTCTTCTCCGAGCCGGTGCGGCTGCTGGCACGGCTGCACGCGGCAGGCGGCGCGCCGACCTTTCGCTACCGCTTCGCCTATGTGCCGGAAGCGCGCCGCGCCAATCCGGACGTCGTCCACGGCCGCGAGCTGCAGTTCATCTTCGGTGCGGAAGGCGTGCCCGGTGCGGGCATCCTGTCGCGGCACGATCGCGAGGTCGCAAGCCGCATGCGCGCCTACTGGATCAACTTCGCCAGAACCGGCGATCCCAATGGTCCCGACCTGCCGCGCTGGGACGCAGCTAGCGGCGATCGCCTGCTGCTGATCGCGAACGACGGCATCGCGAGCGGCGACGATCCATTCGCGGATCGTCTCGACCGGCTCGCAAATGAGGGCAGGAGATGAGTTGGATTAAGCCGCGAGCTCGACGCGCGGCGCGAGGCTAAGCCGGTCTTCCTCCAGGTAATCCATCGCGCCGTCCTTCTCGACGGCATAGAACTGTTGGCCATCCCGCGACTTGAAGGCGGCGCGGACGACACCGCGGCGGCCCTTGTCACTGTTGACGACGTCCCCCAGCGCAAACTTCCTCATCGCACGTCTCACTTGTCTTCAGGCCGACTGCTTCGGCCCGGCGGGATTCTGGGCGGCAAATCGTTAACGACTTGCTAACCATGCTGCTTTGCCTATGCTCAACGCCGATCGTGCGGACCGCTCGCACGCCCCTGTTGTCAACGAGACGAACCGATGACGCGATTTCCGACCCTGTTCCTGTCGCATGGCGGCGGCCCCTGGCCCTTCATGGAGGACAGGCGGGTGCAATATGCCAAGACTGCCGAGGCGTTCGCGAACTTGCCGCAGCTTCTGCCCGAGAGGCCGAAGGCCGTGCTTGTCATCACCGGGCATTGGGAAGCCGACGCCTTCACGGTTTCGACCTCGCCGCATCCGCCGATGGTCTACGACTATTACGGTTTCCCCGAGCATACCTACCACCTCAAATATCCGGCACCGGGCAAGCCCGAGCTCGCCGCGCAGGTGAAGGCGCTGCTCACGCATGCCGGCCTCGATTGCCGCGAAGATCCCGACCAGGGTTTCGATCACGGCACGTTCGTTCCGCTCGGGCTGATGTATCCGAATGCCGATATGCCGATCGTGCTGCTGTCGCTGAAGTCCAGCTATGACGCGGCCGAGCACGTCAAGGTAGGGCAGGCGATCGCATCCTTGCGAGACGAAGGCATCCTGATCGTCGGCAGCGGCCTGACCTATCACAACATGCGCGGCTTCAATCGTCCGGAGTCCAAGCCCGTCTCGTATGATTTCGAGGCCTATCTGAACGAGGCGATCAGCAACCCCGATGCGGCGCGCCGCAATGCGATGCTGGTCGATTGGGAGAATGCGCCGAGCGCACGCCTTGCGCATCCGCGCGAGGACCATCTGCTGCCGCTGATGGTGGCGGCCGGTGCCGCGGGCAGCGACGTCGGACGGCGTGTCTTCGTCGACGAGGTCGCGCATGTGGCGATGGCCTCGTATGTGTTCGGATGAAGGTGGAAGCCGATTAGCGAGCCGTGACCCGCCATTACCAGTCAAAGATCAGAGATCACGCCTTGTAACGCGCAATGCCGTGCGACAGCAGATAAGCGTCATGGGCCGCATCCGACAGGAAACGGATGAGTTGCGCCGAGGCCTCCCGCCGCTTGCTGCGGATATGGACGAACATCGACATATCAATGCTGAGATCGAGCTCGCCCGGAAACGTTGCGACCGGAACGATGCCGGGAGCCGCTATGATCCTGGACAAAGGTGCGATGGCATATTGCACGCATCCCTGTGACACAGCGAGCGGCGGCTCTCCTGCTCCCATCGGCCGCAATCGATCCGCCAGCTGTTGTTCAAGTCCCATGACCTTGATCGCCCGCAGGAACGTCTTGCCGCTGGTCCCGATGTCCGTGTAGGCGATCGTATCGGCGCTCGCGAGGAGATCGCGGACTTCCTCTTGCGAGCTGACAATTTCCCGCTCGGGTCCGGCAGCGCCGATCGCCAGCGGGATTCGGCCGAATGGCACATGAACGTCTGGAATGACGCAGCCCTGCGCGATCATCGCTTCGACATACCAGGGATTGTTCAGTCCGACATCGAAGACTTCGCCGGCCATGACCCGCTTCGCAACCGCTGGATTGACATCGTATTTGACCTGAATCCCCAAGCCGCGCTCACGGCTGAAGCGCGGCAGCAATTCTTCGAGCTCCGCGTGGATGGCGACGGCGCTCAGCACCCTGATCTCGGCCTCGTCTGGATTGCTCATACCGGTCTCCAGTCGTTCGGCCGTGTTGCAGCCCGCCTAGAACGATCTCTCGGTGCCATGGGACGTAGCCACATTCAATAGCGGTCTGCATCCCATTGCGCGGCCATTTTCCTAATCCACCCTACGCAGCAACAACGCTCACCCGTATCTTAGCTTCATCACCAGGATGCCGCCGGCGAGCACCATGGTAATGGCGTTGGCGGCGACCAGCGGCGCGTCGCCCGAGAGCAGGCCGTAGATGAGCCAGAGCGCGAGGCCCAGCACCATCACCAGGAACATGCCGAGCGAAATGTCGCCGGTGGAGCGGGTCTTCCATACCTTGATGGCTTGCGGCGCGTAGGCGACGGTGGTGCAGGTAGCGGCGGCAAAGCCGATCAGCTTGATCACGAGGGGTTCCATGCCGACTCTATAGCATGGATTCGATGATGGTCATCACGAACGGCGCGCCATGAGATCGCGGTACAGCGCGGCATAGTCGCCGGCGCGGTTGCGCCAGGAGACGTCGGTCGCAAGGCCGCTGCGTTGCAGGCGGCGCCAGGTCAGCTTGTCGTGGAAGGCGACATTGGCCTTGCGCAGCGTCCCGGCAAGGGCATCTGCGGTCACGGGAGCGAACTTGAAGCCGGTGGCATCGTGGCCGGATGTATCGGCCTCGCCGATATCGACGATGGTGTCTTCGAGGCCGCCGACGCGGGAGACGATCGGCACGGCGCCATAGCGCAGCGCGCAGAGCTGGGTCAGGCCGCACGGCTCGAAGCGCGATGGCACGATCAGCGCGTCCGAGCCGGCCTGGATCAGATGCGCGAGAATCTCGTCATAGCCGATCACGACGCCGATCCGGCCGGGATTGGCGCGGGCCGCGGCCTGATAGCGATCCTGCAGATCGCGGTCGCCGCTGCCGAGCAGGGCGAGCTGCATGCCTTCGCGCAGGATGGTCGGGATGGCTTCCAGCAGCAGATCGAGCCCCTTCTGCCACGACAGCCGGCTGATGACGCCGAGCAGCGGCGTTTCGTCCGAGGAATCGAGGTTGAACTGCTGCTGCAGCACCGCCTTGTTCGCGGCCCGGAAGGTCAGCTCCTCCGCGTCGAAGCGATAGGCGATGTGCGGATCAGTTTGCGGATTCCAGACCTCGGTGTCGACGCCGTTGAGGATGCCGCTCAGCACGTCCGATCGCTGACGCAGCAGGCCGCCGAGCCCCATGCCGCCTTCGTCGCTCTGGATCTCCTTCGCGTAGGTCGGCGATACCGTGGTGATGCGATCGGCGAACCGCAGGCCCGCCTTCAAGAAGCTGATGCCACCGAAATATTCCAGGGCATCGACGTTGAACGCGTGCCAGGGCAGGCCGATCGATCCGAGCAGCGCAGGGGCGAACTTGCCCTGATAGGCCATGTTGTGAATGGTCATCACGGTGCCGGGCCGCGGGCGGTCGTCGTAGTGCAGGTAGGCAGGCGCGAGCCCCGCCTGCCAATCGTGGGCGTGCACGACATCGGGCACGAAGGCCGGCACGAGAGCGTGGCCGATATCGGCCGCCACGCGCGACAGCGCGGCGAAGCGCACGCCGTTGTCCGGCCAGTCGACGCCATCGGCGGTGACGTAGGGGTTGCCGGGCCGGGCATAGAGATGCGGTACGTCGAGCACGAACAGATCGAGCCCGGCATGCGAGCCCGCCAGCAGCCGGCCAGGGCCGCCGAAATAATCCGGCCAGCGCCGCAGCTCCTCTGTGCCTGACAAAAGGCGCATCACGTCGGGATAGCCCGGCAGCAAGGTGCGCATCTCGACGCCATGTGTCTTCAGCGCAACCGGCAGCGCGCCGGCGACATCTGCGAGGCCGCCAGTCTTGACGAGGGGATAGACTTCAGAGGCGACCGCGAGGACGCGAACAGGCGTCATGTATTGAGCCTGTCGATCATCGGCTGGGTGATCAGCGAGATGCCTTGCTCGGTGGTGCGGAAGCGTTTCCCGTCGAACTCGGGATCCTCGCCGACGACGAGCCCTTCCGGGATCTCGACGCCTCGGTCGATCACGACGTTCCGGAGGCGGGCGCCGCGGCCGACATTCACGTAAGGCATGATCACGGCATTCTCGACATTGGCATAGGAGTTGACGCGCACGCCGGTGAACAGCAGCGAGCGGCGCAGCGAGGCGCCGGAGATGATGCAGCCGCCGGAGACCAGCGAGCTCACCGCCTGGCCGCGCCGGCTCTCCTCGTCATGGACGAATTTCGCCGGCGGCGTGATCTCGGCATAGGACCAGATCGGCCAGGCGTGGTCGAACAAATCGAGTTCGGGCACCACGTCGGTGAGGTCGATATTGGCCGCCCAATAGGCGTCGACCGTGCCGACGTCGCGCCAATAGGCGCGGGTGTCGCTGCCGGAGCGGACGCAGGAGGTCGAGTATTGGTGCGCCATCGCGCGGCCGTTCTTGACGAGGTAGGGAATGATGTCCTTGCCGAAATCGTGGTTCGAGTTCGGGTCATCGGCGTCGCGCTTGAGCTGGTCGAACAGGAATTTCGCATCGAACACGTAGATGCCCATGCTGGCGAGCGAGACGTCGGGCTTGCCCGGCATCGGCGGCGGATCTTTCGGCTTCTCCAGGAACTCCTGAATCCAGCCGTTCTCGTCGATATGCATGATGCCGAAACCGGAGGATTCGGACCGCGGCATTTCGAGGCAGCCGACGGTGACGTCGGCGCCGCTCTCGACGTGCTGGCGCAGCATCACCTCGTAGTCCATTTTATAGATGTGGTCGCCGGCCAGCACCACGATGAAGCGGCAGGCATGGGATTCGATGATGTCGATGTTCTGGTACACCGCGTCCGCCGTGCCGACATACCACATGGTTTCGGACACGCGCTGGCTGGCGGGCAGGATGTCAAAACTCTCGTTGCGTTCGGGGCGGAAGAAGTTCCAGCCCATCTGAAGGTGCCGGATCAGGCTGTGCGCCTTGTATTGGGTCGCCACCGCGATACGGCGGATGCCGGAGTTCACCGCATTCGACAATGCGAAATCGATGATGCGGGACTTGCCGCCGAAATAGACCGCCGGCTTGGCGCGGCGGTCGGTCAGCTCCAGCAGGCGGCTGCCGCGTCCTCCGGCCAAGACAAAGGCCAGCGCCTGACGGGCAAGCGGCTCGGGTCTCGCGGCACTCATGTGATCCTCCCCAACTTCTGGCGCTCGCGAGAAGCCTCCCGGCCGCGCACACTGGAACCGATAGTAATGGCATGAATAGTAAATCGTGAAGGTGGTTGTTGGTTGCGAATGCACGGGAAGCTTAATGCTGTGCCGGGTGACCGGGCCTCAGGCACCGTCGTGCGGGTGTCACAGACGACGATATCGCCGGGCACCAATTGATCAGAACGGAGGCAACCGTCTTGTGCGGTGCACGCAAACTCCAGGCTTTGAAATTCAACGCTTTGACTTGGCGCAAGGATGCCCGATCATGGCGCTGCGATCCTTTGCCAAGCGAAAGCTCAGACAGGGAGTAAGACGATGAGGATCTGGAGGACGGCAATTGCCTGTTCGCTGGCCGGCGCGGTCATGGCGGCCCAGATCGGGCAGGCCACGGCGGCCCCGATGCCGACCAACGTCGCGGCGATGAAGGCTGCGGCCGGTGACAACGTCGCGCAGGTGCATTGGCGTGGCGGATGGGGCTGGGGTCTCGGCGGTCTTGCGGCCGGCGCGATCATCGGCAGCGCCATCGCGGCCGGCGCTCCTTACGGCTACGGCTATTACGGCGGACCGTATTACGGCTATGGATATCCGGGCTACGGCTACGGTTATGCCCCAGCCTATTATGGTTACGGCTACGGACCGGCTTATCCGCGCTATTATCGGCCCTATCGTCCGTATTACAGCTACGGCTACTACCGGCCGTACCGGGTGTATCACCGCCACTATTACAGATATTGGTGAGCACCGCGCCGCTAGAACGAGAGCCACACGATCAGGCTCATGTATGCAACATGCATGAGCAGGATCGCGGCGAGATGCCGTCGACACGAGAATTTACGAAGCCTCTCGCATCCGTGAGACGAGAACGGCGTTTCCCTAGCACCGGCATTTCTCGCCAACTTCCTTCTGCGTTCCTCGCCGCCGACAACAGCCGTATTGCTATTTGCACCGCAGCTCTTGCAGCACGGTGCACTCCCGCAAAGATCAATCCGACGATCACATCGGGAGACTGGCCATGGGCCTGCAAGAAACAAAAATCGAATCGCTTCCCTTCGTCACTGCCGAACTCAATTATCTCGCGCCGATCGACGGCAAGCCGCGCACCTATGCGTTCGATCCGCCGCCGGGCGAGCCGAAAAGCACCTCGCTGCCGGAGCCGCACCAGGTCCCGGTCTTCGATGCGCGGCTGATCGCGCAGAATTTCTCGCTGGATCGCGAGGGCTTTGCGCTGGTGCGTCACCCGACGCAGGTGAAGGACTTTTACAACGACGAGGAAATCCGCAGCGTCTACTATCCAGCGGTCGAGGCGTTCCTGCGCGCGACGCTGAAGGCTGATCGCGTTGTCATCTTCGACCACACCGTGCGCAAGCGTGTCGAGGGCGCGCCGGACATCCGCGGCGGCGGCCCGCGTCAGCCGGCCACGCGCGTCCACGTCGACCAGACCATCGCGTCCGGTGCCAATCGCGTTCGCGAGCATCTGCCTGATGAAGCCGAGGAGCTGCTGAAGGGGCGTGTGCAGGTGATCAATCTGTGGCGGCCGATCCGCGGCCCCTTGCGCGATTCGCCGCTCGCCATGGCCGACGGCACCACGGTTGAGCCGGAAGACCTCGTCGCTTCCGACCTGATCTATCCCAACCGCCGCGGCGAGACCTATTCGGTGAAATACAATCCGAACCACCGCTGGTTCTATTTCCCGGAGATGACGCCGGACGAGGCGCTGCTGCTGAAGTGCTATGATTCCGCAACCGACGGCCGCACCCGCTTCGGGCCGCATACCGCGTTCGCCGATCCAACCACGCCAGCCGATGCCGCGCCCCGCGAAAGCATCGAGGTCCGCACGCTGGTGTTCCACCGGCAGTAACAAAGTGTGATCGCCCTGCCGGGCATTTCCCAGCAGGGTTCCCGGAACCCAAGGGAACAAAGCGACGTTTGCAGCGCCGGGCAAGGGCCAACCGGAGCGGTGCCGTGCGCGCGCAGCCGATGCTATTGCTTTGCCTTGCGGCTTCAAGTCTCGCTTTCACGTCCATTGCAAATGCCGAAACCGGACTCGCTTCTTATTACGGATACGGAAAAGCCGGCAAAGGCGGCGAGCTGACCTGCGCCCACCGCACGCGTCCGTTCGGCAGCGTGCTCAGGGTGTCCTACAGCGGTCGCACGATCCAGTGCCGCGTCAATGATCGCGGCCCCTTCATCCGCGGCCGCATCGTCGATCTCTCGGTGCCCGCCGCCCGGGCGCTCGGCATGATGAGCGCCGGCGTGGTGCGCGTCTCGGTGGATTAGGCCTCGGACCGCGCTATAGTGCCGCCCAACGCAAGGGGGCGCTATGGCTGGGATCAGGGTGGGACTCGTCGGCTGCGGCTTCGTGTCGGAGCTGCACATGTATGCGTTCCGGCGCGTCTATGGCGTTGACGTCGAGGTCGCGGCGGTCGCCGCCCGCGGCGACAAGGTTGTCGCGTTTGCCCGGCATCACAATATCCCGCGTGTTTACCGGAGCTTCGCCGAGCTGATCGCAGATCGCGATCTCGACGTCGTCGACATCTGCACCCCGCCCAATCTTCATGCCGAGATGATCGTCGCCGCCATGCAGGCCGGCAAGCATGTCATTTGCGAAAAGCCGTTCGCCGGCTATTTCGGCCGCGAGGGCGATCCGCAGCCGATCGGCAAGCACGTGCCGAAGGCGCTGATGTATGAGCGCGTGATCGAAGAGATGGACAAGACGCGCGCCGCGATCGAGCGCACGGACAAGCTCTTCATGTATGCCGAGGACTGGATCTACGCGCCGGCGGTGACCAAGACCGCCGAGATCATCAAGGCGACCAAGGACAAGATCCTGTTCATGAAGGGCGAGGAGAGCCATTCCGGCTCGCACGCCGCGCATGCCGCGCAGTGGGCGATGACGGGCGGCGGAGCGCTGATCCGCATGGGCTGCCATCCGCTCTCGGCCGTGCTGTATTTGAAGCAGGTCGAAGCCAAGGCGCGCGGTGAGCGTATCCGCGTCGCCAGCGTCACCGGCGATGTCGGCAACGTCACCGCCGGGCTCAAGCCCGAGGAGCGCAGCTACATCAAGGCCAATCCCGTCGACGTCGAGGACTGGGGCACGCTCACCGCCACCTTCTCGGACGGTACCAAGGCGACGGTGTTCTCCGGCGACATGATCATGGGCGGCGTGCGCAACCTGATCGAGACCTATACGAGCGGCGGCTCGCTGTTCGCCAACATCACGCCGAACAATCATCTGATGAGCTATCAGACCAGCGAGGAGAAGCTCGCGGGCGTCTACATCACCGAGAAGGTCGACCGCAAAACCGGCTGGCAATATGTCTGCCTCGAGGAGGAATGGACGCGGGGCTATTTGCAGGAGATTCAGGACTTCATGGAATGCGCCGCGACCGGCCGGCAGCCGTTGTCGGATCTCGCGCTGGCCTATGAGACGATCAAGGTGAACTACGCGGGGTATTGGGCCGCAGAGGAGGGGCGGCGAGTGGTGTTGTAGGGGCTGCTCTTTACCCTCCCCTGGAGGGGGAGGGTCGATCGCGCGTAGCGCGAGCGGGGTGGGGTGATCTCTCCAATCGGGCAGTGCCCGCGTGGAGAGATCACCCCACCCCGCCACGCATTCCGCTTCGCTGCATGCGTGGCGACCCTCCCCCTCCAGGGGAGGGTGGGAGTGCGACGCTCTCTCATGCCCCGTAGGTCGAGCCCTTCGGCAGCGGGAAGACCGGGTCCTGCGTGCGGATGTTGGTCGGCCACACCACGGAGATGTGCTCGCCGGCGTTCTGCATCACGACCGGCGTCGAGCGTTCGTTCTGGCCGGAGAGCGGGGTGCCCGGCGGGAAGAATTTCACGCCATAACCCTGGATCGTGCCGCCGGCGGGGATGTCGACGTCGAGCGCCGCTTTCCGGATCGCCTCGGGCTCGAAGCTGCCGTACTTCTCCTTGGCGATCGGCAGCACGTTGTTGAGCAGCACCCAGGTCTGGTTGAAGCCCATCGAGCAATGTGGCGGCACGTCGGTGGCGCCGGTCTTGGCCTTGTAGCGCGTGACCATCGCGTTGATGAGGTCGCCCATGCCGGGCGCGAGCTTGGCGGGATCGAGCAGCTGGGCCGGCACGGGGTCGATGTTGCAGAAATGATCGATGTCGGCGCCGAAAGTGGCGCGCAGCTTGTCGAGCTGGCTGTAGCCGGCACCGGCCCCGAACAGCATCTTGAAGCGCAATCCGCTCTCGCGTGCCTGGCGCAGGAACAGGGTGATATCGGGGTTGTAGCCCGCATGCGAGATCACATCGGCCTTGGCACGCTTGATCTTGGTCACCAGCACCGACAGGTCGGGTGCAGAGGCCGAATAGCCCTCGCGCAGCACGACCTGGATGCCGGCCTCCTTGGCATAAGTCTCGTCGGCAGAAGCAACGCCGACGCCATAGGGGCCGTCCTCGTGGATCAACGCGACCTTGACCTCCTTCGGGTCGATTCCGAGCTTGGCTTTGGCATGCTCGGTGAGGAAGCTTGCAAAGGCCTGGCCATACTGGTCTGAATGAATTTGCGCGCGAAACACGTATTGCAGGTTCTTGTCCTTGAACACGGCGGTCGAGACCGCGGTCGTGATCCAGAGGATCTTCTTCTGCTGCTCGACCTTGGCCGCGAGCGGCACCGCATGCGAGCTCGCATAGACGCCGTTGAGGATGTCGATCTTCTCCTGGCTGATCAGGCGTTCGGCCTCGTTGATCGCAACGTCGGGCTTGCTCTGCGAATCCGCGGCGACCGGAGCAATCTTGTATTTGCCGCCGACACCGCCTTTCTCGTTGACGAGATCGATGGCGATCTGCGCCCCGATCGACGAGGCGACCGAGCCGCCGGCGGCGAAGGGGCCGGTGAGGTCGTAGATCAGGCCGATGCGTATAGTCTCGGCTTGTGCTTGGGCGCGGGTCCAATCGAGGCTGAGTGCGGCGGCGGCAGCCGCCGAGGTCTTCAGCAGCTGCCTGCGTGAAGTCGGCATCCTATCCTCCCTCAAAACCGTCGTTTGATCTTGTTGTTGTTCGCGAAGTATGGGGAGCGCGACGGCGGAAAGTCAACATCGCGAAAGTCGAGGTCCGCCGTCCGCGGCATAGAACGCAATTGCGAAATGGGCCGTCGTCCCGGGCGACCGAGCCGATCACACTGCGTTCAGATGATGAAATCCGTGGCCTTCAGATCGGCCGCGTGAATCCCGTTCAGCGTGATCGTGTCATCGCTCGCCAGGTGGATCACGGCATTGCCGGAGCCGTCGTCGCCGATCAGGCTCTTCAACGCGCTCCATCCTGACAGGTCATAATCTTGCAGGTCGATGACATCGTGCTCCGCTGCGGTGCTGCCCCCAGCCGCGTTGCCCTGATCGAAGTCGTTGATGACGTCCTGGCCCGAACCCGCGTTGAATACGAACAGATCGTTGTTCGGTCCGCCCCAGATCTGATCATTGCCGCCGCCGCCGTTGAGGACGTCCCGGCCGCCCGCGATCGAGCCACCCACGGCGGGGGCGTAGGTGCGCGCATCGCCAAAAAGCCAATCGTCGTGATTGCTCCCGGAGAGGATATCGTTGCCACCCTGTGCGTTGCCGAACATCAGTGAGGCATCGCCGACGAGCGCGATGGAGATCGAATCGGGATTGCCGTCGACGGTTGCGATCAGGAGGTCGTCTCCGCCGCGGGCATTGTCGCTCATGTAACCGCCATCGCCGAAAAGCGATGCGCCGCCGGACCGCGCGTCGACAGCGACCGTATAGATGAGCATGTCATTGCCGCCGCGCGCATCGCCCATCATGGACATCAAGGTATCACCGGACAGCGACACGTTTCCGGAGGGACCGGCCTGGACCACGCTGATGACGTCGTTGCCGCCTTGGGCGTTGCCGCTCATGAGCGATCCGGCATCGCCGCTGAACTCACCATACGATCTGTCGCCCATCTCTGCCGTGATGAGGTCATTGCCGCCCTTGGCGTCGCCGGTCATGGCGATTTCGGCCTCGCCCGAGAGATAGACGTTCGCATAGATCGCGCGCGAGGCGTCGACATGCAGCACGTCGTTGCCGCCATGGGCTTGGCCGGACATGATCTGCGCGTCTCCGTCGAAATACGTATAGGTCAGAAGGCCCTGGACGGTCGCGACGAGAAGGTCGTTGCCGCCATGCGATCGGCCCTCCAGGACCGACTCGTCACCGACGAACAGCAGGCTGCTGGGCCCGCCATCGACCGTTGCGATCATGATGTCGTTGCCGCCGCGGGCGTCGGCTTGTAGACCGGGGTCTCCGAACGCGATCACGAGCTCCTGGCTTCCAACGCTGACGATGATGGTGTCGTTTGGCATGCGGCGCATTGCGCAACTCCCATTTCATGCTCGAGGCTGGCTGGAGATCGCGTCATGCTTTCACGCCGCGCCACGGTTCTGCTGCGCGACCCATCTTCGTTGATTTGATGGCGGAGATTTGCTCGACGATCGGAAAACGGCGATCAGCGTGTCGTGGTGCCGTCACAAAACGCAAATTAACTCCGCGCCGGCGCTTCACGCCGGCGCGCTCGCTCGTGGGACGGTGCCGCTCAGCCCGGTCCGGCGCCTTGCGTCGCAGTGTATACGGCGTAGAGCGATTGGCTCGCGGCCATGAACAGGCGGTTGCGCTTGGGACCGCCGAAGCAGACGTTGCCGCACACTTCCGGCAGGCGGATGCGGCCGAGCAGCTTGCCCTCCGGCGACCATACCGTGACGCCGCTGTAGCCGACGGCGCGTCCGGCATTGCTGGAGGCCCAGAGATTGCCGTTGACGTCGCAGCGCAGACCATCCGGTCCGCACTTCACGCCGTCGATCACGCAATCGCTGAACTTCTTCAGGTTCGACAGCTTGTTGTCGCTGCCGACGTCGAACACGAAGATCTCGCCCTTGCCGCCGGGGCCGCTGTCGCCCGGTCCCTTTCCGGTAGAGGCGATGTAGAGCTTCTTGTAGTCGGGCGAGAAGCAGAGCCCGTTCGGGTCGGGCACCTGGTCCTCGGTGACGACGAGGTCGATGCGGCCAGAGGGATCGATGCGATAGCAATTGGTCGGCAGCTCGCGCTTGCCCGGCACGAAGCCGGCCGGCTGTCCAATTCTCGGGTTGAGCTTGCCGCCTGCATTGCTCGGGCCGCCCGCGACGTCGGGCTCGCCTTCGTAGAGCTGGCCGCCATAGGGCGGATCGGTAAACCAATAGCTGCCGTCGGGATGCGCGGCGATGTCGTTCGGCGAGTTCAGCTTCTTGCCCTGGAAGGAATCGGCGAGCACCGTGGCGGTGCCGTCATGCTCGTAGCGCGTGACCCGCCGCGTCAGGTGCTCGCAGGAGAGCTGGCGGCCCTGGAAGTCGAACGAGTTGCCGTTGGAATTGTTGGAGGGCGAGCGGAACACGCTGACGCGGCCGTCGTCCTCGGTCCAGCGCATCTGCCGGTTGTTGGGAATGTCGCTCCACAAGAGATAGCGGCCCTGCGCACTCCACGCCGGGCCTTCGGCCCAGAGCAGCCCCGTGTAGAGACGCTTGATCGCGGTGTTGGGCTGCGCGAGATCGTTGAAGGACGGATCGACCGCGATGATGTCGGGATCCCAGAAATAGGTCGTCGGCGCGCCGCCCGGGCCGAAATCGCGCGGCGGCGTCGTGATCGTCGTCGGCGGTGCGGCGGGCCCGGTCTGGGCCAGCGCGGGGCCCGCCAGCGTGGCCGCGGCGCCGAGCGCCAGCCCCCGGACCAGTGTTCGTCGTGAAAGCGCATCATCCTGCGCACGCTGTTCTTGGCGTGTCATCACGTCCTCCCTTTTGCATTCGCTGGCCGGTTGATCCGGCCGAGCAACTGGAGGTTAATGCGGTCCGAGGTCGGTTGCGAGAGCGGAATAGAACTCTCCGCGCGATCGCAGGCCGCAATGTCGTCATATTCGAATGCGCCACGAACATGCGTGTCGAAGCCATGATTTCGCGCCGATTGCCACGCAGAACCGTCAGGGGGCGGTGAACGGAGTTGAACGTGGCTGGCGTCATCATCTTGATCGTATTGCTCGGGATCGCATTCGCGGCCGGCTATTTCACGCGTGACTACATCTCCAATAAGCGACGCGCGGAAGCCCGCCGCTGGCGCGAATATGCCGAGCCGGAATGGCTGACGGCCAACGCGCCGGCCAACACCAATGAGATTTCGAGCGCCATTACGGCCATCCCCGCGGTCACCGGCGAGCTCGGCCAGATGCTGGATCGCTGGGAGAGCAGGGCCCGCGCCCGCCGTGCGGGATAGGGTGCGCTTCTCGTGGTGTGGACGCTGATGGGTGGAGCGCTTGCAAAACCCATCATGTTTCCGCGAGACAAATGCGCGATGGGTTTCGCTGCGCTCTACCCATTGATATGAGTGCCGGTCGGAGACCGTGTGCCGCTCCTCGCAATGACGGGAGCGCGCGCGCCCCACACTCCGCTCGCGTGCCCCGGACGCAGCGCAGCGGCCCGACGATGCGGAGCATCGTCCGGGGTGGTGCGCTGCAGAGCCGGGGCCCATCTCGATGCATGCCGAGCCGCTCCTGGGTCCAGCATCGCTTACGCGCTGCAGCGCGTCCGGGACACGGAGTGGCGAGCCCCAACCAGGTCAGTCACCCTGACCATCTTTTGGCGTTGCAGTTGCGGTCATTTCTCGTCTAGAAACGGCCGTATCGGGCCTCCCGGCAACCAACCGTCAACGGTTTTGACCGAGGATTTTGAGGCTCAACAGGGTCCGGCAATGCTGATTCGCGGCCAAATCGAGGGAATTTCGGGGGAGGTGGCTCTGGCCGCCGCCGCGATCCCGGCTGCACTGCTGCCCACCCTCCTGATTGGCGGCCTTCTTCTTACTTGCCCCTGAGGGCCGGCTGGGCGCCATGCGCCTGGGCGCTCAGGGGTTGGTCGAGATCACCGGACACCTCAAGCGCCAAGGAATGAACGGCGCAAACGCTCAAAAGGAAATCTAGGAATGGCCACCGTGAACAAGTCCGAGAAGGACCGCGTCATCATTTTCGACACCACGCTGCGCGACGGCGAGCAGTGCCCCGGCGCCACCATGACCTTCGAGGAGAAGCTCGAGGTCGCCGAACTCCTGGACGATATGGGCGTCGACGTCATCGAGGCCGGCTTCCCGATCACCTCCGAAGGCGACTTTCAGGCGGTCAGCGAGATCGCACGCCGCTCCAAGAATTCGGTGATCGCCGGCCTGTCGCGCGCCCATCCCGCCGACATCGACCGCTGTGCCGAGGCCGTGAAGTTCGCCAAGCGCGGCCGCGTCCACACCGTGATCGCGACCTCGCCGCTGCACATGCGCGTGAAGCTGAACAAGACCCCGGAGCAGGTGATCGAGACCTCGGTCGCCATGGTCGCGCGCGCCCGCAACCAGATCGACGACGTCGAATGGTCGGCGGAAGACGGCACCCGCAGCGAGATGGACTTTTTGTGCCGCATCGTCGAGGCCGTGATCAAGGCCGGCGCCACCACGGTGAACATCCCCGACACCGTCGGTTATACGGTGCCGGAGGAATATACCCACTTCATGAGGACGCTGATCGAGCGCGTGCCGAACTCCGACAAGGCGGTGTTCTCCGTGCACTGCCATAACGATCTCGGCATGGCGGTTGCCAACTCGCTGGCCGGCATCACTGGCGGCGCGCGCCAGGTCGAGTGCACCATCAACGGCATCGGCGAGCGCGCCGGCAATGCCGCGCTCGAAGAGATCGTGATGGCGATCAACGTGCGCAACGACAAATTCCCGTACTGGAACAAGATCGACACGACGCAGCTGACCCGCGCCTCGAAGCTGGTGTCGGCGGCGACCTCGTTCCCGGTTCAGTACAACAAGGCGATCGTCGGCCGGAACGCCTTCGCGCATGAGAGCGGCATCCATCAGGACGGCGTGCTGAAAGACGCTTCGACCTACGAGATCATGCGCCCCGAGATGGTCGGCCTGAAGCAGTCCTCGCTGGTGCTCGGCAAGCATTCGGGACGCCACGCCTTCGTGCACAAGCTGGAGGAGATGGGCTACAAGCTCGGTCCGAACCAGCTGGAAGATGCGTTCACGCGGATGAAGGCGCTGGCCGACCGCAAGAAGGACATCTACGACGAGGACATCGAGGCGCTGGTCGACGAGGAAATGGCGGCCTCGCACGATCGCATCAAGCTGACCTCGCTGACCGTGATCGCCGGCACCCACGGCCCGCAGCGCGCGACCATGAAGCTCGACGTCGACGGCCAGATTAGAATCGAGGAGGCCGAAGGCAACGGCCCGGTCGACGCCGTGTTCAACTGCATCAAGCGCCTCGTGCCGCACGAAGCCAAGCTCGAGCTGTACCAGGTCCACGCCGTGACCGAAGGCACCGACGCGCAGGCGGAAGTGTCGGTGCGGCTGGCGCAGGACGGCCGCTCGATGACGGCGCGCGCGGCGGATCCGGATACGCTGGTGGCTTCGGCCAAGGCCTATCTCGGCGCGCTCAACAAGATCGTCATGAAGCGCCAGCGCGACACGGTGACGACCGCCGCGGCGAGCTGACGAACGAAGTTCGTCATTCCGGGGCGATGCGAAGGCATCGAACCCGGAATCTCGAGATTCCGGGTCTGGTCCTTCGGACCATCCCGGAATGACGCCGGTTGTGGTGGTGAACAGCTGCCCTGCTAAGGGACAATAGCGGCTTTGTAGGCGAGCCGCTATTGATGCAGCCGGCATAAGATTGGCTACCCGGCACCGCCGGGGGCCCAAACGAACAACAGGGAGAGACTATGCGCACCTTGGCGATCGCCGTGTCCATCGCGGCTCTGGCACTTGGCTTGACCTGGCCGGCACTGGCCCAATCACCGATCATCATCAAATTCAGCCACGTCGTCGCCACCGACACGCCGAAGGGCAAGGGCGCGGAGAAATTCAAGGAGCTTGCGGAGAAGTATACCGGCGGCAAGGTGAAGGTCGAGGTCTATCCGAACTCGACGCTCTACAAGGACAAGGAAGAGCTCGAGGCGCTGCAGCTCGGCAGTGTGCAGATGCTGGCGCCGTCCAACTCCAAGTTCGGGCCGCTCGGCATCCGCGAGTTCGAGGTATTCGATCTGCCGTATATCCTCCCTGACATCAAGACGCTGCGGAGGGTGACGGGAGGGCCGCTCGGCACCAAGCTGCTCAAGCTGCTCGAGCCTAAGGGCATCACCGGCCTTGCCTATTGGGACAACGGCTTCAAGCAGATGAGCGCGAACAAGAAGCTGATCACGCCCGCGGACTACCAGGGCGTCAAATTCCGCATCCAGTCCTCGCGCGTGCTGCAGGCCCAGTTCAAGGCGCTCGGCTCGCTGCCGCAGGTCATGGCATTCTCGGAAGTGTACCAGGCGCTGCAGACCGGCGTCGTGGACGGCCAGGAGAACACCTGGTCGAACATCTATACCCAGAAGATGCACGAGGTGCAGAAGTACATCACCGAGACCAATCACGGCTACATCGGCTATGTCGTGATCGTGAACAAGAAGTTCTGGGACGATCTGCCCGCCGACATCCGCGACCAGCTGACCAAGGCGATGAAGGAAGCGACCGACTTCAGCAACGCACAGTCGCAGAAGGAGAACGACGACGCGCTCGCCGAGATCAAGAAGAGCGGTAAGAGCGAGATCATCAAGCTCACGGCCGAGCAGGACGAGGCGATGCGCAAGGCGATGGAGCCGGTCTACAAGGATGCCGCCGGCCGCGTCGGCCAGGCGCTGATCGACGAGTTCCTGAAGGAAGCCAAGAGCACGACGAACTGACCGCCACGGGCGGCCAAGGAGGGGCTTCCGCGCACCGCACGGAAGCCCCTTTTTGCTGCAAATCATTTCGGTTTGCATCTGAACGGGCATTCACGGCGGTTACATCCCTGAAAAGAGCGCGCTTCCTGTCCAAGTTGTAAGTTGCGCCTCAGCCTCCTCGCGCTCATCCTTACGGGCATCCTTCCGGAGGAGGTCAGGATGAAGAAATTCACCATCGCCGCCATTGCCGTGCTCAGCATCGCCGGCTCGGGCGCGGTCTATGCCCAATTTCATCGCCCGTGGATGGAGCACGTCCGCCATATCCGCATGAACCCCGAGGACCGTGCCGCCTTCGTCGATGCGCGGATCGCCGCCGTCCATGCCGGCTTGAAGCTCAACGCCGAACAGGAGAAGCTGTGGCCGCCGGTCGAGGCGGCGGTGCGGGAGTTCGCCAAGCTGCGCATCGACCGTGCCAATGCGCGGATGAATGCCGGGCCGGGAGACGCGTCGCGGGATTCCGACAGGCCGGACGATCCGATCGCCCGCCTGCGCCAGCGGGCCGAGGACATGGGCGCCAGCTCCGCCGCCCTGAAAAAGATCGCCGATGCCGCCGATCCGCTCTACAAGACCCTCGACGAGGGCCAGAAGCGGCGCCTCGCCGTGCTGACCCGGCACCGCGGCCCGTTCGGCGGCGGCGAGGACGGCCCGCGCCACCACCATTTCATGGAGCGCATGGACCGCATGATGGAACGGGGCATGGACCACTTCCACCATGACCGCTTCGACCGTGACGGCGGTCCCGACCGGGACCGGGAGGGCCGGCTCTGAATGGACCGGTTCTCGCGCCGTGAACCCTGGCGAAGCCGCTGGAATCCAGCGGCTTTTCGCATTTCCGAGCCTGTGGACGAGACCTTGGAAAACTTGCGTCCGATCGCTTGCCAGACCCGGATCGCTTTGCTAAACGACCGGCCTCGCAAGGCCTTGACCGCCTTTCGGGCGCATAGCTCAGTTGGTAGAGCAGCTGACTCTTAATCAGCGGGTCCCAGGTTCGAGCCCTGGTGCGCCCACCAAGCAAATCAAGCACTTACAGCAGTGCGCGTCAGAACGGACCATTCGGTTTGACGTCCGGTTTGAGAAATCTGTTCATTATCCGTACGCCGATGGCGGGATGGCTGCGCGTCACCGCAGCGGCTAGCTTGTTTCCGCGGCGGCGTGGAGCACTCTCTCACGCAGGAGCTTGGGCGACCGAGGACGCCTTCACCTGGAATCGATTCACATCCCAATCTGTTGTTCCTGCCCGTACACTTCGCTCAGCTTTTTGATCGCTGACTCCGCGAGTTCGAGCCGGCCACCCAGGTAGTGCGCGTCCAGGATCTCCTGCACGGTCTTCATCGAGTGGCCGGTGATCGAGGCGATCTCCGGCACCGAGCAGTTGGATAGCGCGAGACGCGTAACAGCAGTGCCGCGCAAATCATGGAAGTGCAGGTCCTTCAAGGACGTTTTCTTAAAGGCCTTGTCCCAGCTCGTCCTGAAGCCGTCCTCCGTCCAGGGCCGTCCGAACGAATTGACCAAAATAGTCACTGCAGAGCGCTTTTCCTTGAGCGCAGCATCAAGCGCTCCCTTAAGCGGCGGCCCTACCGGTATGGTTACACGGCGCCTGCCCTTGCTGCCGCGTCCCTTAGACTGACGCATCCGGATGTACGTGCCATCGTAGTCCTTCCAAGTTAGGCGCAGCAGGTCCCCTTGGCGCTGGCCCGTCCACAGTGCAAGCAGTAGAGCGGCCTGCAGCTCAACGGACGCAACGCTGCAGAAGGCCCGGATGTCCTCGGCGCTCCACACGATCTCCGATCGGTCAGAGTCGTAAAGCCGCCCGCCGCGCTCGCAAACGTTCACTGCGATCTTGCCGCGATCTTTCGCAACGGACAGAACACGCGCAATCGTTGTCCAAACGTAGTCCGCCTTGCGCGGCGTATCGGAGAATGAATCACGAAACTCTTTGAAGTCACCCCTCGCGCGCTTGTCTTCGAGAGCGCCGATTGGCATCGATCCAAACTTGGCCTCGACGAGCTTGAGATATCCATCGTAAGCGCGCTTACTCTTGTCGCCGAGATCTTTGTACTCGCTACAGTCCTTGAAGTAGTCAATGAGCGAGCTAAACGTCTCGGCATTCTTCGTTGTGTACGACGACGCTGCTTCGTTGTAGAGGCGCATAAACTCCGGTGTGCCGGGTTCCGCGTCAATGCGCGGGCCTCCTTTCCAAGCGTACCAGTAGGTCTTCGATGTACCGTCAGCGAGCTTTTTTATGGACCAGTTGATCCCTTTCAGCCGCACTCGCATTCTGGGAAGCCTTCCATGCGTCGTATGGTGTTAGTTGAGCTTCAATCTTAGGCTGTAAACCAGATAGCCGGTCAAGGGCCGCGTCAATAGCTTTTCTATCCCATTTGCGTGTTCCGGGAATCGGTTTAGGCATAATTCCGCGTCGAATCCATTCGTTGAACGCCGAAAGCGACTCGCAGCCAGCGTAAGCCGCAGCTTGTTTTTTCGAAATGCCACGGGGCTCGGTCACACTGTGCTCCACTGCTGTGAATGGCGCCGTATTTCGATCAAACCCGAAAATGCGGCCGAACAAAGAGTGTGGGATCGGCTGTCGTATGTTCGGCCAGCCTGGCGTGGAATTCGGTCAGTGTGCGCGCATGATCACGGACTTGGCTGTGGAAAATGATGCGGCACGCGGCAAGAGTGAAGGCCCTCGAAATCTGGACAAGCTTCCAAAAGATTATGAAGCACTGCTTTTCGGAGTTTTGTGCCCGCGTCTGATCAGCGTCGCGCGCGGCGTTCTTGGTGTTGAGCTGCTTTGGTCTCGATCGCTGGTCCTGTGGTGCTGGCGCACGAGCGCGGGCGGTTTACAGGTCTGAGGATCGAGTGCAACCTGAAATTACACCTGATACCCCTCTTCGCCTTGCTGATGCCGTGAAGATCGCGTTTCCTTTAGGAGGAATGACGGTCGCGGGTTTGCGTCGTGAGCGCGATCGTAATCGATTGGTTATCGAGAAGGTTGCTGGCAAGGATTTTACAACGCTGGCTCATATCGAACGGATGCGAGAGCTATGCCGCGAAGAAGCAAGGGGGCCCGACTTCAGCTCAAGGCCGCCCGCCGAAACAAGGGCGGGAAGATCAGCCACCAGGCAACCTGGATCATCAGAGACAACGGCCGGGATGTCAGCACAGGCTGCGCTGCAAATGAGATTGCGGCCGCGGAGCAAAAGCTAAGAGACTACATAGACTCTAAACACACCCCAAAGCGACGAATTCGCCACATAGACGATATCGCTATTGCGGATGTCCTCTCGATTTATTTGGACGCGCAGTTGGACAAGCTTCGGGGCCGTTTCAATGTCGATAGCGAGAGCGAAGATACCATCCCCGATATCCGCAAGTTCAAGAAGCGGATCGAACGGTTGAACGAGTGGGGGGGAGCAAAAATGCTGGGCGAGGTAAATGGGGAGGCATGTCGCTCGTACGCCAAGAAGCGCGGCAAAAGGGGAGGCGCGCGCAGAGACCTGGAAGACCTCCGCGCTGCCATCGGTCACCATGCAGCCGAGGGATATCATCGGGAAATCGTGAAGGTGTCGCTGCCGGAGAAGGGGCAACCGCGAGACAAGTGGCTGACGCGCAGCGATGCGGCCAAATTGGTTTGGACCTGCTGGCGCTATCGCGAAATGCAAAAAGGCTCGCGCCGTCCGATGGAGGACGTGAAGGTCCCCACAAGCAAGCGTCCCCTTCGCCATCTTGCGCGGTTCATTTTGTTGGGCATCTACAGCGGAACCCGTGCGGGAGCTATTGCAGCCGCGTCTCCCATTCCGGCGATCGGTCGCTCCTATGTAGACCTGGAGCGCGGCCGCTACTACCGTCTGAAACAGGGCAGCGCCAAAACCAACAAGCGGCAACCGACGGTGCCAATCCCCTTTCGCTTGCTAGCTCATCTGCGGCGCTGGCACCGGATTGATCCAGAGGCGAAGCATTTCGTCGAGTACAACGGAAGGCCCATCACCTCGGTCAAAACGGCGTTCAAGAGTGCTGTGAGGCTTGCAGGGCTTGGTCCGGGCATCTCGCCTCACACTCTGCGCCACACGGCGGCTACTTGGCTGATGCAGAGAGGGGCAGATCCTTGGCAGGCGGCAGGCTATCTCGGAATGTCGCTTGAGGTTCTGCTCAACACGTACGGCCATCACCATCCCGACTATTTGTCCGACGCCGTCGAGAAAATCGCCAAGCGCGATCCCGCCGGCGAACGAAAAGGGGTCGTATCTGGTGCGGTTTCTGGTGCGGTGATTCCGATCAGACGAAACGGGGTCTGATAAGTTGCTGATTCTATTGGTGGGCCCGGCAGGACTCGAACCTGCAACCAGACCGTTATGAGCGGCCGGCTCTAACCATTGAGCTACAGGCCCCGCCGCGAGGCGGCCGCTTCATGAGCGGCCAGCAACGGTGCGCGGTTCGTTTACAGGGCCTGAGGCGGGGGTGCAATGCTGGCTCTCGCGGGCGGGAACGCCGTCACGGCATCATGGGACATTTGCGAATAACCGAAATTTTCCGATGTTGCCTGTATAACCCTGTTTTGCCCGACGAAGCAAACGGCCTTTGCGGAGCTCCGTCTGTTTTTTGGGGCTAGGTAACCCATTGAAATCACTGGCCTCGTCTACTGTGCATGGGGTTGTTTTCGCACTTTTTGTTTGAGAGGGCCTGTCGGCCCCCTCGAATGTCGTGCGGGCTCGGCGGCGGGGCCGCCGCCCTAGTCCACCGAGACCCCGGCGAACTCGACCACCTTGCGCCACTTCTCGGTTTCGTCCGCGACCAGCTTGCCGAACTCGGCCGGCGTCATCGGCTTGGGCAGGCCGCCGACTTCGGTGAGCCGCGCCACCAGCTTCGGGTCCTTCAGCGCCTCGCCGACGGCCTTGTTGAGGATCTCGATCACCTCGTTTGGGGTGCCCTTCGGCGCGGAGATGCCGTAGAAGCCGACCGATTCGAAGCCCGGCACGGTCTCGGCGATCGCGGGCACGTCGGGCACGCTCGGCCAGCGCTGCGGCGAGGTCACCCCAAGCGCGCGGACGTTGCCGCCCTTCACCTGCTCCATCGCCGAGGGCAGGTTGTCGAAGATCAGCTGCACCTTGTTGGAGATGATGTCGGGGAAGGCGACCGCCGAGCCGCGATAGGGCACGTGCACCATGTCGCACTTCGTCATCGCCTTGAACAGCTCGGCCGACATGTGCACCGAGGTGCCGTTGCCGGAGGAGGCGTAGGTGATCTTGCCGGGATTGGCCTTGCAATAATCGATGAACTCCTGGACCGTCTTCGGCGGAAACGCGTTGGAGACGACCAGCATGTTGGTGAGCTGCATGATGCTGGCCACCGGCACAGTGTCGCGCAGGAAGTCGAACGGCAGCTTCTTGTAGAGCGAGGTCGAGATCGCGTTGTTGGGCGCGACGAACAGCAGCGTGTAGCCGTCCGGCGGCGAGCTGATCGCGGCCGCGGCGGCGATGTTGCCGCCCGAGCCGGTGCGGTTCTCGACGATGAATTGCTGGCCGAACCGGTCCGACAGCCACTGCGCCATGATCCGCGCCACGATGTCGACCGGCCCGCCCGCGGAAAAGCCGATCAGCCAGTGCACGGGGCGGTCGGGATAGGCGGCGGAGGCGGGAGGGGTGGCGCTGAAAAGACCGAAGAGGACGGCGAGGCCGAAAACACCGTGACGCAAAATTCGCAACATGACACCTCCCGTTGTTCTATTGTCGTTGCGCGGCATGCTTTCACAAAAACGCCTCGCTGCCTACATCGCCGCAAGTCGCGAATGGCGAGTTGCGAATAGCGAATGGAATCGGATCCCATTCGCCATTCCCCATTCGCCACTCGCCAATCTCACTTCTTCACCATCGCACACGCCGGGTCCGGCGGGCCGAACGCCTTGTCGCCGGAGATGGTCGTCAGGATCTTGTAATAGTCCCACGGATATTTGCTCTCCTCCGGCGTCTTCACCTGCACCAGCCAGAGGTCGTGCACCATCAGATTGTCCTCGCGAAGCTTGCCGTTGCGGGCGAAGAAATCCTCGATCGGCTTCTCGCGCATCTTGGCGGCCACCTTCAGCGGATCGTCGGTGCCGGTCTCCTTGATGGCGTTGAGATAATGCATCACGCTGGAATAGACGCCGGCCTGCCACATCGTCGGCATCCGGTTCATCTTCGCGAAATAGCGCTTCGACCATTCGCGGGTCTTGTCGTCCATGTCCCAGTAGAATGAGGTGGTGAGCAGCAGGCCTTGCGCCGCCTGCAGGCCGAGGCCGTGGATGTCGGTGATCAGCGCCAGCAGCGCCGCCATCTGCTGGCCGCCCTTGAACACGCCGAATTCGGCGCCGGTCTTGATCTCGTTCATGTTGTTGGGGGGACCTGCGGCAATGCCGATGATCTTGGCCTTGGAGGCCTGCGCCTGCAGCACGAAGGAGGAGAGGTCCGGCGTTGCCAGCGGCGGCCGCACCGAGCCCAGCACCTTGCCGCCATTGGCGGTGACGACGGCGGAGGCGTCGCGCTCCAGCGAATGGCCGAAGGCGTAGTCGTCGGTGATGAAGAACCAGCTGTCGCCGCCGCGCTTGACCACGGCGTCCGCGGTGCCGACCGCGAGCGCGCGGGTGTCGAACACCCATTGGATGGCGTAGGGCGAACAGAACTTGCCGTGGAAATCCGCGGTGCCGGTGGAGTGGGTGATGAACAGCCGCTTCTTCTCGTTGGCGATGTTCTGCACCGCGAGCCCGACCGCCGAGACCGGCACGTCGACGATCAGGTCGACCTGCTCGACATCGAACCAGCGCCGCGCCAGCGAAGCGCCGATGTCGGCCTTGAGCTGGTGGTCGCCGACCACGACGCTGATCGGCTTGCCCAGCACCTTGCCGCCGAAATCGTCGATCGCCATTTGCGCCGCGGTCACCGAGCCCTGGCCGGTCGGCGCCGAGGCCGGGCCGTTCATATCGGTGAGCACGCCGATCTTGACGACGTCGTCGGAAACTTGCGCCGACGCCGCGCCGGACAGCAGGGCCGCCAGCAAGGCGGCCGCGACCCGCACTCCAAATCCGATTGGGTTCACGTTTCTCCTCCCCTGATCCGGCTCGTTGGCCGGTGTTGCTTGTTCCGGGTATGGCCCGGCCGAATTGGTTTCTTTTGCAACTATGAGGGGGCTGGCGTCAATGTCAGGCTGCGAAGCGGATCAGTCCTGCAGGGGAGGCATCGTAGCCGGTCAGCTCCTCCGCGCGCTGGCGCAGCCGCCGCTCGTTCAGAAAGCGGAGCAAGGCCTGCATGGCGGGGCGGAAATAGCTGCGCTGCCGCATCGCAAGATCGAAATTCTCCCAGACCAGCGGCACGAAATCGAGACCGGCCGAGCGCGCCGCCGCGCGCGTCGCGATGCCGCAATCGGCCTCGCCGGCGCGAACCAGCTCGGCGAGATCCGGGCCGGTCAGCGCCGGCGTCTCGATCCGGCGCAAGTCCCGCATCGAGGCGCCCGCGCGCTTCAGCAGCACGTCGAGCAGCATCTGCGCGCCCGTGCCCTGTTGCCGCATCGCCATCCGGGCGCCGGTTGCGAGCACGTCGGTCAGGCCGTGCAGGTGCTTGGGATTGCCGTGTGGCAGCACGAGACCTTCTTCGCGGCGCACGAACGCGACCAGCACCGCATCATGCAGGTCCGGCGTGGTCCGCAGCGCTTCGATACTGGCATCGCCGGCGAGATTGTCGGCGGCGTCCAAGGCGTGGAAGTGCACCGCGGCCGCCATCACCTCATTGCGCTGCAGGCGCTCGAGCCCGCGCGCGCTGCCCTCGCTCATCGATCCGAGCCCCGAGCCGGACTCGCGCAAACTCCAAACGAGCAGTTCGTCCTGGCTGCCGCCGACCACCGGCGGCGGCTCAGCGATCAGCATTCCGGAGGGGCGCGCGAGGCCCGACAGGACCCAGAGGTCGAGCTCGTGCCGTGGGAAGAGCCATTTCCCCGTCACCTTGCTGCAGGGGATCGCACCGGTGGTGACGAGCTCGTAAAGCTTGCGTTCGCCGAGCCGAAGGTAGTCGGCGGCTTCGCTGGTGGTCAGGAATTCCATCCTGCATTCCTATGCAAATTCTTGCTTCTTTTTGACTTCCGACGCAGGTGGAATTCTGCATTTCAGATTTTTGTCGCGGGGAACCATGCCCGATCATCTCGCTGCTTTGCAACACATCCGCACGCGCGATTTCCGCTTTGGTGAACGATCCTGAAGAGATCGCGCGCGGTGCGTCTCGACGAAGTTGCCGAAATTTCCCGGCCGGCAGTGCAAAATCGCGTCACGAGTGCGGCGCAATCGATCATCATCATTGATCGCGTCACACCTGAGGGAACCCGATCATGGGCCGCCTGTCCGTTGCACTTGCGCTTCTGTGCGGCCTTGCCGCGAGCGTTGCGGCTTCGTCCGCGGAGGACCGCAGCATCGTCCTCGCCTCGACGACGGCGACGCAGGAGTCCGGCCTGCTCGACTATCTGCTGCCGATCTTCCGCGACAGGACCGGCATCGACGTCACCGTGATCGCGCGGCGCGCCGACGAGGTGCTCGATGGAGCGCGGCGGGGCGAGGTCGACGTCGTGCTGATGCACGCGCGGCCTCAGGAGGAGAAGTTCGTTGCCGACGGCTTTGGCGTGAAGCGCTACGACGTGATGTATAGCGACTATGTGCTGATCGGGCCGAAGAGCGATCTCGCGGGCGTGAAGGGCAAGGACATCGCGACGGCGCTGAAGGCGATCGAAGCCAAGGGCTCCCCGTTCGTGACGCGCGGCGATCGGTCGGGCACTCATGCCGCGGAGCTCGCGCTTTGGATCGTCGCCGGCATCGACATTGCCGGCGCCAAGGGCGCCTGGTATCGCGAGGCCGGGCCCGGCATGGCCGCGGCGCTCGAGGCCGCGCGCGCCGCCAATGCCTATGTGCTGGCGGATCGCGGCAGCTGGGTCGCCTTCGTCGATCGCGGCGATCTCGACATCGTCGTCGAAGGCGACCGGCGGCTGCTCAACCAATATGGCGTGATGCTGGTGAACCCTGCGAAGTTCCCGAACGTGAAGAAGGACCTCGCGCAGACCTTCGTCGACTGGCTGACCTCGCCGGAGGGGCAGGCGGCGATCGCCGGCTACAAGGTGGACGGGCAGCAATTGTTCTTCCCCAATTCGGACCGGTCGGGCGGCTGAAGCCGGCACCGCCGGCGGTTGCCAAACCGGACGATGCATGGTCCTCATGGCGCATGACCCAGCGCCTGCCACCCTCGCTCACGCCGCTCGACACCGCGCTCGCCGCGCTGCTGCGCGGCGTTGATCCCGTCGCGCCGGTGGAGGTGAAGCTGGCGGACGCCATCGGCTGCATCGCGGCGGGTGCGCCGCCGCTTGCCGCCTCTCCTTCGCGCGACATTGCGGCGGTGGACGGTTGGGCGCTCTCTGCCAACGATCTCGTCGGGGCGTCCGCTTACGCGCCTGTGCAGCTGGCAATGGCCCCCACATGGGTCGAGGCGGGCGAGGCGATGCCGGCGGGGTGCGACTGCGTGCTCGATGCCGACGCCGTGGAAACCTCGGGGCCGCTTGCTCAGGTGCTCGCAGAGGGCGCGCCGGGGCAGGGTGTCAGGCGCGCCGGCAGCGACATTGCCGCGCGCATGGCCGTGGCGGCCGCGGGCCGTCCCATCGGCGCGGCGGACCTGCTGCTGGCGCGCGTGGCGGGCGTGGAGAAACTTGCCGTGAGGCGGCCGCGGCTGCGCATCATCGATGTGCCGAGTGGAACGGTCACGGCGCAGACGATTGCTGGGATCGCGCACGCAGCGGGACTGGATGTGGAAACGCGCCGGGCGCGTGCGCGCGATGAAGCGTCGATTGCCGATGCGCTAGATGCGTCCTCCTGCGATGTTCTGCTGACCATCGGCGGGAGCGGCGTCGGCCGCCAGGACGCCGCCATCGCGGCCCTCGCCCGGCGCGGCGAGGTGATGGCGCACGGCCTTGCGCTCCAGCCCGGACGCACCGCCGCGGTCGGCCGGCTGGGGCGGGTTCCCGTCATCGCCTTGCCCGGCTCGCCCGATCATGCGCTTGCAACTTGGCTTGTACTCGTGCTGCCGCTCGTCGACCGTCTGTCGGCGCGTCGACCGCGTCGAAAGGTGTCGCTGCCGCTTGCGCGAAAAATCGCCTCCAGCGTCGGCGTCACGGAGATCGCTTTGCTGGCTGAGGAACATCGTGCCTGGATGCCGCTTGCCGTGGGCGAATGGCCGCTTCAGGCCATCGCCCGTGCGGACGCATGGCTGCTCATTTCCGCCAGCGACGAGGGATTTGCGGCAGGTACGTCGATCGATGCGTATCTGATGCGGGCGTGATAAGGGTTCTGGCATGACGATGATCCCGAAGCCACCGGACCGCAGCGCGATCGAGCAGGAGCAGTTCCTCAAGGTCCTGACGCGCGAGGAGGCCTTGGCGCGCTTCGAGGCGGCCTTGTTCCCGCGCGCGCGCTGCACCGAAACGCGCAAGCTCGCAGCCGCGCTGGGCGCTGTCCTCGCCGGAGATATCACGGCGCCGATCGACGTGCCGCCGTTCGACCGCTCCAATGTCGACGGCTTTGCCGTGCGCTCCGCAGACCTTGCGGCAGCCGGCGAGGGCGCGCCCGTGCGCCTTGCACTGAATAGCGAGACCATTCATTGCGGGACCGCGCCGACGCTGCAGGTGGCGGCCGGAACCGCAACGACGATCGCCACCGGAGGTCCATTGCCGCGCGGCGCCGATGCCGTGGTCATGGTCGAGCACACCCAGCCGGCCGGCCAGGATGCCATCGATGTCCGTCGCGCCGTCTCGCCGGGGCAATTCGTCTCGTATGCCGGCTCCGACATCGCGCGCGGCGAGGCGCTGCTGCGCGCCGGCACCATCATCGGCTCGCGTGAGATCGGCATGCTGGCGGCTTGCGGCATCCCCGAGGTGAATGTCGCGCGCAGACCGCGGGTTGCCGTGATCTCCACCGGCGACGAACTGGTGCAGCCCGGCCAAGTGCTCGCGCCTGCCGAGATCTACGATACCAACGGCGCCATCGTCGCGGCAGCGATCGACGAAAACGGTGGCGAGGCCGCCTTCGTCGGCGCCGTTCCGGACGACGAAGCCAGGCTCGAAACCGCCATGCGCAACGCGCTTGCGGAAGCCGACATGCTGGTGCTCTCGGGCGGCACCTCGAAAGGCGCGGGCGACCTCTCTCATCGCATCATCGGCCGGCTCGGCGCACCCGGCATCATTGCGCATGGCGTCGCGCTCAAGCCCGGCAAGCCGTTGTGCCTTGCGGTGTGCGACGGCAAGCCGGTCGTGATCCTACCGGGCTTTCCGACCTCGGCGATGTTTACCTTCCACGACATGATCGTGCCGGTGCTGCGCAGGATGGCCGGACTGCCGCCGCGCTCCGATGCCAAGGTGAACGCGACCGTGCCGGTGCGCATCGCCTCCGAGCTCGGCCGCACCGAATTCGTCATGGTTTCGCTGGTCCAGGGCAGGGAGGGCCTCATCGCCTATCCCTCCGGCAAGGGCTCTGGTGCGATCACGTCCTTTGCCCAGGCGGACGGCTTTCTGCGCATCGACGCACTGGCCGACCAGATGCCGGCCGGGACCGAGACCGAGGTGACGCTGTTCACGCCGCATGTACGCGTGCCCGATCTCGTCATCGTCGGCAGCCATTGCACCGGCCTCGATCTCGTCACGGCACAGCTCGCGCATGCTGGTCTCACCGTGCGCTCGATCGCGGTCGGCAGCCTCGGAGGATTGGCGGCGGCAAAGCGTGGCGAATGCGATCTCGCCCCGATCCATCTGTTTGACGATCGCAGCGAGACCTACAACACGCCCTATCTCGTCGAAGGACTCGAACTCGTCGCCGGCTGGCGGCGGATGCAGGGCATCGTCTTCCGCAAGGGCGACAAACGTTTCGAGGGCCTGAGCGCAAAGGATGCCGTTGCCGCAGCGCTCGCCGACCCCGCCTGCATCATGGTCAACCGCAACCAGGGCGCCGGCACGCGCATCCTGATCGATCGGCTGCTCGGCGGCGCGCGTCCGGAAGGCTACTGGAACCAGCCGCGTTCCCACAATGCGGTGGCGGCGGCCGTCGCGCAGCACCGCGCCGATTGGGGCATGACTATCGCCCCGGTCGCCCACGCCGTCGGCCTGGATTTCATTCCGCTGGCCGAAGAGCATTACGATTTCGCGCTGGTGACCGCGCGCAAAGAACGTCCGGGCGTGCGGGCCTTTCTCGATGCGCTGGGCTCGCACGCAGCGCGCGCCGCACTCGAGCGCGCGGGTTTCCGGCCTGCATAGATATCAGCTGATCTACGGTTGCGACGCCTGATCGGTGGCGCTGGGGGCCTGATCGGATTGCTCGCGCTTGCGCTCCCGTTCCTCGGCCTCGGCCAGCGCACGCTGCGCGGGGGCCGGCAACGGCTTCGGGTCGGGCGGGACCTCGACGAGGTCAGGCTTGCTCAGCTGCTTCGTGCGATCGATCACATCCGAAACATCGAGCGCGAGATCGACGACATCGAAAACGACATCCAAGAGAGAGTCGGCCATGGTTCATCCCGGCGGCAACGTACCAATTATTGGTCGCTCCCGTGCTCGGTCGGGTTCACGGCCAACAGCTCGGCGCACCGGCTTAAGAGGCGTCATCCAGCGCCGCCAGCCGTTCGGCCTCGGCAATGTCCTCGACCGTGTTGGCATTGAAGAACGGATCGAGCGGCTCGCTCGGCCAGGTCACCGTCGCGAGCGGATAGCGCGCGGTCCAGCGGTCGATCTTGCGGAGGTCTTCGGCCACGAGCGCGTGGCGCAGCTCCGCGCGCAAGGCGACGCGCCACAGGCCGATCACCGGATGTGACTGCGCGCCTGATGCGGCGACCGCAAGCTGCGCGTTCTCGCGGCTCCGCGCCTCATGCAGGCGCGCGACGAGGTCGCGCGGCAGGAACGGGCAGTCGCCGGCGGCGCTGAGCACCCATTCGATCTCCGGCCGGTTCGCCGCGGCCCAGTCGAGCGCGGCGAGGATGCCGGCGAGGGGACCGGGGAAGCCGGGCACATCATCGGCGACCACCTGCAAGCCGAACGCGGCAAAGCGGGCGGGATCGCCGTTGGCGTTGAGGATCAGCCCGCTGCACTGGGGCGAAAGGCGCGCGATCACGCGTTCCAGAATGGTGCGGCCGCCGATGGTGCGCATCGGCTTGTCGCCGCCGCCCATGCGCCGCGCGAGCCCGCCGGCAAGCAGCACCCCAAGAGTCGGCGGAACACGCGCCGCGGACATGTCAGTCGTCACCGCCTTCACCCTTGCGCTTGTGCTTGGCCGACTCTTCTTCGACATAAGCGAGGTTCTGGTCGTAGACGATGCGCTCTTCGCCTGCGAGCGCGATGAAGCGCTTTCCGCGGGTGCGTCCGACCAGCGTCAGGCCGACCTGCCGTGCGAGATCGACACCCCAGGCGGTGAAGCCGGAGCGCGACACCAGGATCGGAATGCCCATGCGGACGGTCTTGATCACCATCTCCGAGGTGAGGCGTCCCGTGGTGTAGAGGATCTTGTCGGAAGCGTCGACGCCGTGGCGGTACATCCAGCCCGCGATCTTGTCGACGGCGTTGTGGCGGCCGACGTCCTCGGTGTAGCAGAGGGGGGTGCCCTCCTTGCAGAGCACGCAGCCGTGGATCGCACCCGCTTCCAGATAAAGCGAGGGCATGGTGTTGATGGTCTGCGTCATCTGGTAGAGCCAGGAGGTGCGCAGCTCCGCCTTGGGCAGGGCGACGCTCTCGACCGCCTCCAAGAGGTCGCCGAAGGCGGTGCCCTGCGCGCAACCGGAGGTCTGCGTGCGCTTCTTCAGCTTTGCCTCGAAATTGGTGTGGTGCTCGGTGCGCACGACCACCACCTGGAGGTCGTCGTCATACTCGACCTCGGTGACCACGTCGTTATATTTCAGCATGTTCTGGTTCAGCAGATAGCCGAGCGCCAGATATTCCGGATAGTCGCCGATCGTCATCATGGTGACGATCTCCTGCGCGTTCAAATAGAGCGTCAGCGGCCGCTCCATCGGCACCTTGATCTCGACCCTGGCGCCGGTCTGATCGGTGCCGGTCACGCTCTGGGTCAGGCGCGGGTCGTCCGGATTGGGGACGATCAGGGGCACCGGGGCTTTGTCGATCTTCATCATGGCGGCGACGTTAGCATGACATTCGGGTCAACCCGATATAAGCATGTTCAAGACGATGGAGAAGGCGGTTCCGGCCGCGTCGTGCGGCCGGCGGAGATCGAGTTACGATGAAAGTCATCGGCCTTGCAGGCTGGAGCGGTGCGGGCAAGACCACGCTGTTGACGCGGCTGATCCCGCATTTCAACGCGCAAGGCCTGCGCGTCTCTGTGATCAAGCATGCGCATCACCAGTTCGACGTGGACGTGCCCGGCAAGGATTCCTGGCGCCATCGCGAGGCCGGCGCGGCGGAGGTGCTGGTCGCTTCGTCGAAACGCTGGGCGCTGATGCATGAGCTGCGCGGGGCGGCGGAGCCGCGGCTGCCGGAGCTGCTCGACAAGCTCTCCGCGGTCGATCTTGTCGTGGTCGAGGGCTTCAAGCGGGAGCCGCATCGCAAGATCGAGGTGCATCGTGCCGCCAACGGCAAGCCGCTGCTGTTTCCGGACGATCCCGGAATTGCCGGGATTGCGACCGACGTCGCGATTGACACGAGGCTCCCGACTGTCCATCTCGACGATATCGCGGCTGTCGCGGCATTGATGCTACGGGCGGCGATGCCGGTCGAGGAAGCTTTGGCGAGAAGCGCCGCGATACGCTGACGAGGCACCATGGCGCAACTGTCGGACGATTGCTTTGCCTTCGGCGGCCCGATGATGTCGGTCGACGAAGCCGTCGGCCTCATCACGACGCGCGTCAACGCGATCGTCGATCTCGAGACGGTGGCGCTGGTCGATGCCGACGGGCGCGTGCTCGCGGGCGATGTCGCCGCGCCTTTGCCGCTGCCGCCGTTCACCAACTCCGCCGTCGACGGTTACGCCGTGCGCAACGCCGACCTTCCGGCAAGCACAGAGCGGGCGTTCCCGCTCGACGGCCGCATCCAAGCCGGCGGACTTGCGCAAGCACCGATCAAGCCCGGCCACACCGCGCGCGTCTTCACCGGCGCGCCGATGCCGCCGGACGCGGACACCGTCTTCATGCAGGAGGACGTCCGCATCGATGAGTCCGGCAGGATCGTGCTGCCGCCGGGGCTGAAGCTGGGCGCCAATGTCCGGCCCGCAGGCGAGGACATTGCGCAAGGTCAGGTCGCGCTCCGCGCCGGCCAGCGCCTGCGGCCGCAACATGTCGCCCTTGCCGCCGCGTTCGGCCTGACAAGGCTCGACGTCGTCAGGCGCATCCGTGTCGCCGTGTTCTCGACCGGCGACGAGCTCGCCTCGCCCGGCGAGCCGCGTGCCGCCTCGCAATTGTTCGATTCCAATCGCTTCATGCTGATGGCGATGCTGCGGCGGCTCGGCTGCGAGGTCAGCGATCTCGGCATTCTGCGCGACGAGCGAATTTCGCTGGCGAGCGGTCTGAAGCAGGTTGCGGGCGACCATGACCTCATTCTCACCACCGGCGGCGTCTCGACCGGGGAGGAGGACCACGTCAAGGCGGCCGTGGAGAGCATCGGCTCGCTGGTGCTGTGGCGGATGGCGATCAAGCCGGGTCGTCCCGTGGCGATGGGCATCATCGACGGCACACCGCTGATCGGACTGCCCGGCAATCCCGTCGCGAGCTTCGTGACATTCGTCCACGTGGTGCGACCGACGGTGTTGGCGCTGTCGGGCGCCTTGCCGGAGCCGCTCTTGCCGATCCCGCTGCGCGCGGCGTTCACCTACAAGAAGAAGGCCGGCCGGCGCGAATATGTGCGCGCCTCGCTGCGGCGCGCGCAGGACGGCGGGCTCGAGGCGATCAAGTTCCCGCGCGAGGGGGCCGGGCTCTTGTCCTCGCTGGTCGAGACCGATGGCCTCGTCGAGCTCGGCGAGGACATCACGAATGTCGAGCCGGGGCAGGACGTCGGCTTCTTGCCCTACGCCAGCCTGATCTGATGCCTCCTCACGTTGACGCGGCCGTTCCACCTCGCCATGGTGCGGCCATGACCAGGACGACACTCGATCTCACCGGGCTGAAATGCCCGCTACCGGCCCTCAAGACCCGCAAGGCGCTCAAGCCGCTCAAGGCAGGGGACCAGCTCGAAGTTCACTGCACAGATCCGCTCTCGGTGATCGACATCCCCAATCTGATCCGCGAGACCGGCGACAAGGTCGAGATCACCGAGCGCAACGAGACGCGCATCGTGTTCCTGGTCGAAAAGGGCGACGCCCCGTAGAAAGGCGAATGTTCACGGCGGCGGCCTTCCACTATGCTGCATCCGTGGGGAAACGGTCGGAGCTTCGCTGCAATGCGAAAGGTGCCGACCCTCTCGTGAATGATCAATTCAAGACATCGGGCATGACTTTCTCAACATCGAGGGCAAGCGCAGCCGCAGGTCCCGCGGCGGGCCGCGAGCCTGCCGTTAAGCCTAGCAAGACGGCTGCAGGGCCGGAGTTCAGCGCGCTGGCGCAGGCCTCCATCCTGATCGTCGATGACGAGCCGGGCATGCGCAACTTCCTGGTGCGCACGCTTGCGCCGCGCTGCAAGCTGGTGGACGAGGCGGCCGACACCGACCAGGCCTCGCGCAAGCTCGATTCCAACCGCTACGACGTCGTCATTCTCGACAACATCATGCCGGGCAAGAACGGCGTCGATTGGCTCGCCGAGCAGCGCGCCGTCGGCTTTTTCGCCGACGCGATCCTGATCACCGCCTATGCCGACCTCGACACCGCGATCCAGGCTCTGCGCGCCGGTGCGGCCGATTTCGTGCTCAAGCCGTTCCGTTCCAACCAGATCCTCAACGCGGTGGCACGATGCCTCGATCGAGTCCGCCTCCAGCGCGAGAACTATGTCCTGCGCTATGCCTTGCGCGCCTCGTCGGACCGCACGTTCCTGCGCGACAATCTGGTCGGGCAATCGGCTGCGACGCTGCGCGTGCGCGAGACCATCGCCCGCGTCGCCGGCCTGCCGACCTCTGTCCTCCTCACCGGCGAATCCGGCACCGGCAAGGAAGTGGCGGCGCGCTCGATCCACTCGCTGTCCGACCGCGCCGACAAGCCGTTCGTGCCCGTGAATTGCGCGGCGATCCCGCCCGACATGATCGAGGCCGAGCTGTTCGGGCACATCAAGGGCGCCTTCACCGGCGCCGATTCGGGGCGCGAGGGCCTGTTCCTGTATGCGCATGGCGGTACGCTGTTCCTCGACGAGATCGGGGAGCTGCCGCTGCCGATGCAGAGCAAGCTGCTCCGCGTGCTCGAAGACCGCCGCGTCCGCCCGGTTGGCTCCGAGCGCGAGGTTCCGGTCGATCTGCGCTTCATCTTCGCGACCAATGCCGAGCTGCAGAAGGAGGTCGAGAAGGGCCGTTTCCGCGCCGATCTGTTCTACCGGCTCAACGTGATGCAGATTCGCCTGCCGCTGCTGAAGGATCGCGGCGACGACGTGCTGGAGCTTGCCGCCATCTTCATGAGCAAGCTCTCGGTCCAGCTCGGTATGCCGCCGGTGCCGATCGACGCCTCCGTGCGGGCGGCGCTCGCAAGCTATGACTGGCCGGGCAATGTGCGCGAGCTGCGCAATCTGATCGAGCGCACGCTGATCCTCGGCGCCTTCCCCGACGATTTCGCCGGTTCCCGCAACGAGGGTCAGTCGGCGCCTGCCGACAGCCTCGCCGAGCTCGAGCGCCGGCACATTCTCGGCGTGCTGAAGGAGGTCAACGGCAATCGCGAGGAGGCGGCGCGGCGCCTCGGTATCTCGCGCAAGACCATCGACCGCAAATGCGCGTTGTGGAATGTCTGATGCGGCCGGCCGCAGCGGCGAGCCAGTCCGGCGGCGCTCGGTCCGCTTCCGGCTGCTCGCGATCGCGCTGCTGCCGATGCTGGTCATCCTGCCGCTTCTGCTCGGCGTTGCGATCTATCGCTGGAACGCGAAATTCGACGCGACCCTGATCTCCAAGGTGAACGGCGATCTCACCATCGCCCACCAATATCTCGCCCGCATCCTGGAAAAGACCGGCGTTCAGCTCCGGGCGCTCAGCCTGTCGGCCCGCTTCCACGAGGTGCTGGCGCCGGATGCGCGCGACTCCTTGCGGGAGCTGCTCGAGGAGACCCGCAAGGAGATCGGTCTCGATTTCCTGTATCTCACCAACGATCGCGGCGACGTCCTGGCCTCATCGCCGCCGCTGCAGCACCGACCACGAAGCGACTGGCCGATCATCGCCGCGGCGCTGTCGGGCCAAGCCTCTGCGACGGGCGTCGACATCTTCGGCAATGACGAGCTCGCCGCCATCTCGCCGGCCCTCGCCGAGCGCGCGCGATTGGACCTCGTGCCGACCCCGAACGCGGTGCCGACCGACCGCAGCGTGGAGACGCGCGGCATGGTCGTGCACGCGGCGAGCCGGGCGATGCTGCCTGGCGGCGGCGCCGCGGTGCTGGTCGGCGGCACCCTGCTCAACCAGAATCTCGAATTCATCGACACGATCAACGATCTGGTTTATCGCGCCGCGAGCCTGCCCGAAGGCAGCCAGGGCACCGCGACGCTGTTCCTGGACGATGTGCGGATATCGACCAATGTCCGTCTGTTCGAGGGACGGCGCGCGCTCGGCACGCGCGTGTCGGCGGCGGTGCGCTCGGCCGTGCTGGGCGAGGGACGCACCTGGCTCGACAGCGCTTTCGTGGTCAACGACTGGTACATCTCCGCCTACGAGCCGCTGGTCGACAGCTACGGCAAGCGGGTCGGCATGCTCTATGTCGGCTTCCTGGAGAAGCCGTTCAGCGAAGCCAAATACCAGACATTGGTGATCATCATCGCGGCGTTCATCATCATCACCGCCGCGACCGTGCCGATCTTCCTGCGCTGGGCCAGCTCGATCTTCATGCCGCTGGAGCGCGTCACGGCGACGATCACCGAGGTGGAGCGCGGGAATCTGTCCGCCCGCACCAGCATGCCCGTATCTAGCGACGAGATCGGCCGCGTCGCAATTCATCTCGACAGTCTGCTCGACCAGATCCAAGAACGCGACCGACAGCTGCGGGAATGGAATGAGGAGCTGAACGTCCGCGTGCGGGAGCGCACCCGCGACCTCGAGCACGCCAATCTCAAGCTCGAGGCCACGACCAAGCAGCTCATCATGTCCGAGAAGCTGGCGGCGATCGGCGAGATCACCGCCGGCGTCGCGCACGAGATCAACAATCCGATCGCGGTGATGCAGGGCAATCTCGACGTCATCCGCAGCGTGTTCGGGGCCGATGCCGACAAGGCCAAGGTCGAGTTTCGCCTGCTCGACGAGCAGATTCACCGCATCAGCCAGATCGTGACCAAGCTGTTGCAGTTCGCAAGGCCGGAGGAATATGCCGGCTATGTCGAGCGCCATGCGCCGGCCAGCGTCGTCTCCGACTGTCTGCCGCTGGTGCAGCATCTTCTCAACAAGACCGAGATCGCCGTGGTCAGGGACGACCGAGCCGACCGCCTCGTGCTGATGAACCGCAACGAGCTGCAGCAGGTCCTGGTCAATCTCATCGTCAACGCGATTCACGCCATGCCGGAAGGCGGCATCCTGACGCTCCGCTCCTTCGATGCCGAGCGCGACGGCCAGCAAGGCGTCGCTATCGAAGTCACCGATACCGGCATCGGCATGAGCGCCGAGGTGGTCGAAAAGATCTTCGATCCCTTCTACACCACGAAGCGGCGGCAAGGCACCGGGCTCGGCCTTTCCATCAGCCAGACGCTGATCAAGCGCCAGGGCGGACAGATCACCGCCGAAAGCCGCGTCGGCTCCGGAAGCACATTCACGGTGTGGCTGCCGGAAGCGACCTGATTGGACATTTTGTCCGAGGGCTTCAGGACATTCTGTCCTCTGCACTATATTGCGTTGCGGGAAGTCGTTGAATCGTCACGATGCGACTTCTGGCACGTGCGTTGCTCATCTCACGACAGGGTGTTGAGGGGGATGAGGGCGCGATAGCCGTCACGGCAATGCTGCTTGCGGGGCGAAGGGACATCCCCCGCCGTCGGCAGCTTGCTCGGCGCACATGGGCGATGCGCACCAGACGATCCGCTTCGGCATGAAGTCCGACCTGTCATGCGCGGCCGGAAAGGCACGCGCGCGACCGGTCTCAAACCGATGTGCCGGCAAGGCCGCGCTTGAGAGGTGATGCTGATGACGACTGCCGATACTGTTCTTGCACCGGTTGGTGCTCCCGGCTTTCTCGATCGCGAACGCACGATCGCGACGGCCGGTTTCAATCGCTGGCTGGTGCCGCCGGCGGCGCTGTGCATCCATCTGTGCATCGGCATGGCCTACGGCTTCTCGGTGTTCTGGCTGCCGCTGTCGCGCGCGATCGGCCTGACCGCGCCGAAGGCCTGTCCGGACATGTCGCTGTGGCAGGAGCTGTTCACGACCAGCTGCGACTGGAAGGTCGCAAGCATGGGGTGGATGTACACCCTGTTCTTCGTGCTGCTCGGCATCGCGGCTGCAGTTTGGGGCGGCTGGCTGGAGCGGGTGGGCCCGCGCAAGGCGGGCTTCGTCTCGGCGCTGTGCTGGTGCGGCGGCCTCTTCCTCGGCGCGATCGGAGTCTACACCCATCAACTCTGGCTGTTGTGGCTGGGATCGGGCGTGATCGGCGGTGTCGGCCTCGGCCTTGGCTACATCTCTCCGGTGTCGACGCTGGTGAAGTGGTTCCCGGACCGACGCGGCATGGCGACCGGCATGGCCATCATGGGCTTCGGCGGCGGCGCCATGATCGGCGCGCCGCTGGCGAATCTGTTGATGAACTACTTCAAGAGCCCGAGCTCGGTCGGCGTCTGGGAGACCTTCGTCGCGATGGGCGTCATCTACTTCGTGTTCATGATGATCGGTGCATTCCGCTATCGCTTGCCGCCGTCCGGCTGGCAGCCCGAGGGCTGGACCCCGCCGGTCAAGGCCAACGCGATGATCTCGAAGAACAACGTCCATCTCAACGATGCGCACAAGACGCCGCAGTTCTGGCTGATCTGGTGGGTGCTGTGCCTGAACGTGTCGGCCGGCATCGGCGTGATCGGCATGGCCTCGCCCATGCTGCAGGAGATCTTCGGCGGCAAGCTGATCGGCCTGCCGGACGTCGGCTTCAACGCCCTCGATGCCGGGCAGAAGGCGCAGATTGCCGCGATCGCCGCCGGCTTCGCCGGGTTGCTGTCGCTGTTCAACATCGGCGGCCGCTTCTTCTGGGCCTCGCTGTCGGACAAGATCGGCCGCAAGAACACCTATTACACGTTCTTCATCCTCTGCATCGCGCTCTACGCGCTGGCGCCGACCTTCGCGGCGATGGGCTCGAAGCTCTTGTTCGTGCTCGGCTTCGGCATCATCCTGTCGATGTATGGCGGGGGCTTTGCGACCGTGCCGGCCTATCTCGCGGATATGTTCGGGACCCAGTTCGTCGGCGCGATCCATGGCCGGCTGCTGACGGCCTGGTCGACCGCGGGCATCATCGGTCCGGTCGTGGTCAACTACATCCGCGAGTTCCAGCTCGCGGCCGGCGTGCCGCGGGATCAGCTCTACAACACCACCATGTACATTCTGTGCGCGATGCTGATCGCGGGCCTGATCTGCAATTATCTGATCAAGCCGGTCGATCCGAAGTGGCACATGAAGGACGCCGATGTCGCCAAGTTGCAGGCGGCGAGCGCCAGCGCTGCCGCAGCGGGGCCGCACGGCTCCTACGGCATCGGCTTTGGCGGGCTCGATGCCAAGGCGGCGCTGTTCTGGGCGTTCGTTGGCGTTCCCTTGGCTTGGGGTGTGTGGAAGACGCTGGAGAGCGCGGTCAAGATCTTCTGATCGCATCGCGAGCGGGAGCGCACCATCTGCGCTCCCGCAATAGCGTCAGAGCGGGGGCGCGATACGACTTCGCAATCGCAGCATAGGACGCCTTTATTGATCTCCAGACCAATTCAGGCTTCGTTCTATCAGTTGGCGCGTTGAACGAACGCAAGGCCGTGTCCGGGCAGCGATCCAGGGTTGTCCTTGGGCCGCCCGTGGGCTGCGCTTAACTGCTTCCGCGAGCAAGATAATTTGCTTGGCATCTGGCATGCCAGAGGCTACAAGTGGAGCCGTTCTAAAAGACGAGATCGAGACGAATCGATGAGCCATGAGGACGTGCACAAGGTCCGCTCCTTCGAGCATCCCGGTGAGGGACGCCGACGCGCCAAGGCGACCCCCAAGGGGCGGCAGGTTGATCCCACGGCCGCGCACGAGATCGAGCTGTTGCTTGGCGACAGGCCGCGGCGGCGCGATCTCCTGATCGAATATCTGCACCTGATCCAGGACAAATATCACCAGATCTCGGCTGCGCATCTGGCCGCGCTCGCCGACGAGATGAAGCTCGCCTTCGCCGAGGTGTTCGAAACGGCGACCTTCTATGCGCATTTCGACGTGGTGAAGGAAGGCGAGCCCGACATTCCCCCGCTGACGATCCGCGTCTGCGATTCGCTCACCTGCGCGATGCTGGGCGGCGAGAAGCTGCTCGAGGATCTCAAGAGCGCGACAGGTCCCGGCATCCGCGTCGTGCGCGCGCCCTGCGTCGGGCGCTGCGACACGGCGCCGGCCGCCGAGGTCGGGCACAATTTCGTCGACCATGCGACTGTCGCAAACGTCATGGCGACGGCGAACGCCGGCGACACGCACGCGCATCTGCCCAAATATACCGAGTACGAGGCCTACGTCGCCGGCGGCGGCTACAAGCTGCTCAATCGTTTGCGGTCGGGCGAGCTGTCGAGGGACGACCTCCTGAAGGCGCTCGACGACGCTTCGCTGCGCGGCCTTGGCGGCGCCGGCTTCCCGACGGGACGCAAATGGCGCGCGGTGCTCGGTGAGCCAGGCCCGCGGCTGATGGCGATCAATGGCGACGAGGGCGAGCCCGGCACGTTCAAGGACCGCTATTACCTCGAAACCGATCCGCACCGCTTCATCGAGGGCATGCTGATCGGCGCACACGTGGTGCAGGCCTCCGACGTCTACATCTATCTGCGCGACGAATATCCGGCCTCGCGCGAGATCCTCGAACGCGAGATCGCCAAGCTCCCGCCGGGCGGTCCGACGCTGCATATGCGCCGCGGCGCCGGCGCCTACATCTGCGGCGAGGAATCCTCGCTGCTGGAGAGCCTCGAGGGCAAGCGCGGCCTGCCCAGGCACAAGCCGCCTTACCCGTTCCAGGTCGGCCTGTTCGGCCTGCCGACGCTCATCAACAACATCGAGACGCTGTGGTGGGTGCGCGACATCGTCGAGAAAGGCGCCGATTGGTGGAAGGGCCATGGCCGCCACGACCGTCACGGCCTGCGCAGCTTCTCGGTCTCGGGACGCGTCAAGAATCCCGGCATGAAGCTCGCGCCCGCGGGCATCACCGTGCGCGAGCTGATCGAGGAATATTGCGGCGGCATGGCCGACGGCCATCAGTTCTACGCCTACCTCCCGGGTGGCGCGTCCGGCGGCATCCTGCCGGCATCGATGGACGACATCCCGCTCGACTTCGGCACGCTGGAGAAATATGGCTGCTTCATCGGCTCGGCTGCGATCGTGATCCTGTCGCACAAGGACAGCGTGCGGGCAGCCGCACTGAACCTGATGAAGTTCTTCGAGGACGAGAGCTGCGGCCAGTGCACGCCGTGCCGCGTCGGGACCCAGAAGGCGGCGCTGCTGATGCAAAGGCCGGTCTGGAACCGTGCATTGCTGGAAGAATTGAGCCAGGCGATGCGCGATGCCTCGATCTGCGGGCTCGGACAGGCGGCATCGAATCCGCTGTCCTCCGTGATCAAATATTTCCCTGACGAGTTCAAGGAAGCGGCCGAATGACCAAGATTACGTTCGAACTCGACGGCAAGCAGGTCGAGGCCAAGCCCGGCGAGACGATCTGGCAGGTCGCAAAACGCCAGGGCCGCGACATTCCGCATCTCTGCTACTCGCCGGCGCCGGACTATCGCCCCGACGGCAATTGCCGCGCCTGCATGGTCGAGATCGAGGGCGAGCGCGTGCTGGCGGCGTCCTGCAAGCGCACGCCATCGGTCGGCATGAAGGTGAAGACCGAGAGCGCCCGCGCGACTGCTGCGCAGAAGATGGTGATGGAGCTGCTGGTCGCCGACCAGCCGGCGCGCGAGACCAGCCACGATCCGGATTCGAAGTTCTGGCACTGGGCCGAGACCACTGGCGTCACCGAGAGCCGCTTTCCCGCCGCCGAGCGCTGGGCGACCGATGCCAGCCATCCGGCCATGCGCGTCAATCTCGATGCCTGCATCCAGTGCGGCCTGTGCGTGCGCGCCTGCCGTGAGGTCCAGGTCAACGACGTCATCGGCATGGCCTATCGCAATGCCGGCGCCAAGATCGTGTTCGACTTCGACGATCCCATGGGCGAGTCCACCTGCGTGGCCTGCGGCGAATGCGTGCAGGCCTGCCCGACCGGCGCCTTGATGCCGGCCGTGATGCTCGATGACAAGCAGACGCGCGTCACCTATGCCGACCGGAAGGTCGATTCGCTCTGTCCGTTCTGCGGCGTCGGCTGCCAGGTCACCTACGAGGTCAAGGACGAAAAGGTGATCTATGCGGAAGGCCGTGACGGCCCCGCCAACCACAATCGTCTCTGCGTCAAGGGCCGCTTCGGCTTCGACTACATCCACCATCCGCATCGCTTGACGAAGCCGCTGGTGCGGCTGCCGAACGCGAAGAAGGATGCCAACGACCAGGTCGACCCGGCCAATCCCTTCACGCATTTCCGTGAAGCGAGCTGGGAAGAGGCGCTCGACATCGCCGCCAAGGGCCTCGTCAAGATCCGCGACGAAAAGGGCGTCAAGGCGCTGGCCGGCTTCGGTTCGGCCAAGGGCTCGAACGAAGAAGCCTATCTGTTCCAGAAGCTGGTACGCACCGGCTTCGGCTCCAACAACGTCGATCATTGCACCCGTCTGTGCCATGCCTCGTCCGTAGCGGCGCTGTTCGAGGGTCTGAGCTCGGGTGCGGTGTCGGCACCGTTCTCCGCCGCGATGGACGCCGAGGTCATCTGGGTCATTGGCGCCAATCCGACCGTGAACCATCCGGTCGCCGCGACCTTCATCAAGAACGCGGTCAAGCAGAACGGCGCAAAACTGTATGTGATGGATCCGCGCCTGCAGTCGCTGTCGCGCCACGCGACCAAGCATCTGCAGTTCAAGCCCGGCTCCGATGTCGCCATGCTGAACGCGATGATCAACACGATCATCACCGAAGGCCTGACCGACGACCAGTACATCGCCGGCTACACCGAGGGCTTCGAGGACCTCAAGGAGAAGATCAAGGAATTCACGCCGGAGAAGATGGAGGCGATCTGCGGCATCCCGGCGCAAACCTTGCGCGAGGTCGCGCGCACCTATGCGCGGGCAAAATCGTCGATCATCTTCTGGGGCATGGGCATCAGCCAGCACGTCCACGGCACCGACAATGCGCGCTGCCTGATCGCGCTGGCGTTGATCACCGGCCAGGTCGGCCGTCCCGGCACCGGCCTGCATCCGCTGCGCGGTCAGAACAACGTGCAAGGCGCGTCCGATGCCGGCCTGATCCCGATGTTCCTGCCGGACTACCAGCCGGTGGGGCGCGATGATTTGCGCGGCGCGTTCGAGAAGCTGTGGGGGCAGGACCTCGATCCCGTCCGCGGCCTGACCGTGGTCGAGATCATGAACGCGATCCATGCTGGCGAGATCAAGGGCATGTACATCGAGGGCGAGAACCCCGCGATGTCCGACCCGGATCTGCAGCACGCGCGTCATGCGCTCGCCATGCTCGATCATCTCGTGGTGCAGGATCTCTTCGTCACCGAGACTGCGTTCCATGCCGACGTGATCCTGCCGGCGTCGGCCTTCGCGGAGAAGGACGGCTCTTTCACAAACACCGACCGGCGCGTGCAGCTGGCGCGCCAGGTGATCAAGCCGCCCGGCGATGCGCGTCAGGATCTCTGGATCATCCAGGAGATCGGCAAGCGCATGGGCCTGCCGTGGAATTATGCCGGGCCCGGCGACGTCTTCACCGAGATGGCGGAGCTGATGCCATCGCTGAAGAACATCACCTGGGAACGGCTGCTGCGCGAAGGCGCGGTCACCTATCCGGTCGACGCTCCGGACAAGCCCGGCAACGAGATCATCTTCACCACGGGCTTCCCGACTGCGAGCGGCCGCGGCAAGATCGTGCCGGCCAAGGTGATTCCGCCGGACGAGATTCCGGACGATGAATATCCGATGGTGCTTTCGACCGGCCGCGTGCTGGAGCATTGGCACACCGGCTCGATGACCCGCCGCGCCCAGGTGCTCGACCAGATCGAGCCGGAGGCGGTCGCGTTCATGTCGCCCAAGGACATGCGCAAGAAGAAGCTGGTGCCCGGCGATTTCATCCGCCTGGAGACCCGCCGTGGTGCCGTCGAGGTCAAGGTCCGCTCCGACCGCGACGTGCCGGAGAATATGGTGTTCATGCCGTTCTGCTACGCCGAGGCGGCTGCGAACCTGCTCACCAACCCGGCGCTGGACCCGTTCGGCAAGATCCCGGAGTTCAAGTTCTGCGCAGCGCGGGCCGAGCGCGCCGAGATGCGGGACGCGGCGGAGTAGGGGACTGCCTCGTCATCGCGCACGGCTTGCCACACAACCCGCTGTCATTCCCCGCGAAGGCGGGGAATCCAGTACGCCGCGGCCTTTCGGTTCAATCGCAGTACGTCACGGAATACTGGATCGCCCGGTCTCGGCTTCGCCAAGGCTACGCCGAGGCCTGCAGGCGCGCTCGGCTCGCCGAAGCTTCAGCGAAGGCGGCAAGCCGGGCGATGACAGCTATTGTGTGGTGACAGGTTGTCCCACACAGTCGATGCGTCGTCGCTTCGCTCCTCGCAATGACGGTGCTACATGTGACGCATGTCCAAAGTCACCCCCGCCACACACGCACTTGCAGCCGCCGGTGTTGCCTTCACCGTTCACACCTACGACTATGATCCCGACGCCGAGAGTATCGGGCTCCAGGCGGCCGCTGCGCTCGGCGAGGATCCGGCGCGCGTCCTGAAGACGCTGATGGCGCTGGTCGACGGCAAGCCGGTCTGCGTCATCGTCCCCTCCGACCGGGAAGTCTCGATGAAGAAGCTTGCCGCCGCCGTGAGCGGCAAGTCGGCGCAGATGATGAAGCCGCCCGAGGCCGAGCGCGTCACCGGCTACAAGGTCGGCGGAATCAGCCCGTTCGGGCAACGCAAGCAGATAGCCACAGTGATCGAGCAGAGCGCGCTCGCGCACGATCTCGTCTATCTCAATGGCGGCCAGCGCGGCTTGCAGGTGCGGATGAAGCCGACCGATGTGCGGGATGTCGCGAAGGCAATCGCCGCGGTTGTGCTTGCCTGACGACAATTGAAGGGATGACCGGCATCACCGTCGCTAGTGTTTGGGAAGAGGTTCGCTTCGGGGTCAAAAGCTGACGGTCGGCCGGCGCCGTGCCGAGGTCGGCGATGGGCCAACAGACGCAAATGATGCCCGCTTTCGAGGGCAAAGCGAGCGTCAGTATTTCGGCTCGGGCGCTGATCCCGTCATTGCGCTCCGCCCAAACATAACAGGTCAGTGGGTGACCGTCGGCCGCCTCACCGCTCCAGCGTGGCGAGATAGGCGGCAAGTGACAAAAAGTCTGCCTCGTTGAGCGCTTTGACCACGTCGATCATCGGTTTGCTCTCCGGCCCAGCGCGGAAGCCGTGCCGGTATTCGTAGAGCTGGCGGAAGATGTAGGTCGGCGAGCGCCCGGCGATGCCCGGCACGATGTCGGTGCCGGTCAGCTTCTCGCCATGGCAGGCGGCGCAGGCGATCTCCTGCTTCGTGGCCAGCCCGTGGCCGGTAGCGACGCTGCCGGGGGGCACGTAGGCGGTAAAGCGGACGCGCGCGTCGCGGTTGACGAAGCGGCCGACGTCCGCAGGCGTCTCGATAATGCGCGTGCCGATCGGCTCGCGTTCATCGTTTTTGGTGACGAAGAACCAGCCGGCGACAATCGGCTTCGGCACGGTCTCAGTCTCCACCACGTCGACCAGCTTCTTTGGCTTAATGGCAGCGAAATATTCAGCCGCCGCCTTGATCTCGTCGTCGTTCGCCGCCTTGGCGAGCGAGATCATCCATGCTTGCGGAATGCGGTCGGGCAGTGCTGTCGAGCGTTTGCCGCTCCTGTAGTCCTGCATCTGCTGAATAAAATAGGCAACTGGCAGGCCGGCGATGTCAGCGTTCTCCGGACCACCCGTCCCAGAGGCACGATGGCAGAAGCCGCAGGCGTAGACGTCAGGCTGGCGGCCGCTCGCCACGACCGTAGGCATCGGCGGGTGGTCACCTGGGTGCCAATCCGGTGCCAGGAAACGATCACGCGTTTGTGGGACTGTATAGCTCACCGTGCTGTCGGGAACGTGGCGAGGCTCGCCATCATCGGGCGGCGGCTTGAAATCGGGCGGGTTGTAAGTGTAGGCCCAAAACGGCGGCTTGTCGGTGATCTGCGCGTGCGCATTCGCCGTGCATAGGAGAATTATGGTGAGTGCACCTACCGCCTGAGCGGCCAGTCCGAATCGCGCCATATTCGCCTCCGGCTTGTCTGCCCAGACGAGGACAAGCAAATTAACCGTGAATCCGAGCTGGAGCAATTGGCTTTGCTGGTTATTTAGGCTGCCGCCTGAGCTCCGAGTTGGGTCATAAGCAGTAGATGCCGAACAGTTGGGGCGACTTCCGTTTGGCCCGCGGAAGCTGACGTTTATGAGTACACGCCCTATTGCTTCTGCAACAGCTTGAGACGGCAGCGCAGCGCTTCGCGGATATGCGCGCGTGCGAGTTGTTCGGCCTTGTCGCCGTCGCGCGCGGCAATGGCATCGATGATAGCCAGGTGCTCGCCGTGGCTGGTCGAGGGGCGTCCCGTCACGGTGAAGGTGGTCGGACCGAGCAGGGCGATCCAGTCCTGCAACTCGCGCGAGGCGTTGTCGAGATAGCGGTTGCGCGCGGCGCGGCAGATGGCCTCGTGAAAGGCGCGGTTGAGCCTTGCCATCTCGGGGGCGTCTGTGTCGGACGCTTCAACAAAGGCCTGCTCGATATCCCTGAGCGCATCGATCTCGGGCGCGGAAGCGTGCTCCGCGGCAAGGCGCGCGGCAGCGCCCTCCATGATCTCGCGCATGGCGTAGAGCTCGAGCACCTCCGAGATGTCGAGGCTGCGTACGATCAGGCCGCGGCCGCCGGCGGGCTCGACAAAGCCGCGGGCCGCCAGCCGGCCCAGTGCCTCGCGCACCGGCGTACGGCTGACCTTCAGTCGCTGGGCGACCTCTTCTTCCCGGAGGCGGTCGCCGGCGCGGTAGCTGCCGGCCTGCAGCGCCTCGCACAACGAGCGGAACACGGCTTCACCGAGCGCAACGCCGCCGCCGCGCGCGATCGTTCCACCTGAATTCGCCGGGCGTCTGGCCATTGTCCCTCGACGCGTTTCTCCAACGCGGAGATGCCGCTTGCATGATTGTTGTATATCTTTGTATACAAAGGTGCGCAATGGCGGATCGGCGCGATCGAGCCCGCCTACGGGAAGAATGTCTCCAATTTTGGGCACATCGGGCAGGCGGGATGAGCAGAAAATACGACGTGCTGGTGATCGGCGGCGGCAATGCGGCCCTGTGCGCGGCGATCAGCGCGCGGCGCGGCGGAGCGTCGGTGCTCGTGCTCGAAGGCGCGCCAAAGTTCTACCGCGGCGGCAACACCCGCCACACCCGCAACATGCGCTGCGCCCATGATGCGGCGACCGAAATCCTGACCGGCCCCTACACCGAGGAGGAGTTCTGGGAGGACCTGCTGCGCGTCACCGGCGGGCAAACCGACGAGATGCTGGCGCGCCATATGATCCGCGAATCCAAGGACATCCTGAATTGGATCGTGGAGCAGGGCGTACGCTGGCAGCCTTCGCTCGGCGGCACGCTGAGCCTCGGCCGCACCAATTCCTTCTTCCTCGGCGGCGGCCGCGCGATGCTGAATGCGCTGTATCTCACCGCGGAACGGCTCGGCGTCGCCGTCGAATACGACGCCGAGGTCACCGATCTCGTGATCGAGCACGGCATGTTCCTGGCTGCGCGCCTCAAGCGGCCGATCAAGGGCGAGACCGATATCCGCGCGACGGCGCTGGTGGCGGCGGCCGGCGGATTCGAGGCCAACATCGAATGGCTCAAGCAATATTGGGGCGAGGCCGCCGACAACTTCCTGATCCGCGGCACGCCCTATAACCGCGGCTCGATCCTGAAGATGCTGTTCGACAGTGGCGTGCAGCAGGTCGGCGATCCCACGCAATGTCATGCAGTCGCGATCGATGCCCGCGCGCCGAAATTCGACGGCGGCATCATCACCCGCCACGATTCCGTCGTGTTCGGCATCGTCGTCAACAAGCACGCCCGGCGCTTCTACGACGAGGGCGAGGACATCTGGCCGAAGCGCTATGCGATCTGGGGCCGGCTGGTCGCGGCGCAGCCCGACCAGATCGCCTACATCATCTTCGATTCCACCGTCGTGACCAGCTTCATGCCGACTCTGTTCCCGCCGATCGCCGGACAGACGATTGCGGAGCTCGCGGGCAAGCTCGAGCTCGATCCGGCCGCGTTGGAAAAGACCATCACCGAATTCAACGCCGCGGTGCGGCCCGGGACCTTCGACCACACCATTCTGGACGATTGCGTGACGGTGGGCATCACGCCGCCCAAGTCGCATTGGGCGCGCCGGATCGAGACGCCGCCTTTTCTCGCCTATCCGGTGCGGCCCGGCATCACCTTCACCTATCTCGGCACGCGCGTGAACAAGGAGGCGCGAATGCTGATGAAGGACGGCAAGCCGTCCGCCAACATGTTCGCGGCCGGCGAGATCATGGCGGGCAATGTGCTCGGCAAGGGCTACGCGGCCGGCATGGGCATGACCATTGGCAGCGTGTTCGGGCGGATCGCAGGACGGGAAGCGGCGAAACATGCACGGAACTAGGATTCTCGACGAGGCCGACCGTCTGATGACGGTCTGCAATTCCTGCCGCTATTGCGAGGGCCTGTGCGCCGTATTTCCCGCCATGGAGATGCGCCGCGCCTTCTCCGACGGCGATCTCAACTATCTCGCCAATCTCTGCCATTCCTGCGGCGCCTGCTACGTCGACTGCCAGTTCTCGCCGCCGCACGAGTTCAACGTCAACGTTCCCAAGACGCTGGCGGTTGCGCGCGCGGAATCCTATGCGGCCTATGCCTGGCCGCGTGCGCTCTCCGGGGCCTTCGCGCGCAACGGCCTCGTCATCAGCATCACCGCCGCGCTCAGCATGGCGGCCTTCATTCTCGGCTTCGCCGCCCTGAACGACCGCAGCGTGTTGTTCGGCGTGCACACCGGCCCCGGCGCCTTCTACAAGCTGATGCCGCACAATGCGATGGCTGCGCTGTTCGGCGCCGCATTCCTTTACGCGATCCTTGCCCTCGTGATGAGCGTGCGTGCCTTCTGGCGCGACATCGGCCCACCGATCGGCGGCCGCGCCGACCGCGGCTCGATCCTTCAGGCGATCCGCGACGCCGGCGAGCTGCGCTATCTCGATGGCGGCGGCGTCGGCTGCTACAATGAGGACGACAAGCCGACCGACCGGCGCAAGCTCTATCATCACCTGACCTTCTACGGCTTCTTGTTCTGCTTCGCAGCGACGTCTGTTGCGACGCTCTATCACTATCTGCTCGGCCGCGAAGCGCCGTATCCGTGGTGGGACCTGCCCGTGGTGCTCGGCACGCTCGGCGGCATCGGCCTGATCGTCGGGCCGATCGGCCTGTTCGCCGCCAAGATGCGGCGCGATCCGGCGCTGCTCGATGAGTTCAGCTACGGCATGGATGTCGGCTTCATCGCCATGCTGTTCCTGACCGGCCTCACCGGAATGCTGCTGCTGGTGCTGCGCGAGACCGCCGCGATGGGACCGCTGCTCGCGCTGCATCTCGGCGCCGTGTTCGCATTGTTCATCACCATGCCTTACGGCAAGTTCGTGCACGGCATCTATCGCTTTGCCGCGCTGGTGCGTTACGCGCAGGAGCGGCGGACGGCGGCGTGACCCACCGCCCGTCTCGCAACCTCTTACGCCACCTCGCGCTCCGGCGCCGACGCCTGCTCGCGGGCCATCGTCGTCGCGGTGACATAGTCGGTCTTGCCGGTGCCGAGCAGCGGCACCTTGTCGACCACCATGATCGTCGCGGGCACGGTCAGCTCGGGGGCGCCGATCGCCTTGGCCTGGGCCTGCATCGCGCTGCGCTCGGCATTCTTCTCGGTCGTCAGCAGCACGATGCGCTCGCCCTTGCGCTGGTCGGGGATCGAGACCGCGACCGAGCCGGCCTGCGGCCACAACGCCGCCGCGATGGCTTCGACCGCCGACAGCGAGACCATTTCGCCTGCGATCTTGGCAAAGCGCTTGGCGCGGCCCTTGATGGTGATGAAGCCCGCGGAGTCGATCGAAACGATGTCGCCGGTGTCGTGCCAGCCGTCGGGGAGCACTTCGAGCACGCCGGGATTTTCGGCCCTGAGGTAGCCGAGCATCACGTTCGGGCCGCGCACGGACAGGCGTCCGCCTTCCTCGATGCCCGGGACCGGATCGAGGCGGCTTTCCATCAGCGGCGACAGGCGCCCGACAGTGCCGGGGCGGTTGGCCATCGGCGTGTTCATCGCCAGCACCGGCGCCGTCTCGGTGACGCCGTAGCCTTCGAGGATGCGGATGCCGTAGCGCTCCATGAACACCTGTCGCGTGCGGTCCTTGACCGCCTCGGCGCCGGCGATCACGAGGCGCAGGGTGCGGAAGTCGTAAGGGTGCGCCGAGCGGGCATAGCCGGTCAGGAACGTGTCCGTGCCGAACAGGATCGTCGCGCCGGTCTGGTAGATCAGCTCGGGCACGATCCGGTAGTGCAGCGGCGAGGGATACATGTAGATCGGAATGCCCGCCAGCATTGGCATCATCATTCCGCCGGTCAGCCCGAACGAGTGGAACACCGGCAGCACGTTGAACACCTTGTCGTTGGCATTGGCGTCGACCCGCGCCAGCGCCTGCGCCGCGTTGGCGAGGATGTTGCGATGGGACAGGACCACGCCCTTCGGCGTGCCTTCCGAGCCCGAGGTGAACAGCACGACGGCGGGATCGTTGGCCTGGCGGGGCACGCGCGGCGCGGTGCCGGCGAGCAGGCCCTTGATCTTGTCGGCGATGCCGATCGAGGCGCGGACATCTTCGAGATAGACGACGCGCGCTTCGGCCGAGATCGCGGTCATCAGCTTGTCGAGCTTGCCTTTCTCGATGAAGGCTTTCGAGGTCAGCACCGTCTTGACCTGCGCAGCGTTCATGGCAGCGGTCACGTTGACCGGACCAGCCGAGAAGTTGAGCATCGCCGGCACCCGGCCGCTGTTCTGCAGCGCCATGAAGACGACGGCGACGCCCGCGGAGTTCGGCAGCAGCACGCCGACATTCTCGCCGACCGCGGTGCCGCTCTCCAGCTTCCGGCTCAGCACCTGCGCGCCGAGGATCAGCTTGCGATAGGTCAGCTTGGTGCCGAGCGCATCCTCGATGATGACCTTGCCGGTGTCGCGGTCGCGATAGGCGTGTCCGAGCGCCTCGAACAGCGTGTGATCGAGCATGGCGTTCTTGACGAGGGCGTCGATCATGACGTCCTGCAGCGCGGCGCCGGCCGCGTTGCGGCGTGCCTTGCCCTTGAGCGTTTCGTCGACCGGAAGCTTGACCGGCGGCAGGATCGTGACCGTCACGCGCGGAAACCAGGACCGCTTGATCTGGCTGGAGTTGAGATAGCTGAGGTAGGAACGCTGCGCGCCCTCGATCCGGACCGGCACGACCACGGCGTCGGCCTTGTCCGCGATCATCGCGGTGCCGTCATAGACTTTCATCAGCGAGCCCGAGACGGTGATCCGTCCTTCCGGGAAGATCACGACGGGCTCGCCTGCGGCGACGAGCTTGATCAGGTCGCGTGCGGCCAGCGGCTTGGTCGGGTCCATGGTGTAGTGCTTGACGACGCGCAGGAACGGCTTCGCCCACCAGGCCTTGGCGATGCCGGTATCGACCGCAAAGCTCGCGTCGATCGGCAGCACGGCGTGCAAGAGCGGGCCGTCGATCAGGCTGACATGGTTCGGCGCGATCAGCATGCGCGTGCCGGGAGGCGGCAGGTTCTCGAGCCCGCGAATCTCGGTGCGGAACAGTGCCCGGAACAGCAGTCCGCCGAAGTCGCGCACGCCTTCCTTGCCCCACTTGGTCAGCACGAACCACACCGCGCCGAAGCTGGCGACGCCGAGGCCGAAGAAGATCCAGCCGACATGGAGGCCGGCCGCCTGCAACAGCGCCACGAACAGCGAGCCGACCACCATGAAGGCGGCCTGCAGCACGTTGCCGGCGGCGATGATGCGGGCACGCTCGGAAGGTTCGGACCAGGCCTGGACCGCGGCAAAGGACGGAACGACGAAGAGGCCGCCGCCGAACGCGAAGGCGACGAAGTCGGCCAGCATGCGCAGGCCGCCGAACGAGGTGGCGAAGCCGAGCGCGGTGATGTCGTGACCCTTGGCGGTGACGCCGATCGCCCAGGCGAGATCGAGTCCGGCACAGCCCATGATGATGGCGCCGATCGGCACCAGCGCGAGGTTCGGGCGAACGTGGCTGAGGCTGGCGGCAAACAGCGAACCGATCGCGATGCCGATCGCGAAGATGGCAAGGCACAGCGTTACGACGCCCTCGGTGCCGCCGACCACCTCCTTGATCAGCGCCGGCAGCAGCGACAGCACGATGGCGCCGACCAGCCAGAACCAGGAGACGATCACGGTGCCGTCCCAGAGGCGATGGTCGGCGTAGAGCGTCCTGAGCAGGCTCACCGTCGAGGTCCAGGGATTGGCATCGACGGGCAGCTCCGGCGCGGAGGGCGTCGTCTGCGGAATGCGGGACGCGAACGCCCAGGACACCACGGCCAGCACGACCACGGCGGATGCGACCCAGCCCATATGCGCGGAGCCGGCGACGAACTGGCCGCCGGCGACGGTGCCGAGCAGGATCGCCATGAAGGTGGCGCCTTCGACCAGGGCGTTACCGGTGGCGAGCTCGCCGAGCTCGAGCTGGTCCGGCAGCATGGCATATTTCACCGGCCCGAACAGGGCGGCGATGGTGCCGAACAGCGCGAGCGCTGCGAACAAGAGCGGCACCGAGTGCAGGAAGAAGCCGGCAGCGGCAAAGCAAGCTGCGAAGATCTCGGCGAATTTGAGCCGCCGCGCGACGACGGATTTGACGTATTTGTCGGCGAGCTGGCCGCCGAGCCCCGACAGGATGAAATAGGGGAAGATGAAGACGGCACCTGCCACCGTCACCAGCGCATCGCCATGGCCGGTTGCGGCACTGTAAAGCAGGATGATGACGAGTGCATTCTTGAGCACGTTGTCATTGAGCGCCGAGAAGAATTGCGCCCAGAACAGCGGCGCGAAGCGGCGTGACGACATCAATTCCCTGATCATGACTGGTCCTGTTTTGGCAAGGCAGACCGAAGTTGTTACGTTGTCTAACGAAACGTCACGACCGGAAGCGCATAGGGCGAACGATTGCGCGGCAACGAAGTTGCTGACCTGCTCCGTCCCCTCGGTTCCTCCGATCCTGTTGGTCTCCAATTGGTATCGTTAGGTTCGCAAATATCCGGTCGAGGCCGCGTCGGTGAGATCGCCGGGGCGCCGAGCAAAGCTGAGCCGCCTCATGTTGACCAGCGGATCGCCCGCGAATGTCCGGACATGCTGAGTTCTTCCTTGCGACCAGATCCGGGATTCGAATTTCAGCGGCACGGCTGCACCCGTCTCAGGTGAGATGGGCGAGGTGGCGAAACGGCGAGAGGCGGCCGAGCAGGCTGAACCGGCGCCGCTCCTGACGCGCATGGGCGCGATTGGCCCGCCACATCCGGAAGGTCGCCCGGCGCTCGGCGAGCACGCCGGCGACGTCGCAGGCGTTGGCGATGCGATTGATCGGCGCCATGGCGAACCGCAGCAGGGCCCGGCCGAACCCGGTCACGAGGGCGGCGGCATCATCGACGAAGGTGGCGGCGATATCGACGGCAAGGGTTTGCATTTTCCAGGTCTCCAGGTTAAATTGAACAATGTTCACATGAGTAGCCTGAAAATGAACAATGTTCAAGAAGAATCGCTGCGCGACCAGAAAAAATTTCGGCGCCGGCTCCAGATCGTCGAGATTGCCCGCGGCATCATCTCAGCTAAGGGGCTGAGATCATTGAAGGTTCGGGACGTCGCGGAGGCCGCCGGCTGCTCGGTCGGCAGCATCTATAACGAGTTCGGCGACTTCGACGGGGTCATTCTGACGGTGAACCGGGAAACGGTGCAGGCGCTCACGGCCCGGCTTCGGGCTGTTCCTGCCGAGGATCCGGTCCGCCAGCTCTATGGGCTCGCCGAGACCTATCTCGACTTCTTCGCCGCGCACGCCAACCTGCTGCGCTCCCTGTTCGAGCATCGGATGGAGGACGATCGCCCCTATCCGGACGACATCCTCCAGATGGTGATGGATGCGTTCGCGCTGATGCATCCACCCCTGGTGCGGCTATTGCCGGATGCGGATGACGTGAAGATCGCGCTGCTGTCGCGCACGCTGTTTTCCGCCGTGCATGGCATCATCTCGCTCGGCCTCGAGGAGCGCATGGTGGCCGTGCCGTCGCAGATGCTGCGCCAGCAGATCGAACAGTTCGTCGACACCCACCTCAGAGGACTCGGCATTTTGCCGGTCGGCGCACGGCTGTCTCGATAAGGCGCGCCGCTACCAGGCGTAGCGCAGGCTCGCGGTGCCGGAATAAGTGGTGCTGCGGGCTGCGAACTCGCCGTCGAACTTGGCCGACAGGGCAACACCGTTGGAAAACTTCAGCTCGGCACCGGCCGATGCGACGGCAGCGTCTTTCGCCGGCGTCGCGCCGTTGACGATGAAGCTGGCGCCGGGCAGGGCCTGGAAGGCGGCGACGAGCGTCGGATCGCTCACCCAATCGTGGGCCCAAGCCGCGCGAGCCCGCACCGTCAGGACGGCACTCGGCGAGACCAGCATTGCCCGATCGAAGCGTGCGCCGAGTTCACTCCTGGTGTCGGAGGCCGTGCGTCCCTGATAGGTCAGCCCAAAACCGCTGCCGGCCGGATCAGTCTCGGTATAGGTCGGCGTGCGAAATGCCTGGGCCTGCGCAGCCGCGTACGGCGTGAAGCCGCCGATCGGCGTGGCGAAGCGATAGCCGCCCTCGATGCGGCCGCCGATGGTCTGAGCATCGAACCTTGCGGTGAGCCGGTTGCCGAATGGTGCCAGGCGGTCCATCGACATCCAATGATTGGCCACGGCGAGAGAGGCGGCGAAATAGGCGGGTCCGCTGCGGACCGCGGTGTAGACGCCGGCCTGGACCGCATCGCTCCTGCCGCCGCCGATCGTCTGCGCGAGGTCCCATTTGGTGCCGCCGCCGGAGAGCGCGAAGCCCACGATCGCGTCGCGGCTGAAATGATAGTCGGCGCCGGCCGCGACGCCGCCGGCGCGCGCGTGGAGGTCGTGGCTGCCGATCACGACGGGATCGCCGCTGGTGCGGTTGGTGCCGCCGAACGCCGCGCCCCAGGCCGTCCAGCGCTCGGCGAAGGTCGCTGCTTTCGCGGGCGATGTCCCCATGACCTTGCCATAGGCCAGTGCGATGTCCTCCGGCAGTGCAGCGCGTTCGGGGTTGAAGCCGAGTGCTCCGCCGGTCGCGCCTGCGCCGGCGCGTCCGTCGACGAAGGGATCGAGCATGAGACCGAGGAATTGGCTGCTCAGCTGGAAGGCACCCTGCTGCGCGCCGGTTGCGGCTTCTCCCGAGAGCTGATCCAGCTTGTAACGGAGCTCGGCGTCGCTGAGACCCGCGAACGCGGGCAGGAAGGGCAGGTTGGAGCCGAATGCGCTCAGCGCGCCCGCCACGGCCTTTTGATTCTGCGTCTGGGCAATGGAGAGGAATGCGGTGTTGTTGTAGTTGAGCGTCAGGAAGACGCTGAACCCGTCATAGCTGAGGGAGGAGGCAAAGAGCTGTGGATTGTACCCGCTGACAGTCACGCCCGAGAAACTTCCGGTGAGGCCAGCCGTCGTGCTGAGGATGGTATACTGCGTCGAGGGATTGTAGGCGCCTGCAAGCGTGGTGACGGCGACGGTGCCGCCGTTCAGCAACGCGCTCACGGCGGCAATCTTGTCTGATTGCCCGGCCGCATTGACGGAGATCGCGTAGGTCGACCCTGACTGGAACACCGCATTGCTGTTGACGACGAGCTGACCGAGATTGCCGGGCGCGACCGTGCCGCCCGACTGCACTGTGAGTGATCCGATCGTGCCGCTGCCGCTGAGCGTGCCGCCGCTGACGCCCGTAAAAAAGTTGGGCATCGAGCCGTTGACGATGAGGGTGCCGGCCTGGACGATCATGGTCGCCGCATCCGTCGTCGTGCCCGTCAGCGTCCAGGTGGAGCTGCCGGTCTTTTCCAGAACCTCGAATTCCCGAAACTGCTTGGACGCACCGAATGTGCCGAGGTCGAAAGTGCTGTTGGCGCTGCCGCCGAAGCGCAGCGTGTCCAATCCGTTGCCGCCCACGACCCAGCCTGTGATGTTCGATCCCGCGCGCAGCTCGAAGACGTCGTTCCCATTCTTGAGATCGACTGCGATGCTGACGCCGCTGCTGGTGATCGTGCCCGAGTTGATGATGGTGTCCTGACTGTTCGAGCCGAGGATTGCAGTGCCCGAAGCATTCGATACGGTGCCGGCATTATTGATGGTGTTGCCGTCCGCCGCGCCGTTGAAATCGATGGCTGCGGGGCCGTTGCCCTGGACAACGCCGCTCGACAGGATGTTCACCTGGTTGTTCGCAGCTCCGGCGCCGATGCTGATTCCGATAGATCCGGCGGCGCCGCTTCCCACCGTGCCGGCGATCTCGACGACGTTGTTGCTCGAATTGGCGAGGGCGAGGCTCGACGAGGCAAGGGCTGTCGATGCAACAACCGCCCCGGCATCGATCGTTATGGTGTTGTTGCCTCCACCGCTCACGTCGATGCCGTCGTTGATGCTGGATGTGACCGACGCGTTGCCGAAGACCCTGACTGCGCTGTTGGATGCGAAGTCAAGAAATACACTCGCAAAGGTGGGGTCGCTCACCGTGGTCGCGGTAGTGCCGTCCCCGATGTTGACGGTGACGCCGGTGACCACGGGTGCTGTTCTGATCCGGGTGTTGCTCCCGACGCAGGTAATTGAATCGCCCGATTGAAGCGTCGTCAGCGTGCCGCTCCCGGTCAGCACACACACCGCTTGTGCCGGCGTGATGAATCCCGGCAGCGAGCTGCCCAGGGCACCGATCGTGGTGCTCAAGAGAAGCGCGCGCTGCCGGGACGTCGTTGCGCGAACGATATTGCGCGGGGCGATCAAATCATTCCAAGGCACTTCCAAACTCCTCTCGCGGCGCGGTCCGGGCGGATTCGCACCCGCAGCATCGGGCGCAGCCATGCTTAGCGAGGAAGGTCCCGGCCATCGTGGACCGGGGCGCAATGCGACGTGTCTGAATGCGAAGAGCGCTGCTTTTTCAGATCGATGTGGCGGCGGCGTCACAACTGTGCCGTGTCACCGCATTGTCCGGCGCGCCGGGATGGATCAGGGCGCCATCGGGCGGGCCTGAGGCGCCTCAACCTGATTGCGATGAGATGAATTTTGGGGCCAGGCGGCAATCAGCCCTGTGCAGCGATGACCTCGCGCGGTCGGGGCGCGACCACGACGACATCCGATCGCCCATTCTCGACCTGAACGCGGTTGCGTCCCTTTTCCTTGGCGCGGTAGCACGCCGCATCCGCGCGCCGCATCGCATCCTCGAGCGTGATGTTGCCGTCGGCGATGCAGGCAACGCCGATGCTGGCGGTCACGGCAAAGCAGCGGTCGTTCCAGGCGAAATTGAACAGCTCCAGCGAGCGGCGCAGACGCTCGGCGATGTCGACGGCATCGAAGGGCGAGCATCGCGGCAGGATCAGGCCGAATTCGTCACCGCCGAGCCGGGCCACCAGATCATGCGCATGCCGGTCCTGCTGCAGCAGGCGCGAGACCTGGCAGAGCAGGCGGTCGCCGGCGAGGTGGCCGCAGCTGTCATTGACGCTCTTGAATTGGTCGAGGTCGAGCAGGATGAGGGCGAGCGCACCGGCTGCGCCATTGTCCAGCTCGGCTTGCAGGCGCGCCTCGAAGGCGCGGCGGTTGGAGAGGCCGGTCAACCAATCGTGCGATGCCTGCCAGGCCAGGCGCTCCTTCTCGGCATGCAAGGCGTCTTCGAATGCCTGCCGTTGCCGCACCAGCCGCCGCGTATGCCAGATCAGGAGTAGGATCAGCGTCGCGGCGGTGAGGATGTTGACGCCCGTCAGCGTCAGCTTGATCGCGCGGGATCCTTCACCGAGGACGGTGGAGAACCGCCTGGCATGCACGGTGAACTGGGCATTGAGCTCCGATAGCCGCGACGACAGGAATTGCAGGCGGTCGTCGTCCTGAATGGGACCTTTCTCCAGCTCGGATCGGATGACCTCGCCGAACACGCTGAGCTCCAGCAGCATGGGGTCGGTGGCGGCCCATTCCCTGATCGCGTCCTGGAGGAAGCTGACGCGGTTGAAATAACGAAACAGCCAGATCAGTCCCGCAACGTCGTCAGGATGGTTGCCGCCTTGCAGAAAGCCGATGCGGGCGGCCTCGACGTCGACCGGGTCGCGCTCCAGCGCCCAGCGCGCGAACTCGTCGCCGATGGGGACTGCGAGTGAAGCCTGATATTGCGCGAACTGGCTCGGCTCGCCCGAGTGCAGGTAGAGATTGAGGAAATAGACCGCGTTCTTCTGCGAGCGCGACCAGAGTGCTTCGCCGGCGACATAGGCGCGGACCGATGACATCACCTCGAGACTGAAGCCCGCGATCGCCGCCTGCAGCACGACGACCATCACGAAAGGCGAGACGAGCTTGATGACGTGAAGGAGACTACGTTCTCTCTTCGACGTCGCTGTTCTGCCAAACACCCTGCATTCCCCAAATCGATCAACGATCCCAGCGGAGCGTTGTGCGTGCAACGTCAAGTAGCGCAGAATGTTGCTTAACCGACCTGAAAAGTGCGAGCGACTGCGCTGCAGAGTGAAGGTGCTCTGAAGTGGATGGGCGCAGATCGCTTCAAATGCCGGTCAATAGGAACTGGCGCGGCCGGCGGCGAACCAATTCCTCGCATTCAACGTGTGCGGTTTACCCGATCGAGAGAAATCCGGTCGTCTGCTAGACCAGCACCGGCTTGCGCACGCGACCGGCGTCGCCGAACACGCGCAGGTAACGCTGGATTTCCGAGGGCAGGCCGGTCGCCTTCTCCGGATTATCGGAGAGCTTGACGGCAGGCCGGCCGTCGACCGACGAGACCTTGCAGACCAGCGAGATCGGATCGAGGCTGATGGAGCCGTCCGGCGTGCAGCCGACGAAATCGTTGGTGAGGTTGGTGCCCCAGCCGAAGGAGAGCCGCACGCGCCCTGCGAAGTGGCGATACGTATCCTCGATCGAACCGACGTCCATCGCGTCGGAGAAGACGAGCAGCTTGTCCTTGGGGTTGCGGCCCTGCTTCTGCCACCAGGCGATGATCTCCTCGCCGGCCTGGATCGGCGGCGCGCTGTCGGGTCGGAAGCCGGTCCAATCGGCGACCCATTCCGGTGCATCGCGGAGGAAAGCCCTGGTGCCGAAGGCGTCGGGCAGCGCGATCAGGAGGTTGCCGCCGTAAGTCTGACGCCACTGGTCGAGAATGCGGTAGGGCGCCCAGCGCAATTCCTCGTCGTCCCTGGCGAGCGCGGCCGCCACCATCGGCAGCTCGTGCGCGTTGGTGCCGATGGCTTCGAGATCGTTATCCATCGCGAGCAGCACGTTGGAGGTGCCGATGAAGGAGGAGCCCAGGCCTTCCTTCACCGCCTCGACGCACCAGCGCTGCCAGAGGAAGCCGTGGCGGCGGCGCGTGCCGAAGTCGGAGAGCCGCAGGTTCTCGAGCCGGCGCAGCCGTTCGACCTTGGTCCACAACTTGGCCTTGGCGCGGGCGTAGAGCACGTCGAGCTCGAAGCGGCCGCGGCCCTTCATGGCCGCGCGCGAACGCAGCTCGTTCAGAATCGCAAGCGCCGGAATCTCCCACATGGTGGTGTGGGTCCAGGGGCCGTGGAAATGCAGCTCGTACTGGCCCTCGACCTTGCGCAGCTCGTATTCAGGCAAGCGGAATTCTGCCAGCCAGCGGATGAAATCCGCCGAAAACATATGGGTCTTGCCGTAGAAGGTGTTGCCGGCCAGCCAGATCAGCTCTTTCTTGGTGAAGCGGATGGTGCGGGCATGGTCGAGCTGGGCGCGCAGCTCACTCTCGTCGATGATCTCGGCAAGCCGCACAAAGCGCGAGCGGTTGATGACCGAAAAGGTCACCTTCTGACTCGGGTAATCCTCCCGAATCATCTGCAACATCAATAGTTTGTAGAAGTCGGTATCGAGCAGGCTGCGGATGATGGGATCCAGCCGCCAGCTGTGATTGTAGGTCCGGCTCGCAATGTCAGTCACTGTCATGAGGGGATTTTAGCGCGGCTCCCCCGGCGCAACCAGTGGGTTTGGGAAGGGCAGTCTTGCGAAGCGCGGCACCTGATATCGGGACATGAGAACGGCAGCTCAGACTTTGGCGGCCGTCGCCGCGACGGCCTCGAGCTGGCTCCTGACCCAGCGGTGGGCCGGGTCCTTCTGGTAGCGCTGGTGCCAGACCATGAACATCGGCAGCTCGGCCAGGGTCTTGGTGCGGGACGCCAGCGGGATTGGTGTTTGCGCAAAGCCGCGCATCACGCTGGACGCGAGCAGGCTCGGCATGCTCGCCAGCATCTGCGAGCCGCGCAGGAACGACGGCACGCCGGAGAAGCTCGGCACGGAGATCGCGATGTCGCGGTGGAGCCCGTTCGCTGCCAGCCGGCGGTCGAAGTCGAGCCGCTCATTGTCGGTATAGACCACGGTGATGTGACGCGCCGCGAGATAGGCATTGCGGCTGGCCGGCGCGGCACGTGCCTTGGGATCGTGGTAGCAGACGTAGTGATCCCTCAGCAGTCGCTTCTGTACGATGTCGACGCCGGACGGCGGCAGCGGCGTGATCATGAGGTCGCAGCGGTTCTCGCGCAGCATCGCGGGCGAGGGCGATTGAGAGGGGATCACGCGCAGATTCAGGCTCTTCACCTGTGCGGCGACGTGATCGAAGAACCGCGGCAGCAGCAGGTCGCGCTGGAAGTCGTTGGCCGCGATCGTCAACGACAGCTGTGCGCGGGGCGGCTCGAAGCTGACGCCGCCGGCGAAGCTGCGCATTTCGTCGATCAGCGCGCGTGCCTTGCCGGCCAGTGCCTGCGCATGGGCCGTCGCGACGATGCCGCGGCCGGACTTGGCGAACAGCGGATCGCCGGCGATCCGCCGCAGCTTGTTCAGGGCGTGGCTGACGGCGGATTGCGTCAGGCCCAGGCGTGTTGCGGCCGCTGTGACCGAGCCTTCCTCCAGTACGGCGAGGAACAGCCGGAGGGCGTGGCCGTCGAGCGCCAAATGATCGATTTCTTTCATGCAATATATTATAATCGATCTATTTATCTGTGGAATAGTCCGGCCCATGATCTCCCGATAAGCCGGCCCGATTCCGGGCTCCAAGGGAGAGACAACGCCGATGAATGCCCAGGCGCCAGCCTTGCGGGATCCCCGCCTCAACCGTCCCGAGCCCTTGACGCCGCCGCTCGGCGACGGCGGCTTCTTCCAGCGCGACCGCGCGATCCATCCGCCGGCGCATGCGCCCGGCTACAAGTCCTCGGTGCTGCGCTCGCCGCGCCAGTCGCTGCTGTCCCTGGAGAACTCGATCTCGGAGATCACCGGGCCGGTGTTCGGGCACAATGATCTCGGCCCGCTCGACAACGACTTGATCCGCAATTACGCCAAGGACGGCGATCCCATCGGCGAGCGTATCGTCGTCCATGGCCGCGTGCTGGACGAGACCGGCCGGGGCGTCCCGAACACGCTGGTCGAGTTCTGGCAGGCCAATGCCGGCGGCCGCTACCGGCACAGGAAGGACACCTATCTGGCGCCGATCGACCCCAACTTCGGCGGTTGCGGGCGGGCGCTCACCGACGACACCGGGTACTACTATTTCCGCACCGTGAAGCCGGGCCCCTATCCCTGGCGCAACTACGTCAACAGCTGGCGACCCGCCCATATCCACTTCTCGGTGTTCGGCTCGGGCTTTGCGCAGCGGCTGATCACGCAGATGTATTTCGAAGGTGACCCGCTGATACCGGTCTGCCCGATCCTGACGACGATCCCGGACAAGGACGCGCTCGACCGCCTCGTGGCGCCGCTCGACCTCAACGCATCGACGCCGTTCGACTCGCTCGCCTACCGCTTCGACATCGTGCTGCGCGGCCAGCGCTCCACCTATTTCGAAAATCGCACCGCGGGGAACTAACGCCCATGCCGCAGCCGCTCAACTATCTCAAGGAAACCGCCTCCCAGACCGCCGGGCCTTACGTCCATATCGGCCTGATCCCGGCCATGGCCGGCTTCGATATCTTCGAGAAGAACTTCTCCAACGTGCTGGTGACGCCCAACACCAAGGGCGAGCGCATCACGCTGGAGGGCAAGGTACTCGACGGCACCGGCACGCCGCTGCGCGACGTGCTGCTGGAGATCTGGCAGGCCAATGCGGCCGGCCGTTACAACCATCCCGCCGATCGCTCCGCCGGGGCGCTGGATGACGAGTTTCGCGGCTGGGGCCGCGCCGGCTCCGACTTCGACAGCGGCCTCGTCACCTTCGAGACCATCAAGCCCGGCGCAATCACCGACAGGACGGGGCGCAAATGCGCGCCGCACGTCAACGTCTGGATCGTCGCCCGCGGCATCAATATCGGCCTCAACACGCGGCTCTATTTCTCGGACGAAGAGGCGGCCAACGCCGCCGATCCCGTCCTCAACCTGATCGAGCAGCCGATACGCCGCAAGACATTGATCGCGACCCGCAGCGAGCGCGCCGGCAAGGTCGTGTACGCCTTCACGATCAATCTGCAGGGGCCGGAGGAGACGGTGTTCTTCGACGTGTGAGGTGCCGGCGGCCGTCCTTTTTGATCACTCCACCCGGTCGTCGCGCTTGATCGTTCCGCGCGCGAGGAATTGCGGTGCCTGCCGCACCTCGCGCGATGCCGGGCGCTCGACCGGATCGCGCCCCAATTTTGGTTTCAACTCCACGAGATCAATGAATACGTCCGCCTGCCGGCGCAGGTCGTCGGCGACCATGGGCGGCTGAGTGGACAGTGTGGAGACGACCGTCACGCGGACACCGCGGCGTTGCAAGGCCTCGACCAGCGAACGGAAGTCCCCATCGCCCGAGAACAGGACGATCTGATCGACGTGCTTGGCGAGCTCCATTGCACTCACGGCAAGGTCCACATCCATGCTGCCCTTTATCTTGCGGCGGCCGGTGGTGGCGTCGACGAACTCCTTGGTGAGCTTGGTGACGACGGTGAACCCGTTGTAGTCGAGCCAATCGACCAAGGGACGGATCGACGAATATTCCTGATCCTCGATGATGGTGGTGTAGTAGAAGGCCCGTAACAGCGTAGCTCGGCTTTGAAATTCACTGAGCAGGCGTCTGTAATCGATCTCGAAGCCGAGCGCCTTGGCGGTGGCATGGAGATTTGAGCCGTCGATAAAGAGCGCGCTCTTCCCAAGCGAAGACATTATGCACAACTCCCGGGTTCGGCACGAAAGCCGACCGTTCAGCCGAAATGGCACGGCGTATCGGCGGGAAAAATGCTTGAATTCGCCGATGGCTTGCTGAAAAAGCGGCGCAGACGACCGGACAGGGTTGGCCGCCTTGCGCCGAGGTTAGGGAGGTTGCATGCCACCAGCGCCAGGGCGCCGAATGCCATCACGCTAGGGCGTGGGCATGCCCCGCTCAATTGTACGGAGGTAAAGGGCCTCTATCCAAAGGATGGGGCGCTATATACCAAGGTAAGTGGCAACGAGAGACACCGCGGTTCCGCAGGGCGCGTCGATCAGACCTGCGCGAGGTCCTTTGTCTGATGCTTCAGCCTTCGCCGCCATGCAGCCGCGCGCGGAAGGCGCGCGGTGAGACGCCCGTGGCGGCGGCGTAGACCCGGCTGAAATAGGCGGGGTCCTCGAAGCCGAGGGCGTAGGCGATCGTCGAGACCGGCAGGTTGGTGTAGACGAGATTGCGCCGCGCCTCGCGGATCAGGCGGTTGAGGATGAGATGCGAGGCGGTGTCCCCGGTCGCCGCCCGCGTGATCCGGTTGAGATGCGTCGGTGTGACCGACAGCGCCTTGGCATAGTCGGCGACGCTCCAGCGCTCCAGATGGTGCTGCTCCAGCAGCGCCTCGAAGCGGCGGAACAACCCGCTTTCCGCGGTGCCGTTGCCGCCACTCTCGAGCGTGAGCGCGCGTGCCACCAGCCCGATCATGGCCGACGACAAGGCGCGGAGCACATGCGCACGGCCGAAGTCGCGCGCGGCGTGCTCGGCGAAGATCTGCTTCATCGTGGCGCGGATCTGCGGCGTGCCGCGCACCACGGCCGACCGCGACAGCGCACCGCGCAGGCCCTCGGCGGCGAGCAGCGCTTCATCGAGGATCTCCGCGGCGATGGTCAACACCCACCCTTGCGTGTCGGGCACGAAGCGGAAGCCGTGGACGTGGCCGACCGGCACGTTGACGATCTGCATTGGCCTCAGCGGCACCACGCGCCCGTCGAGCGTCGCCTCGCCGCCACCGCGCTCGATCAGCAGCACCTGGTGCAGCCGGGCATGGCGGTGCACGGCCAGCGTCCAGTCGTGCAGCACCGATCGAGAGGCGATCGTCTCGCAATGCACGACATCGGGCAGATCGCCGGACTCGCCGAACAGATTGTAGACCCGGATCGCCGGGGCGGGGGCCGCGCTTCTCATGTTCGAATAGTACAAGACAAAGGCGAAACCCTCCATCGGTTTGCGGCTTAACGTATGCAAAAAAATGCCGACGGGAGGACGCAAAAATGAAAGTTCAGGTCTGTATCATCGGCGGCGGGCCGTCCGGGCTGCTCTTGTCCCAGCTCCTGCACCTCAAGGGCATCGACACGATCGTGCTGGAGAAATACAGCCGCGACCACGTGCTGGCGCGAATCCGCGCCGGCGTGCTCGAGCACGGCTTTGCGAAGCTGATGCGCGAGGCGCAGTGCGGCGAGCGGATGGACCGCGAGGGCGAGATCCACAACGGGTTCGAGATTGCCCATGACGGCGTGCTGTCCCATATCGACCTGCACAAGCATTCCGGCGGCAATTCGGTGCTGGTCTACGGCCAGACCGAGCTGACGCGCGACCTCTACGAGGCGCGCGACCGGGTCGGCGGCAAGGTCGTGCACAATGCCGAGGATGTCACGCCGCACGATCTGACGTCGGATCGGCCCTATGTGACGTATCGCTCGAACGGGCAGACGATCCGCGTCGATTGCGACTACATCGTCGGCGCCGACGGTTTCCATGGCGTCAGCCGCAAGTCGATCCCGAAGGACGTGCTGCGCGAATATGAGAAGGTCTATCCGTTCGGCTGGCTCGGCGTCTTGTCGCGCACGAAACCGGTCTCGCCCGAGCTGATCTACGTGAAGCACCAGCGCGGCTTTGCGCTGTGCTCGCTGCGCTCGCAGGTGCTGAGCCGCTACTACATCCAGGTGCCTCTGACCGACAAGGTGGAGGACTGGAGCGACGATGCGTTCTGGGCCGAGCTGAAGCGCCGCCTGCCGAACGAGGTCGCCGGCCGCCTGATCACGGGTCCGTCGATCGAGAAGAGCATCGCGCCCTTGCGCAGCTTCGTCGCCGAGCCGATGAGCTATGGCCGCCTGTTCCTCGCCGGCGATGCCGCGCACATCGTGCCGCCGACCGGCGCGCGCGGGCTGAACAGCGCCGCGTCCGACATCTACTATCTCTACCACGCGCTGCTCGCGCATTATCAGAGCGGCGACGATGCCGGCCTCAAAGGCTATTCCGCCAAGGCGCTCGCGCGGATCTGGAAGGCACAACGCTTCTCCTGGTGGATGACGATGATGCTGCACCGTCTCCCCGACCGGATCGAATATGAGGATCGGCTGCAGCAGACCGAGCTCGACTACCTGCTCTCGTCCGAGACGGCGCAGCGATTGCTCGCGGAGAATTATACCGGGTTGCCGTTTTAGCGCGGGCTCTCTTCACCCTCCCCTAGAGGGGGAGGGTCGATCGCGCGCAGCGCGAGCGGGGTGGGGTGATCTCTCCACACGGGCGGCGCTCAATGCGGAGAGATCGTCACCCCACCCCGTCTCCGCTGCGCTCCATGTGAGCCGACCCTCCCCCTCCAGGGGAGGGTAAGAGGCTCCTACTTTCCTTCCAGCGTATTGACGGGTGTCCAGTCCGGCGGCGGCGGAGTCTCCGTCAGCACTTTCGCGCGTTTCGCGAACCGGGCTGCCGCAGGATCGATCTTCGCGATGCCGCCGAACGCATCGGCTGCCTTCGCAAACTCCCTCGCCCGCCAGCAGGCCAGCCCTTCGGCATACGCCGTTGCCACCTTCGCCTGCGCCTCGCTCTCCGCGCCGGCTTCCGCCAGCGGCTCGAACACCCTGATCGCTTCGCCCCGGCCCTGCACCCTGATCGCGTCGAGCTCGCGCCAGGCGAAGCTATCGCCGGTCTGCGCCATCGTGGTTTCCGAAGCCATGATCGCGGTGCCGTAATATTTGTTGGCGCCCTCGAGCCGCGAGGCGACGTTCACGGTGTCGCTCATCACGGTGTAGTTGAAGCGACGCCGCGAGCCGATATTGCCGACCACGGCTTCGCCGCTGTTGAGACCGATGCGGTGCGACAGGCCGTGACCGGCGAAGGCGGGATGGCCGGCATTGAGCTCCGCCAGCTTTTTGTGGCACTTCAGCGCCGCCCGCACCGCATTGCGCGCGTGGGCGGGATCGTCGGCCGGTGCGCCGAACATGGCGACGATGGAATCGCCGATATATTTGTCGACGTAACCGCCATGGCTTTCGATGATGTCGGTCATGGCCGACAGATATTCGTTCATGAGCGTCACCAGCTCGACCGGCGTCATCGTCTCGGCGATCGAGGAGAAACCGCTGAGGTCGGAGAAGAACATGGTGACGTTGCGAGTCTCGCCGCCGAGCGCCGGCATCTTGCCGGAGGCGACCATGGTCTCGATCACCTCGGGCGCGAGGTAAAGCGCAAAGCTCTTGCGTAGGAAACGCTCGTCGCGGTCGGCCAGCACGAAGCGATAGCCGATCATGATCGCGAGCGCGGCAAGGCTGGCGAGCGCCGGCTCGGTCAGCGGCAGTGCCAAGGCATGGACGAATGCGCTGACGGCAACGACCGCGTAGACGATCGTGAGGCCGAGCCAGGCGATCAGCGCGCCGCTCGGCGCAAGCACGCCGGCCGCGCAGGCGATGATGGCCGCGAACGCGATCGTGAGCAGGGTCCGCGCCGGGAAGCCGAGCTCGGTCACGGCATCGCGCTCGATCAGGTTCCTGACCGCAGCGGCGTGCACGAACACACCGGCGACGTCGCTGCGGGTCTTTTGCGCGGTGCTGGCAGGCGCGGGCAGGGCGCATCGTGCCGACGGCGTTCCGTCATGGCCGCCGGACAGGCGCATCGAGGTGAGCTTGCGGTCCTCGAAGTTGAGGACGGTCCCGAGCAGCACGACCTTGCCCTCGAAGGCGCGCCGGAAGAAATCGCGGTCGCCTTTTTCGAGGCAGGCGCGCAGATCGGCAAAGGAGAAGGTCGGAACGTCGCGGCTGAGGCCGCGGAAGTTGAGCGTCAGCGTGTTCGGGACCGCGCTCGGGATTGCGTAGCCGGATAGCCCGGCCGCACCGGATGGCGCAATCTCGATCCTGGCGCCGAGCGCGCGGGCGGCGAGCTCGACCGCCATTGTGGGCACCGGCTTGCCGTCGATGGAGAAGCTGAGCGGCATCCGCCGGATGACATCGTCGACGTCGGTGTGGACATTGAGCGCACGGACGTTGTTGCGCACCGCCAGCCGCTGCGCAACGTAGGGCACTTCCCGATGGTCGTTGCTCAGGATCTCGCCGAGCACCAGCTTGCCGTTGTCGGAGATCTGCCGCAGCGCGATCAGATAGTCCCGGTCAAATCCGCGCAAGCGGGCACCGAACGACGACTCGCCAAAGGGAATCTCGGACTGCTCGATCGAGTTCTTGAAGATCACGTCGAAGCCGATCACCTTGGCGCCGCCGTCGCTGATGCTGCCGAGCACCCGGCCGATCTCGCGTGTCCAGGTCTGCGTCGGCGATCCCTTGAAGGGCGGCGTCTCGTAGGTCTCACCGTCGATCGCGACCACGACAACCGGCGATGCCGCGGGATCGCGGCGGTCGCCGATGATCCTGCCGCGCAGCGCGGTGAGGATGTCGAGCGAGAGGCCTTGCAGCGTCTGCAGCGGTGGGGACGTGAAGACCGCGCCCGCAAGGAGCGCGATCAGGATCGCCGCAACGATGTCCCGTCCCCCAATCCGCCGCATCGCCCCGTCGCCAGGTCCGCCTATTCGAGCCGCAGCAGGCGGCCGATGATCGGGGTCGGCGAGGAGGTGGCGCTGGCGTCGATCTGGAAGGCGTAGCGTTTGGCACCGAGAACGGCGAGGTAACTGCCGCCCGGAGTGAGTGTCTTCCCGGCCTTGGCGAAATCATAGAACTTGCCGCCGCCGGTCATGGCATCGCCCTTGAGCGGGATGCTGATCGTGGGCTCCTTGCCGTCGGTGCGCTCGATCACCAGCGTGCCGCCGGCTTTGGCTTGCACCAGTGGCGAGACGCCGTAGAGCGTCGGCAGCTTGGCGGGCCCGCCCTTGGCGTCCGAGCGCATCGTGCGGAAGGTCGTCGCGGCGCTCTGGTTCGCTTCGCGCTCGGACAGCTTTGCCGCATTGGAATCGCAGGGCACCTTTTCCCGCTTGACCTCACCCAGTTGCACCGTGCTCTGCTCGGCGCCGACCAGGACGACGCCTTCGCTGATGGTCTCGCGCTGGCAGGATTTCAGGTAGCTGAGCGTGATGCTGGCCTTGGGGCCGAGCTTGATGATCTTGCCCGGCGCCACGTAGTCCATGAACGCGATGCCGTCGACCTTGCCCTGGACGTCCTCGACGATCGCCGCGGGAGTCTCCGCCAAAGCGGGGGCGGCAAGGCAGAATGCGCCGACACAGGCGCCGATCAGGCTTTTCATGGGAATTCTCATCCAATTCGACGATGCTCTGGTGCCCGTCTGGTTCGATGCCTAGCAGCAGGGCGCCGGGGCAAGTGTGACCAGAATCACTCTTAGTTCTTGGTGCCACTCTAGCAGGAACAGGTTCAAACCGGCGACCGGAGAAAAATGGAGCCGCGGCAAGATGTTGGCGGATTGATCGGGTCAGGCGATCGGGACGGTCCCGGCCGGATGGTCCTCGTCTGAAGAGCTCTCCGCCGCACTCGCCAGACTGGGAGCGAGAGGGGCCTCGGCGCGCAGCAAAGGAGGACTCGTCCGCGGACCGCCGGCGATCTCGACCACCTCGTCCCAGCGCGACAGGAAAGCCTCGACGCAAGTCGGATCGAACTGGCGCCCCGCGTTCTCGACCAGGTAGCCGCGCGCGACCTCGAGCGGCATCGGCTCCTTATATGGTCGCCGCGTCGTCAGGGCGTCGAAGACGTCGGCGACCGCGACCACGCGCGCGGCGATCGGGATTTCATCCGCCTTCAGGCCCGTCGGATAGCCCGCGCCGTCCCAGCGCTCGTGATGGCCTGCGGCAATTTGCGCACCGAGCCGGATCAGCTCGCAGCTGGAATCGGCCAGGATGCGCTCGCCGATCGTCGCATGCGTCCGGATCACCGCCATCTCCGCCTCGGTGAGCTTGCCCGGCTTGAGCAGGATATTGTCGGGAATGGCGACCTTGCCGACGTCGTGCAAGGGGGCGGCGAGATAGATGTCGCGGCAGAGCCGGGCCGGCAGGCCAAGCTGCTCGGCGATGATGCGGCTGTAGCGGGCGACCCGCAGCGTGTGCTCGCCGGTGTCGTTGTCGCGGTATTCGACCGCGAGCGCGAGCCGCAGGATGATCTCCTCCTCACGCTCACCGAGCTTTCGTGTCGCGACCGCGACTTCGCTGGCCAGATGCGCGGCGCGGTCGTTCAGCTTGCGTACGGCTGCACCAAGCTGAACCAAATTCCGCAGGCGCACCGTCATCTCGACGCTCTGCGGCTGCTTGGGCAGGAAATCGGTTGCACCGGCCTGCAGCGCTTCCATCTTCACGTCATCGGTCTGACGCGAGGTGATCATCGCGATCGGAATATCGGCGCGGCCGGGAAGCCTGCGGAACGTGCGGATGAAGCTGATGCCGTCCATGTGCGGCATCTCGTAGTCGACCAGCACCAGATCGAAAGCGCGCTCCTGCGCGCAAGCCAGCGCCTCCACAGGATCGAGGAAGGTGGTGGCCTCGACCAGACCTTCAGCCTCGATGTGGCGTTTCAGGAAGTTGAGGACGGAGCGGCTGTCGTCAACCAGGAGCGCTTGGGTCAGCATCGGTGGCCGGGCTCTGTTTGATTGGCAAAGGCACGAACCCAAGCCATTACCTCGCGCCGATTTAACGCCAAGCAAATGCGACGCGGATGTGCGCGTTCCCATGCCAATGCCCGGCGGGTTGTGCTGGCCTGCATGCGGTTGCGCGAATTCCGGAACAATGTGACCCGTAGTTGTACGGATGCCCGCGTTAGGAGTTTGCTCACCAGATTCGCGTCAAACGAGTAGTGGAATTTTAGCAGAGGCGGGTGCAGCGATGGCGCTCAATCCCACGGAGCCGAAGTGGTCGTTGCGGTTGCCCGCCGATTGCAGCATTGCGGCCATCCGCAATGTCTATGATCTCATTCGCGAGGCATTCGGCCGCCAGGAACGGCTCGAGATCGACTGCTCCAGCGTCGACAAGGCCGACGTGACCTCGATCCAGCTTCTGCTGTCGACCGCCAAGACCGGCGAGGCCCAGGGCCGCCCGGTGGTCCTGACCTCCTTCTCACAATCTTTGCGCAACACCCTTCGCCGCGCCGGCTTCGCCAGCGAGGCGATGATCGATCAGCATTTCCCGCAAAAGAAAGATGGCACCTGATGGCCACGATTCTGACCGTCGATGATTCTCCCAGCATTCGGCAAATGATCAAGGTCGTGCTCGAGCCGGCCGGCCACAACGTGATCGAGGCCGGGGACGGCGCCCAAGGGCTCGCCAAGGCGCAGGCCGGCAAGCTCGACCTCGTCATCACCGACCTCAACATGCCCGTCATGAACGGGCTGGAGCTGATCCGCGCATTGCGCAAGCTGCCGAGCGCGGTCGGCATGCCCATCGTGTTCCTGACCACCGAATCCAACGACACGGTGAAGCAGGAAGCCAAGAGCGCCGGCGCCACCGGCTGGATCACCAAGCCTTTCAAGCCTGAACAATTGCTCGCCGTGGTCGGCAAGCTGGTGCGCACATGAGCACAATGGACCCGACCGAGGTCTTTCGTCAGGAAGCCAGCGAGCTCTTCGAAGTTCTTGAAGGGGCCCTGCTCGATCTCGGCCAGCGTCCCGACGACCGCGAGCTGGTCGATTCCGCCTTCCGCGCCCTGCACACGATCAAGGGCTCGGGCGCCATGTTCGGCTTCGACAAGGTCGCCTCCTTCACCCACGAATTCGAGACCGCCTTCGACCGCGTCCGCAAGGGCGAGATCAAGCCGACGCAGGAACTGATTTCCGTCGCGCTCGCCGCCAAGGACTACATCCGCGCCTTGATCGAGGACCCGCAGTCGACCGACGACATCATCGGCGAAGCCATCCTCGACGACCTCAGGCGCTTCGTGTCGTCGGACCGGCCTTCCGCCCCGGTTGCCGAGATCGCCGAGGCGCCGCCGCTGGCGCCCAACGAAAGCAGGCAGGCCGGCTGGCACCTGTATCTCGAGTTCGAATCCCACATCCTGCGCAACGGCTCGAATCCGCTCGACCTGTTGGAAGACCTCTGCAAGCTCGGTCCCTGCTTCGTCGTGCCTGTCACCGACGGCATCCCGTTCCTGGACGAGATGGATCCGGAAGACTGCTATCTGAAGTGGGACGTCAAGCTGCACGCGGCCTGCGACAAGGATGCGATCGACGACGTCTTCATGTTCGTCCAGGACGAGATGAAGCTGACCCTCTCGCCCCTCGCGCAGGTCGAAGCGCCTGCGCCCGCGCCTTTGTTCCAACTCCTGGACGAAGAGCCGGCTCCGCCGGCCGAGACGGTTGCCCAAGTGATGGAGTCGGCTGCCCCCGTCGCGGCGCCTCCTGCTGCAAGACCCGAGCGCAAGGCTGAAGTTGCAAGCGAGCCGAAGTCCGACATCAAGCCCGAGACGGCGCCCGCGCGTCGCGAGGACGCCAAGCAGGAACGGGGCATCGCCACCGTCCGCGTCCAGGCCGAGCGCCTCGATGAGCTGATGGACCGCGTCGGCGAACTCGTCATCGCCCAGGCGCGGCTGACCCAGCTCGCTTCGGCCGGCTCGGACCTTTCGATCAAGATGATCGCCGAGGAAATCGAGCGGCTTGCATCTTCCTTGCGCGACACCACGATGGGCGCGCGCATGGTGCCGATCGGCTCGCTGTTTGGCCGCTTCCGCCGCCTTGTGCACGATCTGTCGCGCGATCTCTCGAAGCCGGTCGAATTCGTTACCTCTGGCGAAGACACTGAGCTCGACAAGACCATGATCGAGTGCCTGGCCGACCCGCTGGTGCACCTGATCCGCAATGCCATCGACCACGGCATCGAGGACAGCGCGACGCGCGCTGCCAATGGCAAGACCGAGCAAGGCCGGATCGAGCTCGCCGCGGTGCATTCTGGCGCACAGGTGCTGGTCACCGTGAAGGACAACGGCGGCGGTCTCAACACCGCGCGCATTCGCGCGAAGGCGGAAGAGCAGGGGCTGATCGCAGCCGGCGCCGTGCTGAGCGATCACGAGATCCATCAATTCCTGTTCCATCCGGGCTTCTCGACCGCGCAGACGATCTCGGCGCTGTCGGGCCGCGGCGTCGGCATGGACGTGGTCAAGCGTACCATCGAGAACATGCGCGGCTCGATCGACCTGTCGACCCGGCCGGGCCAGGGCACCATTGTGACGCTGCGCCTGCCGCTCACGCTCGCGATCATCGAGGGCCTCCTGATCCGCGTCGGCGAAGGCCGTTACATCATTCCGCTGTCGGCGGTCGAGGAATGCGTCGAGCTGACGGCCGAGGACGAGCGTTCGCGCGGCCGCAACTTCCTCAATGTGCGCGGCAACCTCGTGCCCTTCCTGCGCCTGCGCGAGCTCATGGCCGCCTCCGGCGCGCCCGACCGGCATCAGAAGACGATCATCATCTCGACCGGCGAGACCCGGGTCGGCCTCGTCGCCGACCAGATCATCGGCAACCACCAGACCGTGATCAAATCGCTGTCGAAGCTGCACTCCGACGTCACCATCTTCTCGGGCGCGACGATTCTGGGTGACGGCACGGCGGCGCTGATCCTCGATGTGGCGCAGCTCGTCGCGATGGCGCAGTCGAAGGTCGAGAAGCAGCATATCAGCGAGGCGGCGTGATGAACGATGGTTTGGCGGGCGAGCATCAGTCCGGCGCGATGCAGGTCGTGATGATCGGCCTCGGCGAGGAGAAATTTGCGCTCGACGCCGGTCTCGTGCGCGAGATCATCGATCCCGTCCCCGTGACCAAGGTGGCCGGCGCGCGCGCCTTCGTTCCCAGCGTTATCAACGTGCGCGGCAACGTCATTCCGCTCGCCGACCTGCGCATTCGCTTCGGCATGCCGCAGCTCGACAACTCGGCCGATACGCGCATCGTCGTCATCGAGCTCGAGCTCGACGGCGAGCCGGTTCTGGTCGGCGTCACCGCGGACAAGGTCTACGAGGTCACGGAGATATCGCAAACCGACGTGCAGCAGACGCCGCGCGTCGGCATGCACTGGAAGCCGGAATTCATCCGCTTCATCGCGAAGTGGCGTGAAGAGTTCGTCATCGTTCCGAACATGGAACGCATTCTGAATTGAGATGAGGTCTCAGGCGAGACCGGGGTTGGGGGCTGGGAATGAGATTTACCGTCAAGGCAAAGCTTGCCAGTGCGTTCGGCGTGATCCTGCTGCTCTCGATGGCGGCGGGCGGGCTCGCTTACGTGAAGCTGAGCGAGATGATCGACACCGCCGACAATCTGGTGTCGCGTGCCGGCCGAATGGAGCGCGCCGCGGAAATCGAGAAGGGAATTCTGCTCCAGGTCCGGGCCGAAAAGAATCTCCTTCTCGCGCCCGAAAGCGAGACGGACCATTTCCTCGCCGAGATCGCCAAACAGCGCGAGGCGCTCCTGAAGCTGAAGGAGGAAATCTATGCAGCGGCCTCGCCCGAAGGCAAGAAGCTGCTCGACACTTTCGGCGCGGCCTATACGCGGATGAATGCGGTTCAGGATGAAGCTCTGAAAACCGCTCGGACCGACAAGGCGAAGGCCGCCGAGCGCTCGATGACCGACGTTCGCAAGGCGGTCGGCGAGGCGATGGAGGCTGCCAATATCTACATCGCGAACGTCAAGAAGAACATGGATGCGCAGGCGGTCCAGGCCCACGAGGATGGCAACCGGGCTCATCTCCTGCTGATTTCGTTCGTGCTGGCCTCGCTCGCGATCGGCCTCGTTGCCGCGATCTGGATTTCCGTCAGCATCGCCCGCGGCCTCGGCCGTGCGGTCGGCCTCGCCGGGGCGGTGGCGAACGGCGATCTCAGCCAGACCATCGACGTCTCCAGCAACGACGAGATCGGCGATCTCGTCAAATCGCTCAACGCGATGGTCGAGAAGCTCCGCCGCGTCGTCGAGGAAGCGCTCACGGCGGCACAGAACGTCTCTGCCGGCAGCCAGGAGCTGTCGGCCAGCGCCGAGCAGCTCTCGCAGGGCGCGACCGAGCAGGCCTCGTCCGCGGAAGAGGCCTCGTCGTCGATGGAGGAGATGGCCTCGAACGTCAAGCAGAACGCCGACAACGCCAACCAGACCGAGAAGATCGCGGCGCAATCGGCCAAGGATGCCGAAGCCAGCGGTGTTGCCGTTGGCCGCGCGGTCAGCGCGATGCAGACCATCGCCGAGAAGATCACGATCGTACAGGAGATCGCGCGCCAGACCGACCTGCTCGCGCTCAACGCCGCGGTCGAGGCCGCGCGTGCCGGCGAGCACGGCAAGGGTTTTGCCGTAGTCGCCTCCGAGGTGCGCAAGCTGGCCGAGCGCAGCCAGGCCGCGGCCGCGGAGATCGGCACCCTGTCGACCGAGAGCGTGAAGGTCGCGCAGGAGGCGGGCCAAATGCTGTCCAAGCTGGTGCCCGACATCAAGAAGACCGCGGAGCTGGTGCAGGAGATCACCGCGGCCTGCCGTGAGCAGGACGTCGGTTCCGCCCAGATCAACCAGGCTATCCAGCAGCTCGACAAGGTCGGCCAGCAGAACGCCAGCGCCTCCGAGCAGGTGTCCTCGACGTCGGAGGAGCTCGCCTCGCAAGCCGAGCAGCTCCAGTCCACCATCTCGTTCTTCCGTATCGAGCAAGCGAAGCGCAAGGAGACGGCCGGGGCCGAGCCGATCGACCGCGCCGTCGGTCAGCTGCGCGCCAAAGCAGCGCACATGGCCGCAGTCGATCGCGGCGCGAAGAAGCCGGCGCCGGTTCGCAAGCCGGCACGTGCGATGAAAGTCGCCGGCGGCGGCGGCTTCGCCTTCGACATGCATGACAGCGAGGACGAGCGCGACGCCGAGTTCCAACGCTGATCAGCCGGTCCGGCTCTCATGCCGGCCCGTATCCATCTGTAACCATCGGATCCCTGGACTGCATCATGGCCGCAACCTCGCAATATCTGACGCTCGGGCTCGCCGGCGAGACATTCGGCATCAGCATCCGCAATGTCCGCGAGATCCTCGACATGCGGCCGATCTCGCGGCTTCCGCACGCTCCGAGCTTCCTGCTCGGCATGATCGACGTGCGCGGCAGCGGCTATCCGATCGTCGACCTCAGGACCAAGCTCGGCCTGCCGACCGTAGCGGCCACGGAAGCCACCCGCATCATCATTCTCGACGTGCCGATGAAGGACCGCCTGGTCGGCGTCGGCTTCGTCGCCGATTGCGTATTTGAGGTCACCGACATCGACGAGCAGGCGATCGAGCCTATCCCAGAGGTCGGCGGCAGATGGCAATCCGATTATGCCGCCGGCATCGGCCGCAAGGGCGAAAAGTTCGTCGTCATTTTCGACCTCGCCAAGCTGATGGCGAACGACAAGATCCCGGAAGGGCGCGATGCCGGCACCGATGCGCCTCGCGCCGCCTGAGTTTGCAAGAGTGAAGCGTGGTCAAGCGTAAGAACCTCAATTCGAACCAAATGAGATTGACATGAGATTCACAGTCAAAGCCAAGCTCGCCAGCGCCTTCGGCGTCGTCATTCTTCTTTTTATTGTAGCAGGCGCCGTAAGCTACATGAAATTGTCCGACATGGCCGCGACCGCGGAGTCCATGGTGCTTCGTGCCAAGCGGATGGAGAAAGCCGCCGAGGTCGAAAAGATTATTTGGCAGCAGCTCAGGGCGGAAAAGAACGCAATTTTGGGAACGCCGAGCGAAGCCGATGAATTCGCTGCGCAGGCCGCCAAGCTCCGCCAGGAGGCGACGAAGATCAGGGACGAGGTCCATGCGCTCGCCAGCGAGGGCGGCAAAAAGCTGCTCGACAACTTTGCCGGTGCCTATGCCAGGATGAACGCGTATCAGGAAGAGACGATCAGGTTGGCAAAGACGGACAAGACGAAGGCAACGGAACGCTCGATGGGTGACGGGCGCAAGATGGTCGCAGACGCCACGGAGGCCATGGGAGCCTATGTTGCGAATGCCAAGCGGCAAATGGCCGAGCAGGCCGTGCAGTCCAGCGAGGAGAGTCATCGCGCGCAACTGATTCTCATCGTCCTGGTCGTCGTCTCGCTCATCGTTGCGGCGACCAGCGCAGTCTGGATTTCGATCAGTATCAGTCGGTCGCTCGCCAAGGCCGTCGGGCTGGCGGATGCGGTGGCGATCGGCGACCTAAGCCAGAAAATCGATGCTTCCAGCAATGACGAGATCGGCGATCTCGTGAAGTCCCTCAACGCGATGACCGTCAACCTCAACAAGACCGCGGCCGTCGCAAATGAGATTGCACAAGGCAATCTCACAGTCGAAGCCAAGCCGCTGTCCGACAAGGACACGTTGGGTCTCGCGCTCGAGCGCATGGTCGAGAAGCTCCGCCAGATCGTGTCGGAAGCCTTGACCGCGGCGCAAAACGTCTCCGCCGGCAGCCAGGAGCTCTCCGCCAGCGCCGAGCAGCTGTCGCAGGGCGCGACCGAGCAGGCTTCGTCCGCCGAGGAAGCTTCCTCCTCGATGGAGGAGATGGCCTCCAACGTGAAGCAGAACGCCGACAACGCCAGCCAGACCGAGAAGATCGCCGCGCAGTCTGCCAAGGACGCGGAGGCCAGCGGCGCCGCCGTTGGCCGCGCGGTTAATGCGATGCAGACCATCGCCGAGAAGATCACCATCGTACAGGAGATCGCGCGCCAGACCGACCTGCTCGCGCTCAACGCCGCGGTCGAGGCCGCGCGCGCCGGCGAGCACGGCAAGGGTTTTGCCGTCGTCGCCTCCGAAGTGCGCAAGCTCGCCGAGCGCAGCCAGGCGGCCGCAGCCGAGATCGGCACGCTATCGACCGATACGGTCAAGGTCGCGCAGGAGGCCGGCGCGATGCTGGCGAAGCTCGTTCCTGACATCAAGAAGACGGCCGAGCTGGTCGAGGAGATCACCGCCGCCTGCCGCGAGCAGGACGTCGGTTCCGCCCAGATCAACCAGGCGATCCAGCAGCTCGACAAGGTCGGCCAGCAGAACGCCAGCGCATCCGAGCAGGTGTCCTCGACCTCGGAGGAGCTCGCCTCGCAGGCCGAGCAGCTGCAGTCGACCATCGCTTATTTCCGCATCGAGCAGGGCGCAAAGAGTCAGGCGGTCGCGCCGATCGACCGCGCGGTCAACCAGCTGCGTGCAAAGGCTGCCACCATGGCGGCGGCCGAGCGTCCGGCCAAGAAGCCGCAGGCCAAGCCGGCCCGTGCGCTGAAGGTCGCCGGTGGCGGCGGCTTCGCCTTCGACATGAACGACGGCGAGGATGACCGGGACGCTGATTTCCAGCGCTAGAGCCTGAGAGGTTCCTGCGGACCGGCCCGTTCGGTGGACCGGTCCGCTCTCAGCGGCGACGTGAACGCGTAGGATTCAAGATGGCCAGGATGGCCCGACATTCAGTGCAGGCGGCCGTTGCGAACCTGGGTCGTCATCCATGATGCCCGCCCTGCAGGATACGGCCGTGCATCTGTCCGACCGCCATTTCCGGACTATCGCCACATTGATCGAGAGTCAGGTCGGCATCAAACTGCCGCAGGGCAAGCGGCTGATGCTGGAGGGGCGGTTGCACAAGCGCGTGCGCGCGCTGAACTTCTCAGGCCTCAACGAATATGTCGAGAACCTGTTCGAGGCGGATCATTTCGAGACCGAGCTGACCCATCTCATCGATGTGGTGACGACCAACAAGACCGACTTTTTCCGCGAGCCGCAGCACTTCACGTTCATGAGGGACGTCGCGGTCCCCGCTTTGCTCAGATCGCATGGACGGAAAGAGGCGAGCCTGAAGATCTGGAGCTCGGCGAGCTCCACCGGCATGGAGGCCTACACCACCGCGATGGTGCTGGACGACATGACGCGGAACGGCTCGCGCTTCCAGTACCGCATCCTCGGTACCGACATCTCGACTGCGGTGCTACGCCTCGCCCGAACCGCGATCTACACCCGCGACGTGCTCGCGCCGGTGCCGGAGCCGTTCGTAAAGCGCTATTTCTCGTCCTCGCGCGACAAATCGCGTGGCGAGGTGCGGATCATACCCGAGCTACGGCGCATGACGCACTTCATGAGGATGAACCTCATGGACAAGTCCTATCCCGTCGATCGTGACGTCGACATCATCTTCTGCCGCAACGTCCTGATCTATTTCGAGCGCGAGACCCAGCGCAAGGTCGTCGAGCAATTGTGCGGCCATCTGCGTCCGGGCGGCTATCTGCTGGTCGGGCATTCGGAATCGATGATTCACAGTGCCGTGCCCGGGCTGAAGCAGGTTCAGCCAACCATCTTCCAGGTCTAGGCGGAGCGCAACCACAATGCCGAGGGGGAAAGTTCGCGTGCTGATCGTGGACGATTCGGCGTCGGTGCGCCAAATCCTGCTGACGATCCTGAGTGAAGATCCCGAGATCGAGGTGATGGCGACGGCATCCGACCCGTTCGTGGCGGCCAAGCGGCTCGAGAAGGAGCTGCCCGACGTCATCATTCTCGATCTCGAAATGCCGCGCATGGACGGCCTGACGTTCCTGCGCAAGATCATGGCGCAGCATCCGATCCCGGTGATCATCTGCTCCTCGCTGACGGAAGAGGGCTCGAACGTGATGTTCGAGGCGTTCGAGGCGGGGGCGGTGGACATCGTGCCGAAGCCGAAGATCGATACGCGGCAGGCGCTGCTCGAATGCTCGACGCGGCTGCGCGAGGCCGTGAAGTCGGCCGCGCGCGCCCGGGTGCGTCCGCGGGCGGAGCGCCGCGCCATCGAGAAGAAGCTGACCGCCGATGCCATCATCCCGCCGCCGGTGCAGGGCAAGGTGCGGCCGACCACGGAACGCATCGTGTGCATCGGCGCCTCGACCGGCGGCACCGAAGCGCTCAACGACGTCCTGGAGATGCTGCCGCCGCATTGTCCGCCGCTTCTCATCGTCCAGCACATGCCGGCGGGCTTCACCGCGGCCTTCGCCAGGCGTCTCGACGGCGTCTGCCAGATCCGGGTCAAGGAGGCCCAGGACGGTGAGCCGGTGCTGCCGGGCTGGGCCTATATCGCACCCGGAGCGCGGCACATGCTGCTCCAGCGCATCGGTCTGCGCTACCAGATCGCGATCAAGGACGGGCCGCCGGTATCGCGGCATCGCCCCTCGGTCGACGTGCTGTTCCGCTCCGCTGCCCAGCATGCCGGTGCCAACGCGCTCGGCGTCATCATGACCGGCATGGGCGATGACGGCGCGCGCGGCATGCTGGAGATGAAGAAGCTCGGTGCCGCGACGCGCGCGCAGGATGAAGACAGCTCCGTGGTGTTCGGCATGCCCAAGGAAGCCATCGCCCATGGCGGTGTCGAGAAGATCGTCTCGCTGCACCAGATCCCGCGCGAGATCATGCTCTGGTACCAGGCCGGGCATCCCGCGGTGGCAGGCTGACGGCAATGTCGCTCATTTCAGCCAATACGCTCACCGAGGCGATCGCAGGGATCGAGAACGTCTCCTCGCGCATCGAAGACGTGTTCGCGCGCGTCGGCCACGAGCTCGGACGCGGCCATCTCATCTTCAAGGAGCTGAACCAGGGTCTCGCGGCGCTGTCCGCCGAGCTCTCCGGCGCAGAGATCGAGGGCGCTGCAAAGGCGCTGCAGGAGATCGCCGCGCGGCTCAGCGAGCTGGCGCAGGCGCTGCCGGCCGAGACCGCGCTGCTCGAGACGATCGGCAAGAGCACGACGGAGGCGTCCAGTCTGCTGAAGCCGCTGTTCAAGCACATCCAGATGATCACCATCATCGCCCGCAGTGCGCGGATCGAGGCGGCCTCGCTCGACGGCGATCGCGAGGGCTTTCTCGCTTTCACGCAGGAGGCCTACGATCTCGGCAAGGCGGTGCAGGGCGCGATCGAGGGTTGCGCGCGCGATCAGCAGCGTCTGTCCGAGGCGGTCGCCACCGCATCGGGCCGGCAGAAGGAGTTCGAGGGCCGCTACCGCAATCAACTGGCGGCGGAGAGCGCCGAGCTCGGCTCCGTCTATTCCGGCTTGTGCGATCAGCGCAGCAACAGCAGCCATCTCGCCGATCTCGCGAGCGCCAGCACCAGAAAGATCGCCGAGGCCGTCGGCAGCGCGATCATTTCCTTGCAGGCCGGCGACAGCACGCGCCAGCGCCTCGAGCATGTCTGTTACGGCCTCCGCCTCGCTTCGGAATCCGCCCCGAGCCTCGTTCCCGAACCTGTCGCGAGCGAGGACGGCGCGCGGACGATCTGCCAATTGCAGGCGGCCCAGCTCAGGGATGCCCAGCGCGAGTTCGGCGGTGACATCTGCCAGATCGTTCGCGCGCTGACCGCCATCCTGCACGACGCGGGCAGTGTCGTCGGCCACGGCCGCACGCTGTTCGGCGGCGAGGACGGCGGCTCGTCCTCGTTCCTGGCGCGCATCAAGCAGACGCTGGCGCACGCCTCGACCCTGATTATGACCTGCGAAGGCGCCGGCCGGTCCGTGGACGAGGCGCTCGCGATCGTCGAGGACACGCTGACGAAATTCCGCCAGGCAATCGCGGGGCTTGCCGAGGCGACGGTCGACATTACGCTGATCGGCATGAATGCGGGACTCAAGGCCAGCCATCTCGGCAGCCGCGGCAGCGCCTTCGTCGTCATCGCCAACGAGCTGAAGGCCACCGCCGACCAGGTCTCGCTGGGAGCGGGACGTTTGAGGCCCGTGCTCGACGGCATCGAGCGCTCGGCGAGGGAGCTGAAGCAGCTCCGCGTGCAGGGCGATCCCACCCAGCTCGCCAAGCTCGAGCCGCAGATTCTCCAGGCGCTGCACGAGGTCGAGGCCGGCAATGAACGGCTCGGCAAGCTGATGAGCCGGCTCGTCGATGAAGGCGCGGAATTCGAGCGGCTGATGAATTCGGCGCAAGGCCTGATGAATACGCTCGGCGAAGGTTCTGCAGCGCTGCCCGCAGTCGCAACGCGGCTCGAGACCGCGAGCGCGGGCGCCCAGAAGCCGCGGCCGCAAGCGCAGGACGAGGCGATGCTCGACGAGCTGTTTGCGCGCTACACGATGGAGCGGGAGCGGGATGTCCACCGCCAGTTCCTGCAGACGCTCGGGCTGAGCTCGGTTGCCACCACGCGCCGCGCCGAAGTTGTGGAAACGGCTGACGACGGCATCGAATTGTTTTGACGCCGCTGCGCGCGCCGGGTGCGACCGCAGAAATTTAATGGATTGATTTTGCAGGGCGTTAACCGTGGCGGAATGCTCGCAAGGTCGGTCATTGTCGCGCCTCGAGCTTCGTTGCAAATACGCGTGGAAATCACGGGTGGACGTTTCCATGCTGAAAGAGGGCAAATACGCGGCGTGGTTTAGAACCGCGCACGCGCAAGGCACCGGTATCGTGCATCTGGCCAAGGGGCGGATCTCGGGCAGTGACAGCTTCTTCAGCTATGGCGGCTCCTATCAGTTCGCAGACGATCAGCATTTCACGGCCGTCCTGACCACGCGGCGACATGCCGACGGGCCGCCGACCGTGTTCGGGTTCGACGAGGTCGAGGTCGATCTCTCCGGCGTGTATAGCGGTGCGATGGCGACCTGTTCGGGAACGGCCCGGCAAGCGCCCGACGTGAGATTCGAAGCGACGCTGATCTACAGCCAGGACGAGGCGCCGGCTCCCGACGCGAGGTGCGCGGTCGTGAAGCTCAAGGCCGACAAGCTGCCCAAAGGGCTCGACAGCCGTTCACGGCCGCGGCATCCGTTTGCCGAAATAAAACCGGATCGGCAACAATCGGCGCATTCGCGCCTGCCGCCCGATTAGCATCGCATTGACGGTGTTCTCCAGAATTCGCGCTGCAGCAACTCTGCCTTTAGAAGCGAGAGCTATCTAGAGCATGATCCGGAAAAGTGTGTGGCGGTTTTCCGAAAAGATCATGCTCAAACAATAATCCCGCGATCGATCAAGCGTGGTGGAAGAACATGCCTCAAATCTGGATGACATATGACGAACTCGGCGCGCTGTGCGGCTGCGGTGCAACGGAAGCCCGGGACCGCGCCATCCATTTGTCGCTCGATCGCCGCAGGAGCCGCGACGGTGCAACGCGCGTCAAGCTCGATCTGGCGCTGACGGCCAAGTTCTTTGTATCCGTTCGCGAGGCGGATTTCGATCTCGACTGCGCCATCGAAGCACTGCACGATACCCACCGCCAGATGGCCGAGCTGCTGGTTCCCTCCGGGCGTCACACGAGGCGCGGGGCGGCGTGAGCCGGCGCGTGATGCGCTTGGGAAGACTAATTCCCGCAAGCGTTGTCCCGAATCAGCATAAGCTCTGAGGTGGAATGTCCGGACGTCCCCGGTGTTTCCATTGCGGGGACCAGCGAAGTCCGCAGGAGGAAATGCATGAGCAAAGCCGTATGTCGGCGGTCCGTGGCACTGCTGGGAGCGCTGGCGCTGGTCGGAGGCGTCAGCGCGATGAGCGGAACGGCAGGTGCGGAGGTCGTGAAGCTGCAAGCGGAACTCAAGGGAAGCAATGAAGTGCCGCCGAACAGCTCGACCGGGTCGGGCAAGGCGGAGGCGAGCTACGACACCGAAACGAAGGTGCTGACCTACGTCGTCACCTTTACCGGGCTGACGGGACCGGCGATGGGGGCGCATTTTCACGGCCCCGGCGAGGCCGGGAAGAATGCCGGCATCGTCCTGCCGTTCAAGACGGCGCAAAGCCCGATCCAAGGCAGTGCCACGCTCACCGAGGCGCAGGCGGCGGATCTGCTCGCCGGAAAATGGTACGCGAACATTCACACGGCCGCGAACCCAGGCGGTGAGTTGCGCGGCCAGATGATGAAGTGAGGACCGGGCCCCGGTCATTCCATCGAGGCCATGCGTGTCGCTTCAGGACGGTGGCCTGGGCAGGAACGCCAGGATCATCTGGGCGAGCATGACGCCCACGGTGCCCCCTGCGGCCTTCTGCAGCCCGTCGAGAAAGCCCGGATCGCGGTCGGGTATGAACGCTTGCATCAGCTCCAGCCCCATGGCGACCGCGATGACGAGCGAGCAAGCCAGGCTCAACCGTCCGGGCAGCAGGAACGACAGCAGAAAGCCGAGCAGGCCATAGGCGCTGAAGCGCTCGATCACGACCACCCAATACGCCTCGTGGTGACCCATGAGCGCGGGCCGTCCCGACAGCTTTGCCAGCGTGGCATAGACGATCAGCGCGAGACAAATGCTTGCGGCTGCTATGAAGTGGCTCCTGCGCATGATGCCAACATACAAGGTTGGCCGCTGCTCCGGTTCGAAAGCCAAAAATATCGTTAGAAAGTATCGTTAAGCCTTTGCGGACATGGGGCCGGGCATCCACGTCAGTCAGGCCACCGCAGCCGTCGCGCTGGATGTCGCCGCGTCCGACTGCACAACCCGCCGCGACTCGATGAGCTCGTTGAATTTAGCGGCGGGCAGCGGCGGCGCAACCAGATAGCCCTGACCTTCCTCGACGCCGGAGGCGAGCAATGCGCGGAGCTGCTCCTCGGTCTCGATGCCTTCGGCGACCACGCTCATATTGAGGTCTTTCGCGAGCGCCACCAGCATCTCCACGATCGTGGTCGTCGATGCGTCCACCGTGATCGTGTCCACGAAGAACTTGTCGATCTTGATCGTGTCGGCGCCGAGGCCCTTCAGCCGCGACAGTCCGCTATGGCCGACGCCGACATCGTCGATGGCGACGCGGAAGCCGCGATCCCGCAGCTCGGCCACGACCGAAGCGGCGCGCGCGAGATCATCCAATTCGTCGCGCTCGGTGATCTCGACCACGATCTGGCGCGCGGAGACGCGTGCCGTCAGAACCGTGCGCCGCAGCGTTTCGACGAAGCCAGCACTCAGGAGGTGCTTGGGCACGACGTTCAGCGACAGCTTGAAATTCTTGTCGGCCCTGAGCAATGGCCGCAGCTCGGTGAGCGCCGATCCCAGGATCTGCCAGGTCATCGCCTGGATCCGTCCGCTGGATTCGGCGAGCGGAATGAAGTTCATCGGCGGGACCACCGAGCCATCGCGGCGCAGCCAGCGCGCCAGAATCTCGCAGCCCTTGATCCGACCTGTCCGGAGCTCGAAGATCGGTTGGTAATATGGCTTGAATTCGCCGGCCATCAGCGCCCGGTCGAGATCGGCGACTGGCCCCTCCGTGCGGCGGCTGCGTGACAGCAGGATGCCGAAGATCGCGCCAAGTCCGATGGCCACTGCGAGCGCGGGCCAATAGGCCTCGTTGTTCCAGCTCGATAGCACCGCGTGCTCGAGCTGGATCGTGGCATGAAGCGGCAGGCGCGCGGACGTCCGCTCGAAGCTGATCGGCGCCGGCAGAGACTTGCCGGCCTCGGTCTGGAATTCGCCGAGCTTCTCGCCATTATTCAAGGCGAGGATCACCTGGCTGTGCGCGCGCAGCTCGGCCGGCATGATATCGAACAGGCTGGCATTGACGCCGACGATGGCGACCAAAGCGGAGTTGCCATCGACGTCCCTGAGCACGCCCAGGGCGTCGCCGCCGAATTGCTCGACGCGGAACAGCGAAATCCTCTTGTCGCGCGACGGCAGCATGTCGCGGCGGTCCACCCATCCCTTGTCGAATTCGAGCGTCTCGGAATAGGCCGAGCAGATCACCGAGCCGTCGGGCTTGACCAGGCGGACGTCCTTGATCGCCGAGCGCTGGTAGACGTGCAGGCGGATGGCTTGCAGCGCCGCCGGCTCGCAGCTGGCGAAATGGCGCCGCGCGAGCTCGTCCAGGCTGCCCGCGGCAAAATCGACCGCCAGCTCCGACCGGCGCAGAACGACCTCGGTCAGCTCGTTGAGCTGATGCGACTGTTGATGGCGAATGACGGCGCCAGCGGCAAAATGACCCGCCAAGGCGAACGCCATCGTGCTCGCAAGCACGAGCGCCACAAACGGGAGGTCTGGTCGCAGCACTCTCATCCGGCTCAGCGCGAAAACAGGCGGACAGGAAATTCAAGCAAGACGTGGAGATTGATCCTAGCCAGCGGGGGCTAAGATAGGGTTTAACGGAGAGAGCAGCCCGAAAGTCTCGCCTGAGCCGATGCCGGCGGCAGGGCTAGAAACAAGCATGGAAAGTTGAGCAGTATGATCAGGACGTTAAGCCTCGTAATGGCGTTGACAATCGGGAGCTCCGTGGCCTCGGCGCAGGGCACCAAGGACCGGCCGTCGGGCACCCAGCCCACGTCCGCGACGCGCAGCGGCACGGGCACGAACTCCGGATCGGACACGATGGGCGGCGCCTTCAAGGGAACGGGGACGCCCAGCTACGGAACCAGCCCCGGGATGGGGTCCCAGAAGAGGACGCACAATTAGGTTGGGGCGGCCCGCGCAGGCAACCCGCTCGATCGATCCTCACTGTCCGGGACGATGGCGGACGACCTCGGGATAAGGGCGGCTGGGCCTGTCGATGCGGGGCATCGCGGGTGGCCCGCAGCCGCAGCACCACGAAGGCGATGTTGATCGCCAGCCAGACCAGGACTGCGGAAAGGGCAAAGTGGAGCACTGCCAGACCTCGCGGTGAGCACCGGGGCCAACACCCGAGGGTTGAATTGGTTCCGTTTTGCTTCGGCGATGCTGTGCCGCGCTCGCGCGATCAGCTCTTCTTCGCGGCTTTCGACTTCAAGGAAAGACCAAGCCGCAACGCCATGCGCTTGATCGCATCAGGCGAGCGCCCGAGCGCTTTCGCTGCCTGCTCCAGCGAGATTGAAGACTTCGCCAGCTCCATGAGCCGGCGATCTTCCTTGAACGACCAGGGCCTGCGCGCCATAACCGAAATGATCCTCTCGTCGACACAACGACAAAGCCGCCAAGCGGACCCATGTTCGCTCGACGGCTTTGCTTGGGTGGGGCCGAGCTTGGGGGAGCCCGGTGCGAGAGATGGATAAGCAATCGCTGAGAGTTCGCAACAAACAACGCGGGTTAAGCTAACCTCTCAACCTTACCGCGATGAAGTTGGCGCATGGCGTTCCGTAGAAGCACGGATGTTTCGTCAGCACTATTGTTCGCGACGGCCGCCGGATGCCTTTGACGATGCGTCAGTGCCTGTTTGCAGATCGCAGCATTGCCCGAGTACCGCGCATTCGGTTGCTTCGTTCGAGGCTGCTGCCGCAGTGAACACGGGTTAACATAGCGGGCTGGATATCGCCCTCGGACGATGGGACGCGATGTGAACGCACGTTGATCTTGCCGGGCGGCCGGCTCGGATAATCATGTGCAGTTAGGTTAACGTGGCGCGGCGCTTGAGAGCTTCGGAAAGGCAACCTAGAACGTAGCCATTCATGACGAGAGTTTGGCCGCCGGTATTTTTCGCGGCTCGCATAGGTGGGCGTGAATGGCGTTTTTGATTGCTTTGCTGGGCGCGGCTTGCGTCCTCATTTTGGTTGCGTTTGTTCGTAGCTTTGAGCGGCGGCTGAAGGATCGTTCGGGGCCTTGGATCATGAACGAGGGCCCTGCGAATGACTGATCAAAAGCATAACGCACCGCGCAGATATTTCGTCGACGCACACGGGCATCGCGTTCTGATCGGCCTGTCTGCGGAAGAGACGGCGGAGTTCGAAGCACTGGATCTTGCATCGAACGAGACAGGGCAATTGACCTCCGAAGTCCGGGCGCGGGCAGGAGCCGCTGCGGACGGCGAGCTCCGCTGGCGCGAGCTCTATTCCAAGCACGAGGGAGCTTGGCGGGCGTGGATCGCACAAAGCCAGGCGAGGCGGGCTCAGGATTCAGGATTTGTTAACTACGTCTGACCGATGGTAGCCGCCTTAAATCTCGCAAGTGGGATGGCCCGGATGTTTCAGCTGTTCCTGAGAGCGCGCGCACACAATCTTCTCGGCTCCCGCCGCGAGGACAAAGCCTTCAAGGCCCGCTCGGCCGAGCGTGATGCGGAGACCGACCGCGTGCGGATCGGTGCCGTTTTGGCCGCGATCGAAACCGCCTTGCAGGAGGCGGAGAGGGAGCAGGCCGGACTCAACCGGCGCGTCGACGATGCGCTTGCGCGTGCCTCCGTTACCTTCGGAAACGGCACCGATGAATATCTCGAGCGCGAGCCGCTCGACAATCATCATCAGGATCTCTTCGCCGCCGACATCTCGAACGGCCAGCGCCGGCTCAAGGAATTGGCGAGCAGCATTGCCCACTTGAAGTTCGTCAAGACTGCAATGCTCACGCGCTTTCCCGAATTCAAGTCGCAGCAGCTCAACAGCTAGAGCGGAATGGCTTTAGATCGAATCGATTGCCGCGGGCTCCGTGCAACCTCTCCCGCTTGCGGTAGAGGTCGCGCCCACCGGGTCGCGCCGAAGGCGCGCCCGATGACAGGCTCCGGCGCGGGTGAGGGTTTTCTCCTCTAGGGGATTGTCCCATTGCGGAAACACCCTCTCCCCAACCCTCTCCCGCAAGCGGGAGAGCACGTCCGTCTTCGCAGCGATCGAGCCTCAATTCATCGCGCTTTAGTGGACGGCGATATTGCTGCGCGCTCAGGTCGCATAGCCCTGCAGGCGCGCAGGTCAAACCGCGCGATAAATCGGCATCGCTTTGCCGCTTGGCGCCTCGTTCCTTTTTGGTATGATTCCGGCAAGCGTCACGGACTGAAGGAGCGACGAAGTGCCAGTCAAGAATTTGCGGACATCGGTTGGGCTGGCATGCGCTTTGATCCTGGCGGTGCCGGCGACGGCCTCGGCCATTACCGTCGAAGTGGCGCGGGCATGCGATGCGGCGGTGGCCAAGGCCTTTCCGCCCAGGCAGATCGGCAACCCCGCGGCGGGAAGCACCAAGGGAACGGCCAAGGACCAGCGCGAGTACTTCCAGAAATGCGTCGCCAACAACGGCAAGGTCGACGACATCCCGGCGGATGCGCCAAAGGACAATAAGCCGACCAAGTAAGAAACCGGGAAGGCTGCGTTATCGTCGCGGTGGCGGGCAGGGCGAGTAGAACGCCCCGTTGACCGCATTGATGCGCTCGACGCATTGATTGGGATCGGTGATCGGTCCTGCCACCGTGAAGTCGTAGCCCATCCCCTTGACGACGACGATGTAGCGGCCGGGCGCGAGCGTGAAGCCGTCTTGCTCGGGCTGCAGCAACAGCATTCTCGACTGGTCGTCGATCGGGCCGACCTTGTAGGGGTAGGACATGCTGCGGATCACCCAGGAATCGCCGGCGCTGACCATGGCCGCCTTTCCGGTGGCATCGACGCCCATCGCCCGCGACACTTTTGCGATCACCCGAACTTCGGTCCCGCTGGCATCGACACCCCCGTCGGGTCTGAACACGATGAATTTGACATCACCGTCCGGCAATGTGGTCACGCTCGGCGTGTTGATGGCGGCCGAAATCGCGACGCGCCGGTCCGGAATCTTTCCAGGCACCGGCTTCAGCTCATGGAGCTGGCCCTCGCTCAAGGCGTAGACGCCGAACGTCGTCGGCAAAGGCATCGAGGGATGCGCCGCCGGCGCCGGCTCCTTTGAGATGTCAGGCGCGCGTTCCACGGTCTCGCTCACCGAGGGCGTCTGGACCGCGGGTGGCTGAGGCGCCGGACCGTTCGGCGCGCGCTCGGACAGCGGCGCCACCTTCGATATTGCGGTCAGTTGTGTCTTCAGCCGTGGCCAATAGACCGCAGCGGTCCCGGCGACTGCAACGGGCAGGAGGATGGCGGACAATCGAACGACAGAGTTGAAGGCGCCGCGCCGCTTGGATTGGTCGAGCGATCTTGGTGGTGCGGCAGGATGGCGCGGCGTCTCGGCATCGATCGGAATGGCGGGCGAAGCCGTGCCCTCCGGCGTCGGAATGGGCGGAGGAACAGGGATGCTGACCGCCAGCGAATTCGTCGCAGAGGCTGTGGCCGCCTTTGCTGGTGCGGACGTTCCGCTTCGTTCGAAGGACCGCTCCACCTCCCGGATGGCGCCCTCGAGGACCAGCTGGAGCTCTCGCGCTTCTCGGGCATCGGCGTGGCTGAATTGTTCCAGAAGCTTGACGCGCGCCAGCTCGTAGACGACATCCCGCATTTGCCTGGGGTCGCCGGAGACCTCGCGGATCCGCTCTGACAACAGGCGGACGAGTCCGGCCTTGATCTCTTGCGCCTGCGAGGCGTTGGCTGCGGTGTCGCCGGTCTCGGTCATCAAGACCGATCAACTAGCCCGGATAGTGCCGTTTCGCTAGGCTTTTTCACCCCGGATCCCGTCGGTCGCGGTGAAACGCGCTGATGCTCCGGCCCCGCAAAGGTCCGGTGCGAGCCTGTCGTAGCGCTTGCTTTTGGGCTGAAACCTGTGACATTTCGACCGGCTCCTTCTTCCGGTGTGTGACCATGCGCGGCATTTTGACAGCAATCATGTTTTTGGCCTTTCTGGTTCAGCCTGCCTCTGCCCAAGGGACCAAGGATCAGGCCAACACGACGAGCTCCAGCATCGTGACGACACCTGAGAAAAAGAAGCAGACCATCCAGGCTGCCTCTCGGCCTACCGCTGTCCGGAACGTGGGGAGCCTTCCGACCGGAAAGGCGGCCCAAGGCGTCTGGCGGGATGGCAAGCTGATCGCCGTGCCGCGGTGAAGTCGCGCAACGAACCGTGATGCCAGCGTGAAGGAACGGTGTTCCCCTCCCTGACGTTCTTGCTCGGGAGATCTCGCATGAAACGATTAGTCTTGATCACACTCGCGCTTGTGGTGCCAGCCGGCGCCTGGGCCCAGGGCGTCAATGACCCCTCGAGCCCCAATCGCAACGTGATCATCGTCAACCCGTCACAGCCCTCGCCGCCCAATGCGACGCCGAATATCCCGAGCCGGATCGAGCCGCCTCTGACGAGGGGCGGATACGCACGACCCTATCACGGGAATAGAACTCGGGGGTCGAGTCACCGTTAGTCGCGCGGAACACCCGCCGGAGCGGGCTATTGCGGATTGACCTCGACCTCCAGTGTCGATGTCCCTGCAGCGTGACGGTTCTTGCCCGAGATCAGCAGCGTAAACTTGTCGCTGCCGCGCGCCTCGGGTTCTGCCGAATAGCGAAAGCCGGACCCGACCACCGCCAATTGTCCCCGTGATGGCCCGCTCACGACCGACACGTTGAAGATCTGCATATAGGACCAACGCAGTCCCTGAATGCAGTCGGCTCCGGGCGCGATCGACATCGTCCATTTCACCGTGTCGTGCGACAACGCGAACGGCGTCCGCTCCTTGATGCAGATGGGACTGGCGTGAGCCGTGAGGGCGGGCACGGCGGAGGCCACAACGGCAACACTCAACAGCAATACCGGTCGTGCACGCATTCTCGGCAACTCCATCAGCGAATGCCGAAATCCAGCAGCGATGACGCAACGAGACCTTGGAACGGAGATATTGCCCTCGAGGCGCTCATCCGATGCTGATCGTAGATCGGTCGAGCATCGGTCGGCCTCTCTCCAGATCATGCCATCCTATCCCTGTTTTGCCCGACGGATCAAATTTGAATTTCGGGAAATGCGTAACCCATTGATTTGGTTGGTGCCGGCTACTGTGCATGGGGTTGTTTTCTCGTTTTTGATGAGGCGGTCGCCGCGTTCCGAAAATGTTGCAATCGGCAGCCGTATCAGCTGAAGTTGCGGCGGCTACCGCTCGGCCCGCTTTGGAGTCATCGGAATGCGACCCGTTCGCTGCAAGTCCCTGTCAGACCGCCGAAGACTGGCGCCCGCGCCGGTTCAGGCGGCTGTGGCGGCCGCTGTCGGATTGGCTCTCTTTGCCTGCCCGCTCTCGTGCCGTGCTCAGACCGAGCCGGAGCCGTCCCTCAACGACTATCTGCCGCCGAGCGAGCCGGAAGTCTCGCGCGACGAATGGCGGCAGCGCATCGAGGACGCGCGGCGTCGTGCCAAGGAGGTTGCGCGCGAGCGGCGCGAGCATCCGGAGCTCTACAAGCCGATTCCGGAAGATCCGGACCTCGTCGCGACCGAACGCCTGCTTCGCGACGACAGCCTGCAGCGAGGCGACATCGTCGCCACCAAGAAGGGCATGTTCGTCTACCAGGGGCGATCCGACCAGCCGCGCCGCGATCAGGATTTCGTGCCGGTCAACCCGAAACCGGTCCGCTGAGCTAGTATCGCCGCAAGATCTCGTTGAATTTGGGATCGGTCACTTTCGTCGTCTCCAGCAGCAGCGACTTGCCCTGCGGCGTTGCCTGCACATAGGCCGCGATCAGCAGCGGCTCGTAACGCGAGCGCTTGGCCAGCGCCGACCGGATGTCGGATTGCGCCAGCAGCTTGATCTCCTCGTCCGTCGCTGCGGCGCTCGAGGTCACGGTGCGGACGCGCGAGAAGGCAACGTCGATCGGCACCGAACCGGTCAGGTAGGACATCTTCACCGCGGGCGTGACCGCCTCGCCGGCCTCGGCTTGTAGCGTGCCGAGCGTGAGCCAGAGCGCCGGCCTGATCGGCGAGATTTTCAAGGCTGCCACGACAGCGGCTTGGGCCGTCTTGTTCTCGCTGGCCCTTCCGCCTGCCTCGGTCGACGGACGGTGCAGAACGTCGGCGGCCATCGCCGCCGCATAATTTGCCAAGAGGTCGCCATCCCACGAGAAAGTTGTCAGGCTGCCTGCGGCCTTAAGCTTGGCCTTGTCCGGCGGAATCTCGCCCAAAAACAAGTCGCGGGCGCGAAAGTCCGGCCGTACCAGATCGCCATAGAACGCCATGCCGGCGTGGAGCGCCAGCGCGATCGCGGTCAGGATGCCAATGGCGCGAAGCGTCATCACCGGAGTTGCGGCCTAAGCTTTCAAATTGCGAGAAGACTATCGCCTTGGATCGTCAATAGCGTCAAGTTGCCGGTCGCATAGGCGCCGGTGTCGATGTTGATGCGGTTCGGGCGGATATCGGGCGCGCTGACCGGCGTGTGACCATGAACGATGTATTTGCCGAAGCGCTCCTCGGACGCCAGAAATTCCTCGCGGATCCAGAGCAGGTCCTCATCCTTCTGGCGATCGAGCGCGATGCCGGGCTTGACGCCGGCATGGACGAAGAAGAAGTCGCCGCAGGTAAAGGACGAGGGCAATTGCTGCAAGAAGGCGAGGTGCTCGGGCGGGATCGCGCGCTTCAATCCTTCGATCAACTCGACCTGCTGCTCCGCGGACGGATTCATGGTCGGCGTGATGCCGTAGGAGACCAGCGTCAGCAGGCCGCCATAGTGGCGCCACTCCTGCAGGCGGGCGGGGTCCTTCAGCACCTCGAGCAGGAAGACCTCGTGATTGCCCTTCAGGCAAACCGTCTCGTGCGACTTCGAGCGTTCGATCAGGAGATCAAGCACGGCGCGCGAGTCCGGGCCGCGATCGACATAGTCGCCGAGAAAGACCTGAATGGCGCGCTCTGGGGCCGAGCGGGCCAGGTCGGCGTCGATCACGGTTAACAACGATTGAAGCAAGTCGGCACGGCCATGCACGTCGCCGATCGCGTAGACGCGAACGCCGTCGGGAAGCCGTGGCTTGGTCTTCTTGCGAAAGCGTGAGGAAAGGCCCATCGGGTCGGTCGAATCGCATCCAGCGTCACGAGCGGAACGTCGTGACCGCTCTTAGCAGAACAAGTCACACATCGGTATTCTTAATTGTCCCTGACCAACGCGCCCGCATTTTGATTAAAGCATCGCGCGGTCTTTGAGCCGTATTTCAAGAGGTCTCGCGTAGCGTCTCCCCAACAAGAACGGGGAGCGCGACATGCGCAAAGTTGTGAAGTTCCTGGCGGCCGTCGCCGCTATCGTCGTTGCTGCGGGGGTGCAGCGGAGCGCGGAAGCCGCCTTTGTCGGGGCGCCCATGGGGCTGCGCGGTGCCATCCAGTACATCAAGTTCGATCAGCCGACGCTGGCGCCGATGGCGTTCACGATCTTTTGCCTGAAGTACAAGGACGAATGCAAGCCGCGGCCGCAGCAGATCGTGTTCCGGGGCGGCCGCCTGAAGCTGACGGCCGAGCGCATGGCGCAGATGCAGGAGGTCAACCAGCGGGTCAATGCCGCGATCCGTCCCGAACCCAACCTGGAAGGGCTGCGCGGCGAAAAGTGGCTGCTGCATCCGGCAAGCGGCGACTGCAACGACTATGCCGTGACAAAACGCCACGATTTGATCGCCAAGGGCTTTCCGGCGCGCGCGGTGCTGCTGAGCGAGGTCGTGACCACCTGGGGCGAGCATCATCTCGTCGTCGTGGTGCGCACCTTCTCCGGCGACCTCGTGCTGGACAATCTCTCCGGCCACATCATGCCGTGGTCGAAGAAGCCCTATCGCTGGGTCCGCATCCAGTCGCCCAAGAACCCGAACTACTGGGCCTCGCTCGGCGACCGCGCGGTCTGATCACCCGTCCCTATCGTGATCCGGATTGGCTGACGCTCTGCGACAGTCCGAGGCCCACGATCACCGCAAGACAGAGGATTGCTGCCGGGTGCAGCAATCCGGGACCCGCAAAGCTCTGAACCAGCGCAAACAGGATGCAGGCCGCAGCCGAAGCGGGAAAGAACGAGTCGCGTCCGCGCTGCAGCGCGCCGAAAAACAGGCGAAGCAAGGCCAATAGGCTTACCGCGATCATGGCGACCAAGCCGACCCAACCCATCCCGGCGAATACCGCTGTGGCCCCCGAGGGTGCGGTCAAGACCGCGCCGGCATCGCTCTGATAGATCCTGCCCACCGCAGCAAAGGTCCCGGCGCCGGCGCCGAACCAGCGGGTGTCGGCCAACATCCGCTCGAGGGCGGCCTTCGTTTCGGCCCCCATCTCCGGGACCAGCCGCAGGAGGATCGGTCCGGAGCTCTTCTCGAACAGGAAGGTCAGCACGATCGCCACGCCGGCCAGGGCTGCCACAGACAACGCGCTCGCGGCCAAGGGCGACAGATCCAGTCTGCGGATGACGAGGATCAGCAGGGTCAGCACGACGCCAAAGGCCGCTGCGATCGCGCTGTTCGTCCCTGACAGCCCAAAGATCGCGACGGCACTGACCAAGGCACCGACCAGACCGCAAAGCCCGATCGCGACCGAACGTAGGAGCGAATGATGCGTCTCCGCACGTTCAGCAGCGAGCTGCATGACCGCCAGATTGAGCATGAGGCCAAGCCCGGCCAGGCTCGTCGTGAGCTCATGGGGGACGGTTGCGACAAGCGCCGGCGAGAGCCGATGCAGGTCCAACATCAAGGCGGAGATCGCGGTGACCCCGCTCAGCACGAACAGAACGAGCTCGGCACGGCCGCGGTTGCGGACAACCAGGATCGTGACGCCGAGCAATGCGATCGCGGCAAGCGCCAGCAGCAGCGCATTCACCGTCAAGCCGATATCGGCAGTGATCGGCCCGAGCGACAGGCCACCGATCACCTCGTGGGCGCTGGCCCAGATCGGATGCGCAAAGCGCAGCGGAAACGGAACGAGCTGGGCCGCGATGCACAGCGGAATGGCGATCAGAATCCAGCGGCCCCAGGAGGTCGCACGGAGATAGTGCTCGTAGTCGGCCTTTCGCGTGCTCGAGGCGGCTGCCAGCAAGCTTAGCGCAGCGGCCAGCGTCCCGAGCTGCGCACCGAACGTGGCGCCGGCGATTTCGAGAGCGGAAGCGGAAACGACGGAGACGATGAGGGCAAAATAAGCGAGGGACAAACGGCGCTCGATAAGGAATCCTGAAACGGTCAGGTCACCATACAAGCGCGCGGTGCGTTTTCAAACAGAGGCCTGCGTCACGATCAGCGGGCGGCCTTGACCGGTCGACCGAAGATGCGGGTGGCGCGTGCGGCGGCAACGGCAAAGCGCGCCCCCGAACCGAAGAGGTAACCGCCCTGGAGGGCGATGGCGGCGAATGCCGCAGCCTTCATGCCTTCAAGCAAGCCAAGGCTGGTCATCATGCTAACCGGCAGCATGGTGAGCACCAGTGCAAACGTTACCGGCAGGAGCACGAAGACGCGAAAGCGTTGGCCCAGCACGGCACCGACCAGAAAGCTGAAAATCAAAAAGGCGGTCATCCGAAACAATCCCCGTGCTTCGGACCCTAGGTTCCCTGCCCTAAAAAGACCCTTAAGTTGTATGGCTAAATTTGGTCTATTGGCCGCAATTTGCCAGCAGCGAATTGTAGGCTTCGCGCAAGCCGTTCAGCGCCACCAGTCCCTTGATCTCGCTGCCGCCTTCCCTCACCACCACGGACAGCGAGGCCGTGGTCTGCCACTTGCCCGCGGCAAAGGCCGAGACCTCGTCCGGCAACAGCACGGCCGCTCCCGCGGCCGCCATGCTGCCTTCGAAGTTCAAAGTGCCGCCGGCGCTCGCCGCGATGGTCACCTTGGGGCGGCTCCGGGGCGGGAAGGGCCGGATCAAGGCCACCAGCACATCGACCTTGCCCTTTGGGGCGCAGCGGACGATCAGGCCGGCGAAGTCCGGGTCCGACTGGGTCGTGTCCGCAGTCTTCATGATCGCAGCGAAGCTCTCGCCGTCCTTGGCTCCTTGCGTCCGGGTGAATTTCCAAACGGACGTGGACGCGGGGCCGGCGACCTCAACCACCGCCGCGCCGCGGCACCACGCCCTGGCGCTGCCAGGGCAGGGAATGGTCCATGCGCGATCGGCGGCACCAAGGAGGGAGCCCGCCAGCAGCGGGATCAGAAGGAGGCCAGACACGGCGAGTTCCTATCCTTAACAGCCCAGAGTTAGTAAAGGGGCGGAGAGGTCAAGAAGCCTTGCGCTCGACACACTGAGCCCTCGACTGGGGCGATTTGCTCTCTGACCGGGCACACGAAATACAACAAATGGTCACAAAGGGTTAAACTAAGCCGCAAAGAGTGGCTCACACGCAACAGTGGCCGACCGATTGCGCCGTTAACCACCGGGAACACTTGTCGCACCCACCCCCTAGGCCGTACCAATTTACGTCAATTGGGGACCCTCGGGCGCGATTCATGTCATCTATTGCCAAGACCTATGTGTTGAAGCCGGCGTTTCTGGCGATCGCTTTGGCGCTCGGAGCCTGCTCGACCAATCCGGGGTCGGGACCGCTCACCGACGACGTCAACAACAAGATCCAGACGGAAAACGCACCGGCCTACGAGCTGGTGCCGCTCAATCCGGCGACCGTGAAGATCCTGCACACCCATGAGCCCAAGGGGCTCGCCGGCGTGTTCACCGATCGCCGACCGCCCGCCAGCATCGTGTTCGGCATCGGCGACGTCGTCAGCGTCACCATCTTCGAAGCCGCGGCAGGCGGTCTGTTCATCCCGGCGGAAGCCGGCGTCCGTCCGGGTAACTATGTGACCATCCCGGATCAGTCGGTCGACAATGACGGCTTCATCACCGTGCCCTATGCCGGTCAGATCAAGGCCGCGGGCCTGACGGCGGTCCAGATCCAGCGCGCGATCGTCGAGAAGATCGGCAACCGCGCCATCGAGCCGCAGGCGATCGTGGCGATGTCCTCGCAGCGCACCCAGCTGATCAGCGTGCTCGGCGAGGTCAATTCGCCGGCGCGTTATCCGGCGAGCGCGGCGGGTGCGAAGGATCGCGTGCTCGATGCGATCACCCGCGCCGGCGGCATCAAGGGCCAGGGCTTCGAGACCTGGGTCATGCTGGAGCGCGGCGGACGGCGGGCGACCGTGCCGTTCGAGAATCTCGTGATGGCGCCCGAGAACAACGTCTATGTGCGGCCCGACGACAGCATCTACGTCTATCGCGAGCAGCAGAAGTTCCTGGCGTTCGGCGCCAGCGGCCAGAGTGGCGAGTTCAACTTCGACGCCTGGCGCATCAATCTCGGCGAAGCCGTCGGCAAGGCCGGCGGCCTGCTGGATGGCCAAGCCGATCCGGCTGCCGTTTATCTCTATCGCCGCGAGCCGCGCGAGGTTGCCGCCCAGCTCGGCATCGACGTGAGCAAGTACACGACCGAGACGATCCCGGTCATCTTCAACGTGAACTTCCGCGATCCCGGCGGCTTCTTCCTGGCCACCAAGGTCATGATGAAGAACGGCGACATCATCTACGTCTCGAACTCTCGCAACGTCGAAGTTGCCAAGTTCCTGAACTACCTGCGGGTGATCATGGCGACCGGCTCGGATGCCGTGAACCTCGCCAACGACGCGCTGATCTTCCGCAACAACGTCAAGCTGGCGCCGTAAGACGCCGACTTGACCGACCAAGGACGATGGCACCGGGGCTTTGTCCCGGTGCCATTTTCGTTTAGCAATCCAATCGGTGTTGTCGCCGGGCCAGCGGGCAGCTTCGGATCAAGGCGTCACCGAGTAGGACACGTCCGCCACTGGTTTCCGCGCTGCTGCAAGGGGCTTCATGCGCTTTCGAAGATTTTGGAATCTTCTGGCTCTCGTCCCGCTCGCCTTCGGGATCGCACAGGTCGGGCCGGTGCTGGGTGCTGCCGCCGAGATGGGCGTCCGCCACCGCATCGACGTGATGGTTTCCGCCGAGCCGGATGCTCCCGTCCTGTCGCGCCTCAAGGGCGCCAGGGGCGAGCTGTCCTTCACCGTTCGCCTCTCGGCGAACTCCAAGGAGAGCAAATTCTTCGGAATGCTGCGCCCGTCCTTCCCCGACATTGTCGTGCCCGACGGCCCGGGCAAGCCGCTGGTGCAGCAGACCAAGCTGTGGGAGGAGGACGTCTGCCATCAGCGCCGCGGCCTGCCGAAGGTCACCGTGACCCAGCTCGGCGGGCATTTTGCGCAAGGGGAGGGGCGGATCGAGATTTCCGCCATCAACCGGCACATCGGCGTCCTGGTCCCGCCCGACGAATTGACTCCCGGCATAAAACTCGATCAGGGGAGTGATAGCTTTGGATTATTCTATGCGTTCCGGGCGCAGAGCCGGAACAGCCGCCTCAACGTGGATCTGAAGATCTATCCGATCGATTGCTTCCTCTAAGCGCGAGCAAGGCTCGCAAGACATGACGATGGGCCTTCGGCTTCCCAAGATTCGCTGGTCATGGAGCTTGCCCACGGCCTTCATCCTGTTCTTCGTGGCCGCCGGCGCGCCGTTTCCGTTCGGCTCGACCAATAATCTGTCGATTGCGTTCTGGTGCCTGTGTCTCGGCATCGCGGTGATCTTCGCGCCGACGCGTGATCTGCGCAGGCCGCACCTTTGGCTGCTCGCCGGCATCGGCGTGATCATTGCCGCTTACGCCTTCGTGCTGCATGAGCAGCTTTCTGACCATCCCTTCCTCGCGCCATTCCAGCCGATCTGGAAGCAGGCCTCGGATCTGCTCGGCGTGCCGATCGCCCCGTCCGCGTCCATCGTCAAGAACGAGGCGTTCTTCGCGCTCGGTGCGCCGCTCGCCAACATTCTCGCCCTCGTGCTCGGCGTCACCGTCGGCGCCGATCGGATGCGTGCGCGCCGCCTCGTCTGGGTGATCGCAATCTCCGGCGCGGCTTACGCGCTCTATGGCGTCGCCTCGTTCCTGATCGAGCCCACCATGATCCTGTGGCGGGACAAGACGGCTTATCTCGGCAGCGTCACCGGCACCTTCATCAACCGCAACACGGCGGCGGCCTATTTCGGCTCGGCTGCTTTGATCTGGATGCTGCTGATCCTGGAGGATGTCCGCCGCCGCCTGCCGGAGCGGCACATCGAATGGCGGCGCCTGTCGCTCGATTTGCGCGCGATCCCGCCGCAAGAGATCCTGCCGCAGCTCGGGTGCCTCCTGATCTGCCTGATGGCGATGTTCATGACGGGATCGCGCGCCGGCGTCGGCCTGTCGCTGCTCGCGATGATCGTCGCGTTCACGCTGTTCCTGCGCAAGGACCTGCCGCCGCGCACCGGCATCTGGATCTCGCTCGGCTCGGGCGTCGCCGTCGCGCTCGGTCTGTTGCAGCTGCTCGGCGGCCGCGTCTCCAGCCGCTTCGACAGCCAGGGCCTGGTCGACGAGGGCCGCGTCGAGGCCTGGAAATCCACGCTGCGGATCATCGCCGACAGTCCCTGGGTCGGCACCGGCATGGGCACCTTTCAATGGGCCTTCCCGCCGTACCGCAGCCCCAACATCTCGACTCGCGGCGTCTGGGATGCCGCGCATTCGACCCCGCTGGAGCTTGCCTCCGAGGTGGGCATTCCCATGGCACTCCTGGTGGCGCTCGGCTGGGCCATCATGCTGCTGGTGCTGGCGCGGGGCGTGTTCACCCGTCGGCGCGACGTCATCATCCCGCTCGCCGCGGCGGCGACCGCAACGCTCTCGCTGTTGCATTCGTGCCTCGACTTCACGTTGCAGGTGCCCGGCTACAGCATTCCGTTCTTTGCGCTTTTCGGCGCGGGCCTTTCGCAGTCCTTCTCGAGCCGGGAGGGCCGCGCCACGGCGGATGCGCTCGCCACCGCACCGCGAGGCGAGGGCCGCATCACAACCGCAGACCCGACCCCGCGCACCGCCGAGCTTCACAAAAGTGTCTAGATTTGAAGCAGTTGCGCCGTTTACGAAGTCTTTAGAATAAATGGACAGCCCATTTCTCTTCGGATAGGTTCCTGCACTGCACAGCCATTTGCCCGGGGCGAGAAAGCACATCGGGGCAGCTGATTTTTTGGAGGTTGATTGATGAGCGTTATCCGAAGCGCGCTTCGCATGGCTGCCGCCGCGGCCCTCGCCGCGACGATTACGTCGGCCGCCAGCGCCGCCATTTACCCGCCGCAGCGCCAGCTGCCGGCCACCGTCATTTCCGAGTTCAAGGCCGCCCCCAACAGCCTGTTGCAGCAATATCCGACCGGCGGCCCGCAGCTGATCTCGCGCGTGCGCGACCTCGGCGCCTCCGATCCGACCACGCTGCCGGGCCTGATCGCGCTCTTAAAGGACCCTGCGACGACGACAGACCAAATGCGCGCGATTGTGGCCGGGCTTGCGCAGGTCGCCCGCATGGCCGCACAGAGCGACGCCGCGTTCGCCAACGAAATCCAGACCGCGATCGCTGCCACCGGCAACGCAGATGTTATCGCTGCTTATCAAGCCGCGATCGGCGATGTTGCGATTGCTGCCACTGGCGGTGGCGGCACCGGCGGTGGCGGTGCAACTGGTGGTGGCGGGCCGACCGGCGGCGCCAACACCAGTTCAACTACATTAGGCAACAACGGGACCCTCAACACGGCTCCGAATTTTAGCGGTTCGGTCACCGCCGCGACGACCAGCGTCAGCCCGCGCTGAAACATCCGGTGTTGATAAGGCGTTGTCGCAGGCTTGCCGAGCGACAAAGGATCTTGTGAGGCGGCGCCGTCATGGCGCCGTTCCGTATCTTTGCTTTATTAAGCTTCATTCGATTTCTATGTTGTCGGGCGCGTTTGCACAGCCGCAATTCAGTTTCATGTTCGACGTACGCCATGTTATTCCCTCTGTTCGCGTAAGTTCTTTTTTGAGGCGCACAACCTCCGGCTTGAGCTAAGGGGCCGATCTCAAGACCAGTAAATGGGTTGATGACCGGACGGTTTCAGGAATTGCGACATGCTGCAGGTGAACAAGCCGAAGTCGGAAATCAACCGCGAGTTGATCAAATTCGAAGGTCCCGACTCGCAAGCGCTCGCCTCTTATCTTGACATCGTGCGTCGCCAGTTCCCGACCATGGTCGCGATCGTCTCGGCCTGCGTGATCCTGGCGCTGCTCTATCTCTTCACCGCTGCGCCGCAGTTCACTTCCACCGCCTCGATGGTGATCGACACCCGCAAGGTGCAGCTGTTCCAGCAGCAATCCGTGCTCGGCGATGTCGCGGTCGATTCCGCGACGGTGGAAACCCAGGTCGAGATCCTGAAATCCGAAAACATCAGCCTCGCTGTTATTCGGGATTTGCATCTGATCGATGATCCCGAATTCACGGGCAGCGGTGGCGGCCTTCTTGGTGCGATGATTGGCACGGTCACCGGGGGCCATGCCTCCTCCGAATTCGAGCTGACACGGAAAGCGTTGCAGCGCTTCGAGCGCAACCGGACGGTCAAACGCTTGGGCCTCACCTATGTCATGGAGATTGGCTTCACCTCGCGGGATCCTGTCAAAGCCGCCCGGATCGCCAATGCGGTTGCGGATGCCTATATCGTCGATCAGCTTGAAGCAAAATACCAGGCGACGCGCCGCGCTAGCGTCTGGCTCCAGGATCGTATCAAGGAATTGCGTACCCAGGCCTCGACGGCGCAAAAGGCGGTGGTGGATTTCAAGCAAGTCAACAACATCGTCGACGCTGGTGGCCGGCTGATGAATGAGCAGCAACTCGCGGAAGTTAACAGCCAGCTGATACTTGCGCGCGCCGCCACGGCTGAAGCCAAGGCGCGGCTCGACCGCATGAATGACATTGTCAAGCAGGAGATACCTGACGCCTCTGTTGCAGACGCGCTTAAGAACGACACCATCGTCAAACTGCGTGGGCAATATGTCGATATGGCTTCAAAGGAAGCGATCTGGGCGGCAAAATATGGCTCCGATCACCTCGCTGCAGTTAACCTTCGTCGCCAGATGACCGAGATCAAGAAGAACATAATTGACGAGTTGCGGCGGATCCAGGAATCCTACAAGAGCGATTACGACATCGCGGTCACGCGCGAGGAGAGCATCAAAGCGAGCCTCGCCAACGTGGTCTCGGAATCGCAGCTCACCAATCAGGCGCAGATTCAGCTCCGCGAGCTTGAGAGCACGGCGCAATCTTACCAGGCGATGTACGACAATTTCCTGCAGCGCTACATGGAGAGCGTGCAGCAGCAGTCGTTCCCGATCACAGAGGCGCGCGTGATTAGCGCGGCCACAACACCTCTGGTCAAGAGTTCCCCCAAGAGCATGGTTATACTGGGTGCAGCTTTGCTCGGGGGATTGATGCTGAGCTTTGGCGCGGCTATGGCCCGCGAGCTCACCGACAAGGTGTTCAGGACCACGGGGCAGGTGGAAGAGGTGCTGGGTGCCAGCTGTATTGCGATTCTGCCGACGCTGGACGAGGCTGCAGCGTCATCCATGCTTCCCGGCAAGCTCGTCAAGAAATCTGACAACCCGCAGCCCAATCTCCTGCGCTACGTCGTCAACACTCCGCTCTCTCGTTTTGCGGAGGCGGTACGATCGTTGAAAGTGGCAGTGGATCTCAATTCCATCGTTCGGGAGAATCGGGCGCTGGCAGTCACCTCGACTTTGCCGAGTGAGGGCAAGAGTACGCTCACAAGCAATCTCGCGCAGCTGATGGCGCATAGTGGCGCCCGTGTCATTCTGGTAGACGCCGATTTGCGCAATCCCTCGCTGTCGCGCGCGCTGGTGCCGGACGCAGAGATCGGGCTAGTCGACGTCATCGCGCAGAAGGCGCAGTTGGAAGACGCGCTCATCGTCGATCCCGAAACCAAGCTATCGATGCTGCCCGCTGGTAAGACTTCGAAACTGCTGCACACCAACGAGATCCTCGCCTCCCAGCCGATGCGCGACCTCGTGGCGCTGCTCCGCTCGAAATACGATTACGTCGTGCTCGATATGCCGCCGATGGCTCCAGTGGTGGACGTGCGTGTCACCTCTTCATTCGTCGATTCCTACGTCTTCGTGATCGAGTGGGGGAAGACCAAGATGGACGTCGTCAAGCACAATCTGCGCGGTGCGCCGGAGATTCAGGACAAGCTGCTTGGGGTCGTTTTGAACAAGGCAGACACCAAGCTGCTGGCGCGCTACGAGTCGTACCACGGTCGCTATTACTATCAGAAGTACTACGCCCGTTATGGATATACGGAATAGCGGCCAGATCGCGCGGCAAGCGTGGATGCGCGTGCCGATGCTGCTGCTCGGCGCGGTTGGCGTGCTTTGGTCGTCGGCCGCGCTGCCGTCGTTCTGGCGAGTGATGCCGGCCCACGACATTTCGATGCGAATTTTGCGAGATGACCGCTTCAAACCCGGTGTACTGAGCAAGGTGCTAGCGCCGATGGAGCGGAATCCCGGTCCGGTCCTTGTGTCTCACGAGCTTGCGCGCGCGGAAGCGCTGGTACGGCTTCGTGTTGCCGAGGAAGCCATCGAGCGGGCAAGTTCGGAGGACGCTGATCGCGAGGTGGTCTTGACCTTGGCGAAGGTAAGGTCTTCTCTCTCGCTAAATCCCGCTGATTCCTTTCTTTGGCTGATGCTCTATTCGGTCGAGACCACGCGCAACGGCTTCGATCTCAACAACGTTAGCTATCTCGACCAATCCTACGCGACGGCGCCCCGGGAAGCTTGGATTGCCCTCCGCCGCAACAAGCTGGCGCTCGCGATCTTTCTGAAGCTAAGCGAAGCAGTGCAGGCAAAGGTAACGCAGGAATTCGCCGGGATGGTTGACGGCGATTTCATTGACGATGCGGCGATCAATTTGAAGACGGTAGGTTGGCACAATCGGGACCGCCTCCTCGCGAGCTTGGAGCACGTGGATAACCTTCAGCGCAAGTCGCTGGCAAAAAGACTGGTTGGCGACGGCTTGAAGGTCAGGGTTCCTGGCGTCGAGATTGATGAGAGGTTGTGGCGGTGATTATCAAAATCTCTTCACGATCCATTCGTGCGGCCGCCATCTATTTCGGTTCTCTGCCCGTATTAGTCGCCCATGCGCAAACGACGGGCCAGAGCCCATCTCGGCTTACGATGCAGGGTCCGGCAGAACAGTCTTACCAGCGGATGGTCCGCGACGCACTGGGACGACCTTGTCTGGACGTCGAAGCTGCGGCTCGAGTCCACGTCATCAACCCGACCCTCGTCGATCACGTTGTCAGCGTAAAGAACACCTGCCCGCGATCGATAAGCGTCAAGGTCTGCTATGTGAACTCGGACAAGTGTAACGCCCTTGATGTCGCCCCGTACAAACGAGTCGACACCATTCTCGGAACGATAAGCGGAATAAAGAACTTCAAGTACGTCCTTTTGCAGAAGTAGTTTTCCGCAGGGAATTCCTCTCCAAAAGGTGATTTCTTGTCATTGCTTCGCCTACCTCAATTGACAAGCAAAGCGCGCACCGAACGAATCTCCCAATGACTCGGGCACGATCGCGAGGAACTGTGAGCGGGGGATACAGGCGGTTCACGCTGCTTATTCTGGTCGCGGCAACCGTTGCTGGCGGGGCGATCCTGGCGCTCACGCGGGAGCCGCTGCCGGTGAAGGGACGCATGGAAGGGGCCACGCAACTTAGTCTGCTGCTGGATGGCCCATTCGGGACCCGATTCGCCGGCGAAATGATCGCCCACAAGCGAGAGTACTTCGCCCCGAACGTCACGGTGCGGGCCGATCCGAACGATCCCGATTTTGTCGCGGCAGTTGCGCGTCAACATGCGATCGGCGTGACGAGCGGCCATAAGTTCCTCTTGGCGGCTTGGCGCGGCGTTCCAGTTACCGCGTTCGCAGCAAGCTTCCTTGATACGTCGATCGCAATCTTTACGCTGGAGAGCTCCGGATTACGCCGGCCGGCTGATCTGATCGGCAAGCGCGTCGGCTATCGTCGAGCCACCGAGGGCGACGTCATCTTTGATGCCATGATGGCGCAGCTCGGCCTGCCGCGGAGTCAGATTGCCAAGGTCGCCGATCGCGACAGCTTCGACGCGCTTCGAGCCCGCGAGGTGGAAGCCATCATCGCCCCCGTCGATGATCAGCCAAGTTCGTCCGTTACGAGCGGCGACGTCCGGTTAAATGTCATCAAGCCGCAGGATTACGGGATTCACGTTCCGGGGCTGGTCTATTTCGCCAGCAATGATCTCATCCATGACCAGCCATCCCTGATCACGGACGTGCTCCAGGGTCTGATCCGAGGCTGGCATTTCGCCTATACGGACTACGCCCGGACCGTGCCTATCCTTGTCGGCTTCGACCCGGAGAGGCTGGACCCAGACCGTGTCAGATTAGAGCTGCAGCAACAGCGGGACTTGATTCTGCCGACAGGTGGGCGGATCGCCGACTATGACGAAAGCCGCTGGAGAACTCTTCGTGACATTCTGATCTTTGCCAAGCTCGGGGAGGAACAGGTGCCCCTTGCCCAATTGGTCAACTATCAGCTGTTGCGGGATGTCTATCGTCGCTCGCCGGATCTTGCCACATCGGGGGCCGGGAGGGGCGAGAACTAGGTCGGACATGCCACAGTTCCGGGCTATTTCGCCTCAGGGGGCGATTTCCTCTGGTGCCCCGGTTGCCTAATGACCCGACGGGTTGATAATCTGCTTAGGCGATGTGAGCCGGATCGCTGGTTGGGTCACGGAGCTCGGTCGCCGTTGGGTCCGTTCGCTTCGGCGAATTCGGTTGGGGCAAGGGAGCTTTACGAATGTTGCAGACGTTCGCGCGGGTGGGTCTTCTGAGCTTGGCTGCATCGTTTTGTGCGGCCAGCGGCGCAAGCGCTGCTATGCAGATGCCTGCGAGCGCAGCTCTGCTGACGGGTGAAGGCCAGGCAACACCGGTGACCTTCTGGGCACAGCCTTACCCCTATCGCTACGTGCCATCGCGCCGCTGTCCGCGGGTCCGCGTCGAGACACCGTATGGTTGGTACTGGGATCGCGTTTGTGCGCCTGTCGGCCCTGTCCTCCGCCGCGCATACTGAGCGTCAAGCCGTCCCCCAATTCGGCTGTCTGATTAAAGAGTCGCTTCATTTCTCGTGTGCGCTGCGACGGCGCATCCATCTGCCGCGCCGACGCATCCTCTGAGGCGCCACCGCCCCTAACTTGCGCTCGGTGACTCGCGGTTGCTTTGCAGCTGTCTGGATGGGCATTTATCGGTCTCAAGCCAACGGCCCTGCCAGCCCCGCCTATTTTACTGCGGCAAGTCTGGACCTCGATTCCAAATCGGAAATCATCTGCAAGTGCTTCTGGGCGCCCGATGTGCGCAGCCATATAATTCAGACTTGCTTTAATAATGTTTATAATTTAATTTGATTATAAGCCGATTATATAATTTAGTAGATAAAAATGAGACTGCGTCGGTAAAGCGACACAGACCACAAACTGCCCACAATAGGAACCATACTACGCTGGCGACTTGGGATGGGGCAGACGGCAAAGCGAAAGGGCCCGGCATTGAGTGATTTGCCCAATGTGACTACCCTGGCATTGTTGAACCTCATTCGGCTGCTCGCCGCCGAATTGGTTGCCGGAGAGCATCGTGACGACTGCGCCAAGTTGATCGAGGCGATGGACAGGCAGCTAACCGCGACACCCTTGCCAAGAGGTATCGACGTCAACGACGCCCGCGCCGGCATTGCCGATGCGAGAAAGCTTCTACGACCGTACATCAAGCAAGTTCGAGATCAGGCCGAAGCCGCGCGAGCCCGCGATCAGGCGGCGCAGCTCGAAGGTAATCAAGGCTCGAGTTCGCCCAGGTCGAAATATCTCCAATAGTTAGCGCCGCTCGGACGAGCAAGCGCGATCAAGCGGCGAGAGGCTTGCGCTGCCGTTCGCGTGTGCCGGTGTTCCGCGCGTGCGTTCTTGCAATTGATCGACGTTGGAAAATGGCGTCGCTCCAAGTATCCGAAAACCGTGTTTTGATTTATCAGCCGGTTACACGAGTGAGATTATCGCGGTCGGTCAGGCTGTTTATTTTTTTCTGGTGCCATAATCAGGTCGTCGGCAGATGGGAGGCGTCCATCGTTTGTCGGACTGCCTCAAGCACAGGCTCGCTCAGTCCGGCAAGCTCCGTCGAGATAGCGTAACCCCGGGGTAGTGTGCCAGCCGAGAAAGCGCGGACGTACGCTAATCGCGAAGCAATTGGGCCGCAGACCGTCTCTCCCAGTTCACCGAGCGCCTCGACGATTTGCTGGCCTTCCAACGTTCGAGGATCGACCCGATTGGGAACGAGAAAGGTTGGGACGTCGGCGTCACGTTTGCTGCGCGCAAAGGCGATGGCCGAAATCGTTTCCTCCGTGGCACTCAGGTCGAGGCCTGAAGGTGTGCAGGGCAGAACGACAATGTCGGCGACCGCCACTGCAGCGCCGACCGCGTATTCGTGCGGCGGCGTGTCGATAATGGTGACGCTCCCCGGCGATGAGCCGATGAGCTTGGCCCAGTGGGCCGCCTCACCATAGCGCAACGGCACCTCGGAGACGCGAAAGGGAAGCCGTCCAGGCGCGGCCCATTCCGCGGCGGATCGCTGTGGATCGGCATCGATAACATCCACCAAAATGCCGCGCCGATGCAAATCGCCCGCCAAGCTTATGGCAATGGTCGTTTTGCCCGCCCCACCTTTCCGTTGGACGACTGAAATCACCGAGCGCATATGCCGTTTCTCTATACGAGCAGAGCGCTCTTTCCGCCGATCGTTACCCATCAATCTAACGAATGATTTTCCGATTCAAGTACCAGCAAATTGTGCGGGAGTTTTTGCCGACTGAGTGTTGCATTCTTGCTTCTGGCCAGTCGGGAGCGGAGAGCGACATCGCATCACAGCAAACGACTCGCCAAACGTTAAAGTTGTCTCTATAAGGCGACCTTAATTTTTCCTTAATCCGGTTAGAGCTGAGTCATTCTTGTGGCTGACATTACCGATTTTCGGCCGCCTGGCGAAGCAGGGTACGGGGGCGGGGTCTCAGGCCTGCGGCTTGGCATTCCCGGCTATCTGGTTGGTCCTGCGGTATTTTTGGTTGATCTTTGTCTGCTCGTCGTCGCAAGTCTGGCCTCCGCGATCGGCTATCATCGCATTATGCTGCAGGAGGTCGGGGACCTCACGACCTTTATCGGTTTGGCCTGCGCCGTCGCCTTCTATCTCTCGATATTTTTGAGCTATCGCGGCAATTATTCGGTGAGGCGGCTGATGCAGCCCGCTTTTCAGTGCCGCGAGGTCACGGTAGCGTGGGTCGCGGTTTTCCTCATGCTCGTCACGCTAGCCTTTCTGCTGAAGGTTGGCCCCAATCTCTCCCGTGGCGCGACGGTCGCGTTCTTCCTGACTGGGTGGAGTGCTCTGGTCGGCTGGCGCGCTTTGCTCGGCGCTCAATTACGCCAAGCTCGCGCCATGCGCCTGATCGCCCCGCGGCAGGTGGTGGTCGTCAGTGACCGGCGTATTGAGGAGGCGCGCAGCTATCTGCAGGATCTCGCCTTTCACGATTACGAGGTTGCGCATTTTCTGGTTGTCACGCCGTCAGACGATATCGACGAATTCGGCCGCGAACTGATCGATGTCGCACGGCCGGAGTGTCGTATCGACAGTTTCTTTCTCTTGATGGACTGGAGCAGGCCCGATCAGATCGACCGCTTTGCAGAAATTCTGCGTGCTGTGCCACTGCCGGTGCGCCTATTTCCGGATCCCAAGGTGTCGCGTTTTCTTGGGCGGCATGAGTTGTCTGTCGGAGGGGTTTGGGCGACCGAGATTCAGCGCGCTCCGTTGAGCCTTGAAGAGCGCCTTGCAAAGCGCGCACTGGATATCGCTGTTTCGGCCGTGCTGCTCGTTCTGGCATCGCCACTGATGCTGGCGTCTGCGGTGCTCGTCAAGCTCGGCTCAAAAGGTCCGGTGTTGTTTACGCAGGCCCGCACCGGCTTTAGCGGAGTGCCGTTCAGGATCTTCAAGTTTCGCACCCTCACCACGATGGATGACGGCCGGGTGGTGAAGCAGGTCTCGCGCAATGACGATCGCCTGACTCCTGTGGGGCGTTGGCTGCGACGGACCAGCATCGATGAGCTGCCGCAGTTGATCAACATTCTGCGTGGCGAGATGTCATTGGTGGGGCCGCGGCCTCATGCGGCGGCGCATACGGATTATTACGGACAGCTCATCGCGAACTACGCCTATCGGCATCACGTCAAGCCTGGCTTGACGGGGTGGGCGCAGGTCAACGGTTTTCGCGGCGAGACCACGCTCTCGCAGATGAAGGCGCGAGTCGATCACGACCTCTGGTACATCGACAATTGGAGCTTGTGGCTCGACGTCAAAATCCTGCTCAAGACCTGCGTCGTCCTGCTCAGGACCTCGGCCTATTGAATGCGGCCAATTGTTGGTATTTCCTGGGAATTCAACCGAGAGGTGCGCGTTTGCTGCATGCCAAAGAATGAAGGTTCCGTAAACCTCCGGGGTCACCATCTGGTTAAAAGTATGCTTGCAAATTAAGCGTGATTGCACGCGCGCGCGGCAAGGCCGGGCCGCAAAACCAAATAAGCCTTTGAATATAAAAAGAAATTTTTCGAACTGCAGTGCACAATTCTAGCGATTGACTCGGATGCCTTGGCCCGGCTATGAAACCAATAGTTAAGCATGGCTCGTGATCCGCCTCCCTTTTGAGCAAGTGGGGCGTCCGTGAGTACCAGAAGGCAAATTTGTGGAAATGAACCGGAGGGTGTCACAACCTTCGGTTAGAGGGGCAGTCAAATGTCTACTTATGACTATACTGAAGCTCAATTTAACGCGCTCATTGGACCCCATGTCGATTCAACGACGCTGACCGAGATTGACAATTATCTGATTTCAAGGGGATTTTTCTCAACGCCAACTGATACCATCCGCATTGAAGGTCTCAACGGCTATCCGCCGATCGATCCGACGGCGAATGTGCTGATCGAGGGCGACTCGCCCGCAGCCATTACGACTGATTCCAACGACGCGCTGATCATGGTCGAGCCCGGCGGCATTCTGGCGGTCCGCGGCACGCAGGACGTCGGCATTGTGATCGGCGATGGCGGGCCTGCCAAAGTCACGCTGCTTGATAGCGGTAATGATGTCGTGTGGGGCTCGACGGGCGACGATACGATCACCGCGGGTGCCGGCAACGACACGATCTACGGTGGCGACGGCAACAACTTCTTGATCGCCGGAACGGGCAATAGCTCCATTTACGGCGGCTCCGGCGATGATGTGTTCTATGACGGCAACGGCGGCAGCAACCATTTCATCGGGGGTGGCGGTAACGACACGTTCTATGGTGGTTCGGGCAACGATACGCTCGAGGCTACCGGGAATGGCCACAATGTGCTCTATGCCGGTAGCGGCAGCCAGACCCTGATCGCGGGCAATGGCGGCGATACCTTGTGGGGCGGTGCTGGCAATGACTCGATGGTCGGCGGCACGGGCGATGACCTGATCGTTTCGCTCGGGTCGGGCAGCAACACCCTGATCTCGGGCGGTGGCAATGACATCCTGCAGTCCGCCGGTACGGGCAACGACTCGCTGGTTGGTGGTTCCGGCAACAGCACCCTGATCGCTGGCGCCGGCAACGACACCCTCACCGGCGGAACGGGCAGCGAGCTGCTGACGTCGACGGCCGGTGGCAACACGACGATGACCGGCGGCGGCGGCAACGACACATTCTACGCCTCGGGCTCCGGCAATGTGTCGATGACCGGTGGCAGCGGCAACGATACCATGTATGCTGGCGGTAGCGGCAACGATACGCTGGTGGCTGGCTCTGGCGCCACCTTGATCTATGCTGGTGGCAGCTCAGGTACGGATACGTTTACGCTCAATGGCAACGACACGCTGTTCGGCGGCTCCGGCATTGATGTCGTCAACATCAGCGGCTCGGGTAACCAGGCCAACTTGGACGGTGCTTCGGTGGCGATTGCGACCGTCACCGGCGGCGGTGCAAACACAATTTGGGCCGGTTCTGGCAGCGATACGATCGATGCTTCTGCGTCCACGGGCAACAACCTCTTCATCACCGGTTCGGGAACGGCTTCGATCGCTGGCGGCTCGGGCAACGATCAGTTCGAGGTTACGTCGATCACCAACAGCACGATCGATGGCGGCGCGGGCAGCAACGTCGCCTTCATGGACGGCCTCAATTCGACGGACGTGACGATCAACACGACGGCAGGGGTCACCACCGTAACCTACGGCGGCAACACGCTAACCTTCACCAATGTGCAGGACATCATCTTCAACGACACCGACTACAAGCCGTAGTCGCTGTCGCGAGACATGTGCTAGAGAGGCGCCCCCGGTTCGGGGGCGTTTTTTTTGGCAAGGCACTGCTTGGAAGGCTACGAGCCCAAGCGCCGTATGTTGGTCGCAGAACTCTGCCCGGACTGCTCTATCGTCGCGTTGGAATGGGCCGACTCGCTGGCCGGGCGCGATCAAGCAAAGCCGAGCGCGAACCGCCACCAAATCCGACCGCGACGACACGGTACGCTGCGATGGCCTGCGTCGCGCTGTGCATGCAGCGACCGGCTACGACTACTCGGCGAAATCGAGCCCGCCTTGATGCAACTCGTCTAGGATTTGCGCCTTGTCGGCCTGTGGCATGAGGGCGAGGGCATAGAAGTCGTAGCAGTTACCCTTGATGACCAGGACTTCCTCGAAGCGGGCCTCCAGGAGCAAACGTGCGATGCTATCTTCGGTGAAGCCGCTGTTGTGCGCCATATAGTAGTTGCCCCTTTCGATCGAGGCGGCGTGGCCGTAGATCATGTCGAGCGCGGTGATCGGGCCGAGCGGCGATTGGTAGGCGATCTCTTCGCCGCGGCCCTGGGCCACGAGAGCTGCAATTGGCTCAAGATCCGGTGACGTAACGAGCGCAAAGCCATCCGGCTTCAACACGCGGACGATGCCGCGAAGAGCGGAGCGGACGTCATGGGGGTGAAGGTGCTCGAGGCTGTGCGAGCAGTAGACCGCATCAAAACTCCTGTCTGCGATCTGGCTCATATCCTCAAGCGATGCTACGATGTCCGGCGACGCCCGCGCGTCGACGTCCATGCGTACCTCCTGCCAGCCGCCGTTGCGAAACGTGCGCTGTAGACGCTCGGGATTAACCGGCCCGCTTCCAGCATTGAGGACCTTCTTTACCATTGCCCGAAACCCACGAGATGAATGACGTTTTCAGTCAGCGCTTGATCTAGAAACACGTGCGTCCACGTCCTTACTCCGCGATCGACTCGTCGGCATAGGCCTGCGACGCCATCAATCGGAATGGCCCAGCTAGAGGAAGTGGCATTAATTTTCAATGGTATGGCTCAAAATCCGGGGGGCAGCTGCACAGCTGCGGGCGGTACATTGACGCGAGGCGCCCGTACCCGGGGCGGCCAAGCCAGCGCGGAAAACGGCACAGCATCGAGCGAGAGATTGGGATTGTAATAGGGGTCCTCCAGAAGATGCTCGCCCCACTTGCTGCGGAGATTGCGGAGCTCGCGCTCGAAGCGTGAGGCCTTGTCACCGAACTGGTCCCGGCCGCGGCTTGCCGATTCATGGTGGTAAAGCCGGGCTGCCGGGGTCCAGATGATGCGCTTGCCCTGGCTGCGCAGCTTCAGGCAATAGTCGACGTCGTTGAAGTTCACGGGAAAGCGCACCTCGTCAAGCCCCCCCACGGCAATATAGTCGCTGCGTCGGGTCAACAGACATGCGCCCGTAACAGCACCGCACTCCCTGGCGATCCGCAACATGTCGCCATAGCCGGGATCACTGGCAAGCCGGTCGTTGCCGATGTGCTGAGCGGCGAAGCTTGGACCGAGGGCCACGCCCGCATGCTGAACCATACCGCTAGGCCACACCAGCAGCGCGCCGACGGCCCCAACGTCGGCCTCCGCCAGCCGGCTCTGCATCTCGGCGAGCCAAGCTGCATCCATCGCCCGTATGTCATTGTTGAGCAGCAGAATATCGTCGCTCGCGCAAGCGTCCACCGCAAGATTGTTGAGCCGAGCGAAATTGAATGGGCCTGGTACGGCGAGCACCTCTGTGCCGCGGCGCTGGAGTGTCTCCAGGTAAGTGATCATGTCGGCATCGCTGGAATCATTATCGACGATTAGGATTTGGGCCCCGGCATCGGCCACGGCCGGTGCAATACTTGAAAGGCAGGTCTGCAACAGCGTCCTGCGGTTGCGCACCGGAATAATGATCGTCAGGGAGCGTCTTTTCAGTTTCCGCGTCACGCGTGCTGACGGCATTTGCGTGCCGCGCTGCGGCGCTGTTTTTGCAGAGGTGCCGCGCGCCGCAAGATGCGTGAGGCTCGCTTGCGCAAGCAGCCGGCCGTGGACGGTCAGGTCCAACTGGGGCGCGCACCCAAGCGCGCACGGCACGTGCACCACCTGGCTATGGACCGCAGGATCGTCGCCGTCAAAGTGGCAGTTGAACATTCGATAGAGGTTCGTCGGATAAGCCTCGAGGGCCGCCTCGACTGAAGCGCGCTTTATGGCAAACAACTGCGTGCAATAGCCCTGCTCGAGCATTCGTTCATAGTCGAAGGCAGGCAGCGCCAACGGCCAGCGACGGCCGTTCTCATCGCAAACCTCGAGATCGCCATAGACCAAACGGGCTTGCGATACGGCAGCGAAGCCCTCCGAAAGCCGCTGTAGCGCGAATACATCGAACAGCGTCCCTGCATGCGCGAAGACCACAATTTCCGCGTCGGCAGCCTCGTGGGCCAGGAATTCGCGCAGTTCAAGGGGGTCGAAAGTCCCAGGACCTTCCAAGGGCGGGAGAGTGGCCGCTACCCAGCCCTTGTGCTTCCCCTCGTCCAAGCTTTGCAGCGACAGCTCTTCGTCCCCTCCAGCAATCAGGACTACGGCTGTTGGGCGCTCGCAGCTCTCTTGCCCGTGTCTCCGGATATCCCAGCGATCACGCCAGCTTTCGTAGCTGTTGAAGGGCGCCGAGGCCGGTAGCAGTCGGTCGAGCATCCGGCCCCGCAGGCGCTCAGACTCGATTTCACCGAAGGATGCGAAAAAATCCTCCACCTTGTCTGGAAAGGCGACGAAGGTGAGTGGCGTGGTGGTCAGCTGCAGTTCGTCTTCTGTCACGAAATGCACTCGGCGTACTCTTCCGTCCGCGTACTCGCGGGGCAGGTGCAGGTCGAAAGCCTTGACCAGATTGGCATTGTCGATGCCGCCCACATGGGTGAAGTTGCTTGCCCGTGCTTCTGCCACCGGTTCGCCATCGACAATGGCCCGCACCATCGGCGATTCAGCAGGGGCGCACCGCACCCAACCCCGAAATCGCACGCCACCGAGCCATTCGATGCCGCCCGGACCCCGGCTGTCGGAAATGCTCTCGTCGGCCGCGTCGAGCTTGATCGAGGGGCCGACCGCCTCGTGCCCATTGGCGAGACGAATTTCGGCCACGTGACTATCGGCAATCAATTCTGGGGTCAGTGCGAAGCTGAAGCCGTAGCAACCGTCACCGATGCTTTCGGAGGCGAGCTCGGGCGCATAGGCGTCGGCACGCGCGATGCGTACCGGCACGCCGTCGAGCAAGAGTTCGAGCACGAGCCGCCGTGTCAAATCCTTGGGATCGTAGACGAATCCGGAAAAGCAAGCTTCGTCGCTACGGCCAAATTGCACGCGCAACGCGGTTGTGGTCACCGAAGCCGCTTGGGCTGCTGGCCGGCGAAATCTCATCGCTACCTCGCGCTCCAAGTGAGTAGATCTGCGCTTACTGCATCATTGTCGCGTGAGGGTGAAATCGCCAGATCGAATTGGCTTGCAGCAATTCTGCCGAACGACCAGTCGAAGAAGGCGAGGGGAATGTCGACGTCTCTGAAGGTGGTTGCAATCAAGGGATGGCCGAACAACGGTGTACGGCGAACGATCGCGAGCCATCCAAGCCCATGGCGGGCGGCAAAGTTTCCGAGTTCGTTGGCCGTAATGGGGCCAGTAACCACAGTATTGCCGAGCGCCATAAGCGTGAGATCATTTAAGGTCTCGCCCAGTACCGTCAGCTTCATCCGAGGTCGTTCCTTGCGCATGGCACGAAGGAGGTGGCTCATTAGCGTGAAATCGGCAGGCTCTTCTCCGACAACAAGAAAGCCGAACGTGTCACCATGTCTCGATATGCCCTTAGGTCGTTGAACATTCTGGAACGCATCGACTCTGCTCAGTTGTACGCGACGTGCCAGGTTTGTCGGCAGCCGCCGGCGCAGCATGGTCTCCGCGGTCGCATCCGGCGCGATGATCCGGCTCTCGCTTGTCAGATGCTTCAGCCAGCTCTCGGCGATGCCCCCGCCGCAATCGCAGGCTGTGCCGTGGACGAGTTTCAGACACGGTTGGCCCCTGTCGTCGAGACCGCCACGGCGGCACCACAGACCTCCGTCCGCAGTGAACACGTCAACGCGCACGCCTTGCCTCGTCAGCTCTCGTGCCAACGCTAGCGGCACGCGCGCGGGATCGGCGATCACGACGCGGGAGGGAGATAGCGCGGCTATGGTTTCTTCCAACTGCGCTGCCTCCAAAGGGAGCTGGAACTCAAGCGACTGCGGAAATCCATTTCCGGCGTCGCGCACAGTAAGCCTGGTTCCGCTCCGCCTAAACGTCACGAGCAGGGCCGGCTCATCAAGCTCGCGGGCAAAACTCGCTGCCACCTCCGACACAACGCCGGGGCCGGAAAAAACCAGCGTGGCCCCTTGGCGGCTGGCCATGAGTTGGCGCTCGATGGCCGCCCGGCACACTCTGAGCGGATCTTGTGCCTTGAAGGCTGCGCTCTCCTCGCGATAATTGGGAAAGCGCTGTCGAAGTCTTGCAAGATTAAGCACCACCAGAGCGCGCTTTTCCGTCTTGAAGGAAGCCGAACCCGCATGCCCAACATAGATCGCAGGCGCGCAGACGTTGCGAAAGCCGTTTTGGCGAGCTCGCAAGCAGAGATCAACATCTTCGAGATAGCCCCGATGATAGTGGTCGGATAGTCCGCCGACCACATCGAGGCAAGCCCTGGTGATATAGAGGCAGAACCCAATCCCGTCCGGCATATCCACCAGGCGGCCGGCATTGACACGTTCGGCGATCGCATCGATGCGGGCTGCGTCCTCTGCCGCAAGCAATGGATTGGCCGTAAATGGCACTGGAAAGCTTGTCGCCTCACCATTGTTGGAAAGTGGTGTGACTGTCCCGATGTCGGGCGCTGCATAGGCGGTGGCACTTAGGCGCCGCACAAATCCATTCGGTACCACGGTATCGGAATTGAGCAGTATGACGTCGCCGGAGGGAACGGTCTGCAGCGCGCGATTTACAGCACCAATGAATCCGAGATTGTTTGAGTTGCGGAGCAGCCGGACCCTGGGATTGGCGGCAGTCGCGTCAAGCAGCTTGGCGATACGTTCGTCGGGCGTAGCATCGTCGACCAGCACGACTCTGACGTCGTCGTCGCCATCGATGGCCGCAGTGAGGCTTTCGAGGCAGCGCGTCGTTGCATCAAGATCGTCGTAGACGGCGACGATAACGGTAACCTTGGAAGCGGCTCCAACCTTGTCGACCGCGTCGCGCGGAATTGTTCTTACCCGCGTGGCTCCAAGCGGTGCTGGAAAAGCCGTACGTGCAATGACACGCTGGTTGAGTGCCAGGCTCACCACCCGACGCGTCGATGCATCGGGCAGCGGAACGCTGAAGCTTGCGGCATGCTCGGCGCGACTGGCCAGCGCATGCTGCGGATCGCTACCGATCGAATGGGAAACTGTTGCCACATCGCTTCGGATCTCCAGGTCGATCTTGCCGTGGGCTTGCCAAACAACCCAACCGCTGATGTTGTCGCCGATCCGCCGGATGACGCCCAGGGCGGTCTCGCCGCCAGCCCTCAGCTTGGTGACAGCCTCGCCTAGCATCGCCATATCGCTGTCGAGTTCGATCAGTCTGCGAGCTGCGGCCTGTCTCCGCTCCTCATCACCCCATTGCATCATGCGCCGGTTGGCGGCAAGGTCATCCGGAGCAAGTTCGAGCGCGGTGTCGAGATCCTCAAGCGCCGCGGCTTCGAGGCCTGACCGGTGAGCTATCTCGGCGCGCAGCGTGTAGTGTCGTGCCTGGGCAACGGGGAAGATGCGGCACCGACGGTCGACGAGACGGAATGCCTCGCTCAGGTCTCCGCGGGCAAGCGCCGAGATGGCAGCACGTTCCAGCGCCCCGACGTGCTGCTCCGCATCAAGAAGAGCAGCAAATCGCTCCGCTGGCCGTACGCTGCCCATTGTCACGGGCGCTTGCCGCCGGCCGACGCGAACACGTCGCGAAACCTGTCAGCAAGAACCTCTGTCGTTCGCTTCGCGCGAACGATGTTGCTCGGGGTTGCGATCTTGTAGAAGTCCAACAAGCGGGGCAGGCAAATCCGATTGAGATCGTAGCGCTCCATGACGGTTTCTCGCGCCGCGCGCCGCATGCCGGAAAACCGGCGCGGACTTGCCAGGGTTTCGATCACGCGCGCGGACAATTGCTCGATATCAAAGAATGGCACCAAAATGCCGTTGCTGCCATCGATCACCTCGCGCAAGGGGGCCGTATCGGACCCGATGATAAGGCAGCCGGCACTCATCGCTTCGAGGAGTGACCATGACAAGACAAAGGGGTAGGTGAAATACACGTGGGCGCTGGAAATCTGTAGTGCGTGCAGGAATTGCGCACGATCGAGTTCCTCCGCGAAGTGAATGCGGCTCGCGTCCACTTGACCTTCGATCTCGCGGAAGAAGTAAGTGCGCCAGCTATGACCCTCTGGCGGCGACAGGCCGTAGGGGATTGCTGTCCCACCGATGATCAGGATTTGCGCGTTCGGCCGGGCAGCCATGATCGCAGGAAGGGCGCGAAGAAAGCAATGAAAGCCACGGAGCGGCTCATGGCTGCGGGTTGCGAAAGTTACGACTTCGTCGGCTCTCGTCAGCACCTTGCCGGATGGCAAGGTCAGCGCGGCAGTCTCGTCCGGCTGAATCAGATCGGTGTCCACGCCGTCATGGATCACCTCGATCTTGCTCTGGAAGACGCCCGGATAGGTTGACCGCTGCCAGAGTGTCGGTGAGAGGCCGGCGTCTGCGTCATCGAGCGCCAGCAGGGTTGCGGCGTTCTTCAAATGGATGCGAACATGACCATCGACGCCCATGTCGGGGAATTCGGCGTCAAAGCCGACGTCCTGGCCCGCGGCGCGATAGTAGAATTCGCAATAGGCGATGATGCGCGCCTCGGGAAACAGCGGGCGCAAGGGGAGCATCTCGCCCCAGCCAGGATGGGCGACGACCAGATCCGGAACGAAGCCCTGCTGCTTCAAATTGGAGGCGGAATAGAGCACCTGCTCGGCGCGGCGGCACTCCGCCTCAAAGCGCCGGGCGAACGGATGCGCCGCCGCCAGCTCGCCATCGGGGATCATGTACTTCTTGAGGGAGACGCCGGGCAGCGCCCGGGCCGTCGGCGATCCGATCGCGGCCATCTGGATGTCATCGCGTCCGGAGAGCGCTTTACACAGCGGTAGAAACTGCGCAGGAAAATTATTATGAACAAAGAGAATTTTCTGCATGGGTCCTTCGCGACGGCGGCCGATCGCCAGTCCTAGCACTGGAATCGCCGCCGTGCAGAGCTGACACAATTTAACGCTAAAATTCGACAACGTCTGGTCGGTATATTGCCTTAAACGCTGCGGCTTCGCTATGATGAGGCGAATTTCTGGGGGCATATTTCAATGAAATCGACATCGCTGCAGAAGACGCTTGATCTGCAGAAGGGCTTGTTTTTGATCCGCTATGATTCGGCGGAGGACGCTGCGCAGCCGCCCAAGGTCAGCCTGTCGGTGGATCCGCAAAGCTCCGGCTCGGTTGAATTCCTGTTGCCTCCTGAGGTTGAGGAACCGGTGCTCTGGTCGCCGGGCGCCAATGTAGTCGTTCGGTTATCGGCACCCGCTCGCCTTCAGGTTGAGTTGAGCCCCCGGTCCGCGGGCGGTTCGCTTGGCGCGCGCATCCAATCGGCTCAGCTCTCGACCGATCCGCTGGGCCTCGCGGCTTTGGACGAGGCGCCGCCGGACTTTGCCGGTCTCCGTCTGATTGGTCATCTGGCCGGGCGCGGCGATACGTTGGTGGGACTCGGGGAATGGCTTGGGGGACCGATGGCGCCAACCCGCATCGAGGGCGTCGGCATCGACTGGGCGGAACGTCCTCAGAATTTCGGCGTGCGCCATTCGGTTCGCGTGGGCGGACCGGGCGAGCCGAAGACCACTGAGTTTGTTGAGGCCGGCGGATACTCGGGCACCCGGGGTCGAGCGCTGCCGCTGGTCGGCGCGACCTTCGAAGTGTTCGGCTCTGCTGCCCAACACTACGAGATCACGGCTGACGCGATCTTCCTGGGTTCACCGCAGATGAAGGTCACGGGACAGCGGGTAGTGGTTTCTGGGCCGACCGGCCGGGAGCCGCTCGTCGGTCTGCGGCTGCAGATTGCTTCGACAAGGGCCGTGCAGTCTCGCCCAGATCGATCGGTGTCAAGCGGTCCAGCTGTGTCCGCGCCCGCGGCCATCGCGGCCGAGGCGGCTCCGAAAAATCCGGTCCGAGGTGGCAGCGGGCGCGTCCGGGTCTTCCGTAGCAGGGCTGGCGTAAAGGGTTAAAATTCCTAGGGAATTTCTTGCACTGCGGCATGTGCCGCCATCAGGTGTGGCGCGGCAAAAAAAGACGCGCTTTGGCAGGGCTCACGAGAGAAAATTGCCTCTTAATTCAGCTGTTTAGGATGTTTCGATTGTTCGCAGAAGGTGCCTCTCGCGGAACGGAAGCATTTGGTTTTCGGCACGCAAGGCGTTAAGGTTTCATTAGCTCGCTTCGCAGTGCACAATAAAGGCGAGGCGGATCGGTCCGCGGTGTATTGATCGCCGTAGATCGTACAAGCAGAGGTTTGCATGACCGTCGATGTTTCATCCGCCAACGCTGGGGATGCTTCTCCACTCACGACTGAGAACGCCGAGGCCAGCGGTCTCGCGGCACTCGTGATCGTAGCCCGGCAGCATGGTCTGCATCTGACCGTCTCGCAACTCATCCATGAAAACGTGCTGTCCGGCGGTGAAGTTACGACCTCCGAGATCGTCAAATGCGCCAACAATTCGGGGATGCGGGCGAAGGTCGTTCATCTCGACTGGGACGGGCTGAGCCAGCTCAAGAAAGCGCTGCCCGCGATCGTTTGCCTCAAGGACGGCAGCAAGATGGTGCTGCTGCGCCTCGAAGGCGATGAAAACAACCCCCGGGTCGCTCTTCGAGATCCGAATGTCGGCGAGGACGCGCTGCTCGTCATCGATCCCATCCGCATGGCGGACGTGTGGACGGGTGAGGTCATCCTCGTCAAGCGCGATTACGAGATATCGGACGAGACGCAGCCGTTCAGTTTTGGATTCATCACCGCGTTGATTTTCCGCGAGCGGCGCATCGTACGGGATGTCGCCGTCGCGGCGCTGGTGCTGGGGCTGCTCGCGCTGGCGCCAATCATGTTCTGGCGGCTGCTGACCGACAAGGTGATGTTCTACAGGGCGTTCAACACTTTCTACGTGTTATGCCTTGCGATGGTGGTGATCATCGCCTTCGAGACCATGTTCTTCTTCCTGCGCCAGTATCTCGTGCACACTCTGACGGCGCGACTCGACGTTAAGCTCTCCACCTACGTTTTCGAGAAGGTGCTCAATCTTCCGATCGACTACTTTGAGCGGAACCAGATCGGTTTGATCGCGCGCGACATGCGTGAGATCTTCAGGGTTCGCACCTTCCTGGTCGGCCAGGTCTTCGGGACGATTCTGGATTCGGCGACACTGATCTTCTTCCTGCCCGTGATGTTCTTCTTCAGCCCGCTGCTGACTTTCATCGTGCTGGGCTTCTCGGCCCTGATCGTGGCGTGGCTCGTCCTGATGCTGCCCTACTATCGAAAGAAGTCCGCCGCGGTCCTCGCAGCTGAGGGCGCGCAGGGGGCTTTCATGGTGCAGAACCTCAATGGTATTCGCACCGTAAAGTCGCTCGCTCTCGATGCACGCCAAAAGCATATGTGGGACGTTCATGTGGCCCGCGTCGCCAAGGCCCGGCTGGCCGAGGGTATGGCGGGTGTGATGATCCAGGCCGTCGTGAGGCCGCTTGACCGGCTAACGGTTAGCGCCCCGTTTGCGATTGGCGTGTATCTGGCGATCAGCACAGCTGATCCCGTCTATGTGGGCGCATTGTTTGCCTTCTTGCTATTGTCGCAGCGCGTCGCGGCACCGCTGATGCAAATGGCGCAATTGGTTAACCAGCTCGACGAAGCGCGAATGGCCGTCGGTATCGTGGGTAACCTCGTCAACCAGGAGCCGGAGGAGGGACGCTCCGGACATGGTGTGCAAACCCCGCTGCAGGGCCACGTCGAATTCGCCAATGTGACATTCAAGTACAAGGGGGCGGTCTCGCCGGCGCTGAACGGGATTTCGTTCGAAATCCCGACCGGTACGACCCTTGGCGTCATGGGCAAGAGCGGCTCGGGCAAGACGACGATCACACGCCTGTTGCAGCGGCTGCATTCCGACTATGGCGGGCTGATCAAGATCGACGGCATCGACGTGCGCGAATACGACGTCGATCATCTGCGCCGTAACATCGGTGTCGTGCTGCAGGAGAATTTTCTGTTCTCAGGCACCATCCGTGAGAACATCGCGGCCGCCAAGCCCGATGCCACATTTGACGAGGTGGTCCGGGCGGCACGGCTCGCCGGCGCGGAAGAATTCATCGACAAGCTGCCGCGCGGCTATGAGACCTATATTTACGAGGGCTCGCCCAATCTCTCGGGCGGCCAGCGGCAGCGCATCGCGATTGCGCGCGCCCTCATCGTCAATCCGCCCATCCTGATTCTGGACGAGGCAACCAGCGCGCTGGACGCCGAGAGCGAGGCGATCGTAAACGCCAATATCTCGCGGATTGCGCATGGCCGGACGCTGATCATCATCTCGCATCGTCTCTCGTCGCTGGTCGATTGCGACGCGATCCTCGTGCTCAATCGCGGCACAGTGGACGACATCGGCAAGCACGAGGAGCTGCTGGCGCGCAACGAGATCTACGGTAGCCTTTGGCACCAGCAGAATAGCCATGCCACGCAAGCGCGTCGGCCGCGCTCGAAAGTGGGAGGGCCGACGCTTGTCTCGTAATTCCACATCGCTCACCACCGTCCGGCAGTTTCAGTCCGAGACGGCTGAGATCCGCGAGGCCGCGGAGCCCCTCATTGCCCGCGCGACCTTGTGGGTGCTGGTCGCCTTTCTGGCCTCGCTCGTGGCGATCATGTTCCTGACGCGGCTTGATCGCGTCGTGTCCAGCGTCGGCGGCAAGATCGTGCCGCTGGACCAGATCAACGTGCTGCAGGCGCTCGACCCATCGATCATCAAGACCATCGATGTTCGCGAGGGTGAGCAGGTCGCGGCGGGCCAGTTACTCGCAACGCTCGATTCGACCTTCGCCTCGGCCGACGTCACCCAGTTCAAGCAGCAGGTCGCAAGCCTCGAGGCGCAGGTCCTGCGCGACAAGGCCGAGCTCAGCAATTCGCCGCTGGTGTTTCCGGATCGGCCAGATGTCGAATTCAGGAACTACGCGGCCCTGCAGAAAGCGTTGTACAACCAGAGAAAGGCGCAGTACGCCGCCCAGGTCGCGAGTTTTGATTCCAAGATCAGCCAGACCGAGGCGACGATCCAGAAGCTGCAGAAGGACGATGAGCGCTTCGCCCAGCGCGACGATGTCCTGCAGAAGATCGAGACGATGCGCTCTACGCTCGCCGAGAGCGGGAGCGGGTCCAAGCTCAATCTTTATATCTCGCAGGACGCCCGCCTGGAGCTGCTGCGCCAGATGGACTCCACGCACAACAGCCTGATCGAAGCGCAGCATCAGCTGGAATCGCTGAAGGCTGATCGCAAGGCGTTCACCGAGCAATGGAATGCGCAGCTGAGCCAGGATCTGGTGACCACGCAAAACTCGCTCGACGCCGCACGAGCCTCCTACGACAAGGCGGTCAAGCATCAGGATCTCGTCCGCTTGACGGCCGACGAACCCTCGGTGGTCTTGACGCTGGCGAAGCTGTCGGTGGGCTCGGTGCTGAAGCAGGGCGATCCGTTCATCACGCTGATGCCGCTGAAGACGCGGCTCGATGCCGAGATCAAGATCGCGTCGCGGGACGTCGGCTTCATCAGACCGGGTGATCGCTGCACGCTGAAAATCGATGCTTTCAACTTTGCCGAGCACGGCACCGCCGAGGGCAAGATCCGCTGGATCAGCGAGGGCGCGTTCACGACCGACGACAACGGGCAGCCCGTCGACGCCTATTACAAGGCGCGGTGCTCGGTGGACAGAATGGATTTCCGCGACGTGCCGGCGAACTTCCGCCTGATCCCCGGCATGACGCTGACCGGCGATGTCCATGTCGGCACACGGTCGGTCGCGATGTACGTGATCGGCGACATGCTGAAGGGCCTCGGCCAGGCGATGCGCGAAGCCCAATGAGCACGGCGGTTAACATGCGCTGGCCCAGACTGCTCCGTCGCCCCAAGCCGTGGGCCGGGCTTGGCCCCGAGGCGCTGGTTCAGCGTGGCGTTGCGGCCCATGAGCGTGGCGCCTTCATGGAAGCCTTCGAGATCTGGCGGCGTGCTGCGGAGCGCGGCTCCGCCGAAGCCGCGTTCCGCATCGGCCAACTCTACTGGCAAAGCCAAGGCGTTGCGCGCTCATTTCCGGATGCGGTCGCCTGGTACGAGCGGGCCGCCGAAGCCGGGCATGCGGAAGCCCAACTGTTGCTGGGCCGAATCCTGCTCGACGGCGCCGCGGCGGGTCTCGGCGGCAACTCGCCGGAAGCCTGGCGCCAGTCGGTCGAGAGCAAGGGGGAGGAACGGGCGGCCATCGCCAAAGTCATCTTCCCGCGCGGGCTCTCGGTCGAGAAGCAGCCCGAACGTGGCTTTGGCTGGATTGCGAAGGCGGCGTCCGCCGGCAACCCGGAAGCCCAGGCGCTGCTTGGGGATCTCTATCGGCACGGACGCGGCTGCGAGATGGACAAGGCCGCGGCGCGGCAGTGGTACGAGAAGGCCGCGCAGCAAAATCTCGCCGCCGGTGAGTTCGGTCTGGGCGACGTCTTCTATCAGGGCCTCGGCATCCCTAAGAATCCTCAAATCGCCGCGGACTGGTATCGCAAGGCCGCGGCAAAGGGGCACGTGCGCGCCCAGGTCGCGCTCGCGTTCTTGCATCTGAACGGCGAAGGCGTCGCGCAGGATCGGCCGGAAGCGGCGCGCCTGTTCGGCGAAGCCGCCCGGCACGAGGATGTGACCGCGCTCTACAATATCGCCCTGATGCATCTTGCCGGCGACGGCCTGCCCAGGTCCGTCGACAAGGCCGAGACCGCCTTGCGCAAGGCCGGACGACGCGGGCATCTGCCCTCGATCCTGATGCTTGGCGAATTCTACTCCAAGGGCATGGCCATCGAGCCGGACCTTCGCGAAGCCGCGTATTGGTATCTCCAGGCAGCCGAGCGGGGCGACGTCCAGGCGCAGTTCTTCACCGGTCGCTTCTACGCCACCGGCCAGGGCGTTGCGCCAAGCGTGCGCGAGGCCGCCAAGTGGTTTCTGCGCGCCGCCGAGAACGGGCACCCGACCGCGGCCTACAACGTCGCGATCTTCTATTTGAAGGGCACCGGCATCCCTCAGGATATCGGTGCCGCGATCAAATGGTTCGAGTCCGCCGCCAATGCCGGCATCCCGGCCGCCCAGGTGCAGCTCGGCCAGCTTTATTCGAGTGGCCAGGGCGTCGATCGCGACCACGGCCTCGCCGAGCAATGGCTTGAGAAGGCCGCAGGCGGCGGCGATCCCGAAGCCCGGGTCGCCTATGCGCTGTTTCTGCTGCAATCCGGCGCTTCCGCGGAAGCGATCGCGCGCGCGAAGGACCTGCTGGGGCAGGCGGCCGAGACCGGCCACGCGGCGGCCGCCTTCCAGCTCGGCAATCTTCATGCCGGGCGCTTCGGTGGGGCTCCCGACTGGCCGGAAGCCGCCAGATGCTATGCGCGCGCGGCCGATGCCGGCCTGACGGACGCCATGCTCGCGCTGGGCCATCTCCATCTCGATCCGGGAAGCGGCATGGCCGACCCGAAAGCAGCCAGCGCCTGGTTCGCGAAGGCCGCGCAGGCCGGCCAGCCGCTCGCGCAATTCCAGCTGGGGGTGATGTACTGCACCGGCACCGGCGTGGATCAGGACCTGGAGAAGGGCGTCGCCTGGTATGAAGCCGCCGCCAAGCAGGGCCATCTGCTCGGACAATTCAATCTGGCGGTGATGCTGTCCAAGGGGCAGGGTTGCGAGCGCGATCCCGAGCGAGCGTTCGAATGGTTCGTGCAGGCCGCCGAGCAGGGCATGGCGGCGGCACAGCTTAGCGTCGGAGATGCGCTCTATACGGGAAGCGGCGTGGCGCAGGATCTTGAGGCGGCGAAGGGATGGTATGAGAAGGCGGCGGGGCAGGGGAATGAGGCGGCGCGGCAGCGATTGCTCATGCTGGCGCAAGCGGACGGGAAGGCAACGCACTGTGCGGACTAATGCCTCAACAATGGGTTGTTTGATACCTTGGCTCGAATTTTGGGCTCTGCGCTATAACTTAGTGCAGACCGAAACGCCTTTCTGAGCAGGATTGAACCGCTCGGTCGTATTCGTCACAGTAACGTTAGCATATGATGTTGATGCTAATCTACGTGATAGAGCGACGATCTGAGCTATACCGAAAGCTAGTCACTAGAGAATCTTGATGGGCAGAAACTCACGCAAATTACAACGCGCTTATGTGGTCCCCTATGGGAGGCTGAAGGAGTTGCTTTCCTTTGATGGACGCAGAGATTTGGTACTCGCTCCAGAGCAAGTTCTTAATGCGATCAAGCTGCTGCTTCGCGGTGTCGAGGTAGATGAGACGTGGTACTTGAACGAGTACGCCGACGTTAAGGAAGCAGTTAATCAAGGGGCCTTTCGGTCAGCCCGACATCACTTCATAGAGAATGGATACTTCGAAGAGCGTAGGCCTTTTCCGGTCGTCGTGGACGATGATTGGTATGGCCGAGCATATCCGGACGTAGCGGAAGGTGTTGAATTTGGCGAAATCTCCTCCTTTCAGGAGCACTTCGAAATGTACGGCGAGCGAGAAGGTCGTTTTCCTTCAGAAGACTAAGTGATTCCCACCTTCCGCACGGGATTTTAGCATTGAGATGACCGACACTTCTCAACAAGATTCGATCGAATCGGAATGCGCCATTGTCGCCGAAAGCGGTCTGTTTGACCGAGGTTTCTATCTTCGGTCTAATCCGGATGTGGCCGAAGCTGCAGTCGATCCGCTCCGGCACTTTTGCGAGCATGGCTGGCGTGAGGGACGTGATCCAGCCCCGTTTTTCTCCTTGCGCTATTACACGCGGAATGCTCGCCTTCGTGAGCAATTCTCAGGCAATCCATTTGTCCACTTTATCACCAAAGGTCGAGCCTCAGGCCTTCGAACCAGACCTGAGATCATGGGGCCGGTCGAACCCATTCCTACAGTGAAGGCCGCACAGTGGAAGGATCTCATCGGACGTGTCGAACGCTGCGGGCTCGACGTGATTATTCCAGTTTATCGAGGGCTGCGGGACACAGCGGCATGCATATACTCGGTATTAACTAGTAAGAACGTGTTGCCCTTCCGTCTTGTAGTCGTGAACGATCAGACACCAGAGCCGCGCCTGGCCAAGTTACTAAACACGTTAGCCCGCCAAGGTCTCTTTTACTACCTTGAGAATTCAGTCAATCTCGGATTCACCGGCTCGGTGAATCGAGGAATGCGCGACGATCTGAACTCCCATAAGCTGCTTCTTAATTCAGATACGATTGTTTATGATGGCTGGTTAGATCGATTAGTCGAACACGCCTCTGGCGCCCGAATTGGTACAATTACTGCGCTATCGAATAACGCCACGATATTCAGCTATCCCGATACGAACACGAGTAACAACTACTCCATCGAGATACCGCTCTCAGCGCTCGACCTAATCGTCTCGGCCGTGAACAAAGGGCAGGTTGTCGATGTGCCGACCGGCGTCGGGTTCTGCATGTTTATTCACCGAGACTGTTATTCGGAGGTAGGTGAGCTCGATGTGGAAACCTTTAATCGGGGATACGGGGAAGAAAACGACTTCTGTGTTAGAGCTGAAATCGCTGGTTGGCGGAATGTAGCCGCAACTGACGTTTTTGTTCGTCACACGGGCGAGATTTCATTTGCGTTGGATGCAGCTACGCAACAGAAGTCAGGCTATTTGGCGTTACTCAGAAAACATCCAAGATACGAAGGTGAAGTAAAGAAGTTTGTTTCGCGCGATCCGTTGCGAAAGGTGCGTCAGCAGATCGATATGGCGCGCTTGTTGTTCTTCGCCAGGGAAAGAAAGCTGATCGTATTCCTTTCCCACAATCAAGGCGGTGGCATTGAAGCTCATTTGCGGCAGCTTACCGAGCAAATGGGCGACGAATTTAAGGTGCTGATACTATCGCCAAGCCGCACGTGTCAGCATGAATTTTCGCTCAATTGGTTAGATGAGCCAATTTATCTGCCTAACTTGAGCAACTTGACTGCGCGGGAGTTTATTGAAGCCGTTTTGCCGTCGCTGCTGGGGGCTGGCCTCAATCTGTTCCACCTACATAGCTTTGTCGGCTGTGATTTGGTTGCCCTGCGCATTTTGCTTCAGGGCATAAAATCGAACGGCATCCGAATTGTTAGTACAATACATGACTACTCACCAGTTTGCCCCCGGCATCAGTTGGTGAATGACGGAGAGGATTACTGCGAATTGCCGTCGGTTTCGGTTTGCAATGAGTGCGTCAAATCATATGCCTACCAAGGCAAGAAGGGCGGCCTTGTGGACGTTGAAGACTATAGGAATGTCTATCAGCAGCTTCTTTCTTTCGCAGATGAAACTTTCGTTCCTTCTCGGGACACCCAAACACGCCTTCAGCCCTTCTTGCCGAATTTGAAAATTCAAGTTCGTAAGCATTTAGAAAAGCAAAGGAGAGAGCGCGATAACTCTCAATGGAAAAGGCGAGAATCTGTGCGATCGGATACGATCCGAGTTGCGGTCCTCGGCGCAATCGGTCCGCACAAAGGATCATCTGTGCTGTTGGCCTGCGCTGCGGATGCCATACGCCGCTCGTTGCCCATCTCTTTTCATCTCATCGGCTACTCAAACATCGATGACAGGCTGAAAGATGTGAACGTCTCAATCACCGGGCCCTATTACAGCCACGAGGAGCTGTTTAGTAAACTCGTTGAGGTCTCTCCGGATTTCGCGTTTTTCCCGTCGATTTGGCCTGAGACGTATATGTACACGCTCTCGGATGCGTTCGAACTAGGCGTCTTTCCAGTCGCGTTCGATATTGGGGCGCAAGCAGAACGAATACAGGAAGCCGGGATAGGAGCTCTGATCGGAATCGACGCGAGGTTTAGTCCGCAGTTCATCAACGACACGTTCATCAGCTTGCACGAAGAACTCGGATCCGACAGTTGGATACCCCAGAAAGAAGCCTTCGCTGTCGTTTCAGATCTGCCGGACTACTACCTGTATCGATCTCCGGCGCCACCAGCGGCACGTACTTCCAAGCCAACTCGGACATTAGGAAGAGTGCTGTCTTCAGCAAAGACCTCATCCTATTCCAAAGCTATGGCGCTGCCTCGGAGCTGAGTTCTTTCAGCCCTAACAGCTCCCGAGTAGCCAGTTCAAGCGCGCTATGGCGATTCTGGATCTCGATACGTTCGCTTTTCTCCGCGGCCATGCTTTGCAAAGTGGTTGCGGAGTTGTTGAGCATTTAATTTTTCAAGATCCTTATTCAGTTTTCGATATGTTTCGGGCTCGAAATCGTCAGGAACGCGCGCAAACCGCAACACGCTAGCATCCAATTTGTTCTCCCGTAGGAGAGTCAGAATGATGGAACTGTCCGACAAGTTCTTGTACTCAGGCATCTCCTTCCTTATCCAATCGAAATCAAGAAATGCAGCAAAATGTGCTGAGTTTGCCATACTAATTTTCGCTTGATCCAGTGCGCGTTGGTGCTGATCAGTCGGAAGCCCTGCGGCGAGTCGGTCTTGAATGATAGCCTCGGCAAACTCAGGATCCACAATCTCGTTTGATATGCTTATCTGCCTGATGCGATCGCTCCAATATGGCGAATCGGATTCGACGGACTGCGAGGTCGCGATCCGCCCTCTCGCCTTTTTTCTGAAGAAGGTCTCAATATCTCTAACCATAAAGTGCTTTAGATGGGGGCGCGCCCGGATCTCGTCGGCCGTCCACTGGCGAGCTGAAAACAGGTCGCTCCTGACGTCGTAGAATGCGTCGCAAACCTGGCGAGATGGTTGCACTTGTGGAAAGTGGGGTGACGAAAGCTCGTATAGGTCCCTAATAGATCCAAAGTATTTGCCCTCACCATGAACGGTCGAGGCTCTCCAAATATACGATGCGACGTTATTATGCAGAGGAGGGCTGATGTTGAAGGCATGCCCGTAGTTAAGCCAATCCAGGATGATTCCGCAGTAGCCGTTGGCGGCAATCTCCGCTCTTAGCGTGGCGACGTCCCCAACCGGCAGCCAAATGAATTCGTCGGCATCGATAAAGGCGACCCAGCTATCTGGGTCCACAAGATGCTTAATTGCATAGTTTAAGAAGTAGATTTGTTTGGACGCATTCATGCGGCCGTAGAGTTCTGCGTCGTACAATTCCGCGGGCGGTTTTTCGCTGCGATAGAAATCAAAATCTATCTCGTGCACTTCAACGCGGTTGGAGAGTCTCTTTGGCAGGCCCTCAACTAACTTCGCTACTTTCACCTCCGACTGATCGTCGAAGATAATAATCTTGTCAAAATTCATCCTGAGGTGGTGCGCGACGAAGTCTTCGAGAATGTCTTGTTCGTCGCGGATTAAGGTGACGATAACGTTCATTATTCGTTCTTCGAGTTGTAAGCGAGGTTCAGAGGACAACGCAGATCGAAACTTCAATAGGCTAGTAGAGCTGCAATTGCCAGTTACTTAGTGTCACGTCCAAAATAACTGACGCACCAACATCGCTCCAGCCCTCAACTTCTATGGCGGCCAATTTGAGGGAAAGGTCTTCCGGCTTGGGAGATAGATCGGCAATGGAGGGGCTTTGGGTGCGCAGCTTTTCGAGCGCCCTGCGTATCTCTGGCGGGCCTATCTCGAACGAGATCGTGCGTCTCGCTCCGGTGATGTCAGAAAACGAATTGGCCGACTGAGGCTGCGTTTTCAGATAGGGGTTTCCATTCTCTATTGTCGTCAAGAAGTTCGGCAAACCTGTGCATCTCTCGCATAGATCGATCGTGACGATGTCTCGCATCTGCTGGCTCCAGCCGATCAATTTCGGATAGTCGAAGCCTCTGGGGTCCCAAATTTGTACGGAGAACCAAAATTGCTGTCTGCTTTCCTCGTCACGAAGCAGAAATACTGCTTGGACGTAGGCTACAGCTCGTTCTCTTGTCTGAAACTCATTGATTGTCACGTCGGCTTGAAAGCGGAGGGTGCCGGCCTCTTTCCAGGGTCTTGCCGCAGGAACAAAGCTCCTTTGTAGCATTACAGGATTAAGTTTACCGCTGAAGGGCGGCGTAGCGTTGGTATCTAGGTGAACTCGAACCTGCCGCTCTTTGGCTTGAACCTCGGTTTTCTTTCCGGTGTGTGGTTTGTATAGGTGTAGAGCCACTTCACACCAGCCGCTCGCCTCCTCGTGAATAAGATTCTTGGCATCGACGTTGAAGACTACGACTTGCCAATCATTTGGTGGCCTGTTGTTCTCATCCGTTGTGATGGTACTCACGGGAGCGACAGCGCAACTCTCAACGCTTGTCGGAGGGAGGCAAACAAGGGCGACGACAACACACGACCAATGCCAAATTGTTCTCAAGTTTGGCCTCTCAACTCAGTCAACAGCCTGCGGAGTTCTGGATCGCTGGGAAAATGACAGAGCCCCCGTTGAAGGCAGCTATCGGCTTGTTCAAAACACTCAAGAGAACGATAGTATCTATATAAGCGGGTCCAGTACGCAGGATATTTCGTGCCGAGGTCTCTCTCAAGATCGAGCGTTCTCTTGATCAAGTGCGGTACGCCCTCGTGGCGATCCAGGTTTGATACACGAAACGATCGCTTCTTTCGAATGACGACGAGATTGTAATGGATCTCAACGGCATCGATCCATTCTGAATAGATTGCATTCTGGTGTTTTGCTTTCCTAGGAGGCTTCCATTCTATGGTGTGTTGAAGTTTCACGATTCTCTCGACAAGCGAAAGAATAGAGAAACGATCACTCTCAAGGCCACCTTGAAAGTCGCTGTTGAATGAGGTCTGGATATCCTCGATCACATAGCTTCCATTGTCTGACAGATAAGGAAACAAGGTGATGAAAGCAGCCTCAGAATCTTGGGGGATGTGACTCCCATCATCAATCACGAGGTCAAACGGACCATGAGTTTCGGCAAGATGCCGAAGACCAAGCCGATCAGTCTGGTTCAGTTGGACGAGGCGGACGTTGGCTGGAATTTCAATGTCTTTCTCATGTAGGTCGATGCCATAAATTGTGGCCTCGGGAGCGTACGAAGCCCACATCCTTAAAGAGTTGCCACCGGCTTTTGACGATTGGTATCCTCCAATCCCTATTTCCAAGATCTTCAGGTTTTCGAACCGTCTGGGCTCCAGAAGGCGTTCGTAGATTGGTATATAGTCATGGTCTATGTGCTTGTCGCAATCAAAGGCGATCGCGAGCTCTGTTAGAGAAGCCACTGCTTTAGAGCGCGAGCGAAAGCGACTCCCAAACAATCCGCGCACCGAGGCCGCCAAATGAGCTAATCTGAGCACAGTTCAGTGTGTCCCAATATCTTTCACGCTCTGGACCTTCGATTGGCCAAGCTTCAGTAGTGACCTCGATACCAATCGACAAATCGGCTGAGGCCATCGGCGATATTTGTTCGAGGCTCGTAACCGAAATCCCGAACGGAATCCTCGATATCCGCGAATGTCGACTCGACGTCCCCGGGTTGCATAGGAAGCAAGATCTTATCTGCTCTTATCTGTAGCTTCTGCTCAATAATAGAAACAAGCCCCAACAGCTCTTCGGGCTGATTGTTGCCGATGTTATAGACGCGCCAGGCTTTGGAGACCGGCGAGGTCTCGACAGCCAATTGTTGGACAGCGTCAACAACATCGTCGACATAAGTGAAATCGCGCCGCATCTTGCCCTGGTTGAATAGCTTTATCGGCTTTCCCTCGGCGATGGCCTTCGTGAACAGAAAGTAGGCCATGTCGGGCCGGCCCCAAGGCCCGTACACAGTGAAGAACCGCAGGCCGGTCGTCGGAAACCCATACAAATGCGTATAGGCATGGGCCATCAGCTCATTGGCCTTCTTCGTGGCGGCGTACAGGCTGACGGGATGATCGACCCGATCTTCAATTGAGAACGGTTGCTTTGTGTTTGCGCCGTAAACAGAAGACGACGAGGCGTAGATCAGGTGGCGGCATCCGTTGTGCCGGCAGCCCTCCAGGACATTCAGGAAGCCGCTGAGATTGGAGTCGACGTATGCGTGCGGATTTTCGAGCGAGTATCTGACGCCGGCCTGCGCTGCCAGATGGATCACGGTCGGAAAGCGATACTGCCGAAACAGCTCTTCCATTCCGGCTCTGTCCGCGAGGTCGAGCTTCACGAACTTGAAGTTCGGATGAGGCGAGAGCAGCTCCAGGCGGGCGGACTTCAATGCCGGATCGTAATAATCATTGAGATTGTCGAGCCCGACGATCGTCTCACCGGCGCTCAGCAGGCGCTGCGCGACGTGAAAGCCGATGAAGCCGGCCGCGCCGGTGACCAGAATTGGGTCTCGTTGCATGCGTTGATTCCGAAATTTTCGCTGACGCGGGCCGCGACGTCTCGCGAAGCTTGATAAGCCTACGATATCAAGTACTTGTGCATAATTGACGCGGTTCCCAGGCCAGAGGCAGTTCTACTGTGCATGGGGTTGTTTTCGCACTTTTGTATCGACCACCCCCAAGGTGAGCCCCGCTGCGCCTACTTGCTCAACCCCACCCGCTTCACCTGATACCCCCGCTCCAGGATCGCCTGCCACCAGGGCTTCTGCTCGAGATACCAGCGCACCGTCTTCTCGATGCCGGTCTCGAAGTTTTCCTCGGCGCGCCAGCCGAGCTCGGTCTCCAGCTTGGTGGCGTCGATGGCGTAGCGGTGGTCGTGGCCGGGGCGGTCGGTGACGAAGGAGATCAGGCGGCGGTGCGGGCCGGCCTCGCTCGGGGCGAGGTCGTCGAGCAGGTCGCAGATGGTCTCCACCACGTGCAGGTTGGTGCGCTCGTTGCGGCCGCCGACATTGTAGGTCTGCCCCGGCTGCCCGCGCTCCAGCACGAGGCTCAGCGCCTTGGCGTGGTCCTCGACGAACAGCCAGTCGCGGATGTTGCTGCCGTCGCCATAGACCGGCAGCTTCTCGCCGGAAAGGCCCTTGATGATCATGTGCGGGATCAGCTTCTCCGGGAAGTGATAGGGCCCGTAATTGTTGGAGCAGTTGGTCACCAGCGTCGGCAGCTCATAGGTCTCCCGCCAGGCGCGCACCAGATGGTCGGACGAGGCCTTGCTGGCCGAATAGGGCGAGTTCGGCGCGTAGGGGCTGGTCTCCGTGAACAGGCCGTCGGTGCCCAGCGAGCCGAACACCTCGTCGGTCGAGATGTGCAGGAAGCGGAAGCGCTCGCGCCTCTCGCCGGTGAGGCTGCGCCAGTGCCGCAGCGCCTCCTGCAGCATGGTGAAGGTGCCGACGATGTTGGTCTGGATGAACTCGCCGGGGCCGTCGATCGAGCGGTCGACATGGCTCTCGGCCGCGAGGTTCATCACCGCGTCGGGCTGGTACTTCTCGAACAGCTGTCGCAGGCCCGCGCCGTCGCAGATGCATTGCTGCTCGAAGGCGTAGTGCGGATTGCCTTGGGCGCCCGGCAGCGAGTCCAGATTGGCCGCGTAGGTCAGCTTGTCGATGTTGACGACCCGCGCATGCGTGTCGCGCAACAGGTGCCGCACCACCGCCGAGCCGATGAAGCCGGCGCCGCCGGTCACGAAGATCGTCGAACCCTTGAACCGCATGCCCCGTTCTCCAATGGTGGATCAGCGCGCGAAGCTGCGCGCGACCGATTTCAAATATTCGCCGTAGCTGCTCTTGGCGGACTTTTCGGTCGCGATCTCGAATTGCTGCAGCGAAATGTAGCCTTGCCGAAGCGCGATCTCCTCGGGGCAGGCGATGCGCAGGCCCTGGCGCTGCTCCAGGATCTGCACGAAATGGCTGGCCTCCACCAGCGAGGCATGGGTGCCGGTGTCGAGCCAGGCAAAGCCGCGGCCGAGCACCTCGACATAGAGGTCGCCGCGCTCGAGATAGGCCTTGTTGACGTCGGTGATCTCGATCTCGCCACGTGCCGACGGCTTGACGTTGGCGGCGATGTCCAGGACGTCGTTGTCGTAGAAATAGAGCCCGGTCACCGCGACGTTCGATTTCGGCTGCTTCGGCTTCTCCTCGATCGACAGCGCCCGGCCGGTGCCGTCGAGCTCGATCACGCCATAGGCCTGCGGCTCGTTGACCACATAGCCGAACACGGTCGCGCCCTTCTTGCGGAACGAGGCGCTGGACAGCATGCTCGGCAAGCCGTGGCCGTAGAAGATGTTGTCGCCGAGGATGAGGGCGACCGAATCCGAGCCGACGAATTCGCGCCCGACAATGAACGCATCCGCGAGCCCGCGCGGTGTCTCCTGCGTCGCATACTCAAAGCGCAGGCCGATGTCCGCGCCGGTGCCGAGCAGACGCTGAAACAGCGGCTTGTCCTGCGGGGTCGAGATGATGAGGATGTCCCTGATCCCCGCCAGCATCAGCGTCGACAGCGGGTAATAGATCATCGGCTTGTCAAAGACGGGCAACAGCTGCTTCGACACCACCGTCGTCACCGGATAAAGGCGCGAGCCGGTGCCGCCGGCGAGAATGATCCCCTTCATAGCCCCTCGCATAACTTAACTATCTCGAAACGTAGCAGATGGTGTGCGCTGCACAAGTTTGTTATAAACCTAGGGTAAACCATCAAACGCCAAGGTATTTAGGCGCGAATTATGAATGTTGTTGCGACCGAGCTTCCAGAAGTCCTGATTATCGAACCAAAATTATTTGGTGACCAGCGCGGTTTCTTTTTGGAAACCTACCAGTTTCAACGTTACGTAGAAGCGGGGATACATCGTCCTTTCGTTCAGGACAATATGTCCCGCTCCGCCCGAGGCGTGTTGCGGGGCCTGCACCTGCAGAATCCCAACACCCAGGGCAAGCTGGTCAGCGCCATGCGCGGGCGCGTTCTCGATGTCGCCGTCGATGTTCGCGTCGGCAGCCCGAATTTTGGGCGGCACGTTGCCGTCGAATTGAGCGAAGAAAACCGTCGCCAGCTCTGGGTGCCGCGTGGTTTCGCCCACGGCTTCGTCGTGCTCTCCGACACTGCCGACTTCTTCTACAAATGCGATGACCTCTATAGCCCGAAAGACGAGGTCTCCATCCGCTGGGATGATCCGGCCATCGGGGTCAAGTGGGGCGTCGACAATCCCTCACTCTCGGCCAAGGACGCTGCTGCCCCGCTGCTCGCGGACGTCCAGAACCTCCCAATCTACGGGCAAATCTGATGCGCATTCTCTTGACCGGTACGGGAGGGCAGGTGGGCGGAGCGCTGCTGCCCCTGCTGCGCGATCAGCACACGGTGGTCGCGCCGAGGCGGGAGGAATTCGACCTCTCAAAGCCGGAGACGCTGGCCGGCAAGCTCGAGGCGCTCAAGCCGGATCTGATCATCAATCCGGCGGCCTATACCGCCGTGGACAAGGCCGAAGACGAATCCGCGCTGGCTTTCCTCGTCAACAGCGACGCGCCGGCTGTTCTGGCCCGCTGGGCCGCCGCGCACGGCGTGCCGATGGTACACTTTTCGACCGACTATGTTTTTGACGGCAGCGGACGCAGCGTGTGGCGAGAAGACGACCCGACCGGTCCGCTGTCGGTCTACGGTCGCAGCAAGCTTGCAGGCGAGAGCGCGGTTCGGAGCGCCGGCGGGGCGCATCTGGTGGTGCGAACCGCCTGGGTCTATGCCGCGCAAGGCGCGAATTTCATGCGTACCATGATCCGGCTGGCGCGGGAGCGCGAGGCGCTGCGCGTGGTGTCGGATCAGTGGGGAACGCCCACCACGGCGCGCACCATCGCATCGGTCCTGGTCGAAATCCTGGGGAAGGACGAGGCAGACTTGTCCGATGTCTTCGCGCACGCGAACGGACTGATCCACCTCACCAATTCGGGCTCGACCAGCTGGCATGGCTTCGCCAGTGCAATCGTAGCGGGGCTGCGGTCCCGAGGCGTGCCGCTGAAGGCGGCCGAGGTCGTCCCGATCGCCACCAAGGACTATCCGACCAAAGCCACGCGCCCGGAAAATTCGCGACTTGATCTGACACGCCTGCGGGAAGCCTATGGGCTTGTGCCCCCCGACTGGGAGCGTGCGCTCGCCGAGGAGCTGGATGCGTATCTGGATACTGTTGGTTTGACCCCGTCAGCAGCTGGGACTTAAGATCTAACGGCCTAAATCAACGGGCCGTGGGGGCCATCAGCATTTGATCTGGATGACAGCACGTGCGTTTCGCGCGTGTCACAACCATGTTGCTGCCATCAGGCTATTGGTAGTTGGCGTGAGCCTTGCTGAGTGGGGCACGCCGGCTCGTGAGTAATTAAGGGGCGTCCTGATGAGTGGCAGAACTGTGCCAGAACGGATCAACGAATTCCTCGTCCGCTGTGCCGGCCGGGCCTACTGCGATCACTGCATTCAGGAGCGCCTTGGGCTGCGCTGGCGCCAGCAGGTGCAACTGGTCACCGCCACGCTTGCTGTTACTTCAGGTTACCGCCGCAGCAGCGCGATCTGCTCAACGTGTGCAGAAAGCAAACAGGTCATCACCTATGTCGCGGCATCGCAGATCGCGAAGCCGATGCTGAAGCTGCCGATGCCTGTTGTGGAGATCTCCAAAGTCGAAAGGCGCCGATCCCGCTCTATGGTGAGGCAGATCGTAGCGGCGAAGCCGCAGCTGCGCCACGGTGACGGCGAACAGCAGAGCAGCGGCGAATAACAAACGACGCGATCCGAACAGGTGCTGCACGATCTCGCGACCCACCGCAGGTGACCTTCGGGGGCTCCACCCCTGCACGGCGCCATTGACGCTGCAGGCCCCCAGGCTGCATCACGCGCGATATCCGGCCCGATAGCTTGAGGCGGTCGCTTGGTCGAGCGGGACTTACCGCCGGTCAAAGCTCGCCCTCGACCCTCCGCGGCGCGGGGGCCTGGAGCACGGCTCCGACCGGAAAAGGCGTCACAGCATCTGACACATAGGCGTGTTTGGACTGACCACCCCGCGCGGCGACCCACCGCGAGCGCAACCGATTAGATGGCACGTCCACTAGCTTCCAAATGAGCCAGCCCAAGACGGCGATTGCCGCTACCGCGACCGCGATGTGGGTCAGGCGTGTCGCCATCGACCCGCTCGCCACGTCAACGAAGTGCAGCACCGGCCAATGGACGAGATAGACGATGTAGGACAGGTCGCCCAACATGCGGTCCAGCGCCGGAGACCGTTGCTGGGTCGTGTAGATCGTCCACGGCAGAATCGCCACCGTAACTGCAATGTTGAGATATTCGTTGAACCTGAACAATGGGCCAGGATGCGCGCCACCCAGGAGGATGTCGCGATAGGGACATATCGCCAGCGCCAGCAGCGCCGCACTGACCAGAGCGCCGCTGCGGAGGGCCAGGGATCGTGACGGATGCCATTGCGCCGCGAAGGCAGCAGCGCCGGCAGAAAAGAAGATCAAATAGCGCAGCACCAGGCCGGAGGGCGTAGCGAGGCACGCGGCGATGGAGAGAGAGAGGCTGGCGATGATGGTCACGCGCCAACCGTAGACCGCGCAGATCGCGATCAAAGGGGCGACAAGATAGAATTGCATCTCGATGTCAAGCGACCAGGCAGGTACATTCGGCTGGATCGGCAGGCTCGCGTAGCCGAGTATGAAGACACTCGAAAACGCTTCGGCCAAGGAGGCCACAGGCCCAATGACCGGTGCGTCATTGGGCACTGCAATCAGCCAACCCGCGACTGAGCAGATCACAAACACCGGGCCGAGCCGCCAGAACCGCGAGATCAGGAACGTTACATAGGGTTGCCGACAGGCCGCGTACTTGGCGTGCCACATCGAGCACACCCAATAGCCGCTGAGAGAGAAGAAACTATAGACGGCGGCGTGCCCGAGATTGAAACGCGAGACATGGGTGACGACGACGATCAGCGCGAGCAGCAATCGATATTGCCCGGGACCTGCCCAATTCATCAATTAAAATCCTTTCGTCCGCCTATCCGAGGCGGTTTCCGAAGCGATCGTCAATCGATAGCGTCCTGGCGCGGCGCAAGCGAACGGTACCAAGACTCACGGTTAAAATCGCACGCAGCATAGAGGAGCCTTGCTACGGCCGAAAGAGCACGCAGCGGCACCCGGAGATCAAGGTGCGAACAACCGCTGTGACGCCTCGCATCTCGTCCAGCGGTGCGGCCCAGTTGTGATCGCCGGAGCGCGCCAGGTGAGCTTCAGGTGCAGGCCGATACCTGCGCATTGCCACCGCCGACCAATAGGTAGGCATCCTCGGCGACGGGATCCGCACGAGGACCTTCGACCACGGCTTGATCTCGCGCGCCACACTGCGGTCCCATCGCGTGGTCAGCCAAGCGCCCTCAGGCCCGAGCTCGGTTGGCGACAACCGGCTGTCGTCCCCAAAGGATCCGCTCGATGAAGTAGGCGAAGACAAGTGGACCGATACAGAACAAAAAGAAGTCAAGAATTTTATGGCTGCCGTCGCGCGCCCACTGCAGCAGCAGGCTGACCATCCAAAAATATGCAAGGTAAAAATAAACCGAAATCGACGGCCGACAAAAGCGTTTGAAGATGGCGCCGAAAAATGCTCCGCAAAATCCCATGGTAATGACCACGCCAGCATAGCCGAAGCTGATCCAGCCATCGCCGACGAGGGAGGTGGTCCTGGAGGTGAAGCGTCCGTAGGCGTCCAGGTTCACCCACTGCACCGGTGAGCCGACGGGTTTGTCGGGCCACAACACGCGAGGGATCGGCTGGGTAAAAATACCAAGATACTGCGTGAAGTAGGAGTAGGTCTGGCTAACGTCTGGAACCTTCGCGATAACATAGCTGAGGAAGTCGAAATTGGCGAAGTCTGGATGGGCGCCAAACGAGGACTTCGCAATGTCAAAACTGAATTCAAACTCCCCGGTGGTCAGGAATTTGACCAGGCTGTCGCGATTTTGACCGATCGCCACGAATAACCCCAAAACGATGGCCATGCCTACGTAGTGGCTCCAGGCGAATGTGTGCCGCTTGTGGATATACAGCGTCATCATGCTTGCGACCAAAGTCGAGATCACAATTTCCCATCTCTCGCCAAGCTGCAGAGCAATAAATGCGCAGAAGAAGATGGGAAGAAAGGACCACCAGCGAGCGCGGGTCACGTGAATGAGCAGGGCTGCGAATGGGAACGCGAACTCGCGAGCATTGACGACATACGCCGTGGTGTCACTAAAAAGCTTTTGGCCCGTCGCCGGATCGACCGTCATATTGATCTTTCCCAGTTCCAGAAACACTTCCACGCCGTACGTCTGACGCATGGTGAGAGCAAGCAGGAACGAATAGGCGATCAGCGGAAACAGCAAAAGGAATGCGAGCTGAAACGAGCGCGCCTGTGTGCGCGTGAGCTCGATGGAGTTGAACGTCGGCTCTATCGATCTAAAACCAAGCACCGCCAAGTAGGCAAGAATGAAGCTTACCAATCCGAGGTCCGCAACGAATAGCGTCTTTAGAAAAATGCCATCGTCGGGCATATACATCATGAATTCAAATTCGGAGCGAATATCGAACAGATATACGACGACCGGGCGTTGCACGAATACTATGAAATGGAATGCAAGGTAGATAAAGAGTCCGGAATAGATGTTTAGATAGCCGCGCGCGTGCAGACCGACGAGGAGGCCTAGAAAGAAGACGACGTGAATGATGAGCGCGATTTCGATCATCGGAACGGTCGTGGACTTGGTCGCGTAGGGCGACTTAAAGGACGTTTGTTGATCATGGTAATCGGATATCACCTCCGAAATAATTGAAATTCCCGATTTGCCCTAGTTTTGTGATCGGAAATTCCAGCTCTTTCTGACCAATCACTCGGCCATCCTCCAGAATTTTAATTGCAACAGGTCCCTCTGCGAGTTCAAACCGATGGTGCTGAACACCCGGGGGAAGCGCTGCGGATTGACGCCTACCACCGACGGCGACCTCCACCGTCAACGGTCGGGGCAAGAATGCCGTCAAATAGATTCCGTCGACGAGGTTCTCCCATCCCTTAGGGCGTCCCTGTTTGCCCGTTTCAGCGGAAGCGATGCCATGGGCGAACTTGGAATGAAGCCGATAGAAATAGTAAATCGCAGGATGTTCAATCACCGGACGGACGGACGATTTGAACCATGCGATAAAGTAGCGGCTAGCCGAAAGGAAAGCTTCATGGCTGAGCAGCGGGCCCCAATGATAATTCCACAGGTCTTGCTGTCGGATGTCGCCGAACGGTGCAACATAAGTCGATTCACCCCAATCATTCCAGGTCACGATTTCGACCAAGTTCGCTCCGCTCTCAACGGCAGCGGTCCATTGGGCTGCCATGCCTTCGAAGCCTCCGCTTTCGAACACACGGTAGTTGTGACTCAGGCCTCGATAATAGGGTGAGATGCCGATCATTGAAACCTTGCCGGCAATTCGGCTGCGTTCGGCGACCAGACGGCCGTCGCTCGGTGGAGACGCATGGCCAAGATCAGGCCCAAAGTTGAAGTAGCCATCCATCTCGGGATGTTCTCGGTACAGCCGATCAAGAAATTCCGCAGTAGGATGGCTGTAGTTTCTCGCCCACGACGCTCCGGAGAGATATTGATAGTTGGGCACAAGAAAGGGCTTTAACCCCAACGACGACAGCCTTTGCGAGAGCGAGAAGCCCCATTCCGGTACCCCCGAAAATGTACTAACGACGGGACGGTTGTCGACCCGCAGGTATGCAGGGCTGCGCGATAGTTCGGTAAGCATCGAAACAGTGTCTTCAACCGAGACATCGTCAAAGGATACGAAGAGCTTGAAGGAAAGAGGGCTTGTTTCGGCGGCTGCAAAAATCCGCTGGCTGATGGCGCGGTAGATTGGCTCGCGCAGCCAACTCGGCATGTTAAGCACAAATCCGTCGATGCCGTAGGATTGGGCGGTCTGGATCTCCCGCTTGAAGTCGTCAACCGTTGCACCCAATCCGCTCGCTGGACAGCAGACCATGTAGTGCGCGAAGACCATGCGAGGCACCGGCGACCCTTCGGCATGGACGACTGTGCCGAACATCCCACAACCCAAGAGGAGGGAAGCGATTATGCCAGCTGTTCTCAGCACTGCTGTCTCTCCGGCGTCAATTCAGACGTGCACTACAAGTCCCGGCCATTACCCGTTTGATGGCTCGAGCCGAATCCTCTAGTCTAGTTTTCTCGCATGGGTAAGACGACCGCAACGGCGAATTGGGCATGATCGACGAAAAGCGTAATGTCGTCATTGCTGCGGCCTTTCCCCCGCCGTTACACGGACTGGCGAAGATATCCGAGTCGGTTGCATCGGACCTTGCCGAGTTCGCACACGTCCATCGTTGCGATTTGTCGTCCCGCTCTCTGCGACGTTCATGGGGCTACCATTGGCGGAGGATCTCGTCAGTCCTGGCGGCAGCAGTCGGAGTCCTGCGCAACGGGCTGCGTCCGAACCCTTGCCTTTACATCCCTGCGGACGGCGGCTTCGGTTTAGTTTACACGATCCTCCTAACAGGACTGGCGCGCCTGTCGCAACAGGCGATTGTCATTCATCACCACAGCTTCTCCGCGATCGACCAGCGGCGCTGGCTGATGTCCGCTCTGGTTTCGATTGCCGGGAATGGGGCGGTCCACGTCTTTCTCTGTCAGACGATGCAACTGCGATTTCGGAAAAACTATCGAGGGGAGTGGAGAGGGCTTATCTCGTCAAATGCTGTACATCTCTCCGCCGCCCCGGACACGCGCTTGCCGGAAAGTGATGAGATCAGGATTGGGCTCCTGAGCAACCTTACCACGGAAAAGGGACTTTATCTTTTTCTCGATCTCCTGCGAGCGTGCGTGCAATGCGGCCTTCCGATCACGGGGATGCTGGCGGGCCCGATCCAGTTCGAAGAAGACCGAGCCGCGGTGGAGGCCGCCCAGTGCCAGCTTGGAGCGCGACTGATCCATGTCGGTGCGCTTTATGGTCCCGACAAGGACGAGTTTTTGGCGGGGCTCGATGTATTTGTGTTTCCAACAGGGTACCACAACGAAGCCCAGCCGAATGTGGTGTTCGAAGCCATGTCGGCGAGCACGGCAGTAATCACATTTGCCAGAGGCTGTCTGAGCGAGGATGTGAACGAAGACTGTGGTCCCATCATCGATCCGTCCAATGATTTTGTGTCGGCCGCTTGCGCGCAGATCAAGACTTGGAGCGATGATCGGAAGTCGCTCGCGGCCGCGAAGGCCGCTGCGAAGGAACGGTTCACCGCGCTTCGGGCAACGGCCGCTGCAGATTACGGCAATCTGCTCTGTGCAATTGCCGACTTGGAGTTGCCAGGCTCGTAAGCCTTGTGTCCGGTGGCTTTCGGGCTGTCGGAGCGCGCAGCGTAGGTCCGACGATAGGCTGCGGCGATCCTCTCTGCCGTGTCGGCCATAGTTGGAAACGTATCGCGGCTTGCAATGGCGCCTTCGCGCAAGCTCTGTCGCAGTGATCGGGATGCGTGGATTTTGCTTATGGTCTCGGCAAGCGCCTCAGGTGTACGGGGCGGAACGATAAATCCGTTGACGCCCGCTCTGATGACGTCGCGGGCGCCGACATGCTCAGTGACGATCGCCGGCAGGCCGCAGGCGAGCGCTTCGGTTATCACAAAGCCGAATCCGTCCTGAACCGACGGTAGGACAAGGAGCGAGCTGTTTTGGTAGAGCCGCACGAGATCTCTGCGGCCAAGTGGTCCGAGATAGCGGAATAGTCCCTCGTAGGGCTGGAGCGCTCGTTTCATCTCGCGTCTCATGGTGCCAACGAAGATCAGTTCCGAGCGCGGTAAGTTCAGGCGCTTCCAGGCCTCCAGCAGATAGACGTGGCCCTTGATCGGATTGAGTTCCGCAACGCAAAGCACCCGAAAAGGCGAGTCGGCCGCAGGGGTGCGTGCGGGCACGAACGTCTCAAGGTCCGTCGGTAGTTGAATGATATCGATGGCGTCGGCCGAAAAGCCGGCGTCAACGAAGCTGTCGCGAACAAGAGTCGAGAGGCAGTAGATCCTATCGCAGAGTTTGATTTCGGCGAGGCTATTGCTGACATCACCGACGTAAGGGGCAGTCGCGATCGACAGGCGCTCGAGTTCGATGCGCATTTCGCGTTCGAAGAACGCAGGATGACAAACGATGGGATGTCCAAGGATGGCGGCGCCCTCGCGCTTGGCTCTTTGCAAGAGGCTGACGGCCTTGCCCTGAATCACGGCATGCAGCACGTCACAGGGACGCCAAGCGGCATGGGCGGCCGCAAGCCAAAGCGCGTCGTAGAGAGGATAGATCGTATCCGCGAAGGCGTGATTTAGGTATCGGGCATGAAACTGAAGAAGATACTCCTTCAAGAACAGGTTCCGCGCCTGGGGTCTCTCGATTTGTAGTCGCGCGGCATTGCTGGATAGCCGGGAAGCATAGTAGACGCGGCCCAAATCCGCGACCTTGTTCAATTCGGGAATGAGCTGAAGCTGTTTGAAATCCCCACAGACTGCAACATTGACCGTTGGCCTGGTGACGTCAGCCATTTTTGCGCCTGCGGCTGGCGACTTCGATAAGGTTGGCTTCGAATTCGCTCAAAATGGCTTCCTTGTGCCAACGCGCACATGCCAACGTGCGGGCTTGCTCGCCCATGCGCATTCGCAAGCCAGGATCTCTCGCAAGCTTCAATATCGCATCGGATAGTGCCTGCCGGTCAGACGGTGGCACCGCAATGCCGGCGCCTTCGATCTCGGCCGCGAGCTGGGTGCCAGGATATGCCATCGCAACCGCCGGCCTTCCTGAGGCCAGGATAGGAGCGAGTTTGGAGGGCAGCATGAGGTCGGAGACCTGGGCGCGTTGGGGAATCAAGTGAATATCCGCGGTCGCAAGCAATTCCCGCATTCGCTCGTCTGGTTGCAGGTCAAGAAACTTCACATTCGATAGGGGAGCCGCGATCTTGACTAGGTGTTTCAACAACGCTCCGGCGCCGCAAAAGACGAACACGACCTCGGGCGCCTTGGTTTGGAGTTCAGCCGCGGCCTCTGCAAGGCTCTCGATGCCCTGCTTGGCTGCGATGCTTCCTGCATAGAGAGCAACGATATGGCGATCGGACAAGCCGAGTTGTTTCCGAAATCCGGTCATCCTGTTCGCTGGACTGATTGCATCCGTGTCGACCCAATTCCTAAATTTTACGGTGCTTCCCGGCGGAGCGCCCTTACTATGTAATCGATCCATCATGCGAGGTGAGATGGTCGATATTCGATCGAATCGGCGCAAAATGACAGCTTCGAGGGATGTGGCCGCGCGGCGAAGATTGTTGCCCGCGAGCATCCCAAGTTCAAAAGCGGCGTCTAGCTCGAAGTCCTGAATGTGGAGCCAGCTCGGAGTTCCAAACATTCTCGAAACGGCCAGGGCCATGGGCGCGATCAGGAAGGATGGTGTCACAGCCAGCAGGACGTCGGGCTGCAGTTGGCGAACCGAGGCCAGCAGCTTGGGGACGCTGGAAATTGCGAAGGAGGCGTGGCTCATGATGCGACCACGCTTGCCGGAGGGCACAACCCGGGGCAAATAGAGTGGGCAACGGCGGACCTTGACCAGATTCCTGATTTCATGCTGATAGGATCGGTTGTCGTAACCTTCGGCAAGGACCCAATTGGGATAATAGGGGTGAGCCGTTACAACCTCGACCGTGTGGCCGCGCGCAGCCAACCACTCGCACAGCTCGCTAGAATATTTCCCGATTCCCGTCAGCTCGGGAGCGTAATTGAGGCCGTACGCCAAAATCTTCATGAAAAAAAGTCAAGTTTGGCAGCGCCACCTGCAGAGACACCCCCTCAGCCTTAGGCTGTGCGGACCAGAATATTGGATGATGGCCCCCAGTACCCGAGCGACCAAAGGGTCAGCGTAGGCTCATCTTTAGATGGTATATCCCGTTAACGAAATACCAATTTTAGGGCATTCCGAGCGATTTCCATGGGTGGTTACCAGCAGGAGAGTGTTCTCAACATGCCAGATGCCGATGGCGTTCGCGTTCAAGATCTCTCAAGGTATGCAAATCCCAAGGGGCTCCGCGGCCGGTCGGCCCTGTTTGTGCAATTGTGGTGGATTGTTGAGGCGCTCCTGGTCCGGCCCACCCCGCAGATCTTGTTTGCTTGGCGAAGATTTGTTCTGCGGCTTTTTGGCGCCAAGATTGGTCCAGGCGTACTGATCCGACCATCGGTACGCATAGTCTATCCTTGGAAAGTGTCGATTGGAGCGAATTCTTGGATCGGAGACGACGTGCATCTCTATAGTCTTGGCGAAATCGATATCGGCCATGACGTCGTCGTCTCTCAAGGGACTTATCTGTGCACCGGATCTCACGATCACCGGGCGCCAGATTTTCCAATCTTCGTCCGTCCCATTGTCATTGAGCCCGAAGCCTGGGTCGCGGCACAATGCTTCATCGCTCCCGGGGTCAGGATCGGTCGCGGCGCCGTAGTCCAGGCCCGCGCCGTCGTGATGCGGGACGTTTCCGCCGGAACTATCGTGGGTGGTCATCCCGCCGCTGTGATTGGCTCGCGGCCCATGTAGATCGCAGCACACATCGACCGCTCACTTCGACTGGCGCGCCATCCGACCAAGTGTCCGACTACCAGAGAACGCGCCGCCGATTTCGGGCAGAAGGAGACCGATCCCAATTATCGCTAGATGCCCGGTCCATGGCAGCAGGATTGCGGCGCCTACGATGCCAATGAGAAGTCCTAGTGCGTAGCCAAACGCGATCAGCCCGACTTGGTTGAGAGCGCTCGCCGCAAGCAGGACGCCGTCGACATAGCACCCCAGTAGCGCGACGAGCGCAAGTGCGATCATGAGCGCCCAATCCAGCGGGATATGTCCTCCGGTCCACCGCGGGACAATTGTGGGTGCTAGAACCAATTCTGCCAACAGCAACACTGCAGCGAGGAGAGTCGCATTGCGGAGCATTCTCCGAATCAGGCGACGAACGTTTTTGGTTTCGCCGCTTGCCCATAATCGACCGATTTCTACTTGAGTGGCTTGCGAGGTCATGGTGGCGAGATTCCGTGCCGTCTTTGTATAAGTGGCCAGAACGCTAAAGGTCGCCAGCGCCACCGGGCCGAGACTGTGTGACACCAATAGGCGCGGCAGATAGACGCCCAGAATATTGATGCAGACGAAGATAAGGAAAAAACCCGCCGCCGACCGCCAGGTGCGGATCAGAAACTCAAGGTCAAAATTCGCTACCGAAAATGAAAACCATGTCACTCGACGAAGGGTCCAAGCCACGTGAAAGGTGACATTAAGCGCAGCTCCAGCGAGCATGGTTCCGGCGATGGCGAGAGGACCAGCTCCAGCACGAAGCGCGATGGCAATGCAGACGAGCTCGATGGTCTTGGAGATTGCAGCAATTGCATTCGGCACGGCGGCGCCATGCGCTGCCGAAAGCGTGCCAGCGAGGGGCTCGCTCAGAAACGTGATGAGGGTGGCAGCTGCGAGCATAACGACTAAAAGCGCCGGCGTAGGCATATCATCGAGCCCTATCCCGACGAGAGCTCGCAAATCGGCAACGGCAAGGATCAGTCCCAGGCCGACAAGGCCAACTGTGATACTCGCCACAATAGTGACGAGCGATGTAACGACGACGCGCGATGCCTTGCCAAGTTCGTTCCTCGTCGATTGCAGGACGACTTCGGCCGCGGCTGCTTGCCCAACTCCCAGATTCGCTATGGCTGCAAAGCCCGCCAGAGCCGCGACGGCAAGCCATTCGCCATACAATTGGGCGCCCCAGCTGGACAGAAACAAAGGGACGAGAATGATTTGTTCGGCTACCCGGATGGTTCGCGCGAACAAATAGGCAGCGAATGCGCTGCGAATCCGTCGCCGAACAGCGGCGAAGTTAAGGGCGACGGTTGTCACTGCAGTTGTCCCCGCAACCGGTTACGGCGTTAATACAAATTCGCAAACTCAAACAAACCGACACGAGAGTCTGATAGGGTGGCCACATTGTTGCTCGTAGCATGTCTCTAACGGATCGCAGTGGTGAACGGGAAATCTTACCTCGATGGTTAATTTGATTCCGCCTCGTCTGCTTTCGCTTACCAAGAACTTGATGGTCCCCGAAGGCCGGCGCCCGCGACGGGTTAGATCCGGTCTGTACAAGGATATCGTGCTCGATCTCAACCTGCATTCGCAGACCCAGATGATGCTCGGACTTTGGGAGAGGGAGACCTACGCTTTCGTGCAAGCTGCGGGGGCCAATGTTCAATGGTTGCTCGATATTGGAGCAGGTAGCGGAGAAATGACGCTATACTTCCTGCGCCAGGCCAATTCGATCAAGGCGATTGCAGCCGAGCCGGATCCGGCGGAGGCGGATGCGCTGCGACGCCACCTGCAGCTCAACGGATTTTCAAAGGATTCCTGCGAAATCATTAACAGCCCTGTCGGCAGGGGCGAAGGAATGGTTCCTCTGGCAGACCTGGTTCGCCCCCTGCAAGGGCGGGGCTTCATCAAAATCGATGTCGATGGTGCCGAGATGGAGGTTCTCGAGAGCGCAGCAAATCTTCTCGACCAGGCAGATGTTGCCCTCTTAATCGAGACCCACTCGTATCAGTTGGAAGCCGCATGCATGGCGTGGCTGCTCGAGCGCAACTACAGGACCTCCATCATCAAAAATGCTTGGTGGCGACGAATTGTGCCGGACGGGCGGGTGATTGCGCATAATCGATGGCTGTCAGCTGTCCGAGAGACGACCCGTTAGGCCGTTGTTTTCGGCGTCGGCCTACCATGGCTGACGCCAGGCAGGGTCGCGAACAGACTGCGGCGCGCCAGCTTGGCCTGCGCGCTAATTCCGAATTCCTGGGGCCAGACACAATCCACGTGAGACAATAGCGAACGCAGTGGATGTTGCGGTTATTTCGGACGCTAGCTCGGTAGCGCGCAGAAATCAGGGTGCGGTCGCGGTTGATCGTCCGAGTGGCGACTCTCCGGAGGGTTCAGCCCCGATGTTGAGGGTTGACCTGGGCAGCCGATATAGCCAAGAAGAAGCGGATTTCGCTGTTGTTCACGTAAGGAAATGGGGCTCAGCCTGTCCGCCCGACGTGTTTGTCTAGGAGCAAGGCTTGGGATGAGAAATCGGATTGCCTTGATCACCGGCGTCACCGGCCAGGACGGCGCCTATCTCGCCGAATATCTGCTGTCGCTCGGCTATGTCGTGCACGGAATCAAGCGGCGCTCGTCCTCATTCAACACCGCACGGATCGATCACCTCTACCAGGACCCGCATGTCGGCAACGTGCCGTTCCTGATGCACTACGGCGACATGACCGACTCGACCAATCTGATCCGCCTGATGCAGCAGATCAGGCCGACCGAAATCTACAACCTCGCCGCGCAAAGCCATGTCGGCGTCAGCTTCGAAAGCCCGGAATACACGGCGAATGCCGACGCGATCGGCGTGCTGCGGCTGTTGGAGGCGATCCGCATTCTCGGCATGGAGAAGGAGACACGGTTCTATCAGGCCTCCACCTCCGAGCTGTACGGCCTGGTGCAGGAAGTCCCGCAGAGGGAGACGACGCCTTTCTATCCGCGCTCGCCCTATGGCGTGGCAAAGCTCTATGGCTACTGGATCACGGTGAATTACCGTGAGGCCTACGGCATGTTCGCGAGCAATGGAATTCTATTCAACCACGAGAGCCCGATCCGTGGCGAGACGTTCGTGACCCGCAAGATCACCCGAGGCGTAGCCCGCATCGAGGTCGGACTGGAGGATATGCTCTATCTCGGCAATCTCGATGCCAAACGCGACTGGGGCCATGCCAAGGATTACGTGGAGGGCATGCACAGAATCCTGCAGGCTGACAAGCCCGACGACTTCGTGCTGGCCACCGGCGAGACGCGTTCGGTGCGCGAACTGGTCGAGGTTGCCTTTGCCGAGGTCGGCCGCCAGATCGAATGGCGCGGCAAGGGCGTCGAGGAGACCGGCGTCGATCGCAAAAGCGGAAAGACCGTCATCCAAATCGATCCGACCTATTTCCGTCCGACCGAGGTCGATCTGTTGGTCGGCGATGCCACGAAGGCACGCAACACGCTCGGCTGGACGCCGAAGCGAACGTTCGCGCAGCTCGTTCGGGAGATGGTGGCGAGCGACCTCGCCGAGGCCAAACGGGACGTCGGCAATGGCAAAAGTTCCCTTTGAGCTGAAGGGTAAGAGCGTCTACGTCGCCGGCCATCGCGGCATGGTCGGCGCCGCGCTCGTGCGCCGGCTTGCGCGGGAGGACGTGCGGCTCGTGACGACAACGCGAAGCGAACTCGACCTGCGTGATCAGGCCGCGGTATTTTCCTGGTTTGCCAAAGCGCGACCTCAAGTGGTGTTCCTCGCCGCGGCCAAGGTCGGCGGCATCGTTGCCAACAACACGCTGCGGGCGGAATTCATCTACGACAACATCGCGATTGCGATCAATGTGATCCAAGCCGCGCACCAAAACGGCGCCGCGAAGCTGATGTTCTTGGGTTCGTCCTGCATCTATCCAAAGTTGGCGCCACAGCCGCTGCGCGAGGACTCGATGCTAACCGGCCCACTGGAGCCGACCAACGAGCCCTATGCCATCGCCAAGATCGCCGGCATCAAGATGGTGGAGGCCTATCGCGCCCAGTATGGGAGCGACTTCATCAGCGTGATGCCGACCAATCTCTATGGTCCGGGAGATAATTATCATCTGGAATACAGCCACGTCGTCGCCGCCCTGATCCGCCGCTTCCACGAGGCCAAGATCGCCGGCGCGAAGAGTGTCGTGGTCTGGGGCACAGGCACGCCAAGGCGCGAGTTCCTCTATGTTGACGATATGGCGGATGCCTGTGTGCACCTGATGAAGACTTATACCGGTGCTGAGCTGATCAATATCGGCAACGGCGAAGATATCACCATTGCCGAATTCGCGCGTGTCGTGGCCGAGGTCATCGGCTATCGCGGCGAGATCACCTTCGATACCTCGCGTCCGGATGGGACGCCGCGAAAGGTGCTTGATGTCAACCGACTCGCAAGGCTCGGCTGGCGCGCGACGACATCGCTTCGAGACGGCTTGAGGCGCACATACGAGGACTACACAAGAGGTGTATGACCTTGGATGATGCGGGCGACCTACGGCTGGTCTGTTGACTACTTTAACACGTGTGAACTCTGCCTCGTTCTTTGCGCGTTTCAATTCGGTTGCAATGTCGTTGTCGACGCGGTCTCGACGAGAGGGAGCAGCTAGGCCCAAGGTTTCCGATCCTTAAGCCTTGGGTACAGCGCGCTCGTCACCACAGAGCGGTGTTGCTTTCGCCCGCATCGGGCCCGCGCGATCGACTTAACTATCCTTGAGCACGAGCCGTCGAGAGCTCGCGCTCGGGATCGCGATGCAATCTTTCAGCGCAGTCGGTGCCCACCGGACCGCAACATTCGCACCGGCCTATCTCCTCGCAGCAACGTCAGACCAGATAGTCGTGATAGCTGATAAGCGTTCCCGTGTTCTTGTCTGCCTCCGTCTGGAAGCCCGCAGCGTCGTACTGGCCCAGCAGGGCGATGTCGGTGGTGTGGACTCCGTCAGTCACCGACAGGGTTCCTCCAGTGCCGGCCTGATTTGCGACATAACTCGCGGTCGTGCCGACCCCGAACGCCACATCGAGGAGATCGAGATGGTCATCGCCGTTAAATCCAGACACGACCCCGCTAAAGTCGAAGGAATCGTGGAGCACGATTGTCCCGGTGGCTCCGGCATCAAGCGTTATCTTGGTCGATGAAGCGGCTCCGAATTCGAGCGTGGCTACGCCGTCCATCAAGGCGGTGCCGCCGCCACTGACACTGCCATTGACGGTGATGTTGGCTCCATGCGCCCACAGCAGCCCAGAATTATCAAGGTTGCTGGCGACGACCATCCCGCCGCTTCCAGTCGCTTCAAGCGTTCCGGAATTGACGATGGTGTTCGTCCCGGTATCGATATCGAGCGCATTGATGCCGGTGGCGACAATCATGCCTTTGTTGACCAGCCCCATCGTCCCGTCCCCGAGGTGGCCCGCGCCGACGATCGTGTTGTCCACATTCGTCAGCATGACGTCTGAGGTCGTTCCGGTGATCAGGTTCTGATCGCTGTCGGACAGCACGACCTGCCCATGACCCTGGAGCGTGATGCCGTGTTCGATCAGCTCGAGGTTTGTCCCATTTCCGGTCGAGTTCAACTCAATTGTACCCGTGTTATCGATCGTGCCGCTCAACGGAAGCAACGCGCCGTCGCCTATCACCAGGCTGCCGGAATTTTCCGTAACGGGTGTTTGATCGAACACGAAATTGCTCGATGTGAGCGATGTCGGATCGAGACCTTGCAAAGTGATCGATTGGCCTTCTCCCAACGTGATCACAGCGTTGCCGTTGGCGTCGCTCAGAGTATGCGCCTGAACGTCGGCGAACGAGGTGAAGGTGGCGTAATCGATCAGATCGATTTGGTCATGCATCGCGTCGAAGTTATAGACCACGTCGTGACCGATCGGCTGCGCGAACACCAGCAGGTCGCTTCCGCTCGAAGCCGTCAGATGGTCGTCGCCCGACACAGCAAAGATCGGTGATCCCTGCGCATAGACCTCGACATTGTCGGCGAGGGTTGCAGTCCCAGTACTGCCATCGGTATTCGTCCAAGTCTGGGTGACATTCAGCACGATAGCACCCGCAAAATCTACCGGTGATGTGATTGTCATCGACTGCACATCATTTGTCTGGGCAGTCCAGGTGCCATTGCCGTTATTCGTAGCGTTACTAAGACGCCAGCCTAGCGGCACCCCGCTGATCGTGACGGTGATGACACTATTGGGATCAGCTGAAGGATCGCTCAGAGCCAGATTGATGGCCTCGCCAGCGATACCGGCGGGCGCAAGGACAGTGTTTCCGCTCCCTTTCACGATCGTGACGGTGTCAGTGTCGGCGAGGCCTCCTCCGTCGGTCGTTGTCATGGTCAACGTCCGCGTGGTGTTGTTTGACCCGCCACTAAACGTCACGCTGGCCAAGGCCGCATTGATGTCCGAGATCGAGCCGGAGAACGTCATCGCCTTGGTGCCGTTGGCACCGGAACTGAATGTGAGGCCTGACGTGGTGGAGAGGGTTAAAATGCCGGTCGACGGTTGCTGAGCGTTGCCCAGCGACAGAGAAACAGTCTCGGTGCCGTTGTCGACATCAGTGACTCTCAGCGTGAAAGTTGCTGTTGAGCCGCCGCCGCTACCGTTCCCCACCGTCTGCTGCCCCGGAACTGTGTTGACCGGCGCGTCGTTGGCGCCGTTGATGGTAACGGTTAGCACCGCCGTGTCGGTCTGGCCGCCGTCGGTGACGGTGTAGTTGAAGATGTCGGTCGTCGACTGGCCGGCGTTGAGCGCCTGCACGGTTGCGTCGTTCTCGTTGACCACGTACGTGTAGCTGCCGTTCGCATTGAGTGTCAGCGTGCCGTGCGCGCCGACCAGGCCGGCGCCCAAAGTCCCGGCCGTGCCAGCCCCCTCGGTGCCGCCGGTGCGGATCGCAATGACCGTGAGGCTGCCGCTGTCGACATCGGTGTCATTGGCCAGCACATTGCCACTGCCGTTGTTGCCGCCCGATCCGTTGGCCGTACCGCCTTTCTCGGTCGCGGCCGTGGCACCTGGACTGGCACTGGTATCATTCACGGCAAGCGGCGCATCATTGGTGCCCGTGATCGTCACCGTCACGATGCCGGTGGCGGTGCCGTCCTGGCTGGTGACCGTGAACTGGTCCTGGACCTGCTGGCCGGCGGTGAGCTCGTTGTGAGCGCCGTTGCCGGTGTAGCTCCAGGCACCGTTGGCATCGATCGTGAAGTCGCCATAGGTGCCGTGGACGCTGCTCTGCGCGATGAGGTGCGCTTCGCCGTTGTCGAGGTCGACGATACTGAGCTGGCCGCTGCTGTTGAGCGCCGCCGCGGTGTTTCCCTCGGTGACGGACTTCGAGTCCGAGCTGACGGTTGCCGCGTCATTGGTGCCGGTGATGGTTACGGTGACAGTGCCGGTGGCGGTGCCGTCCTGGCTGGTGACCGTGAACTGGTCCTGCACCTGCTGCCCGGCGGTGAGCTCGTTGTGGGCGCCGTTGCCGGTGTAGCTCCAGGCGCCGTTGGCATCGATCGTGAAGTCGCCATAGGTGCCGTGGATATTGCTCTGCGCGACGACGTGGGCTTCGCCGGTGTCCGGATCCACAATCGTCAGCTGTCCGGAGGTGTTGAGCGCAACGGCGGTGTCGCCCTCGGTCACGGACTTCGAGTCCGAGCCGACGGTTGCCGCGTCGTTGGTGCCGGTGATGGTCACCGTCACGGTGCCGGAGGCAGTGCCATCCTGGCTGGTCACCGTGAACTGGTCCTGCACCTGCTGGCCGGCGATGAGCTCATTGTGGGCGCCGTTGCCGGTGTAGCTCCAGGCGCCGTCGGCATTGATCGTGAAGTCGCCATAGGTGCCGTGGACGTTCGTCTGGGCCACGACATGGGCTTCGCCGGTGTCCGGATCGGTGATGGTCAGCTGGCCGGAAGTGTTCAGCGCCGTGGCGATGTCGGCCTCGGTGACGGACTTGGAGTCCGAGCTCACGGTTGCCGCGTCATTAGTGCCGGTGATGGTGACCGTGACGGTGCCCGTGGCGGTGCCGTCCTGGCTGGTGACCGTGAACTGGTCCTGGACCTGCTGCCCGGCGGTCAGCTCATTATGGGCGCCGTTGCCGGTGTAGCTCCAGGCCCCGCTGGCATCGATGCTGAAGTCGCCGTAGGTCCCTTGGACGTTGCCTTGCGCCACAACATGGGCTTCGCCCGAATCGGGATCCACAATCGTCAGCTGGCCGGAGGTGTTGAGCACGGCGGCGGCATTGCCCTCTGTCACGGACTTCGAGTCCGAGCTCACCGTTGCCGCGTCGTTGGTCCCGGTGATCGTCACGGTCACAATGCCGG
>NZ_JACCHP010000011.1 GCF_016031625.1 Bradyrhizobium agreste | reverse complement strand
GCCGCCGCCGCCACCACCTCCGCCGCCCATGCCGCCGGAGATCGAGACGCCCGTGGTCGAATTGGTGCCGCCGACACCGTCACCGCCCGGAGCGGTCGGCGCGTTGCCGGACTTGCCGTCGGTGCCATTCTGGCCGGTGCCGTAGTCTGTCACCCACTGGCCGTTCACAAAGTCATGCGCGCCGTAGCCGCCGGTGCCGCCCAGACCACCGGATCCGCCGGCGCCTTGACCGCCGCCGGCGCCTGCGCCGCCGCTGCCGGCACTACTCCCGCCGCTGTTGTTCAAGCCTGCGCCGCCGCTGCCGCCCAAATTGCCCCAGCTTCCCCAATTGCCCCAGCCGCCGTCGCCGCCGATGCCGCCGCCGTGGGATCCGCCGTCATGAGCACCGCCGCCTCCGCCGCCACCACCACCACCAGCGCCGTAACCATTCCAGCCGCCGTATCCGCCTCCGCCGCCATGGGCGTCATCCTGGCCGGCAGGTCCGCCCTTTGCCTGACCCCACGAATAATTGCCGGCGCCGTAGAGATTGGTCGTACCGTCGGATGCCTTGCTGCCATTGGTGCCGCCATCCGGCCAGCTTCCGCCGTAGCCGCCTGCCCCGCCGCCGCCTGAACCGCCGGCCGAACCGCCACCGGCGCCGGCGGTCTGATGATCGGCGGAAAGGTTAAACGTCACTCCCGACTGCACGTCGGCATTGTTGGCGACCTGGAACGAAAGTCCGTTCGACCCCGCGGCTGAAACCGTGACACCGCTGTTGATGGTCAAGTCGCCGGCGAAATTCACGTAGACGATGCCGCTGCTGGCCGTGATCGAGAAGCCTGATTGCGCGTAGCCGAGATACCACCAGCCACCGCCTGTGAAATCGAAGGTGTCGTCGGTCGTGCTGCCACCGTCATTGCGGTTGACAACGATCTTGCCCGAATTGACCCAGACCCAGTTGCCGGACTGAATGTCGGTGTCGATCGATAGGTTCTGGCTGATCGTGAAGGTCGGCACAGTGGCTGGCGCAACCGTCGTGGTCGGATTCGGCAAGTCGTCGATTGCGACGATGTTGTCGACGAGCACGTCCGTGCCGGGCGTGAAGGCGACGTCCTTCAGCGCGTAGAACGTGGTCGGCAGCTCGAAGCGCTGGAAGCCCTTGCCGGCCTCGACATTGAGATCAGCGGAGATCGTCTTGCCTGTGACCGTGTGGCCGGTGAAATGCACGACCGCGGTGCCGCTCGCCGCGATATTGGCGAGCTCGATGGAGTACAGCGCGAAGCCATCGCCATTGGCGTTGTGATTGGCATCCTCGGCACGCAGTGTGAACACGTCGCTCGCGGCCCGGGCCTGGGCGGCCGGACTGATGGAATCCGAGCGGACGAAGCCGCCGGCGTTGGTAATGCTGAGCTGGATGTGGTTGCTGCCGTAGCTCGTCTGCCCGCTGGCCAGACCGTCGAAATTCATCACCTTGTCGTAGTTGCGGTACGTGTCGAAGTCGGTCGCCGGGTTCACCTGCGTGACGACCACGAGCCCCGACTGCAGCACGATCCTGTTGCTGTCGATGTTGGCGTTGACGTCCGCGGGCGTGGTCGATTGGACCGTGAGCGTATCCTCGCCGCTATGTCCGCCGAGAATCCGGGTCAATTCCGCACCAGCGGTCGAGATGATCGACGTCGCCGACGACAGCGCGGTCGTCGCATTGAGGTCGGTGTCGAACAGCGTCCAGGCGATCGCGGTATCCTGGTTGTTCGAATTGTCGATCACCAGATACTCGACGGTCTTGTCGATTGAAGCGAACTGGTGGGAGACCGGCACGCCGTCGATATCGACCTTCAACGTATCCTTGCCGGAGCCGCCGTCGACCACCGTGCGCGCGGAACTGACGCTCTTGGCCTCGATCAGATCGTCGCCGCCGCCGCCATCGATGCCGATTACAGTAGAGGGCTGCATAGCCGCACTGACATTGATCAGCGCGGTGTCGTTGCCGCTGCCAAGCGCGAGATTGACCCGCGCCATCGACTGGAAGGTGATATCGCCGGCCGTGAGCCCGGTGACAATGCCCTCGCCAACCTGCGCGCCGTCCTTGACACTCGCCGACAGGACGGAGGTCACCGAGGAGCGGTCGACATTGAGGATGTCGTCACCGCCACCGGCGCCGTTGACGGTGAGTGGCACGCCGGAGCCGTGCACCGTCACCACATCATCGCCGGAGCCGAGATTCAACACGGTGGCCTGGCTGATCGCGTCGACCACGATCTGGTCGGCGCCACCGCCGGCATTGACGATCACCGGGGTTGCCGTGCCGAGGATCGTGACGCGATCGTTGCCGCCACCGAGATTGACGGTCGTGGCCGCGACATTCTCGAATTCGACCGAAGCGGCCATGCCGACGGCGGTGAGCAGGCCGCGGCTCGCGCTGGACTGATCGAACGTGAGATCTGCGTCAACAGCCGAGGCAACCACAAACTGGTCGCTGCCGTCACCGTGAACCAGGACGTGACCGTTGATCCGCCTCAGATCAGTGCCGATGGTCACCATGTCCGTGACGCTGTCGGCGGCGTCGATGGTGGTATCGATCGAGGTGGCCGCGATCGTGAGATCATCGGCGCCCGATCCCAGCGTCAGATTCAGATGCGCGAAATCGCCATAGGTGATGCCGGCCGCCTGGTTGATCGCGGTCTGGTCCGGATCGCCCATACCGAGACCGAAGATCTGGTTACCGTTGCTGCCGCCGACCAGTCCTTTGTTGGCGGCGGTGTCACCGTGGTCATCGACGGTCAGCGTGTTGGTTCCGGTACCGCCGTCGAGAACGAGCGCGCCCGCGATGGCATTGAGCGTTCCGTCGAGACCGGAGACCACGACGCTGTCGTTGCCGCCGCCGAGATTGACCGTGGTGGTCATGCCCGCGGTCGTCGAGCGCACATTTACGCTGTCGGCAGTCGCACCAAGATCGATCCGCAGCGAGCGGATGCTGCTGTAACCAACCGAGCCGCTCATGCCGAAGCCGGTTACGGCATCCTGGACGAGGTCGCCTGTGACCGCCTGGGCCGAGCCGGTGACGTCGAGATACAGTTCGGCCAGCCGATCCGCAGCGCCCGCGATCGTCACGCTGTCGGAAATGCCCGAGAGGTCACCGCCTGAATTGGTGGCTGCCAGCAACACGCCATTGGCATCGAAGCTTGCCGACGCACGGCTGCCGACCAGGATCGTGTCCTCCGAATTGACCGGATAGATCGTCGTCGGCGTACCTGAGGCGACGCGACGGATCAGGAAGGTGTCGCGGTCCGCGCCACCACGCAACGCGACCGCGGCCGCCGTGATCGTGCCCTCGAGATCGAGCACCGCGCCGACGCCGCCATCCTGGTCGCCGACATCACCACTAAGATCAGCTGTCTGCCCGGCATTGATGCGGCCTCCGGCTGCAACGATGACGTTGTCGCCCGCCGCGAGCGTCACCTTCCCGGCGGTCGCCGACATGAACGATGTTGCGCCGAAGACGATGTCTTCGCCGGTCAGGCTGCTGTCGACCGTGCCGATCGCGATGTCGCCACTCGTGGTGGTGACCGTCTTGATCCCCACTCCCGCGCTGACATCCGACAGCGCCATGCCGGTCCCGGCGGTGGCCGTTAGCGATCCGGCGGCGCGGCCGGCGTCGATGCGCAGCGCGTCGCTCGCAACTCCGATACTGCCGGTGCCGGCATTGAGCACAACGACCGGCCCAGACACATTGACCGACACCAAGTGGTCGGCGTCCAGGATCGATCCGGTCGCCTCCAGGTTGACAGACGCCCCCGATGAACTGACTGTGCCGACGGCGAGGTCTCCGGTCTCCGAAATCCAGATTCCGTCGCGGGCCGTGGCATCGAGACGGTTGGAGATGGTCGGTAGGTCCGCGCCCGCCGCACCGATCGCGCCGAGCGGCGCGGTGAGCACCAGATGGTCGGCCTCGATCCGGCCGCCGCCGATCTTGCGGATGTCGCCGCTGGCAGTCGAAATCGTCACCGGTCCGAGCGAGTCGAGGATCGCATCGGTCAGCGTGACATTGGTCCGCCTTGCCGTCGCGGTGTTGGAGATGGTGATCACGGTGTGACCGGGATCCGCTGTCGCCGTGGTGATGAATTGCGACTTCTCGGTCACGTTCACGGTGAGGTTGCTGGCGAAATTCGGGGTCGCGGCCAGCGGATTGATCAGACCGATCTGGAGATTCTTGCCCGACGCATTGCTGATGGTGACGTGGTCGAAGGCGGTCAGGAAGGTGAAGCTGGCACTGCCCTTGATCGAATCTTCGCCCTCGACGCTGTTGTAGCCCGCAGGTGTAGGATCGCTCGACCATGCCGGGATGGAGAAGGTTGCCGTGCCCGCAGCCGTCGAGGTGTTGACGATGTCGGGGATGATGATGTCGGTCGCAGTGATGGCCGGCGTAGCCATGCCAATCTGCCGCGTGATGGCTCCGCTTGAATCGATCACCAGCTCGGGCGATGGTGGACCGAACAGGAATACGGCGGAGTTGAAGTCGATCGTGCGCTGGTAGACCAGTGTCTGCGACGAGTGGTCGTCGCCGGTATCGATCACCGCGCCATGCGTCGAGGAGTCGGTGAAGCCGTTGATGGACGGATTGCCATAGGCCTCGACCGTCAATGCACGGGCATGGACCGTGGTATTGCCTTCGGTCAGCACCCGCGTCGCGACGTTGAAATTGTTGGTGGCGTAGGAATTGGTCGATGCACCAAGGCCATGGGTGGTCGCGTCCGCGCCCGCCATGCTGGTGATGCTCTCGTGGCGCGCCTTGATATTGGCGTTGCCGTTGGCGAACAGGGACGCGCCGTTCCGCACGTTCACCTCGGCATCCGAGGTCGGCGTGTCGTGAGGCGCGTCGAGCGTGGCATGCGCTTCCGAATTCGCACCGAGTGCGCTCGAGGTGGCAACCGAGTCGATCGACAGATCGAGCGTCGTCACCCGCGCCAGGACGTCGAGGTTGTTGCCGGCATGCACCAGCACTCCGGAGCCGATCTCGGTGATGGTGGAGCCGCCATAGGTGAGGTTGCCCGTCGACTCCGTGTCGGCGCCGATGCCGCCGGCCTTGGCGTGCGGATTCGACCGCGCAGTGCTGGAGGTGCGAGACTCGATGCTCAGGTTGGTTCCTGCGGTGAGCTGGGTCCCGCTGCCGACGCTGGTGTTCGTGGCGTCGCTTGCGTTGGTCGTGGTGTGCGACTGGATGATGGCGACGGCTCCGCCGGAGCCGCCGTCGCCGAGCGCTTCCGCGTCGTTGGTGCTGTCGGCGCGGAACGTCAGCGTCGTTCCGGCGCTGACAACGGCGTTGGTCCCGATCGTCGCGCTGTTCACGTTCTTGTGCGTGTCAGTGGCACCGCCGATGATGACCACGACCCCACCGTAATTTCCGGAATCGCCACGGGCTGTAGAGGTCGCGTTGGACGTCGAGGTCATCGAGACCGACTGAGTGGCCTCGAGATCGGCGCCATCGCCCACCGTGACCGACGTCTTCGGATCGAGCTCCATTTCGATGTCGAGGCCCTGCCCGCTCAGGATGCCGCCGCCGGCAGCCTTGCCCTTGAGCCTCGTGTTGGCGGTGTTGCTCGCCGCGAGGTCGATCGCGCGCGCGCGAATGACCGCATTCTTGTCGATGCTGGTCGCGACGGTCGGCTTGAACGTGGCGTGCGCGATCACGAAGCCCACCGCGAGGCCGCCGATGGCGCCGCCATCGACCTCGAGCTGATCGGCCGTGATCGTGCTGGTGCCATGGACGCTGACGTCGCCGGCGGCATGGACGTGCGCATCGCTGCCGACCCGCGCCGTCACGGTGCCCTTCACGTCGATCAGGGTCGCACCGGCCGCCACCCCGACAATGCCGCCGCCGATAGCGATCCCCATCGGCTGGCCTGAATCATAAGGCGCGATCGTCAAGGCGCGCTGTGCATCGACCGTCAGGCTTCCTGCGATCGGGCTGCCGTCAGCGCCGATTTCGGTTTCGCTGCCGACGATGGCCTGCGCGGTGCCGTCGATGGTCACCGACGATACCGCCGCGCCGAGGCCGGCTACGCCCGCAACCGACCACGCGCCGTTGGCGAGATCGTGCTCGATAGTCGCCTTGCCGCGGACCGACACGTTGCGGAAGCCGGTGATGACTGTCGCGCTGCTCGCCGAGGAGGTCTCGGTGGTCTGGCCGTCGTCCGAGCCGCCGGCCGGGGCTGCGCCGAGCAGCGCGCGGGCCGACGAATGGTCGGTCACGAAGGACACCGCGCCGCCCAGCGAGACGAAGCCGCTGAGCGCGCCGGCGAAGCCGAGCACGTGCACGTTGGAATCCAGCGTCGCACCGACGCTGAGATCGCCGACGGTGGCGTTGAGGCCGCGAATGGTCACGCCCGGCGCAATATAGGCCGTCGCGTCGGCATCGATGTTGACCACCGCAAGGCCGACACCAAGACCGACAGCACCGAGACCGATGCCGCCCGCCCGCGCGGTCATCCCGAGGCGCTGCGCGGCTTCGACGTCCATGGTCGTGGTATCGATCACCGCGCCGGACTGGATTCCGGCGGTGGTGCCACTGGTGACGCCGGTCGTCGTGGTCGTCGCCGATGCCACCCGGCCGGCCGCGGTATTCGCCGCATAGGTGTTGCGGCCGACATTGGCGAGCTGCGCGCTGCCGGCGCTGAGCTGATGGGACGATCCGGTGGTCCCCACGGTGCTGATATCGATGTCGCGGCCGGCCTGCGCGTCCTCGTAGCTCGTGGCCAGCCGAACCTTGGTCGGATACGCCGCGTCGACGATCACGAAATAGGCCTTGCCATCCTCGAGGCCATGGATCGCCTGGCCGCCGCCGGCGCTGTAGATCACAGTATCGCCAGTCTTGAGGCCGCGATCGGTACCGAGGTCGATCGTATCGGCGCTGCCATCCACGGCCTGTGCCGGATTGAAGGTGGCCGGCGCCGGGTCGTTGCTGGCAATGCGGCTGCTGAGCGAGCCGACGGTGCTTTCGACGAAGGACAGCACCGAGGAATTGTCGCCGTCGAGCGCCCCCGAGCTGCCGCCCGACGTCGAATAGGAGTCGGTGAAATTGCCGCCGATGTCGTAGACGACGATGCCGCCGCCGAGCCCGGCCAGGCCTGCGCCGGCGCTGATGGCGTTGGAGTTCACCGTCCAATGCGACAGCGCGAAGTCATCGACGTCGCTCTTCGCCCGCACCGAGGCAGCACCGATATAGGCCTGGGTATCGTTGCGCACCACGCCGACATCAACCGAGGCTCCGACGCCGGCCGCGCCGACGCCGAGCCCGCCGGCATAGGTGAGGACGTTGAGGTCGTTGGTGGCCGCGACCACGACGGACTGGCTGCCACTGGCGGTCGATGCCGTGTTCTGATTGACCTGCACGCCGGTGCCGATGCTGGCGATTGTGTCGGAATCGACCGACTGCACCGCCACGCTGCCGGCGATGCCCGCGTAGAGCCCGCCACCGAGGCTGGCCGCGACTGCAACGATCTTCTCCGAGGAGGAGGCGAGCACGGCGACGCCGCGGATGCTCTTCATGTTGACGGCGCCTGCCGTCGTCATCGTGCCGTTCGGAACGTTCGAGATGAATGCGGCGCTGTTGGCATTGGCATCGACGATGGCGTGGTCGCTGATCGTCGCCAGCGTCGTCTTCTTGATCGACGTGACGTCGACTGCACCGGCGCCGCCGCCGGTCCCGAGTCCGATGCCGACGGCTCCGCCGATCGTGTAGGTGGTGGTGTCGTCCTTCGCCGCGACGAGGACGTTGCCGCCAGCGGCGACGCGCACGCCGCCAGAAATCGAAGCAAGGCTCGTGGTGTCGATCACGATCACCGCGGCCGAGCCTGCGATCCCGACCTCACCCGCCGCGGCGATTCCGGCAGCGACGCTGATGATATCAGCGAGCGCCCGCGCGCGCACTGCGACGTCACCCCTGGCGTTCACCACCGTGTCGTAGCTGGATCCGCCTGACGCGCCCTGGATGAAGGCTTCGGTCGTCCCCTTCAGCACCGGCGCGGCGAAGGCCGGCGCCGCCGAGAAGCCGCCCGATCCGGCGAGGCCACCGCCGATCGACAGGTCGTTATAGAACCGCCCGGCCGCCACCAGCACATTCTGGCCGGTGCCTGCGTCGGTGCTGTTGGTCGCACCGGCGTTGATCTTCGCCCCCTGGTCAATATAGGCGCGGGTCGTGATGTCGTGGACGGTCACCGATCCCGCCAGCGAGCCGGAGCCCTCGCCGGCAACGGCGACGCCGACACCGGCGCTCGTCAGATCATTGACGCTCACGGCGACAATGACGACGCCGGTCTGGGTGGCCTCGAGCGGCGTGCGGTCACGGTTTTGCGACACGCTCGGATCGTTGAAGGCCTGGTTGTCGATCGAGGGCATGCCGGTGTTGTTGAGCGTCTGCACCACGTGGCTGGTGGTTGCGGCAATGCCGTTGTCGGTGAAGTCGATGCGCGTCCCGGCGAGTGCTGCGCCGTGGCTTGCGGCGAGCGCGAAATGGTCGTTGTCGATCCGGATGACGAAGTAGTGCTGGCCAGTCTGCAAGCCGCCGAGCGCCAGGGACTCGCCTGTATAGATGACCTCCTGGCCGGTGCTAAGGCCGTGACCACCGGCATGGACGCTGTCGGCCGCGTAGTCGACGTCGGATGCCTTAAAGTCATCGGTGATGCCGGTCGCCTGCGCGTTCGTCCCGCCTTGTGGCGCGCCGAAATCACCGGTGTTGGCGACGATCCCGGACTTGCCGGACTTGGCCAGCGCCGTCACATTGGCGCCGGCCGCGATGAAGGCTTCGGTCGTCTTGGTGACCACGCCGACGCCGGCGGCGATGCCGCCCGCCCCGGTGCCCGCCGCGGCGATGTTGCCAGACACCTGGTTGACGGTGGTGTCGTCTTCGGCGGAGACCAGTACGTTGCCGTCGGAGCTGGCCGTTGCATGGTCGCCGATAAAGGCCCGTGCGGTAAGATCGAGCACCGACACACCGGCCGTCAGTGCACCAGCGCCCTCACCCGCGCCAGCGATCGCGGCCGACACCGAGGTAACCGTGACGTCGCCGCCGGCGGCGACAATCACATTGTCGTCGCCATGCGCAGCCGCACCCGCACCGATCGAAGCCTCGATCTTGCGCCTGACATAGCCGGCGTCGGCGCCAGCGCCGACCCCGACATTGCTACTGCCGGCGAGCGCACCGGCGACGCCGACCGGCGACAGGTGTCCGTGCGCGGCGATGTCCACGTCGCGCGTAGAGGTGATCCCGGCGCCTGCGGCGGGCGTTGCGCTCGGTGCATCCTCGAAGGCCTGCGCCGTCACGTCGATATAGGTCAGCGTGATCGCGCCGGTGCCGGCCCCCTGGCTCGAGAACGCACCACCCACGGCGATGATCACGACGGATTCGGCCGCTTCGGCCTCGATTGATACGCCGCTATGGGTCGCGCCGAGGACGTCGGTGAAGCTGCCCGTCACGCCATTGGCCGACACAGCTGCGGCGCCGTCGACATAAGCCTTGGTGGTGTCGAGAATGGTGACATTGGTGATCGACAGGCCGACGCCGACGCGGCCGCCGGCGGCCAGCGATCCGGCGATGGCGACGATGTTGGCCGTGTCGTGGGCGATCACACGAACATTGTTGCGGGCGGAGACGTTCGAGGTCGCGCCGACGATCGCCGAGGTCACCGTGTTGTCGACCACGTTGATCGACACCGAGGCGCCCACGGATACGTTGTTGCCGCCGGCGCCGCCTATGGTGAGCGCGTGTATCGCGGCACTCTCATCCGCCTCGACACGGACGCTGCCGTTGGACGACACGGTCGAGCCATCGACCTTGGCTGTGACCTGGTTGGCGATGTAGTTGGCCCCGATCGCCGCACCGACGGCGTTGCTGGTCGAGGAGATGGCGACGCCACCGGTCAGCGCGTTGATCGTCGATTCGTCGCTCGCCACGACCGTCACATCGCCACCCGCCGTGGTGGTCAGATGTGCACCGTTGAGCGCTTCCGCCTCGATCGTGTTGTAGGTGCCGTTGACCGAGAGGCTGCCGCCGACCGAGGTCCCGTTGCCCTTCGAGCCGCCGACCGCCGCTGCCGCGATCTTTCCGGCGAACGAGATCGGTCCGTCCTGAGTGGAATGGGCGGTCAGGCTGATACCGCCGGCGCCCGCCGTGATAGTCGCGCCATCGAAGGTAGCGCGCACCTTCAGCGCAACCTGGTTCCAGCCGAGGCCGATGCCATAGGCATTGCCCTGGGCGCCGACCCCGATCGCGCCCGCCACCGCGTAGATGACCGAATTGTCCTTGGCCTCGAGGTTGACGCCGGAGGCGGTCACGTCGGCATTGCGGATGGTGGCGAGAATCTGCGCGGAATTGTCCCGGCTGAAGATCTTCTGGTCGGTCGAGATGACGTTGATGCCGAGCGTGAAGGCGGCTGCGGTGCTGCCGAGCCCTCCGCCGCTGGCGACGCCGACGGACACGGCAAAGGCCCACAATTGCTGATCGTTGATCGCCGAGGCCGAGTAAGTGCTGCCGAGATTTAGCGCTGCGCGGCGGATGGTGCCGTCGACGCCAGCCGTGGTCGACGCGCTGAGCTGATTGAAGGCCAGCGAGAAGCCGACGCCCTTGGCACCAGCCGTGCCCGCTCCGCCACCGCCGATGGCGATAACGTGCGCCTCGTTCTTGGCGCGTTGAACGGCATTGCCGTTGGCACTGACGCTGGCGCCATCGATCAGGGCCTTGGTGGTGTCCACCAGCCGGTTAATGGAGATCGAGCCGGCATAGGCATTGCCTTGCTCGTTGGTATTGGCGGCGACCGCGGCCGAGAAGGTCGCGAGCGTGCCGCCGCGCCTCGCGGTGATCGAGATCTCGTCGACACCAGCGCTATCGGCGGCCCGGCTCTGCACCGTCAACCCGTTGCCGTCGGGCGAGCCCGACGCGGCCAGGCGGTCGGCGATGAAGGCTTCGGTGTCCGCGGTGATCTGGTTGAGCGAGAAGGCACCACCGATGGCGTTGCCGCCGCCGAGCCCGGTGCTGGCATTGAGCGACACCGCGACGCCGCCGGTGATGGCGACGATCACGGCAGTGTTCTCGGCGTCCAGCGACAGCGTGCTGGTCTTCACAGTGCCGCGCGCATTGACATAGGCGAGGTCGCTGTCGCGCATCACATTGATGCCGACGCTGCCGGCGAAGCCAAGACCGCTCTTGATGCTGCTGGCCGCAGGGCCCTCCTCGAACAGCGCCGGAAGCGCGATGCCATCAAGCGGATCGTCGGGCGACTGGGCCAGATTCTGCGGCGCGCCGGAGGGACCGGTCAGAACGGAAGCGGCGCCGGCGATGACCGCCCACGTACCGCTGGTCTTCGCAGTAAGAGTGGTGGTCCCGACATCCAGATTGACCGCGCCGGCCGCCGTCACCTGTGGATCGTTGTTGCCGCTCGGATCGGCACCGATGAAGGCGTCAACCTCGCGCGCGACATCGTTGACGAGGACCGAGGCCCCGAGACCGCTGGAGCCCTTGCCGGCCATGACGATCGTGCCGGCGATTTCGACCTCGGTGCCGCCGGTGGTGGCGCCGATGGTCAGCGCGCCGCCGCCGCTGATGGTCGGCCCGGCCGTGGCGGTCGCCACCAGGCCCGCTTCGACGTCGCTGCGCTGACGCAACGCCAGTGCACTGCCGGCGACGGCAAACTGGCCGCCGTCATCGGTCTTGCCGCCGGACTGCGCGATGGCAATGCGCAGGATGTCCTCGCTGGCATTGACCGTCAGTACTCCGGCAGCGCCGGTCCTCACCTTGGCGTCGCCCTCAATGCGAGCATAGACGGTGTTCTCGATATCATCGACCAGGATCGACCCGCCGATCGCCTTCGAGCCGGAGCGGCCGAAGAAATCCACGACGTCGCCGCCGCTGAAAAGCTGGGATGCCGTCTTCTTCTCGTAATAGCCCTTGCCGAACGGGCTTTCGCTCAGCGACCATTTGCCGATGCCGGCCATCTCGGCGAACTGCATCATGGTCTCGGCGGTGACCGAGACCGACTGGGTGGACAGCGGTGTCCAGCTCGCCGATGGCGCCATCTGATTGATCTGCGCGCCCGACTTGATCACCGCCTTGTCGGTGTTCTGGTAGACGTTGACCGCGATCGAGCCGCTGAACGACGTGGCCGTGGTTTCGGCGGCCTTGGCGCGCGCCATCACCCAGGTGTTCATGAATTTCGAGCTGATACCCAGCGTGCCGTCGAGCAGATCCGTCAAGGCGCTGACGCCACGATTGACGAAATCCTGGGGAATGCCCAGCACGAGGTCGGCGGGCAGGATCAGGAATGGATAGGATAGCGCGGAATCGATCATCACATTGGCGCGCGCGTCGATCACCGCATTGCTCTCGACGGTCGCCTCGGTGTCGTTCTGATAATAGCCGACCGCGAATGACAGATCGACAGCCTTAGCATTGCCGTCCGGATTCTTGGTCTTCGACTTGGACACATCCGATTGCGAGATGAGCTGGTTCTTCTGGGTGTTCGAGGCCAGCACCTCGACATTGGCGCCGCTCTGCAGGTGCGCTGTCGAGCCGACAGTGGCGGTAACGTTGTTGATGGTGACATTGACCGCGATGGCGCCGCCCGCGCTCAGGCCGTCATTTGTGATGTCCTTGCCGGGAACGTTGTTGCCGTTTTGATCCTGCACCACGGTCTTGCCGGTGCGCGAGGAATCATAGACGTTCGCCGCGCCGAAGAAGGCCGCCAGCGAGACGTCGGCCTTGGACAGGAAGTCCTTGTACTTGGTCGGGTTGAACTTGCTACCGACCTCGGGCTTCGCCTTGTTCAGCGTGGTCGAGGCGAGCGTCGCCTGCACGCCGATGCCTTCGGTGCCGGTGCTGGCCGACAGGCCGTGTTTCTCAGTGAGGGGCAGGCCGCCCTGGCTCTTGAGATCGATCGGCTTGACGGCGCTGACGAGGCTCGGATCGTCCACCAGCCGGATATGGCTGGCATCGACCTTGACCACATAATAGGTCTCGCCCGAGGTGAGGCCTTTGATCTCGGTGTCGCCCTGGGTCAGATTGCCGACATTGCCGTGGGACGCCTGATAGGTGTGCTGGTTGGCAACCACATGCATGCCGGAGACACCCGGATCCGTCAGGTGGACGACGACGCCGGTGTTGACGTCGCGCAGCTCGAACGAATTGACGTCGTCGACCACCAGATTGTACTGGCCCTGGCTTGTGGCGCCGTCGCCGGCACTGGTCAGGCCGCCGATCGCGGTCCCGCCGAACAATGCCGAATAGTCGACCAGCAGCGGATTGGCAGCCGTCGCCGTGAAGCCGTGATTGGCGACGTAGATGCGGTTGGTCGCGGTGTCGATGCGGGCGAGGTTGACGCTCGCGCTCGCCTGGTTCGCCGCATCGGTGAACGTGTGCAGGCCGAGTGCGCTGGCTTGCGCGACCGCCGCGATGTTTCCGTTGGAATCGCGCAGCCGAAACGCGTCGTCGGCGTTGTTGATCTTGATGACCGTATAGGTCGCGCCGTTGACCAGTCCCGTGATCGGCGTGTTGCCGCCGGCGTCGTAGGTGACCTGCTCTCCATTGGTAAAGCCGTTGCCGGCGATGGTGATGGTGTGGGCGGTCGCGTCGATGGCGTCGAGATTGAAGGCCGTCGACAACGTCGTCGACTTGGTCGGATCGACGCCATAGATGACGGGATCACCGTCTTTGAGGTTGGCAAGCGCCGTCGGATCCACCGCGATCGTGCTCGCGGTGGCATCGACCGCCGTCGTCGGATGGAAGGTCAGGACGGTGGCAATGTAGGACAACGCGTGCGTCGCCGGGCCGCCCGGATCGCTCAGGTTCACGGCCTGGTTGGTGGTCTCGTCGCGCAGCTCGAAGGAGTTCGCATCGGTGGCGTAGAGATAATATTTGTGCTCGTTGGCGAGCCCGCCGATCGGGTTGATGCCGTCATCAGCCAGCGACTGGTAGCTCACCTCGATCGGTGTGTTGAGGGCGAAGCCATGACCGGGCAGGCTGATCCGGTGCGTGGCCGGGTCGATCGACGCCAGCGTTACGCTCGCCTTGTGACTGTCCGAGACGCGGGTGAAGCTCTGCTCGCCGAGCGCGCTGCCTTGCGCGATCTGCACCACATTGCCGGCGGAATCCTTGAGCTGGAAGGCGCCATCGTCGACGCGGTTGACGGTGTACAGCGCATTGTCCGACAGTCCGGAGATCGCGGTGTTGCCGCCGGCCGAATAGCGCACCTGGTCGCCGGTCTGGAAGCCATGCGCGGCGATGTTGATCTTATCGGCGCCCACATCGATCGCGTCGAGGTTGAAGAACGTCGACTTGACCTGGCTCAGCGACTGGGTCGCGGTGGGATCGGTGCCCATGGCATCGAGCGCCAGTGCCGGCTCCTTGGCGAGCTGGATGTGATCCTTGTCGACCACGATCACCGAATAGGTCGACCCCTTGGTGAGGCCGTCGATGGCATTGGCCTGGACGTCCGGTTGGGCGAGGCCCGCCGTGACGCCGTCGATCGGCGCGGCGTAAGTCTGGTACGGCGTGTAGGTGACGAACTGTCCTGTCGAGAAGCCGTGATCCTTGATGTAGATGGTGTCGCTGGCGATATCGACGTTGCTGGCGCCGAACACCTGCGTGCCAGTGCTAGTGTCGACCAGCGTACCTGCCGCCGTGATGGTGCCGTCGGCGCGCGCCTTCACATTGGCGAATTCGAACGCGAGCGCCACGCCGACGCCGGCGCGGCCGTCGACCGGGCTGAGGGTGCTGGCGTCGGGAGACGTCTTGGTAGTGCCGTTGGCGAGCACGTTGACGTTGCCGCCGGTCGACGTGATGGTGACCCCGCTGCCGACGGTCGCGAGCGCTGTCAGGTCCGTATGCGACAACGCGATCGCGACGGAGGAGGCTTTCGGATTGATGGTCCTGGTGTCGAGGTTGGACGAGGCCCGTGCCGTGGTCTTCTCCGACACCGCACCGGTCGCCGAGATCGTGACGCTGTCGGTCGCGGTAATGGTCGTGGTGCCGCCGACATTGGCTTCGACGTCGCTCTTGGCCATGCCGTAGCCCGCGGCAAGCTCTAGCCCGGTATAGGCGGCGAGACCGCCATTGCCGATCTTGCTGGCGATTGCGTTGACCTGGGTGTCCACCTTCGTCGACGCCTTTATGTCGACCGCGCCGACGGCATGGATCGAAGCGTCGTTGACGTTGATCTTGGCATCCGCGCCGCGCAGGATCACGGACAAGTCGAATCCGGTCAGCGCGCTGATCAGGACGCCCGGAATCTGGTTGAGCAGCCCGGCGATCGATCCGACAAAGCCGTTCATGCCGTCGGGCACGTCGCTGGCGAGCGCCGTATCCTTTGCGCTCGCGGATATCTTGACCGAACCGCCGCTGATCGTCGCGCCAACGATATCGATCGTCGCGTTCTTGGAGGTGAAGTCGAGCGGCCAACTCACGAAGCGATTGGCGAGATCGGACGCGCCGATGGTGATCTTGCCGGCCTTGTGCCCGTGCGCAGTGTCGGCGTCGGCCAGCAGCGAGGCTTTCGGCCCGAGCGCGATCTTCTGGCCGCCGCCATACGAGGTCGTGCCGTCGGCGTTCGTCTTCTGCACACCGAAGGTGATGTCGCCGGCATTGCCGCCGGCGAGCACGGTAGAGATCGACGCCGTTCCGTCCGCGGCGTTGCGCAAGGTCAGGCTCACGGTGCCGCCACCACCGGCCGGATCCGCGAAGGTGAGCACGTCGCCGCTCTTGTAGCCCGAGCCGGTGCCGCTCAGCCGGGCGCTGACATGTCCATCGGCATCCGTGACGATGGTTGCGATGGCGCCACTGCCCGTTCCGCCGCTCGCGGCGACGCCGGTGTGCTCCTGGTTCGCTCCCCATGTCCCCGTGGTGCCGGTTTGCTCGCCGACGGTGCCAACATAGATGGTGTCGGCAGCAAGATTGAGCGCACCGCCATGGAGTTGCAGATCACCGGTAACCTTGACGACGCTGTCATGGTCGATGTTGTTGTTGCCCGGCAGCAGACCGCCCTGGTCGAACGGGTCGTAGGCGCTCGAGAGCGCATTGACGGTCAGCGATCCCGCAAAACTCCGGTCGAGCGAGGCGAGCTCGATCGAGTCCGTTCCGGAGGTCGCGCGGATGGTCAGGGAGTGCGTCGGCGCGCTGAAGGTCTGATCCTCGAACTTGCCGTCGACACTGTCGAGCAGCACCAGCCCGTCGGTCGCCGTGCCGGTATCCGAGAGGCGAATGACGTTGTGACCGGCTCCACCGGACAGGGTGGCGATATCGAAGGTCAGGTCGGCGACCGTGCCCGCGATGGTGACCGGCTCAAGGCCCTTATAAGTGACGAGACTGCCGTCGAAGGAGATAGTGCCGGCATCCGGCGCCGTCGCGGTCGAGACCACGCTGTTGGCGGTGCCGACATCAAGCACCAAGGAGTCAAACCCGCCCGCTCCGCCGTCGATCGTACCGGCAACGCCACCGCCGGGCGCAATGGTGAAGGTATCCTTGTTGCCCGCAGCGCCAACGAGGTTCTCGAATCCATTGAAGACGACGGCACCGGCGCGCCCGGCGCCCATTCCATTGATCAGCCAGCTGGTATCGGCAGTCGGGCCGACCAGCGTATCGGTGCCGGTGCCGCCGTCGAGCGTCTCGACATCGGTGAAGTCAACCGTGACCGCACCGTGTATCGTGTCATGCCCGTTTTCGTTCAACTGCCAGGTCGCCGCCTGGCTTGACCCCAGGAACAGGCTGTCCTCGCCGCCGCCGCCAAAGAACGAGAAGTTCGGCGTGGCGTAACCGGCGAAAGAGTCCGCATCGATCGTGAACTCGTCGTTCCCGGCGCCGCCGGTGATCACCACGAAGCCGATCTGGGCGAGGTCGGCGGACGCGAGCACCGTCGCGCTGCCGCGGTCGACGATCTCGACACGCTGAACGCTGGCAGACGTCTGCTGAGACGCCTGGCTGTCGTCGACCATGCGGACGACGACATCGTGATCCTGCTGGTGCGACAAGGTAGCGGCGAGATCGATGCCGAGCACGTCGGCACTCATCAGCAGGCGCTGCTCGAGAGGATCGAAGACCAGCCGCGTGACACCGCTATGGGGGATTCGCGTGAAGCGGGATGCCGATACCTTCAGCCGCGCCGCCATCGACTGCAGACGCCGATGGCGGACAGGTCGGGCACGATAGGCAATCCGTCCGTCGCCTGCAGCAAACATGATGACCCCCCTCCCCAGGACGATCCCTTGGATCGGGCGGCATCGTCACGAAGGTTAATGAAACATTAATGATGCAGCGATGAATATTTCCGGTTGTGACGGGCCGCGTCCCGAAAAAGTTGTGGTTTCCTCGAACTGTAACGTGAGGGCATACTGCACAATCAGTGGTAGAGGTCGAGGTGGCTCAGCGATCTCATGCACACGGGTAGCGGATCGCTGCTATCGCAGCGAGGCGGCTTGGCGAACGAGCGCAGCAGGTTTATCGAAGAGCGCTGACGGCCAGCGCGGGAACGGCGTGCCCTCGCACCCGAACCAGCATTTTGCGTGGCGTGGCGCATATCCTTCGCCCGAATGGGCGTCTGATGCAACCGCAACAGTAAAGTGGTGCGGACAAGAGAAAGCAACAATGATCCCGCATGGCATAATCCGAAGCAGCCTTGTCCAATCTGGACACGGCTGGTCTAACACCTCAATCTCGGTGAATAGCCGCCCCAAATTGGACCAGGATCCCATCCAGGGCCGCATCGGAGTGATTATGCTTGAGAATGCTCATTCGACAGGTCGACCGCTCGATCCCCGTTCCGCATGGTCCGGGCTGTCCCAGGCAGAACGCGACGCCGCCTACGACAACAACGCGGCCGTCAAGAACAGCACGGCCCTGATTGCCGAACGGAACGAAGCCTCTAGCCGGCTGCGAAGTACGCTGAAATCCCATCTCGATCTGGCTTACGGTCAGCGGGCGAACAACAAGATCGATCTCTACCCGGCCGCCAGGCCTGAGGCGCCCTGCCTGGTGTTCCTGCATGGCGGCTATTGGCAGCGCAATTCGCGCGAATTGTTCGCCATGCTCGTCGAAGGCGTCGCCGCTCATGGCTGGTCGGTTGCCATTCCCGGCTATTCGCTGGCGCCTGAGGTTTCCGTCACCGACATCGTCGCCGAAGTCCCGCGCGCGCTCGACTGGCTGGCCGCAAATGGCGCGTCCTATGGCGTTGCCGGACCGGTCGTCTTGTCGGGTTGGTCCGCCGGAGCCCATCTCGCAGCGATGGCGCTGAACCATCCGAGCGTCCATGCTGGACTGGCGATCTCAGGCGTGTACGAGCTCGCACCAATCCGCGATACCGGCCTCAACAACGCGCTGAAGCTGACGGACGAGGAAATCGCCGCGCTGTCGCCGCTGCGCCTGCCCGTCATCCAAAAACGCCTCGACATCGCCTATGGCAGCAACGAGCTGCCGGCGCTCGTATGCGACTCAATCAATCTCTTCGACAAGCGCGTGGCGGCGGGAGCGCCGGGCAAGCTCATCTCGGTCGAAGGTGCCGACCATTTCACCATTCTCGAGGCTCTGCGCCGGCCGGACGGAGTCCTGGTAGAGGCCGCGCGGCGGCTGCTGGACTAAAACTCGCGAAAACAACCCCATGCACAGTAGCGATGTCGTTGTTTGCAAAGACGATTTTTTTGAGGATCAATCGACACCGCCGCCCCCCGCTTTGACTCGTCGGGCAAAACAGGGGCATGATGGCATCATCGCCCAGGCTGCCGCTCCTGCATCTCAATCCAGATTTGCCCGCCCATGATCCGCGCCGGATAAAGCCGCAGCGGCCGGCTCGGCCATCCCGCGCTGGTTGTGCCATCACGCAAATCGAATGATGCCGCATGGCGGGGACAACGGAGACGCCCTGCCGTCACCTGCCCCAAGGCCAGATCCGCCTGTTCGTGCGGGCACGCACGTTCGCAGGCGACGACGTCGCCGTCGTTCCAGATCACGAGCAGGTCGCGCCCGACGACGCGGACGATCGTCTCCGCCTTCAGCCGGTCGAGATCGCAGACCGCAATCCACCCGGCGTCGTCACCCACCGAGATAGGCCTTGCGTACATGCTCGTTCGCGATCAGCTCGGTCCCGGCGCCCGACAGCACGATGCGGCCGTTCTCGAGCAGATAGGCATGATCGCACATCTCGAGCGCGGCAAACGCGTTCTGCTCGACCAGCAGCACCGTGGTGCCGGCATCGCGAATGCCGCGGATGATCGCAAAGGTGCGCTCGACGATATTGGGGGCGAGCCCGAGCGAGGGCTCGTCGAACATGATCAGGCGCGGCCGCGACATCAGCGCGCGGCCGATCGCAAGCATCTGCTGCTCGCCGCCCGACAGCGTGCCCGCCGCCTGCCGGCGCCGCTCGGCGAGCCGCGGAAACTCCGTGTAGATGCGGTCGCGATCGGCAGCGATCTCGCCCGAACCGCGACGGAGGTAAGCCCCCATGTCGAGATTTTCCTCGACGCTCATATGCGGAAACACGCGCCGCCCTTCCGGGCAATGCGCGATGCCGCTCGCCAGCACGCGCGGCGGCCTCGCGCCGGTGATGTCGATGCCCTCGAACTTCATCTGGCCCGAGCGCGGCGGCACCAGGCCGGAAATCGCGCGCAGCGTCGTGCTCTTGCCGGCGCCGTTGGCTCCGATCAGGGCGACCAGCTGGCCGGCTTTCACGTCGAGCGAGATGCCGCGCAGCGCGGTGACGCCACCGTAGCCGCAGACCATGTCGCGGATCTCAAGCACGTCCTGCTCCATGTCCAAGATAGGCTTCGATCACCGCAGGATCGTTGCGGATCACCTCCGGCGCCCCTTCCGCGATGATGCGGCCATAGTTGAGCACCACGATACGATCCGAGACCGTCATCACCATCGGCATGTCGTGCTCGACCAGCAAAATCGTGATGCCGCGGTCACGTATGCCACGGATCAGCTCGACGAAACGGTGTGTCTCCGAAGCATTCATGCCGGAGACAGGTTCGTCGAGCAGCAGCATCGATGGCTGAGCCGCCAGCGCCAGAGCGACGCCGACGAGACGCTGCTCGCCGTAGGAGAGCGAGCCCGCCGCATCGTGGGCGCGGCGTTCGAGCCCGACCCATTCGAGCAGCTCACTGGCGCGCTGCCGTAAGCGGCGCTCCGAGGCGCGGGCGCCTGGCAGGCCGAGGATGGCGTCGAGCAGCCGCACCCGGCCCCGCCGGTGCAGGCCGATCATGAGGTTGTCGTAGACGGTGTCGTTCGGGAATACGCTGGTGCGCTGGAAGGTGCGGATCAGGCCGAGATCGGCGATCTCGTGCGGCTTCAAACCCGCGAGCGCAGTGTTGCGATAGGTGACGCGGCCCGCGCTCGGCGTCAGGAAGCCGGTCATGACATTGAAGGCGGTGGTCTTGCCGGCGCCGTTCGGCCCGATCAGGCTGACGATCTCGCCCTCGCCGACCTCAAAGCTCATGTCGGAGATCGCGACCAGCCCACCGAAGCGGACCGCGACCTGCTCGATGGTCATGGCGATGCTGCGCGCCATCATCACGCCGGCTCCTTGGCGCTGGTTTCAGTGAGCGTCACCGGTGCCAGCGCCGGCGCGCCGCTGCGCCGTCGCATGAAGCGCTGTGCGAGCGAGGGCACGATGCCGCGGGGCAGCACGAACAGGATGGCGATCAGCACGCCGCCATAGGCGATCCACTGCGCCTCCGGCGCCATGACCGGCCGCAACGCGACCGGCAGCAGCCCGAAGATCAGACCGCCGACCACGGGCCCGGCTAGCGAGCCCTTGCCGCCGCTGATGACCATGATGACCATGGTGACGGTGTTGATGAAGGCGAACACTTCGGGGTCGATGATCCGGATGTAGTGCGCATAGAGGCTTCCGGCCGCACCGGCGATCGCGGCGGAGATCACCGCGGCAATCGTCAGCGTTCTGGTCACGTCGATGCCGACGGAGACGGCGAGTGTTTCATTTTCCATCAATCCGCGCATGGCGCGGCCGAAATGGGAATGAACGAGGCGCGCGATCAGGAGATAGGCGATGAGCGCGACAACCAGGACGAGATAATAGTTGTGGAATTTCGTGCGCAGCGTCAGCTCGCCGAAGCCGGGCAAGGGCAAGGCGATGGAGGGAATGTTGGTCAGCGCCAACGGGCCCTGCGTCAGCTCGACCCAGTTCAGTGCGACCAGCCGGACCACCTCGGCAAAGGAGATCGTCACGATGACGAAATAGGCGCCGCGGACGCGGAACGACAACAGACCGACGAAATAGCCGCACAATCCTGCAATCAGGATCGCGAGCACGAAGCCCACGATCGGCGGCCATGGAGCGTGGACAAGACGAAAACCTCCGGGCAGGCCGATGTCGAAGCCGAGCGATGTCAGTGCGCTGACATAGGCGCCGATGCCGAAGAAGGCTATGTGGCCGAGGCTGAGCTGGCCCGTGAAGCCGAGCAGCAGGTTCAGGCTCATCGCGCCGATGACGAAGATGCCGGTCGTGATCAGCGCATTGAGCAGATAGGGATCGCGCAGCCAGAGCGGCACCGAGCCGAGCGCTGCGACGGCGAGGATGGTGACGATCGCCTTCATCCAACGCGCTCCGCGCGCGCGAATAGGCCGGTCGGCCGGAAGATCAGCACCGCGATGATGATCAGAAAGCCCATGGCGTCGCGATAGCCTGAGGAGACGTAGCCGGCGCCGAGCTCTTCGGCGAGCGCCAGGATGAAACCGCCGATCACAGCGCCCGTGATATTGCCGAGACCGCCGAGGATGACGATGGCGAAGGCCTTGACCGCGGCGAGATCGCCCATCTGCGGGAAGATCACGTAGACCGGCCCGAGCAGCGCGCCCGCGGCGGCGGCGAGGCTGGAGCCGATCGCGAAGGTCGAGGTGTAGATCATGTCGACATTGACGCCCATCAGGGACGCCGTGTCGTGATCCTGGAAGGTCGCCCGCATCGCGCGGCCGAGGCTGGTCTTGTTGATGAGCAGATACGTCACCAGGATCAACATGGCCGCCGCGGCGAGCACGAACAGGCGCAGCCATGAAACGGAGACCGGTCCGAGCACCAGCGGTGCCTCAGGAAATGGCGTCGCCACCGATTTGGCGACACCGCCCCAGATCCATAGCGTGCCGGACTGCATCGCAATCCAGGCGCCGATCATCACCAGCATGGTGGTGTCGATGTCGGAGCCGCGCAGTGGGCGCAGCAAAGTCAATTCGATGGCCGCACCCAGCAGCCATCCGGCCAGAACGGCCACGGGCAGCGCGAGAAAGAAGTTCAGCCCGAGCTGCTGCACCACGATGAACATGATGTAGGCGCCGAACGTGTAGAGCACTCCATGCGTGAAGTTCACGACGTTCATGATGCCGAAGATCAAGGTCAGCCCGATGCCCAGCAGCGCATAGGTGCCGCCGAGCACGAGCATGTTGATCAGATGCTGGAGGAATTCGCTCAAGGCTGATCCCGATTAGTCCGTATTCGGCGAGAGCGGCAGTATGCCGCCCTCGCCTGTGACCGGCCGACGCTAAAGCCCGATGGCTCTTTGATTGACTCGATCTCGCAGCGGTCTCCGTCATCTCTCCCGCTTGCGGGAGAGGTCGGCGCATTTGCGCTGGGTGAGGGTTCTATCCTCTTGGGGAATCCCACCGCGGAGACACCCTCTCCCCAACCCTCTCCCGCAAGCGGGAGAGGGAGCGCACCTGTCTCGCGGCTCGCCACCAGACCCAACTTCATCGCGCGTTAGAGCGTCTTCATCTCGACCTTGCCGTCGTTGATCTCGATGAGATAGACGTTCGGCTGGCTTTGCCCGCTCTCCTTGCCTTCGGGGCCCGACTTGCGGAACACGATGTCGCCGTTCAGCCCCTTGATGTTGATGTTCCAGAGCGCCGCCTTGATCGCGGCGGGCTCGGCCTTGCCGGCCTTCTCGATCGCGGCCGCCACGGTGCGAATGCCGTCATAGCCGCGAAAACTCTCGGTGCAGCCGGCGAACTCGAAGCCGCGCTTCTTCCATTCCGCGATGAAATAGTTGGTGGCTTCCGGGTTCGGCGTCTTGTCCGGGAACCAGGGCAGGAAGGTGGTCAGATGCATGGTGCCGTTGGCGGCCGCTCCCGCCTGGGCGATGATCTGGTCCGGGTTCTGCGAGCCGCCGGTGGTGATGATGCGCTTCTTCAGGCCGAGCGCGGCCGCCTGCTTGAAGATCAGGGTCAGCTGATCGACCGCCGTCGTGACGATCACCGTCTCGGAATCCGAGCTCTTGATCTTGGAGAGCTGCGCGCTCATGTCCTGCGCGCCCTGGTCCATGGTCTCGACGAGGCCGATGCTGATGCCCTTGTCCTTCATCATCTTGCTGAAGTCCTCGGCGGTGCCGCGGCCCCAGTCGTTGTTGATGACGAGGAAGTCGACCTTCTTCAGCGCGAGCTTGTCGACGATGTTCTTGAACGCGGCGGCCTCGACCGCCGAGGGCGGCGAGATGCGGAAGATGAAGGGGTTGCCCGTCGTCGTGATCTTGCCGGAGGACGAGGTCTCCACCACCATCGGCGTCTCGTATTCCATCAGCTTGGGCATCACGGCGAGCGTCAGGCTCGAGCCCCAGGCGCCCATCAGGACCGGCACCTTGTCGCTGGTGATGAGCTTCTCGGCAACGGCGGCGGCCTCCGTCGGGTTGCTCTTGTTGTCCTCGATGACGAGCTCGATCTTCTTGCCGAGGACGCCGCCCTTGGCGTTGATCTCGTCGGCGGCGATCTTGGCGCCGTTGACCACATAGGTCCCAGAGGCCGCGAACGCGCCGGTGAGCGGCTCGTTGACGCCGATCTTAATCGTCTGCGCCCCCGCCGTGCCGCCGAACAAGGCCGTCGCAAGCGCAATAGCCGGAACCAGTCCGAGTGTTCGTGTCATGTTGTCTCTCCAAATCCCACGCTGTTGATATCCAGGGTCGTCCAAGGGCTTCGTCACTCCGCGGCGCCGGCGCGCCGATCATTCCGCGCCACCTCTTCCGAAGGCGCGGCGAAATATTCGCGCGAGCCAGGCTCGCAAGACGTCCGATGCAATCGACCAGAAGCTGAGCTCCGCCGGAGCTGCCTGCCCCGACGAGGCGCCGGACATGTGGCGGTCGAGATTGGCGGCGAACTCCGCGACGAGACGTTTTGCGAGGTCCCGCACCAGGCCGGGACGACCAACCTGAGCCAGCATTCCCGTGAGCGTGTAGCCGATCGACAGTTCGACCGCGGTCGCCGCGTCGCCTTCGAGCGGCAACAGGCGGTAACGGATTTCGCCTTGCGTCGCCGAATGCCTGCGCTGGTCGGCGCCGATGCCGACGATGCGCCCCGAGAGTGTCGCGGGATCCCGCTCGACGCGCGCGGCGCCTTCGAAGCTTGCTGCGATCGGCCCGAGCCTGACGCGGATTGATCCTTGTACGCGCTCCGGCCTTGGCGGCGACTTCAGCGACACGCCGGGAAGGCAGGCGGCGATGCCTGCGATATCCTCGAACATCGCGAACACCTTTGCCGGCGGATGCGGCAGGGTGAAGCGCTGATCGAGAACGATCGCCGGCGTGAAGTCGGGGATGCTGCTTGGGGTGGCACCTTCCGATGCCGGAGCTGGCGCGTGCCGCGCAGGCCGCAGCTCGTTCCGGGCGGTTGCCGCTCGCCCCGAACCGGCAGGACCAAGGACGGTCCGGCCGCCGCCTGCCTGCGCCGCGATGTTGCGCGCGCGCCTCGCCTCGATCACGGACTGCACCGCGCGCACGATGCCGACATAGCCGGTGCAGCGGCAGAGATTGCCGCTGAGGCCGACGCGGATGCGGCGCTCGTCGGCGTCGGGCAGACGCAGCACGAGGTCGCGCGCCGAAACCAGCATGCCCGGCGTGCAATACCCGCATTGGAGCGCATGCTCGCGGGTGAAGGCGGCGCGCAGCTCGGTGGCGATCTCGTCCTCGTCGAGGCCTTCGATGGTGGTGACGTCGGCGCCCTCGCAGGCTGCCGCATAGGTGATGCAGGAGCGTGCCGGAACGCCGTCGAGCAGCACGGTGCAGGCGCCGCAGACCCCATGCTCGCAGCCGAGATGCGTGCCGGTGAGATCGAGCTTGTCGCGGACGAAATCGGCAAGGCTCGTGCGCGGCTCGGCGGGCAACTCCACCGCGCGGCGATTGACCTGAAGCGCGATCGTGGTCATGCCGAGGCCTCCAGAACGGCGCGCTTCAACACGCTGACATGGATGTGCCGCTGCGCGGCATCGTCGATGCCGGCGTTTGCGAGCAGGACATCGGCGGCACGGATATCGAAACGCTGCTTGTAGTCGGCGTCGATCCGGCCGCCGAACAGCTCCGCGGCATCAGTGATGACGATGGGCGCGGTATCGATTGCACCGATGACGATACGCGCCGAAGCTGCAGCGGAATCGATCGATATCGCCCCGATCGCATGGGCAAACTCGCCGGTCTTGCGGCAGCTCTTGGCGTAACCCCAATGCGCCGTCGGCGATCGCGCCGGCACATGCACCGCTTCGACAATCTCTCCGGCATGCAGCGCGGATTCCAGCGCACCGACCACAAACGCTTCGACGGCCATCGATCGCGCACCGGCAAGGCTGCGCAGCGTCACCCGCGCGCCGAGAGCGGCGAGCGCGGAGATCCAGTCAGCGGCGGGATCGGCATGGCTGAGCGAGCCGCCGATCGTGCCGCGGTTGCGCACCGCGCGATAGGCGATGTTGGCGGCGACGCCGCGCATGGCACCGCGGGTCACATCCGCCGTGCGGCCGTCCTCGATATCGGCATGGGTGACGAGCGCGCCGAGCACCAGCTCGTCGCCGGACACCTCTGCGCGCTTGAGCTCGGCAAGACCGGAGATGTCGACGATCAATTCCGGCTGCACCAGCCGCAGATTGAGCATGGGGCCGAGCGACTGGCCGCCGGCGATGATCTTCGCCGATCCGCCGCTTGCGGCCAGCATCGACAGAGCCGCATCGAGATCGCGCGGGCGCTCGTAAGCAAAGGGCGCCGGTTTCATGCCGCGCTCCTCTCCGCCGCACGCGCGGTCAGCACCGCCGCGACGATGCGGTGCGGCGTGATCGGCGACTGCATCAGCTCGACCCCGAGCGGGCGCAGCGCGTCGTTGACGGCATTGGCGATCGCGGCGGGCGGTGCGATGGCTCCGCCCTCGCCGATGCCTTTCACCCCGAATTGCGTATAGGGCGACGGCGTCTCCATGTGGTCGAGGCGCGCGGCCGGGACCTCGGTCGGGCCGGGCAGCAGGTAATCCGCGAGCGTCGTCGCCAGCGGCTGGCCGGAGGCGTCGAACGGCATCTCCTCGTAGAGCGCGGTGCCGATGCCTTGCGCGAGGCCGCCATAGATCTGGCCGTCGACCACGAGCGGATTGACCAGCACGCCGCCGTCCTCGACGATCACATAGTCGAGGATTTCCACCTCGCCGAGATCTGGATCGATCGCGACGACGGCTGCGTGCGCGGCATAGCTGAAGGTGCCGCTGTCGCGCACGGGCTTGTAGCCTTGCGTGACCTCGAGCCCGCCAGGATCGACGTCTGGCGGCAAGTCCTGCGGGCGGCGGTACCAGGTGTGGGCGATCGCCTTCAGGCTGACGCTGCCGTTGACGCCGCGCACCTCGCCATTCTGCAACACCACGGCGGCTGGATCGTGCTGCAACAGCTTGGCGCCGATGCGTCTTGCACGTTCGCCGAGCTCGCGGCAGGCGGTCGCGACGGCACCACCCGCCATCACCATCGAGCGCGAGCCCCAGGTGCCGGTCGAATAGGGCGTCATCGCGGTGTCGCCGAGCACGATGCGGATGTTCGCGACATCCACGCCGAGGATCTCGTGCGCGACCTGGGCGAGCGTCGTCTCCATGCCCTGCCCGTGCGAGTGCACGCCGACGCGCAGTTCGAGGCCGCCGTCCGGCGTCAGGCGCGCCGAGGCCTGCTCATGGCCCGGTACCATCGGGATGCCCCAGCCGGAATAGACCGAGGTGCCGTGCGCGGCCTGCTCGCAATAGATGGAGACGCCGACGCCGATGCGACGGCCGTCGGCCTCGCCCTGCTTTTGCTTGGCGCGGATCGCGTCGACGTCGATGGCCGCGAGCGCGCGGCGCATCGCTTCCGGATAATCGCCGCTGTCAAAATGCTTCCTGGTAATGTTGTCGAACGGCATCTGCTCGGGGCGCACCAGATTGCGCAGCCGCACCTCCCCGGGCTCGAGACCGGCTTCGGCCGCCACGAGGTCCAGCATCAATTCCAGCGCAAAGCAGACGCCGGTGCGCGCGACGCCGCGATAGGGCAGGATCGGGCATTTGTTGGTGGCGACCGAGAAGGTGCGGCAACGGTAGGCCGGCATCTTGTAGGGGCCGGGCAAAATGCTCGCGACCTGCGCGGCCTCGAGACAGGCCGAGAACGGATAGGACGAGTAGGCGCCGGAATCCACGGTCGCCTCGCAATCGATGCCGCGCAAGCCGCCGTCACGGTCCGCATAGACCGTAATCTTGTAATGATGCTCGCGGCAATTGGAGCTGGCGACGAGGTGCTCGCGGCGGTCTTCGAGCCAGCGCACGGGATGGCCGCAGCGCATCGTCAGCCAGGACAGGCAGACCTCTTCGGGCAACAAGATGCCCTTGTGACCGAAACCGCCGCCGACGTCGGGCGAGATGACGCGGATTTGGCCCTCCTCCATACCGAGGCATTCGGCAAGGCCGCTGCGCGTGATGTGCGGCATCTGCGCCGCGGAATGCAGCGTGAGCTGATCAAGCCGTCGATCGAAGGTCGCAACCACGCCGCGGCCTTCCAGCGGCGACATGCATTGTCGCGCCGTCGAGATCTCGCGAGTCACCTTGATCGGCGCATCGAGCGCGGCGGAGATGTCGACCTCGTAACTGGTCTCGAGGAAGACGTTGTCGCCCCAATGCTCGTGCACCAGCGCCGAGCCAGGCTCGCGCGCCTTCAGCATGTCATACACCGCAGGCAGCTCCTCCAGATCGAGCGTCACGGAGGCCGCGATATCCTCGGCCTCGGCGCGGGTCGGCGCGAGGCACATCGCGACGAGCTCCCCGACCTGGCGCACCTTGCCGGTCGCCAGCACCGGCTGCTCGGAGATCTTGAAGCCCGGCAGCCCCGACACCGCCCGGATCGGCTTGATGCCGACGAGATCGGCCGCCGTGAACACGCTGCCGCGATGACATTCGGGCAAATGGATGCCGCGGATGCGCGCATGCGCCAGCGGGCTGCGCACAAAGGCGACGTCCTGAAGACCGGCGAGCCTGACGTCCCCGACATATTGGCCGCGGCCACGCATCAGGCGGTCGTCTTCCTTGCGCGGCAGCCGCGCGCCAACGCCCTGCCCCGTCTTTCCGTGCGGAAATTCTCGCTCGTTGCGCAACGCGGCGTTCTCCTGCACTGCCGGGCCTTATGCCGCGACGGCCTGCGGCAGGATCGGTGCGACCGCGTCGAAGCGGATGCCGGCGCGCAGGCAGAAGGCCGGCTGCAGCAGGCGCTCGGCAATCACCTCGTTCTTCTCGTTGTCCTTGAGGACGAAGCGGCCGTTTCTCTCCGTGAGCACGGAGACGTCGGCGTCCATGCCGATCTTGAGCGCACCGATCTCCTCGCTGCGGCCGAGCATCTTTGCGGGATTGGAGGTGACCATCGGCACCACCTGCTCCAGCGACAGGCCGAGTGCCATCATCGAGCTCATCGCCTGGACCAGGCTGAACTTGGCCTGGCCGGCGAAGGGATGGTTCTCGTCGTCCTCGTGCTGGTCGGGCGTGCCGGCCGGCGCGGGCACATGGGTGTTGTAGCCGTGAATGTCGGCGCCGAGCGTGGTCGGGATGATGCCGGCAGCGATTGCTTTTTTCGCGAGCCGATAGGAGAAATGGCTGCCGTGGCCGACGTCGACCTTCAGGCCGCGGTCGAGCGCGGCCTGGATCACCGGATGCACCTCGCCCTCGCGATTGACGAAGCCGCCGGGATGGCGCGTGAAGGGATGAGCGAGGATGTCGCCCTCGCGCAAGAGCGGGATCACGCGGGTGAGGATGGTGTCGGCGTCCTCGCCATTGGCGCCGCTCTCGGGCAGGCCCCAGAGCTGGCCGAAATGCACGTAGACCGGCAGGTCGGCACGCTTGCCGATCTCGGCCGCCATCTCGATGACGCGAATGCCCCAGCGCGCGAAGCCGCCGATCTCGGCATGAGCCTTGATGCCGCGCACGAGATCGAGATTGGCGGTCGCGGCCTTGACGGTCGCGTCGATGTCGACGCCGTCGGGGCTGTAGAGCTGCGGATAGAAATGCCCCTCGAGGCCGCCGACGAGATAGGCGGAGATAAACGCATAGACGCGCGAGGCCGCGGGCTCCGCGATGAAGTGACGAAAGCCGGGCAGCGTCATGCAGGACGGACCGCCCTGGTCGACCAGCGTCGTCACGCCCGACTGCACGCCGACCATGTCGGGATTCATGCCGAAGCGGCCGGAGACATATTGATAGACATGTGCGTGGGTGTCGATCAACCCGGGCAGCACCAGCTTGCCGCTGACATCAACGATCTCCTTTGCGCTGGTCGGCAGAATGTCGGATGCGACCGCCGCGATCTTGCCATTGCGGATGGCGACGTCCTTGAGGCCATCGATGCCGGAGGCCGGACAGATCACGCGGCCACCTCGCAGCAGAAGATCGAAGCTGGCAGTGACGGACATGGCGCTCTCCTCAGGCTCTTGCGCAGGCGGTTGCCCCGCCCTCGAATTACGAAGCATGCTTCGCATTTGGATAAAAGCAAGCTTCGTGCCATGATCCTGTGGTGGCGAGCGTGTTCGAATCGAGCTAAGCGCGAAGGGCTTGGGGTTGGGAGAGCGTGCATTGCGGCAAGCCAGGAAAAGTCGCAGCGGGGGCAAGCACCGCCCCTGGCCATTGTCGGAACGGCCCGGCTATTTGATCCGCCGGCTGCACCAGATTCACGTCGCGCTGTTTCAGGAAGCCTGCGGCGAATTCGAGGTCACGCCGCTGCAATACAGCCTGCTCTCGGCGCTGGCGGTGCGCGAAACCGCCGATCAGACCACTTTGGCGGCCGATATCGCGCTCGATCGCACCACGACAACAGGCGCATTGAAGCGGCTCGCCGCGCGGAACCTGGTCGAGCGCGCGGTGAACAAGGACGATCGGCGCGCGCGATTGTGCCGCCTGACGCCCGCCGGCGCCGCACTGCTCGTTAAAATCGAGGGCGCAGCACGGCGGGCGCATCGCGCAACGCTCGGCGATTTGAGCCAGCGGGAGCAGGCGCTCTTTATCGAGATGATGCAGCGCATCGTGGCCGGCAATCCCAGTCGCGACAGCGCCGCTGCCCTATTCGACTAGAGGCGCGTGCTGCGCTTTTGAGTTGCGCTGCTCAATTTATCATCGTACCGCTGCCCGGCCGTGCATCGATCGCCACCATCCGGCGGTGGGTCCGGTGTGCCGCGGAAGGCCGGCGCGTCAGCATGGCCCGCGCTTGAAAACGCAGTCGCATCCGAGGCGAGGCTCGTTGCATCCGACATCCAAACGCGCCCTGCCCGGCCGCTCCGCAACCCATGGCATGATTTATGCTGCGATGATGCGAAGCGTGCTTCGTATTGGGGGATGTCATGACGGATACCGAACTTCGCGCTGATATTCACAGCATCGAGCCAATTCCCGATGCGGACCGGGACTCCACCGGGCCGCAGCAAATGTGGATCTGGGCCGGCGCCAACATCGCGCCGGTGAACTGGGCGCTCGGCGCGCTCGGCATCATCCTCAAGCTCGGCCTGATGGAGACGATCGCGGTCATCGTGCTCGGCAACATCGTGGGCTGCGCGATCTTCGCGACCTTCACGGTGATGGGGCACAAGACCGGCGTCAATCAGATGGTGCTGAGCCGGTCCGCCTTCGGCGTCCGCGGCGCCTACCTGCCGAGCATCCTGATGTTCCTGATGACGCTGGGCTGGATCGGGGTCAACACGTACTTCCCGGTCAAGGTCTCAATGGGCATCCTCGGCCAGTTCGGCGTCCCCGACACCTGGCTGGTCGAGATCGTCGTCATCACGCTGGTGATGGCCGTGCAGGTGCTGATCGGCGTCTACGGCTTCTACGCAATCCGCACCTTCGAGAAATACACCGTGCCGCCGACCATCGCCATCATGGTGCTGATGAGCGTGCTGGCCTGGACGCGGCCCGGCGTCGTCAACTGGAGCCTGACCACCTCGCTGCCGCCCGGCGCGCATCTGGCGATGCTGACGCTGCTGATGACCGCAATCGGGGTCGGCTGGGGCATTTCCTGGGTGACCTGGGCCTCCGACTATTCGCGCTTCGTGCCGAAAAGCGTGCCGTCGAAATCCGTGTTCTGGTACAGCTATGTCGGCATGTTCGTGCCGACGGTCTGGCTCGGCATTCTCGGCGCGACCATTGCCTCGACGACGCTGGATACCGATCCAGCCAAGATGGTGAGCGCGGTATTTGGCGGCCCGGTCAGCATCCTCGTGCTCTTGATGGTGTTGCACGGCCCGATCGCCACCAACATCCTCAACGTCTATTCGGCGACATTGGCGGCGCTCAGCGCGGGACTGAAATTCTCGCGCTTCTGGCTCACAATCATCGTCGGTGTCGCCGGCTATCTGGTCACGCTGTACTTCATCTTCGCGCCGTCTTTCGCGAAAGCGTTCGACAACTGGATGATCAGCCTTTTGCTGTGGATGAGCCCGTGGGCCGGGGTGGTGCTGGCCGACTTCTTCATCAAGCGCAAGGGCAACATCGACATCGCCGAGCTCTATCGCTCGCCGGAGACCAGCGCTTATGGCGACATCAACTGGGCCGGCATGATCGCGTTCTTCGCCGGCCTCGTTGCCGGATGGCTCGTGGAGGACGGTCTCGTCGGCGCGCTGCAGGGGCCGATCTCGATCAACCTGCTCGGCGGTGCCGACCTGAGCTGGCTGTTCGGCATCGGGGTTGCGGGCCTCGTCTATCTCGGGCTCGGCAAGCTCTCGACCTCACCCTCCTCCATCATTGCGAGCGGCGCCAGGCAGATAGCAGCGGCAGTGACGGTAGAGTGATGGACCACGTTCTGCGATCCATTCCCGGAAACGTCCAGTGGGGACTCTGGGACGGACGATTGAAGCCGGTGCTCCGGATCGCATCCGGAGACCGGGTGACCTCCCGCATGCCCTGACCGCGTTCTTCGCTAGACCAGGCGCCGCGCGAGCTGCGCCTGGTCAGATCAGGCTCGACTTGCCGCGGCTCAGCACCGCACCCGAGCCTTTGTCGCCGACGATCTCGCCCTGGTCGTACACGACCCGGCCGCGAGCAATGGTGGTGACCGGCCAACCGGTGACATCAAAGCCTTCCCAGGGCGTATAGTCCGCGCCGTGGTGAAGATCGGCCTGCTGAATCTTCTTCTTCAGCTTGGGGTCCCACAGCACGATATCGGCATCGAAGCCGACGCCGATCGAGCCCTTGCGCGGATAGAGACCGTAAATCCTCGCGTGGTTGGTCGCCGTCAGCTCGACGAACCTTTGCAGGGTGATGCGTCCCTTCGAGACGCCTTCTGAGAACAGGATCGGCAGCCGCGTCTCGACGCCCGGAATGCCGTTCGGCACCCAGCGGAACGAGGTGCGGGCGTTCGGCGTCAACTTACCCTTGGGATCGTCGTAGCGGAACGGGCAGTGGTCGGACGAGAAGGTCTGGAACACGCCTGACGTGATGCCCTCCCAGATCGCCTGCTGGCTCTCGACATCGCGCGGCGGCGGCGAGCAGACGTACTTCGCGCCCGTGATGTCCATGTTTAGGCCCTTCATGTCGTCGGCCGTGAGTGTGATGTATTGCGGGCAGGTCTCCGCATGCACAGGCAAGCCGCGCTGCTGGGCCCAGCGCACCTGCTCCATCGCCTCGCGACCGGAGACGTGCACGATCATGATGGGAACGCCGATCACCTCGGCATGGCTGATGGCGCGATGTGTCGCCTCGCGCTCGACCGCTTGGGGCCGCGAAGTGCCGTGATAGTAGGGCGCGATGTGGCCCTCGCGTTCGAGCTTGCTGGTGAGGAAGCGGATGGCGTCGTAGCCCTCGCAATGAACCATGACCAGCGCCTCCTCGCGGCGCGCGACCTCGAACACCTCGAGCAGCTGCTTGTCGCTGAGCACGAGGTCGTCATAAGTCATGAACACCTTGAACGAGGTGTAGCCGTCCTTGACGAGGGCCGGCAGCTCCTGGCCGAGCACGACCGCAGTCGGATCGGAGATGATGAGGTGGAAGGCGGTGTCGATGTAGCACTCGCCCTCGGCGAGCTTCCGATAGTTCTCGACACAGGTGCGCAGCGAGGTGCCCTTCTCCTGCAGCGCGAAGGGCAGCACCATGGTGTTACCGCCGGCCGCCGCCGCGCGCGTCGCCGAGGCGAAGTCGTCGGCCATCACCACGTCGGGGCCGGAGGGCTGGGAGATGTGGACGTGGCTGTCGATGCCACCCGGCAGCGCCAGCAGGCCCGTCGCATCGATCTCGCGAGCCGCGCCCTCGATGCGATCGGCGATGCTGACGATACGGCCATCGCGAATGCCGATATCGGCGCGAAACTCGTCGCTGGCCGTCACGATGGTGCCGCCGCGGATGGCGAGGTTGAGCTGCGTCACGTGCGTCTCCGTCACTTGATGATCGCCGATGTCTGGAAAATGCGTCCCCACTGCGCGAGGGCCGCGATGTCGCCGCCGGCCAGTTCCAGCGCCCGCCACAGCGTGACGGCCACCGAATCGAGCACGACGATGTCCAGCTCCCGCTCCAGCGCGGTTGCCAGGGCCGCACCGTCGAGATTGGTGCAGAGGATGACGATGGCGTCGGCACCCTCACTAGCCACGGCGCGGATCATGTCCGTGATCGTCGCCGGCGCGACCTCGCCGAAGGAAAAGTTGTCGCGCAAGCCGAGGTGGCGCTCTGCGTGCGGGGCAACGCCCGCCTCGGCCCAGACAACGCCGATTCGCCGCTGCACGTCGTCGGTATATGGCGAAACGATGCCAATGCGTTTGGCGCCGAGCACGCGGGCGGCATCGATGCAGGCCAGGGTCGATGTCGTCGCCGGCACATTTGTTCGCGCCGTGATCGCCTCGCACAGGCTGCGGTCGCGGCCGATGCCGAGCCAGCTTGCGGACGTGCCATTCCAGGCGATCGCGTCGACCTTGGCATCCGCCAGCAGATCGGCCGCCGGCAACATCACCGAGGCGTCGAACTGGCTGAGCGCGGCGGCGTCGAGCGCGATCTCGGTGACGCGAAAACGCGAGAAATGCGCCGTGACGCCAGGGACGCCGGCCAGCATCGCACTGGTGACGGGCTCCAGCACCGAGTTGGACGACGGCGTGATCATGCCGAGACGCTTGCGCATGGCCTTAACCTTACGACGCCTGCGCAAGGCGCGTCGACTCCTCCCGGATCAAAGCCAGGATGTGGCGCTTGGCGTCGTTGAATTCGGGGCTGGTGATGTCGCGCGGGCGCGGCAGGTCGAAATTGACGGCTTCGCGGATCCGGCCCGGCCGCCTGGTCATCACCACGATCTTGTTGCCGAGCACCAGCGCCTCGTCGACGCTGTGGGTGACGAACACGATGGTGCAGCGGCGCTTCTGCCAGATCGCGACCAGCTCCTCCTGCATCTCGAGCTTGGTCTGGGCATCCAGCGCCGCGAACGGCTCGTCCATCAGGATCACGCTCGGGTTCATCAGCAGGGCGCGGGCGATGCCGACGCGCTGGTTCATGCCGCCGGACATCTCTGAGGGATGGTGATGCTCGAAGCCGCGCAGGCCGACGAGATCGATGAACTCCATGGCGCGATCGTAGCGCTCGGCCTTGGCGACGCCCTTGAGCTTGAGGTGGAAGGCGATGTTGTCGATCGCGGTCAGCCACGGCATCAGGGTCGGCTGCTGGAACACCACGCCGCGGTCCGAGCCCGGCCGCTCCACCTGCTTGCCGTCGACCAGCGTGCGCCCGGACGTCGCCTGCTCGAACCCGGCGATGATGTTCAGGAGTGTCGACTTGCCGCAGCCGGACGGGCCGAGCAGGCAGACGAAATCATTGGCCTCGATGTCGAGATTGATGTTGTCCAGCGTCAAGAGGTCACGGCCGCGCCGCTTGTCGGAAAACACTTTTACGATGTTGCGAAGCTCGATTGCCGCCATCAGCCCGCCCTGCCCTGCACGGTGGTTGTCTGCTGCCAGCGCAGCGTGCGCGCCATGATCGCCTTGAGGCCGAGGTCGGAGAGATAGCCGAGCAGCCCGATCGAGATCATCGCGGCCAGCACGATGTCGTAGCGCAGGAAGTAATAGGAATCCCACAGCACGTAGCCGAGGCCGCTCTTCACCGCGACCATCTCGGCCGTGACCGTCAGCATCCAGGCGGAACCGACCGCGATGCGAAGCCCTGCGAAGATCGAGGGCAGCGCCGCCGGAAGCACGATGTCGGTCAACATTTGGCGGCTATTGGCGCCCATCATCGCGCCAGCGCGGACCAGATTATGGTCGACGGTCTTCACGCCGTGGATGCTGTTCATCAACACGGGGAAGAAGGCGCCGAGGAAGACGAGGAAGATTGCCGGCTTGTCGGCGATGCCGAACCAGATGATAGCCAGCGGAATCCAGGACACCGGCGGGATCGGACGCAGCATCTGCAGAGTCGGCTCCAGCGTCTTCTCGAACAGGCGCGACCAGCCGATCGCGACGCCGGCGAGAATGCCGAAGAGGCTCGCCAGCGCGAAGCCGCCGAAGACGCGCAGCGCGCTGGCCAGCGCATCGCGCAGCCAGTGCCCGGAATAGCTTTGCGTGGTCTCGTCGAAGCCGAACACCCAGTCGCCGAGCGCATGCAGCACCGCGCTCGGCGCCGGCAGCAGCGCCGGCGGCAGCATGCCGCTGCGGGCAAAGGCCTCCCAGCCCGCGATCAGCAGCGCCGGCACGACGAGGCGTTCGATCCCCCAAAACGCTCGCGTCAGCCGGAACGCCGGCCTTGCTGGCGAGACGTCAGTAACCGAGGTCATTCTTGGCCTTTCCGGTGGCCTTCTCCAGGAACGAATAGTCCATGTTCTTCTCCGCTTCCGCGGAGACGTCCTTCGAGATGTATTTGAGATCGCGCATCATCGCGGCGATCGCCAGCGTCTGCGAGCGATGGATCGCGGGATCGGGCGAGGCATTCTTCAGCGCCTCGGTCGCCACGTTCTTGTCGAGGCCGGTGAGCTTGTTGATGACCTCGATCCACGGCGTCTTGTCGGCGATCAGCTTGTTGTCGAGCTCGACCACGGCGCCGACGACGCCCTGCACGCCGGCGCGCTGGCTGGCGATGACATCGGAACGGGTGACGATCAGATTTGTGAGATTTCCGGCAGCCTGCTCGTACGGCAGCACAAAATGCTTGCCGGCGCCGGCGAGGCGGATCTGAGAGGCGAACGGCTCGACCGAACAGATCAAGTCGACCTCGCCGCGCTGGAGCGCTGCGAGATGGTCGGACGGATTTGGAATGTTGATGAACTGGATGTCCTTGTTGGGATCGACGCCCTGCTTGAGGAAGGCGCCGCGCATATGGATGTCCTGCGCATTGCCGCGGGACGCCGCGACCTTGAGCGGCTGACCGTCGCTCTTGGCCTTCGCAACAGTCGTCTTGAACGTGGCCCAGTCCTCCGCCGGCAGGTTCAGCTTCGCGGAGGAGAGACATTCCGAGCCGCCATTGATCTGGCCCGAGACGGCGACGACGTCAAAGCCCTTGTCGAGCGCGGTGATGTAGTGGAGGTAGGTGACCTGCGCGACGTCGATGCTCTTCGACACCAGGGCAGTGAGCACGTCGTTGCCCGAGTTGAAGCCGGTGGCTTCGACCTCGACGCCCTTGGCCACGCTTGGGATCAACGACATCGGCAGGCAGTGCGCGCATTTGGCGTAGCCGAGCTTGATCTTCGCGGTCTGCGCCAAGGCGAGATCGCTTCCGCCAAGCACTGCCGCCATCACCACAAGGCCCACTCGCACACTCGTCCGCATCGCTCACTCCGTTTTCGAAGGCGCAGGATCCCGCGCGTTGGACAGGATCATCCGCCGGCCACGGCCGCAGCGCAATCCGGTTTTTGCATGCTGCATACAATTTGCGCGCTATGCCATTGTTTTCAGCGAGATACGTCGATATTTTGGGCAGCCAGAAAGCCCGGTAAACGGCTAGGATGAGCGCAAGCAGTGAGGCACGCGTGCAGCAGAAATCGGAAGCGCCAAAAGGGCGAAAGTCGCCCAAACTCAAGCGGATGGGCCTGCATGAGCGCGCCGCCGCGCGGATGCGGACGATGATCATTCGCGGCGAGCTGCCGCCGGGATCGCAGACTCAGGAAACCAAGCTGTCGAAGGAGCTCGGCGTGTCGCGCACCCCCCTGCGCGAGGCGATGAAAGTGCTGGCGGCGGAAGGGTTGATCGAGCTGCGTCCGAACCGCAGCCCGCGCATTGCCGATATCGCGGTCGACGGCATCTCGGAATTGTTCGAGGCCCTCGCCGGTATCGAGCGGCTCGCCGCCGAGCTTGCAGCGGAGCGCGCCACCGAGCGCGATCTCGCCCGACTGCGCACGCTTCAGACCCGGATGGAAGGTCATCACCGCAACGGCAAGCTCGACGACTATTTCGCCCTCAATGGCGAGATCCACAACACCATCGTCCGCATGGCCCGCAACACACCGCTGCGCGAGGCGCACGAGACGCTGATCTCCCGCGCCGAGCGCGCGCGTTATCTTGCGCTCGGCGCCGACAGGCGCTGGAGCAATTCGGTCGACGAGCACGCCGACATCCTCGCCGCCCTCGAAGCGCGCGACAGCGAGGCCGCCGGCCGCCTGCTCGGCGCGCATGTCGCGCGCACCGGCACGGCGCTCCTCGAAGTCCTCGCCGCCTCACAGGCCAAGCGGACGGCGGCCTGAACCATGAAGTTGCTGCTGCTCAATCCCAACACCAGCACCGAGGTCACGCAGCTGATGCTGGGGGTCGGGCAGCGCGCCGCCTCGGAAGGCACCGAGCTGATCCCGTGCACCGCGACCCGCGGCGTGCCCTATATCGCCACGCGCACCGAAGCGCAGATCGGCGGCGCCATTGCGCTGGAAATGCTGGCCGAGCAGCACACAAAGGTCGATGCTGCGATCATCGCGGCCTTCGGCGATCCCGGCCTGTTCGCCGCGCGCGAGACCTTCGACATTCCCGTGATCGGCATGGCGGAGGCGGCGATGCTGACCGCCTGCATGGCCGGACGCCGCTTTGCCATCGTCACCTTCGCGCAGGCGCTGGGGCCCTGGTACGAGGAATGCGTCCGCGCCCATGGCTTGTGGGAGCGCTGCGCCGGCATCCGCATGCTCGATACGCCGTTCCAGACGATCTCCGAGGTCGGCACCGAGAAGGAGGACATGCTGGTCGAGCTCGCCCGGCGCGCCATCGTCGAGGACGAGGCCGATGTGCTGATCTTCGCCGGAGCCCCGCTCTCCGGCCTTGCCGAGCGCGTCGCCGACCGGATCCCTGTCCCCGTGGTCGATCAGGTCATAGCTTCAGTAAAACAGGCCGAGGCGCTGCATGCGCTACGCCTGCGCAAGGCGAGCGCAGGCACGTTCCGCCGGCCCGCCACCAAGCCGACGATGGGTCTTGCCGATGCGCTCGCCGCCCGGCTCGAGCATCGCGACAGCTGATCAGAGAGGCGGCCGCCGATGCGAAAAACCCAATTCGTTTTCGATGGCACGGCCGAAGGCAAACAGGCGGGATTCGCTCCCCGGCGGCGCAATGATCTGGATTCCGAATGGAAGCTCATTTGCTTCCCGCCGCACCGGCAGGGTCAGGACCGGGAAACCGACCAGCGACACGATGAAGGTGACGGCGAGATAATCAATGGGAGTCTCCAGCGCCGTGCCGTCGATCGCGGTGACATCACTGATCTCGTTCGGCCACGGGAAGACCGACGCCGCCGGCGCAACCAGGAAATCGAAGCCGGTGAACAGCTCGCGAAAGCTGCGGTAGATCGCAGTGCGACGGCGTTCGGCGTTGAGGTAATCCTCAGCCGACAGGCTTGTACCCGCCTCGATGTTCCAGATCAGCGTGGGCGTCAGCTCGGCGCGGCGTATCCTCAGCAGATCACCGTAGCTGTTGGCGATGTGCGCGGCGCGGAGCGTGCGGAAGGTTTCGATCGCGCCACTGCAGTCTGGCGAAGATGCTACGACATCGGCAACGCCCGCGAGCATGTCGCAGGCCGCAGCAAAGCGCGCACGCACCTCGCGCGACACCGGCGCGACGCCGAAATCGGGCGTGACTGCAATGCGGGGACGCCCTGTAAGCGGCTGATCTTCACTGGCAACACCAATCGAGAGCGGATCGTTGGCGTCGCCGCTCCCACAGATCGACAGCGCAAGTTCGAGATCGTCCACGACGCGGGCGAGGAAACCGTGGGTGGCGAGCGTGTCCCAGCCGAGCGGACGGCGCGGCGATGGGATGCGACCGGGCGTTGGCCGGATCGAGGCGACGTCGCAGAAGCTGGCGGGCGTGCGCACGGAGCCGCCAAAGTCGGTGCCGTGCGCGAGCGGCACCATACCGGTAGCAACTGCAACGGCGGAGCCGCCGGACGATCCGCCGGAGGTCAGCGCGGTATCGACCGGATTGCGCGTCGGCCCGCACAATTTGTTGGTGCAGATCGCGCCGAAGCCGAATTCGGGCGTGTTGGTCTTGCCCAGAATAACTGCGCCGGCGCGCCGCAGCCGCGCCACCACAAGATCGTCCTCGGCAGGAACGTGATCGCGAAACAGAACCGATCCGTAGGTGGTCGCAAGCCCCGCGGTGTCAGTGAGATCCTTGATCCCTACGGGCACGCCATGCAGCGGCCCGACCGGCGCGGACGCACCATCGCAAATTTCCGCGGCGCGGCGGGCGGCTTCGGCGTCAACGGTGACGAACGCCGCCAATTGCGGATCCCGGTCAGCGATCCTCGCAAGATGCGCCTCGACGGCGTCGCGCGAAGACAGCTCGCCCTTCGCAATCGCGCGCGCAAGAGTTGTGGCCGGGAGCTCGCAAATCGATGTCATCGCCCCACAATGCCAAACCTCGCACCGAAACGCGAGCATGACGGGCACGAGACTTGCTTTTCTCCTTTGGGGCAATGGGAGGCAACACCATGGCTGAAGCGCAAGGCGGACGGTCACTCGTCGTCGACGCGGTCACCCACCGCTATCCGAGCGGCGCGCTTGCGGTCGAGAACATCAATCTCGACATCAAGGGCGGCGAGATCATCGCCCTGCTCGGCCCGTCCGGCTGCGGCAAAACCACGCTGCTGCGCATCATCGCCGGCTTCATCGCGCAGACGCAAGGGAGGATCATCATCGGCGACGACATCGTCGACGCGCTGCCGCCGAACAAGCGCGCCGTCGGCATCGTGTTCCAGAACTATGCGCTGTTCCCGCACCTCTCGATCAGCGAGAATGTCGCTTACGGGTTGGCCGCGCGCGGCGTCGACAAGACATCGCGCCAACGCGAGGCGCAGCGCCTGCTCGAGCTGGTGCAATTGCCGACCATGGCTGAGCGCCTGCCAAGACAGCTCTCCGGCGGCCAGCAGCAGCGCGTTGCCCTTGCCCGCGCGCTCGCGATCAAGCCGTCGATCCTGCTGCTAGACGAGCCCTTTGCCGCGCTCGACAAGAATCTGCGGCTGGACATGCAGATCGAGGTCAAGCGCCTGCAGCGCGTCTCCGGCATCACCACGCTGATCGTGACGCATGACCAGGAAGAAGCCCTCTCAATGGCCGACCGCGTCGCGGTGCTGAGCCACGGCAAGCTCGAGCAGTTCGGCACGCCGTCCGACGTCTACGACCGGCCGCAGACGCTGTTCGTGAATACCTTCGTCGGCTCCACCAACCGCATGCCCGGCGTCGTGGTCTCGGCCGACCGCACAGCTGCAAAAGTACGCCTCGATGCTGGCACGGAGATCATCGCACGGCCCGCGGGCGGCACGCTCAGCGAAGGCGGCCGCGTCACCGTCTGCATTCGGCCCGAGCACCTGCAATTCGTCGGCGACGAGACCGGCTTTGCCGGCGTGGTCGGCATGTCGCTGCCGCTGGGCGCCACCGTCGTTCACGAGGTCACGACCGCCGACGGCTCCGGCGTCAAGGTGTCCCAGGCGCGCATCGGTGAGACGCGCGCCCTGGAGAGCGGCGCCGCGGTGCGCCTCGCGCCGCTCGCCCCATCGCTCGCCAATGCCTTTCCCGCGACGCTTTAGTTCCAGTCATTGTCCACAACGGAGTTCGACATGATCCTCAACCGCCGCAGCTTGATGACGACGGCCCTCACCCTCGGGGCCATGAAGGCGTTCCCCGGACTGAGTTTTGCCCAGGCCCGCCCGCTGGTGTTCGCGACCTTCACCGGAAGCTGGGAGGAAGCGCACAAGGCCGTGCTGGTGCCGGCCTTCCGCAAGGCCAACGCCGATGCGGCGATGGTGCTCGACCCCATGCTATCAGTCGACCAGATCGCGAAGGTCAACGCCGCCAAGGCCAATCCGCCGATCGACGTCATGCTGCACGATCCCGGTCCCGCCCTCGTCGCCGTCGGCCAGGACCTGGTCGAGCCTTATCCGGTCGAGAAGAGCGCCTACTACAAGGACCTGATCGCCGAGGCGCAGGAACCGATGGGCCCCGCCCCGTTCTTCCAGGTCGTCGGCCTCACCTACAATCCGGAAGCGGTCAAGACGCCGCCGACCTCCTGGGCCGATCTCTGGAAGCCGGAGTTCAAGGGCCGCGTCGGCATCACCAACCTCAACTCCACGCTCGGCACCGGCTGGCTGGTCGAGATCGCCAAGATGCGCGGCGGCTCGGAAGCCAATGTCGATCCGGGCTTCAAGGCGCTGGAGGAGCTCAAGCCCAACCTCGCCGCGGTCGCCGCCAATCCCGGCGCGCTCGCCACCCTGTTCCAGCAGGGCCAGATCGACATCTCGCCCGGCAATTTCAACGCCATCCAGATCCTCAAAGCGCGCGGCGTACCGGTCGAGTTCGTGGCGCCGAAGGAAGGCGCGATCGCCTTCAAGACCACGATCCACATCGTCAAGAACTCGCCGAACCGCGAGCTCGCCTTCAAGCTGATCGAAGCGGCCTTGATGCCGGAGGTGCAGACCACGCTGATGAACCCGCCCTATCTGATCGTGCCGACCAATTCCAAGGTGGCGATGGGGGGCGAGATCGCGCGCGTACTGGCCAAGGACACCGCCGAATTGAAGAAGAAGTTCGTATTCCAGGACTGGAAGAAGATCAACGAGCAGCGCTCGGCCTGGATCGAACGCTTCAATCGCGAGATCAAGATCTAAACCATGGGCGCAGCGCCGGCAGCACGGGACGTGACGTCCTACGGAATGGGATTGGCAGCGCCGCTGGCGCTGTTCTTCCTGGTCTTCTTCGTCGCGCCGCTGCTGCAATTGTTCTGGCTCTCGCTGCACAACGACACGGCCGGGCTCCATTGGGGGCTCGGCCAGTACCTGCACTTCCTCACCGATCCCTTCAGCCTGGGCGTGCTCGGCTCGACGCTGCTGCTGGGCGCCGAGGTGACCGCCGTCTGCCTCGTACTCGGCTTTCCCATCGCCTGGCTTTATCAGCGGGTCGGGCCAAAGCTGCAGACCGTCATCATCCTGATCGTGCTGCTGCCGCTTCTGACCAGCGTGGTGGTCCGCACCTTCGCCTGGATCGTCATCCTGGGTCGCCAGGGCATCATCAATGCGACGCTGCAATCGCTCGGCCTGATCGATACCCCCCTGAAACTGCTCTACACCCAGTTCGGCGTAGTGATCGCGCTGGCGCAGGTGCAGATGCCTCTGATGACGCTGCCGCTGATCACCGCGCTCGGCCGCATCGATCCCAATCTCGACGATGCCTCCTGCTCGCTCGGCGCCGGGAGCTGGCGCACCTTCTTCCGGATCGTGTTGCCGCTGTCGCTGCCCGGCGTCATCGCCGGCTGCACGTTGACCTACGCCGCAGCGATCACCGCCTTCATCACCCAGTCGCTGATCGGCGGCGGCCAGATGCTGTTCATGCCGATGTATCTCTACCAGCAAGCCTCGACGCTGCAGAACTGGCCGTTCGCGGCCGCGATCTCGATCATCTTCCTGCTCGCCGTGCTCGCGGTCGTCTCGGTCTTCACCACGCTCGGCCGCATGTCGCGCGGCTATGGAGGCGCATGATGAGCGGCCGCAAGCGCACGCTCGAGGCGATCAGCTTCGAGCTCGTCATGACCGTGATCGCGGTGATCGCGCTTCTCATCATCATCGCCCCCTCGCTCGTGGTGCTGATCGTCTCCTTCACCAGCGGCTTCTCGCTGCGCTTCCCGCCGCCCGGATATTCGCTGCGCTGGTACGTCGAGCTGTCGAATGCCTGGCAGCTGCACTTCGCCGCCAAGAACAGCCTGATCGTTGCGCTGTGGGCGACGGGCCTGTCCGTTGTCCTCGGCGTCGCCGCGGCGCTGGCGATCTCGCGGTCGCAGGCCTTGTCGGCGCGGCTGCTCGATTCCCTGTTCATGTCGCCGCTGGTACTCCCCGCCCTCGCCTTCGGCCTCGCGGCCCTGATGCTGTTCTCGCTGGTCGGCCTGCCGGTGTCGCCGCTGACGCTGGTGATCGGCCACACCGTGGTTTGCGTGCCCTATGTCGTGCGCAACACGGTTGCGGCCCTCGCCCAGCTCGAGCCGACCCTGCTCGAAAGCTCGGCGGTGCTCGGCGCCAGCCGCCTCTACACGTTCCGCCGCATCGTGCTGCCCCTGATCCGGCCGGGCATCATCGCCGGCGCCTTCATCGCCTTCATGTCTTCGTTCGACAACGTGCCGGTCTCGCTGTTCCTGCGCGATGCCGCCACCGATATGCTGCCGATCCGGATGTGGCAGGATCTCGAGGGCAAGCTGGATGTCACCATCGCCGCGCTGTCCGGCGTGCTGATCATCGCCACCGTGGCGCTGGTCGCGGTGATGGAGCGCGTGACGGGCCTGTCGCGCCGGCTGACGAACTGATCAGGCGCCGCGGAACAGAGAATAGCCCCAGCGCGTGAATTTCAGCGGCAGATGGAAATGCTCGTCAACGTTCTTGATGCGGAAGCGGAACGGCGTCACGGTGAGGAAGCCATCGCTGCCGCCAAAGAACTCGCCGAGATGAAACAGCACCTCATACTCGCCGGCCGTGACGCCTGCGCCTTGCGCAACGGAATGATCGAGCACGCCATTGGCGCCGAGCCGTCCGTCGGCGACGCGCACCGAATCCGGATCGATCCGCCAGATCTCGACGCGCAGCCCCTGCGCGGGCCGTCCGCTCGCGACGTCGACCGCGTGAATGGAAATACCGCCTGCCATCATGTTCCTCCCATGAGCACGCCGCCATGGTAGCCGCAAACACGGCCGTTCGGCCAGCTCCTGCGCTGCTGCCGCGCCGGCTCTGGTATCGATCCTGGATGGTGTGGCCGGCCTCGGCGCGGCCCTCTTCGCCTAAAGGGCCATGTGGCCATGAATTGGAAGTGGAAATCAGGCGGGCAGAAGCGAAGCAGGCGAACCAATGTGTGGGATAGCTTCGACCAGCTCGCGCGTGTAATCCGTCTGCGGATTGGCAAACAGAGCGAGGCTCTCACCCTGCTCGACGATGCCACCGGCGCGCAGCACGATGGTCCGGCTGCACATCATGCGCACCACGTTGAGGTCGTGACTGACGAACAGGAAGGCGAGATTGTCCTCCCGCCGAAGCCGGTCGAGCAGCTGCAGCACTACGGCCTGCACCGAGACATCGAGCGCCGCAGTGGGCTCGTCAAGCACCAGCAAACGCGGCCGACACGCAATGGCGCGGGCGATGCCGATGCGCGCCTTCTGGCCACCCGACAATTGATGCGGGAAGCGTGACAACAACTCACGCGGCAGGCCGACGCGGTCCGCGCACTCCTCGACCCGGGAACGCAGCGCGTCGCCGGGGCGCAGGCCGGTGAGCCTCAGCAGCGGATGAGCAATGCAGTCGAACGCGGTAAAGCGCGGATTGAGGCTCTCGTGCGGATCCTGAAAGACGATCTGGATTTCCTTGCGTAGCGGCGAGCGATGAAAATCACGCGCCGGCAGCTTTGCGATCGAATAGCCGTCGAACAGGATATCGCCTGCGCTCGGATCGATCAGCCGGCAGATCATGCGGGCGGTGGTGCTCTTGCCGGAGCCGGACTCCCCGACCAGGCCGACGCTCTCGCCCGCCGCCATGGTCATCGAGAAATCCGCTACCGCAGCGGCGCCATCGTCAAAACGCTTGACGACGTGCTGGACGTCGAGCAGCGGCGGCGTGCCCGGCGCGGGCGTCGGCCGCTCCTTCACCTCGACAACCGGCAGAGCTTCGTCGGCCGGCACGAGATCGCCGACACGCGATGTCGCGGTCGGCGACGATGCCACCAGTCGCTTGGTATAGGCGTGCTGCGGCGCCCGAAACAATGTCTGCGGCGCGCCTTCTTCCACGAGCCGCCCCTGCTCCATCACCACCACGCGCCGACAATAATGTGCCGCAAGACCAAGGTCGTGGGTGATGAGGATTGTCGTCATGCCCCGTTCGGCGACGATGCGCGCCAGGAGGTCCATGACCACCTTTTGTGTCGTCACATCGAGGCCGGTGGTCGGCTCGTCGGCAATCAGAAGTGATGGATTACAGGAGATCGCGATCGCGATCATCACGCGCTGGCACATGCCGCCGGAGAGCTCGTGCGGATAGGCATCCAGCCGCCGGTCGGGATCGCGGATTTGCACCGCGCGCAGCAACTTCAGCGCCTCGGCCCGCGCCTCCTGCTTCGAGAGCCGCCGATGCGAAAGGACGGCATCGGCGATCTGGGCACCGACGGTGCGGATCGGATTGAGCGCGGCGCGCGGATTCTGGAAGATCATCGCCATGTTGGCGCCGTGCAGGTTGCGCAGCTCCGCCCCCGACGCGCGCGTAATGTCCTGGCCTCTGAACTTGACACGACCGGCGGTGATGCGACCCGGTTTGTCGAGCAGGCCGGTGACCGCGAAGCCGGTGACTGATTTGCCGGACCCACTCTCGCCGACGAGGCCCAGCATTTCACCCGGCTGGAGCGACAGCGAGACGCCCCGCACCGCCTCGACGAGCCCGCGCCGGGTCGAGAACGTCACGCCGAGATTGTCGATTTCGAGCAGTGGCGACATCATGTGCGCATGCGCGGATCGAGGATATCGCGCAACCCGTCGCCGAGCAGGTTGAAGCAGAGCACGGCCAGCATCAGGGCCAGCCCCGGAAACGACACCAGCCACCACCTGCCCGTCGAGATGAAGCGCGCGCCCTCGGCGACCATGATGCCCCATTCCGGCGTCGGCGGCTTGACGCCCAGGCCGATGAAGGAGAGGCCCGCGGCATTCAGGATCGCCCAGCCGAGATTGAGCGACATCTGCACCGCCATCGCCGGCAGCACGTTGGGTAGCAGGAAGCGCAGCACGACGGAGACATGCCCATCGCCGCAGGCGCGCGCCGCTTCCACCCAACCGAGGTTGCGGCGGATATTGACCTCCGCGCGCGCGAAGCGGATGTAGAACGGCAGATTGATAATCGCGGTCGCGATGACGATATTCTCGACCCGGTTGCCGAGCGCTGCGACCATGGCCATGGCGAGCACGAACAGCGGAAAGGCCATCAGCACGTCGACGAACCGGCCGACCGCGCGATCGAGCTTGCCGCCGACATAGCCGCAGAGCGAGCCGATCACCGCGCCGATCACGAAGGACACGCTGACGGCCGTAACGGCGATGGCGAGATCGAGCCGCGTGGCGACGACCAATCGGCTGAAGACATCGCGGCCGAGCTGGTCGGTGCCGGCCCAGTGGAGTGCGCTCGGCGGCTGCAGCGCCCGCGGCACGTCCGAAGCGACGGGATCATAAGGCACCAGCATGGGGCCGAAGATCGCGACCAGCGCCAGCAATATCGCCGCTGCGGCGGCAATCGCGGTAACGAGGTTACCGCGCAGCACCCACACGGTGTGACGCAGCCCCGACGATGTTGCTGTCAGGCTCATGCGACCGTCGCCCTGGGATCGGCGATGCCGTAGAGCACATCGACCAGGAGATTGACCGCGACGAAGATGCTGGCCATCAGCAGCACGAAGCCCTGCACCGGGGCATAGTCGGAGACCAGCAGCGCATCGAGCGCGTAGGACGCAACGCCCGGCCAGGAGAACACTTTCTCGACCAGCACGTTGGCACCGAGCATGGTCGAGAACACGATGCCGGCGATGGTGATCACGGGCAGGATTGCATTCCGCAGCGCATAGGTCACCACGATCTGCCAGCGCGACAGGCCGACCGAGCGCGCGGTACGCACGAAATCGCTGCCGAGCGACACCAGCATCGAGGCACGGGTGATGCGGGCGAGCGGCGCGATCACGAACAGCGCCATCGTGAAGGCAGGCAGCATCAACTGACGCGCCGCGGCCCACCAACCCTCGACGTCACCCGCGAGCAGGAAATCCACCATCAGGAAGCCGGTGCGCGCCGGCGGCACCGAGGCGAAGACGTCGATCCGTCCGGTCGGATCGGGGGCAAGACCCAGCAGATAGTAGAAGACGTAGATCAGCAACAGTCCGGAGACGAAGGTCGGCACGCAGACGCCGAGCGAGCAGAACAGCCGTACGCTATGATCGATCAGCGAGTTCGGCCGCAGCGCGGCCAGCACGCCGAGCGGCACCGCCGCGATCAGCGCGATCACGAGCGCGGTCAGCGTCAGCTCGAGCGAGGCCGGCAGCCGCTGCCGCAGGTCCTTGGCGACCGGCTGCCCGGTCATCATGGAACGGCCGAGATTGCCGCGGCCGACATCGTGGAGATAGATGACGAGCTGCTCCGGCAGCGACCGATCCAGCCCGAGCTGCTTGCGGACGACCTCGATCTCCTCGTTGCCGGCACTCGGACCGGAGGCAAAGAACACGGCGGGATCGCCTGGCAGCACCCGCATCAAGAGGAAAGTGAAGACCAGCACGCCGAACAGCGCCGGCAGCGACGAGAGAAACCGCCGCCCGGCCCGGATCAAAGTTGCACCGATCGTGCCCATGCTCTTCGCCGCGCTCCCGGCTCCGCTGCTATTTGCGGCTCAGGTTACGATAATCCACCTGGCGGGTGAATTGATAGACATAGCCGTCGAGATTGGCGGCCATCACTGCGTCCTGCGCCGGCTGCCAGAGCGGGACCTGGAACATCTGCTCGAAATGGATGGCGTTGAGCTCCTTGCCCTTCGCCTCGTACTTCGCCTTGTCCGGCTCGAAGCGCGCTGCCTGCGCGATCTTCTCCAGTTCGGCATTGTCCGTGGAGGAATAGTTCCAGCGCTGATTGCCGGTGTAGAAGTTGCGGTAGAAATAATCGGTCGACGGCAGCCAGGCGACGATGCCTTCGGTGAAGAAGGGCAGCTTCTTCTCGTTGATCGAGCTCGACATCTGCGCATCCGGTAGCTTCTGGATGTCGACCTTGATGCCGATCTTCTCCAGCGATTCCTTGACCAGGGCGGCCATCGGTTCGGCAGTCGCGGCCTGACCGACGTTGAAGCTGAAGGTCGTGGCGAAACCTTCGGGCATGCCAGCTTCCTTCAGATAGGCCCGCGCCTTCTCCAGATCGAGCTTGACCGGTTGCGGGATCGGATAGCCGCCGCTCGGCGGCGTACCGTCGGCCCAGCTGGCACCGAACAGCGGCGCGCCGCGGCCGAACAGCGCCGCCTTGAACATGTCATCATAGGGTAACGCCGCGGCGATCGCCCGGCGGACGTTGACGTTGTCGAACGGCGGGATCTTGTTGTTCATCGAGATGAAGGTCACCGCATTGTATTGCGGCGTCGAAATCACCTTCAGCTTGCCTTTGGCCTCCAGCGCCTGGACGTCGCTGGCCTGCAGGTCGATCACGAGGTCCGCGTCGCCGCGCTCGACCAGATTGGCGCGCGTCGCCGGCTCCGGTACCGACTGGATGATCAGCCGCTTGAAGGACGCCGGCTTGTCCGGCGAGCCGCGATTCCAGGCCTCGTTGCGCTTGGCGATCGCCTGCTCGCCGGGCTTGAAGGTTTCGACGATATAGGCGCCGCTGCCCGCCTCGTTCTCCTTCAGCCAGCTCAGCGCCCATGGATCCTCAGGCGTCGCATGCGATTTGGCAAGCTTGGAATTGATGATGATGGGATAGACGGTCGCAAGGTTCGGCAGTGCCAGCTTGTCGGGCCGCGGCAATGTCACTTCAAGGGTCAGTGGATCGATCACCTTGAACTGGTCGGCGCTGGTCAACGATCCCGTCAGCAATTGCGCCTTGCCGAGTACCGGCGCGGTGACGCAGCGGTCGAGCGACCACTTCACGTCTTCTGCAGTAACCGGCGAGCCGTCGTGGAACTTGGCGTCGGGACGAAGCTTGAAGGTGAGCTTCAGGCCATCGGGGCTGACGCTGAAGGACTCCGCGAGCTCGCCGTTGATGGTATCGAGATCGAACACCCATTTGCCGTTGAGCTGTTTGCGGCCGAACGACACCAGCCGGTCATAGCTGCTCATGCTGAGCGCGAAGGCTTCGCGGGTCGAGCCGGGAATGTTGGGATCGAGCGTGTTGACCGTTGCCGCCGTCACGTAGCGCAAGGTCTCAGCGCGGCTCTGCGCACGGGCCGCGGGCGCAATCAATGTCGCTGAAAGAAGAACGGCGGACGCCGAAATCAGATGCCTGGAAATCACGGGGTACATCGCCTCTGTCCTTTGTTAGGCCGCGCACGCCCGAAATGGCAGCAAATCATGTGCCAGAAACAGGCAGTTTGGCATGCTCCTTCGTCGCAGTGGAATGCATATGCGCTCGCCGGCATCACGCGCTCCCCTCCGCCGCCGCGGGCGCGCGCCGGATCACAGCTTGAGGGACATCATAGGCCTGGAATGCCGCCCAGTGCCTGTCGATATCGGCGCGGAACAGGTCGCGCGTGAGGCCGTGGACCAGCTTCGGCACCGCCGTCGTCATCGCATTGATCGAGGAGCCGGACGGACCAAAGCTCATGGTCGAGGCGATGGCGAACAGGTGAATGCCGGAGATCCACGGTGTTCGTCCAACCGCGCGCTCGCAGAAAGCATAGTCGTCCGACAAATAAGGAAAGGCGCCAAGGCGCGGGCTCTGTTCCTGCGCCGGCGGCGTGTAGCAGTCGGCCCAGCGCGCGATGTTATCGGCGCATCGCTTCAGCTCGGGGCGACCGGCAAAGTCCATCGTGACGCCGGTGGCGCAGATGACGAAATCGACCGCGATCTCGCCACGTGGCGTGCGCAGCAGCACGCCGTCAAGAGTCTCCCGCGCTCCCTCGACAGGTGCGCCCTCGTGCAGATGGAACGTCGCGTGCCGCGCGCAGCGATCATATGTGGCTTGCGGAAATCCCTCGCGCAGCTCGAGCACCGCGCGCATGAAGCGCCAGCGCCAGGAATCGTCGAGTTCGGAAAAATGCCTGAGGAAGCCGCGGAAGGTCAGCCATCGATAGGGCTGCACCAGCTGGATCGCAGCGCGCCGGCACAGCAAATGCACGGCGCCCGCACCTGCCTCGAGTGCCATCCCTGCGTTATCGAAGGCCGAGGCGCCCGCGCCAATCACCGCGACGCGCTTGCCGCGTAGCGCGGTAAAATCTATCGGCGCCGCGCAGGTGACGCATCGCGACGTTGGCAGATGCCGCATTGGTTCGGGAATGCTCCAATCGCCCATGCCTTCCTGTCCCGTCGCGAGCACGATCTTGCGGGCGTAAAGCACCTCCTCGCTATGAGCAGTGCTCACTGTTGCCCGCAGTAGGCCGTTGGCCTCAGGTGCGATATCGGTCACCTCGCAGCCGTTGCGCACCGGTAAACCGAGCACCTTGCGATACCACGACAGATAGGCCGCCCAATATTCGCGCGGGATCAGACCAAGATCGCGCCAGCTCTCCATTCCGAATTTGGCCTCGTGCCAGGCCTGATAGGTCAGGCTCGGCAGGTCGAGATCAGGGCCGGTGTAGTCCTTCGGACTGCGCAGGGTCGGCATCCGCGCATAGGTCAGCCATGGGCCTTCGCAATCCTCATCCGCCTTGTCGAGCACGAGGATGTTGGTGACCTGCGAGCGCTGCAGGCCGAAAGCCGTCGCAAGTCCGGATTGACCAGCCCCAACAATGAGCACGTCCAGAGCGCGGCTGCCATCGGGAGCCGTCATCGGCGTCAGCCAGGGCATGCCCGGATGCGCCGTCTTGGCAAGATCGGCGCGGACCTGAACTGCAAGTGCTGCAAGGCCATCACTCATGCCGCAAGCCACCCGCCATCGACTGGAAGCACCGTGCCGGTGACGAAGGAGGAATCGTCACCGGCGAGATAGAGCGCGGCCGCCGCCACCTCCTCGGCGCGGCCGAATCGCTTCATGGCATGACGCTGCCGCGAGGCCTCGCGCACCGGCTCGGGATCGGCATGGCGCGCAAAACTGCGGCGCAGCAGCGGCGTGTCGATCGCGCCGGGCGCCAACGCGTTGACACGGATGCCATCGGTCGCGAAATCGATGGCCATGGTGCGGGTCAGGCTGACGATGGCGCCCTTGGCCGCAATATAGGCGCTGTTGCCTTTGCCGCCAGCGATCGCCAGCTGCGACGCCAGCGTGATGATGGCGCCCTTGCCTTGCCGCTGCATGATCGGGACCGCCGCGCGCGCCCACAACCAGGTGCCGCCGACATTGGCACGGAATACCGCGTCCCAATCCGAAGGATCGGTGGTGACGACCGTGCCTCCGCAGGAAAAACCCGCCGCTGTCATCAACACGTCGAGCTGGCCGCGATCCCTGACCACACCGTCGACCGTGGCAGCTGCAATGACTGCATCCCCGACATCGCCGACATGAACGCTGCCGCTCCCGCCAATCTCGCGGACCATCGCCAGGGTTTCGGCCGCACCATCCGCATCGCGATCGACCAGTGCTACGAAAGCGCCTTCGCGGGCGAACAGGACAGCACTGGCCCGGCCGATGCCGGAAGCGCCGCCTGTGATGATGGCGGTCCGCCCATTCAACCGCATGTCATGCCCCTTCCCGGTGCTGCGCCCACCAAACGCTCATGTCAGACGCGGACTCAGTGCAGCCAAACCGGGCCCGCCAGCCAAACTCACTTGCCATCCGCTCAACCGAGAGAGGCGCACGATCTGGTCCATGCTGCTCAATGAAGGTCTTCTCTTCAGGCACCGCCAACCGGCACTGCAATGGCGGATGGAGGCGTGCGAATGCTTCCCCCCATTGCAAAGCAGACCACGATGTTCCGCTCGAAATATTGTAGAGCCGGTATCGCGGGCGCTCGGCTTCGAGCAGCAGGGCCACGGCTTCGGCAACGTCGATCGCATAGATCCAGTCCTTGAAGCCTGGAGTCGGCAGGATTGCCGGGGCGCCACGATCGAACTCGGCGAGGATTTGAAACTGCAAACTAGGCGTGTCACGTACCTTGCCGATCCGCTCCCAAGGGCCAAACACCGCACTCAGTCGCACGCTGATGAAATCGCCTCCCCAAAGCTCGGCATACCGAGCCACCACACGTTCCGATGCAAACTTGCTCAGCGCATACAGCGACAGCGGCTCACAGGGCGTTTCCTCATCCAACAGCTGATATCGCTGACCCGCGGCGCCATAGGCAGCCGCGGAGGATAGATTGACCACCCGGTGCACCCTATGGCGAATCGCCAAAGTCAAGATCGGCAATTGAGCCATCACGTTGATCTCGAGGATGCTTGAGCTTGCAGCTCTCTCAAGACGTTCGCCAGCCGTGATAGCGGCACCCAGCACGATCGAGTCACAGCCTTGGGCGATCAAGGCTTCGATCCTGTCGCTGTCCGTGATCTCGCCCTGGACAACACTAAACCGCTCCCCATGATCGACCAGCGACCTATGGGCTGCCTCAGGCAATTGCTTGCGATCATACAGCATCACGCGATGGCCGCGCGCCAGCAGCGCGCTCGCGAGATTCACGCCGACAAAACCGGTGCCGCCAAAAATCACGACACGCATCGTGGCTCGCCTCGATCACAACAGCTTGGCGCCAAAATTCTGCTCCGGGTTCATGTCCGAGACCAATCGACCGGTCGGTTTCGCCGCCTCGCCGCCGCTGCGGGCCAGGAAGCGGCCGGAGCCCGGCGAGGCATTCAGCTTGCCGCTTTCGACGATGACGCGGCCGCGGGAGAGCACAGTCTCCGGCCAGCCCTGCAGCGAACGGCCGGCGAACGGCGTGTAGCCGGCCAGATCATGCATCATCGCGTCGGTGACGGTGACGCGGCGATCGGGATCCCAGATCGCGATGTCGGCATCGGCGCCGACCGCGATCGATCCCTTGCGCGGATGCAGATTGTAGATCTTGGCCGGCGCGGTCGCAGTCAGTTCGACGAATTTCTCGAGGCCAAGCCGTCCCTTGGAGACCATCGCATCGAACAGCAGCGGCAGCCGCATCTCGAGGCCCGGCAGGCCGTTGGCCACCTGCTTGAAGTTCGGGTTCGGCCCGGCGCGAAGCTTGCCGGTCTCGTCGAAGCGATACGGCGCATGATCGGAAGAGATGGTTTGCAGATCGCCGAGCGATAACGCCCTCCACAGCGCCTCCTGGTCGTCCTTGCGGCGCGGTGGCGGGCTGCACATCCATTTTGCGCCTTCCGCGCCCGGCTTGTCGAGATCGTCGGCGGTGAGGAACAGATATTGCGGGCAGGTCTCGGCAAACACTTTCAACCCCTGCCCGCGGGCATCGCGGATCGTCTGCGCGCCCTCGGCGGTCGAGACGTGGAAGATCATGATCGGCTGGTCGACGAGGGCCGCCATGCCGATCAGGCGGTTGAACGCCTCTGCTTCCGAAAAGCGCGCATGGCTGATCGCGTGATATTTCGGATGAGTGTAACCGCGCGCGAGCAGCCGCTTCACCATCCAGGAGATGATGCCGTGATTTTCCGCATGGGCGCACAGCATCGCGCCGCCCTCGCGCGCGGCGATGAGGATATCAAGCAGCGGCTCGTCATCGATCTTCAGCCGGTCATAGGTCATGAAGATCTTGATCGAGCCATGGCCCTGGCGGATCAGCGCCGGAAGGTCGCGCTCAAGCGCTTCCTTGGTCGGATCGGCGATGATCATGTGGAAGGCGTAGTCGATCACCGCGCCATTTCGCGCGAGTGCGTGATAATCCTCCAGAACCTGCCCCAATTGCATGCCGACATGCTGCGCGGCAAAGGAGATGACCGAGGTCGTGCCGCCGAAGGCCGCCGACGTCGTGGCACTCTCGAAGGTGTCCGCATTCATGATGCCGGCAGCGGACAACTGCTCGATGTGACAGTGGCTGTCGACGCCGCCGGGCAGCACGAGCTTGCCGCGCGCATCGATCTCGCGCTTGGCCGGACCGAGTACGCGCCCCATCGCAACGATGGTCTCACCTGCGATCGCCACGTCGGCCTCGAACACGTCGGTGGTCGTGGCGACGCGCCCGCCACGGATGATCAGGTCATAGGCGGGTTCGGTCATGACGATGTCTCCTTGCGTAACTGTTGTCGTCCGGCGCGCACCTCTACGGCGCGCCCTTGCGCCCTGCGCATGACCGCTTCATGCTGTCCATGGCATAGTGATTGCCTCTGTTTCGCATCGTCAAGCTTCGCACCGTCAACACTGCCCAAACAGGAACCTCCCATGCCCCGACCGCGCATCATGGTCATCAACCCGAACTCCAACCCCGTGGTCACCGCCGGCCTGGCCGAGGCGTTGAAGCGGCTGTCGTTTGCCGACGGTCCAGAGATCGTGTGCGAGACCCTGACTGAGGGACCCTACGGCATCGAGAGCCAGGCCGACGCCGAAAGCGTGGTGATGCCGCTGCGGCGCACCGTTGCCGGCGACAACGAGTCGGCGGCCTTCGTGATCGCCTGCTACAGCGATCCCGGCCTGCATGTCTGCCGCGAAGCCACCACGCGACCGGTGCTGGGCATTGCCGAATGCGGCGTGCTGACCGCGCTGACCCGCGCCGAGACCTTTGGCGTGATCGCGATCGCGCAGCGCTCGATCCGCCGGCACATGCGCTATCTGCGCCAGATGGGCCTGATGGATCGGCTGGCCGGCGAGCGTCCGCTCGACATGAGCGTGGCGGAAACCGCATCGGGCGAAGGCACGCTCGCCAAGATGATCACAGTCGGCCGCGCCCTGAAAGAAGAAGATGGTGCCGGCGCCGTCGTGATGGGCTGCGCGGGCATGGCGCGTCATCGCAAGCCGCTCGAGGACGCGCTCGGCATTCCCGTGATCGATCCGACCCAGGCCGCCGTGACCATGGCGCTGGGCGCCGTGCAATTCGGCGCGTCGTGACGCGGTGGTTGGCGGCCTAGGGTGCTTCACGCGCCCGCCTCGCCTGCCAATCGTCATAGCTCTCGCGATCCATCGCGAACATGTCGCGCTGGGTCGAATAGAGATTGCCGAACAGCCGTCCGATCGGCTGATAGGTCGCCATGTCAACATACATGCGCGCCGGATCAAGCAACCCTTCGCGCGCATGCAGATGCAAGACCTCGCCAACCAACAACTCGCGGCCTGGACCAAATGCGAGCGAGACCTGACGCCGGCATTCCAGCGCGAAGGGCGCTGCGGCCAGCCGCGGCACCTTGACCTCGGCGCTGGCCTCCGACGTCAGCCCCACGGCCGCAACCTCGCTCTCGCCGGAGGGGAAGTCCACCGCGCAGTCGTTCATCACTTTCGCCAGCGCCTCGTCCACCATATGCACGACGAATTCACCGGTGCGGTGGATGTTGCGCGTGGTGTCCTTGAACCGGCCGTCAGGATGATGCTGAAGGCCGAGCACGATCAACGGCGGGTCCTCGGAGAACACGTTGAAGAAGCTGAACGGCGCCGCGTTCAGCGCACCGTTCTCGTCCATGGTCGTGACGAGCGCGATCGGCCGCGGCACCACCACGCCGCACAGCAGCTTGTAGCGGTCCCGAGGCGCAAGGTCGCGAAAGGAAAGGCTCGTCATCGCACCACGTCCTTCACGGCGGCGGGATCGCGCCGGTACGGCTGGTGATCAGGCCATAATGCTCGGTGCGACGGTGAGCTGCGAAATTGAAGATGGTCTGCTTGCCGAACGCGGTGGCGTCGAGATCGCAAGGATGCACCAGCAGCTCGTCATCCTCGGTCTTGGCTTCGGCGACGATCTCGCCGTCGGGATTGACGATGAGGCTACCGCCGATCAGGGGATGGCCGTCCTCATTGCCGGCCTTGGCGACCGCGATCACCCAGCAGGAGTTCTGATAGGCACCGGCCTGCGCCGAGAGACGGTTGTGGAACAGCCGCTTCTCCGGCCCTTCGTCGGCCTTCTGCGCGTTGACCGATGGTGTATTGTATCCGATCAGCACCATCTCGACGCCCTGCAGCCCCATCACGCGGTAGGTTTCCGGCCAGCGGCGGTCGTTGCAGACGGCCATGCCCATGATGCCGCCGAGATTGCGCCAGACCGGAAAGCCGAGATCGCCCGGCTCGAAATAGCGTTTCTCCAGATGCTGGTGCGTACGTTCCGGATCGAACTCGGCATGGCCGGGCAAATGGATCTTGCGGTACTTACCAACGATATTGCCGCTGCGGTCGGTGAGGATCGCGGTGTTGAAATGATGGCCATCCGGCGTCAGTTCGGCATAGCCAAAGCTCATCGCCATCTCGTGGCGGGCCGCGCGCTCGAACAGCGGCCGCACAGCATCGTTGGGCATCTCGCGCTCGAACCAGCCATCGGCATCGGCGCGGTTCTCCATGTACCAGCGCGGGAAGAAGGTGGTCAGCGCGAGCTCGGGATAGACGATCAGGTCGGCACCTTTCGCCTTGGCTTCGTCCATCAGCGCGAGCATGCGCCTGACCACGACATCGCGCCCCTCCGCGCGCTGGATTGGGCCCGTCTGGGCTGCGGCGACGTTGATCATGCGCATAGTCGTTGCTCTCCTTGCAAACTCAGCCGGCAAACGCCGCCTGCGCTTCCGGCAGATCCCAGATCTTGCCGATCGCAGCGGTCCCCGCCGAGGTGATGGCAGCTTCATCGCCATGAACGTAACGGCCGGAATCGATCAGCACCCGCCCATCGACGATGACCTGATCGACATTTGCGCGGTTGCCGAGCGCGACCAGCGCGCGGCGCGGATCGAACAGCGGCTGCAGGTGCGGATGGGTCATGTCAATGATGGTCAGATCGGCCGTTGCGCCGGGCGCAATCGCCCCGAGATCCGGACGCTTCACCAGCAAGGCAGTGGTCGCGGTCACCGCCTCGATCAAGTCAGGGGCGCTCGCGACCTCGGCGCGTTGCAGCGCAAGTTTCGAGATCATCGAGGCCGCGTTGAGCTCGCCGAGCAGGTCCATGTTGTAACCGTCGGTGCCGACCACGGTGCGCACGCCATGTTCGGCAAACCGGCCGAATGCCGCCGTGACGCCGGATCGGGCGAACACCCGCGGGCAATTCAACACCGCGGCGCCGCGCGCCGCCATCAGCTTCAGATCGCTGTCGGAGCTCGCGACGCAATGCGCTGCGAGGAGATCGGGAGCCAGCAGGCCCAGCCAATCGAGATATTCAGCAGGCGTGCGGCCGTCATAACGCTTGCCAATCGTTTCCACCTCGGCCCGGCTCTGCGCCAGATGGGTGGTGATGGGCACGCCGAGCTCGCGGGCGCGCGCCGCGCACGCCTTGAGCAGGTCAGGCCCGCAGGTGTCGGTCGCATGCGGGCTCATCGCAAGGCCAATCCGGCCGTCGCCGCAACCATTCCAGCGCTGATAGAGCGCGTTCCAGGTGGCCAAGTCTGCCGCGCCGTCGTCGCCGGCATATCTGATCACGCCGTCCGGGCCGGCCTTGGCGTCCGAGGTCGAGAACAGATAGGGCGCGCCATAGAAGCGGATGCCCATCTCCTCGGCGGCGTCGAACATTTCAGGGATGGTGTTGCGGAACGGCTCCATCACCGTGGCCGCCCCGCCCTTGAGTAACTGCAGAATGCCGAGCCGCGCGACCGCAAGGCGCTCCTCGGCCGAAAGCAGATCGGCGCCGCGCTTCGTCAGCGGTAGCAGCACCGTATAGACGATGCTCTGATTGTTGCGCCGGCCATTGCCGTCCTCGGTGTGGCTGCGCGCCACCGCCTCGCTGAAGCAGTGGTTATGCAGGTTCATCAGGCCCGGCAGGATGAAGCGGCCGGGACGATCATGAACCTCAGCGGCGAACGGCTTGTCCTTGGTGACCGCCGCGATCGTCTTGCCCTCGATCAGCACCCAGTGATCGCGCAGCACATCCTGCGCGCCGTCGCGGCGAGATAGTACATAGCTGCCGAAGATCGCGATGCTGCTCATGATGGACGCACATTCCAGAAGACCGCGGTGCCGTCGAGGATGCCGGTGATGCTCTTGCGGTAGGCGGTCGGCTGCTTGTACAGGCCAATCGGAAAATACGGGATCTCGTCAAACGCCAGCGCCTGGATCTCGCGGCAGATCCGCTGCTGCTCTTCGAGCGACGACGCCGTGAGCCACTGACCGCGCAGGCCGCCCATTCTCTCGCTGCTGTACCATCCGGCGACCTTCCCTTCGCCGCGCAGGTTGGTGTTGCCAGCCGGGTTGAGCCAGTCGATGCCTTGCCAATTACCGACGGCAGCGCTCCAGCCGCCCTTGTCGATTGGATCCTTCTTGAGCTGACGCTGCAGCACGACTGCGAAGTCGAGCGCCTGATGGTCGACGTTCATCCCGGCCCTCCGCAGCATGTCGGCCGCAACCTGTCCGAGCGGCTTTTGCGCGGCCGAATTGCCCGGCGACAGCAGCACGACCTTCTCACCATTGTAGCCAGCCGCCGCCAGATCGGCCTTCACCTTAGCCATATCGCGCGGGCCGCGGAAGACGTCGAGCCCGATGTCATTGGCCATCGGCGTTCCCGGCGCGAAATAGCCGATCGGCGAGAGCTGGTACGCCGGATCTCCGCCCGCGACCGCGGTCATGAAGTCGGCTTGATCGATTGCACCGAGCAGCGCGCGGCGGACCGCCGGATTGTCGAACGGCGGCTGCAGGTGACTGACGCGGAGCATGCACGCATAGCCGCGGGGATCGAGCACACGCGTTTCGACCTCATCGGACTGCTTCAGCACGGGCAGCAAGTCGTGCGGCGTGGTTTCCTGCCAATCCTGCTCGCCAGTCTGGAGGGCCGCTACGGCGGTCCCCGGGTCCGGCGTCGTGGTCCACACGACGCGGTCATAGTGCACGATCTTGGGACCGGCGGTCCAATCCGGCTTGCCGTCCTGGCGAGGTTGATAGCGCTCGAACCGGGCATAGGCGTTGCGTACGCCGGGCACGCGCTCATCCGCGATGAAGCGGAATGGCCCGCTGCCGATCACTTCGGTGATCGGCTTGAGCGGATCCTGGCTCGCAAACCGCTCGGGCATCATGAAAGCGGCATGCACGGCGGCCTTGCCGAGCGCCTGCGGCAGCAGCGGGAACGGCCGCCGCAAGCGGAAGCGGATGGTACGGTCATCCGGCGCAGACAACTCTTCGGTCGCCGCCATCAATTCGCCGCCGAACCCGTCGCGCGAGGCCCAGCGGCGGATGCTCGCGACGCAGTCACGCGCCAGCACCCGCTCGCCGTCATGCCAGAAAAGCCCGTCGCGCAGCGTCAGGTCCCACTGCTTGGCGTCATTGGAGACGACATGGCCCGACACCATCTGCGGCGAGACTTCCAGCGCCGCATTCATGCCATAGAGCGTGTCGTAGACCATGAAGCCGTGGTTGCGCGACACCTGCGCGGTGGAATAGATCGGATCGAGGAAAGCCAGATCGATCACCGGGATGAAGCGCAGCGTGGTCTGCGATTGCGCGCGCACGATGCCCGGCAAGGAAAAGGCAGGCGCCATAGCGGCCGCACGAAGCAGCGACCGGCGGGAGAACTGCATCGAAGACTTGCCCATGCTCATCAGCGCGACTGACTCGCGGCTTCATGCTTCTGGAAATTCGCGGCGATCGCCTCCCCGGTCGTGATCCACAGGTCCGGACAGGATTTCGCGTAGGTCAGGAACTCGCGCAGCAGACGGAGCCGCATCGGACGGCCGCTGCATTGCGGATGCAGCACGGTGGTCACCATCGCGCCCCAGTCACGGACCTCATCCAACTCGTCCTTCCAGATCGAGAGCACATGCTCCTTGGGAAAGATCGAGCGCGGGCTGAAGCGCGCCGAGAGGCCGTGCATCCAATCGTCATAGCTCGCGGTGACCGGCAGCTCGATCGTGCCGGGTTTGCCGTCGGCCAGCCGATGACGGTAAGGCCGCACATCATCGCGGAACGATGATGTGTAGACGATGCCGTGCCGGACCAGCGCCCGGCGCAGCTCCTCGGTAAATTCGCCATAGGGCGCACGATAGCCGATCGGCTTGACGCCCAGCCGCCGCTTCAACGCCTCGAAACCACGCTCCAGCTCCTCCTCGATCCAGGGATCGCCGGGATCGGGCAGCAGATGATGATAACCGTGATGGCCGATCTCATGACCGGCCTTGCGGATGGATTCGGCCATTGCCGGATGCGCATCGACCGACCAGCCGGTGACGAAGAACGTCGCCTTCAGGTCGAGCTGATCGAGCAGCTCCAGCAATTTCGGTGTGCCGACCCGCGCCTCATAGCCGCCATAGCTCATGGTGATCAGGCGCTGGGCGTGCATGGCGTCCTTGCTGGTCCAGGCGCTCTCAGCGTCGACGTCGAACGACAGGAACATCGCCGACCTCCAAGGCTTCGGCCAGGGATAATTCGGTGCCGGGTCCGCGGTGTTCGCCGGGACGAGCGGGATGCTCTGGAGTGCCTTACTGTCCAGCATTGATGGTCGCCTTCTCCACGCCGTTGTCGTTCAATTTCCACTTCGCCAGCAGCGTCTTGTAGGTGCCGTCCGCGATCAGCGCGTCGACCGCCTCCAGCATCGCCTGCTGCAAAGCCTTCTCCTTCACCGGCAGCGCGATGCCCGTGAACTGCGTCGCGAAGGGATCTCCGACCGGCGCATAGGTGCCCGGTTCGAGGTCCATCAGATAGGGCAGCGTCTCGTTGCCCTGCACGGCGGCATCGATGCGGCCTTGCCTGAGCTGCGTGCGTGCATCGGCCGAGCCGTCGGTGCCGACGAACTGGATTTGATTGCTGCCGCAATTCTTCTGGCTCCACTTGTCGATCTCTGCCGGAAACATGGTCCGGCGGCTGGCGCCGACCTTCTTGCCGCAGAGCGCAGCCATGTCCTTGAACTCGGACGCACGGGACTGCTGCACGAAGAATTTCGGACCGCTGCGCAAATAGTCGACAAAGGAGGCGATCTCATGCCGGCTCGCATAGTCGGTGAAACCGGACAGGATGGCATCCACCCGCCCCGTCGAGATCGACGGCATGAATTCGGCAAAGCTGGTCTCGGTCCATTCGATCTTGAGGCCGAGCTTGCGGCCGATCGCCTCGCCAAGATCGACATCGAAACCGGAGAGCGCGTTGGTGGCGGGATCGCGGAACTCCATCGGCGGATAGTTCGGCACGATCGCCACTTTGAGGCTGCCGCGCTTTGCGATCTCAGGCGGCAATTCGGCCGCCATCGCCGACGCGCCCATGGCGCCCAGAAACGCCGCCACGACCAAAAGCCTCTTCATCACCATACCCCCAATGTCAGATCACTGCCGAAAGAAATGCCTTGGTGCGCTCCTCGCGCGGCGCACCCAACACGTCGCAGGCGCGCCCCTGCTCGACGATTGCGCCATGGTCCATGTAGACGACGCGGTCGGCGACCTCGCGGGCAAAGCCAAGCTCGTGCGTCACCACCATCATGGTCATGCCGCTTCGCGCCAGCTCCTTCATAACAGCCAGCACCTCGCCCACAAGCTCGGGATCGAGTGCGCTGGTCGGTTCGTCGAACAGCATTAGCATCGGCTTCATCGCCAGCGCCCTCGCGATCGCCACGCGCTGCTGCTGGCCGCCCGAAAGCTGCGACGGATAGGAGTCCGCTTTCGTCGCAAGCCCGACGCGCCGCAGGAGCTCGATTGCCTCGGCGCGCACCTCGCCCGGGTTGCGGCCCTGCACCTGCAGCGGTCCTTCCGTGATGTTCTCCAGCGCCGTCTTGTGCGGAAACAGGTTGAAGCGCTGGAACACCATGCCGGTTTTCAGCCGCTGCCGCGCGATCTGCCGCTCGGTGAGGCGGCGCAGCTTGCCGCCCTCCTCGCGGACGCCGAGCATCTCGCCATCCAGCCAGATACCGCCGCTGTCGATCACGGTGAGCTGGTTGATGCAGCGAAGCAGCGTCGTCTTGCCAGAACCCGACGCACCGATCAGACACAGAACCTCACCGGGCCACACGTCGAGCGAGACATTCTTGAGAGCCTGGAACTCTCCAAAGGCCTTGCTGGCGGAGCGGATCGCGACGAGCGGTTTCGTCATCGGTTGACCCGTGCCGTTCCACGCGCAAAATGGCGCTCGAGCAGCATCTGCAGCGGCGTCAGGATCGATATCACCACCAGGTACCAGCAGCCGGCGACGATCAGAAGCTCGATGACACGCGAATTCGCGTAGTAGATATTCTCGGCGTTGTGCAGCACCTCGGGATACTGGATCACGCTGGCGAGCGAGGTCGCCTTCACCATGCCGATGAATTCATTGCCGAGCGGCGGAATCACCACTCGCATCGCCTGCGGCAGGATGATCCGCCGCAGCGCTCGCAGCCGCCCCATGCCGATCGCCTGCGCCGCCTCATATTGCCCGGCATCGACCGACAGCATGCCGGCACGCATCACCTCGGACGTATAGGCACCCTGGTTGATGCCGAGCCCGAGCAGCGCTGCGAGGAACGGCGTCATGACGTCAACGGCCCGCGCCGTCCACAGGCCGGGAATACCGATGGTCGGAAACACCAGCGCGAGGTTGAACCACAGGAGGAGTTGCAGGATCAGCGGCGTGCCGCGGAACAGCCAAGTGTAACCTGCGGCAACCGACTTCAGCACCGGATTGGGTGACAGCCGCATGATCGCCGCGACCGCGCCGAGGACGATGCCGAGTGCCATCGCGAGTACCGCCATCACCATGGTGTTGACGATGCCCTGGAGGATCACCTTCGCGGTCAGGAAACGGCTGACATAGGACCATTCGATCTGGCCATTGGCAAAGGCGCGAGCGATCGCCGCAAGCACCACGACGATCGCGGCCGCAGCCAGCCACCGCCGCCAGTGGATCTCCCGCGCGATCTGCATCTGCGAGAGATCAGGAAATTCGTCTGCGAGGGTCGGGGATGCCCTCATTGCGGCGCTGCGTTCATCATGGGCTTCTCGACCGCATTTGCACCCAGCCCAAATTTGTCGAGAATCCTCTTGTAGGAGCCGTCGGCGATCATCGCTGCGAGATGTTCTGTCACTACTTCGCGCAGTGCGGCATCGTCCTTGCGGAACATGATGCCCTGATAGCCCGTGGACAACTGCTCGCCGATGACGCGATATTTGCCGGCCTCCTGCTGCTGCGCATAAGGCAAGGTCTCGCTGCCCTGCACGGCGGCATCGATGCGGCCCTGCTTGAGCTGATTCCGTACATCGATCGAGTTCTCGCCCGGAACATACTGGATCGCTGGCTTGCCTGTGGCCTCGCAATTCTGCTTGCTCCACTTCTCGATCTCGAGCGGGAAAGCGGTGCTGCGCGTGGTACCGACCTTCTTGCCGCAAAGATCGGTGGCGATCTTCGCCGCATTCTCGGCCATGACAAAGAATTGCGGTCCCGTCGTCAGGTAATCAATGAAATCCGCCGTCTCGCGCCGCGAGCTGCGATCCTGAATGCCGCTGATGATGAAATCGGCGCGTTTTGTCTGCAGCGATGGAATGAGCTCGGCGAACGGCGTCTCGCTCCAGACGATCTTTACACCAAGCCGCTTGGCAAGCTCGTTCGCGAGATCGATGTCGAGCCCGACCAGTTCGTTGGTCGCGGGATCGCGATATTCCATCGGTGCATAGGTCGAGTTCACCGTCAGCTTCAGCGTACCGGCTTGCTTGATCTCCGCAGGCAGTTCAGCTGCCTGCACCGAAGTGGCTGCGACGAGCACGGCAAGGCCGAGCAAAAGCGAGAGGCGTGTCATGTCAGCTCCTTTGCCAACCAACGCTGCAACCGGCCGCGTGTTAATCCATGTCGGGAAGCGCCGGCTCGATGACACCAGCGCGTTCGGTGATCGCCCGGTATTGCTCGGGCCGCCGGTGGGCCGCAAAATTGAACATCTTGTCCTTGCCCTGACGGCAGAGATCGAGATCGATATCGGCGACGATGACTTCGTCGGCGAGGGTCTTCGCCTGTGCAACGATCCTGCCATTCGGATCGACGATGCAGGAGCCGCCGATCAGACCGGAGCCATCCTCGTCGCCCGCCTTCGCCACCGCAATCGCCCAGGTCGCGTTCATGTAGGCGTTGGCCTGTGCGACCAGCGTCGAATGGAAGGTGCGCAGCGCGGCATCCTCGCTGGTCCCGCCGTTCGGATCGTAGGCCGCGGAGTTGTAGCCGATGCACACGAGCTCAACGCCCTGAAGGCCGAGCACCCGCCAGGATTCCGGCCAACGGCGATCATTGCAGATCATCATGCCCATGATCGCGTGTCCCCACGCCGAACCGGTGCGGAAGGCCGGAAAGCCGAGATCGCCATACTCGAAATAGCGTTTCTCGAGTTGCTGATAGCGCGCGCCCGCCCGCGGCTCGACCGAGCCCGGCAGATGCACCTTGCGATAGCGGCCGATGATCTCGCCGACGTCGTCAACCAGGATCGCGCAATTATAGCGCCGGCCATCTGCCGTCAGCTCGGCATAGCCGACATAGAAGCCGACACCGAGCGCGCAGGCGCGGTCGAACAGTGCTTGGACAGCCGGGTTCGGCATGCCGCGCTCGAAATACTGATCCAGCCCATCGCCTTCGAGCAGCCAGCGCGGAAAGAACGTCGTGAAGGCCAGTTCGGGAAACACCACGAGGCGCGCGCCTTGTTCAGCCGCCGCATCCAAAAGTTTCAACATGCGATCGAGCGTATGCGCGCGGGTGTCTGCTCTTTGCGTCGGCCCCATCTGGGCGGCGGCAGCACGAAGGACGCGGCTCAAACATTGCCTCCAAATCAAGCGGATTGCTGCCTCGTTAGGCGAACCGATTTTCCCTTCGGCAGCGCACTCTCCGCAGTGCATTACAAGAAAGCTGGACGGCGTTGGCAATCACTCGTGCTATGATATTTTCGGCCGGACTATAACGGGCACGAATAGATGAACCTGCGCCAACTCGAAATTTTGCGTGCGGTCGTTCGACACCGGACAACGGTCGCAGCAGCCGAGGAGCTGTCGCTGTCACAGCCGGCGATCAGCAACGCGCTGAAGGCGATGGAGACGCAGGCGGGTTTCGCCTTGTTCGAGCGCGTCAACAATCGCCTGTTTCCGACCGCGGAGGCGATGGCGCTCTACAAGGAAAGCGAGACGATTTTTGCGCTGCATGCCAAGCTGGAAAACCGCGTCCGTGACCTCAGGGAATGTCGCACTGGGCATCTGTCGATCGTCTCAACGCCGCCGCTGGCCTACAGCATCATCCCGCCCGCATTGTCGGTCTTCCTGCGTCGGCGGCCGCAGACGCGGATGTTCTTCGACGTACGCCGCTATGAGGGCATCATCGACGGACTGCTGAGCCGGGTCGCGGAGCTCGGCTTCGTGCTCGGCTTCTCGCATCATCCAGGCATCGCGCATGAAGTGGTCCACACCGGCGAGATGGTCTGCGTCATGCCGCCGCAGCATCCGCTGACGGACCGCGCGGTGATCACCGCGTCCGATCTCGTCGATCTCCCCTTCATCGGGCTCGAGCGTGGAACACAGTTGGGTGAGGCCGTGCGCGCGAGCTTTGCTTCGGCCGGCGCTCCATTCCAGCCGACCGTCGAGGTGCGATACTGCAACACCGCCTGCGTGCTCGCGGCGGCAGGCGTCGGCGCGGCTGTGGTGGATCCATTCTCGCCGCGCCAGGCTGGAAATCAAGAGCTGGTCATACGCCCCTTCCTTCCCAAGACACCTGCGCTGGCATACATGCTGTGGTCGGAAGCGGAGCCGCTCTCGCGTCTTGCAAGAGTGTTCCTCGATGAAGTCCGCCGAGCAAGCCGACAGCTTGAATGATGAGGGCATCTTACTGCTGACTGCACAAGCCGACGTCGTACCTGGTGAGGCCGCCCGACTACGCGCGAAATCGTTCTGACGTGCCGCCATCATCCCTGTCCGGCGATCCGCAAAGCAATGTCGAGTGCCCGCAACTCATCCGGTGTCGCCGGCGGCTGCGGCGGCCGCACCGCGTCGCATGACAGGCGTCCGAGCAGCTTCAGGCAGGCCTTGAGCCGCACCGTTGCCCGTCCTCCGGGCGGATCGCGGTAGATCGCAGCTGCCAGCGGATACAGCTTCTCGTGCACTGCGCGAGCCCGCGGCCAATCGCCAGCCTCCGCAGCGATCCAGAGGCTGACCACTAGTTCCGGGACGACACAGGCGAGACTGACTTGGCTGCCGGCCGAGCCGACGAGATAACTCGTCAGCAGGTGCTCATCTCCCGAGCCGAGCACGACGAAGTCCGACCGCAGCTTGCGGATCAGCCTCAGATTCTGTTCGTAGGCAGCGACCTCCCAGCTGCCCTCCTTGATGGCGACGAAGCGAGGGTCGGCGACGAGCTGCTCGAGCAGCGGCGAGGCATAGGCCATCGCACCCGCACCGACCGGCGCGGCGTAGAGCATCAGTGGCACGGTCGTGGCATCGCGGATATGGCGGTGATGTTCGATAACACAGCCGTCGCCGTGACTGAGCGCCCAGCTGTTGGGCGGAAACACCAGCAGCCCCTCCGCCCCCGCCTGCTCCAGCGTGGCTGCCTCTCGCGCAGCCTCCAGGCTGGATTCATGATTGACGCCAGAGACGATCAGACAGTCCTTCGGAGCGTGCTCGCTCGCCAGCTCCACCACGCGCTGCTTTTCAGCGAGGGACAGCACGAAATTCTCGCCGGCGTGGCCGTTGACCAGGAGCCCGTTGATGCCGGGCGTGGAGGCGACCGAGGCGAGATGCGCTGCAAGCTTCGCCTCGTCGATCCCAAATTCCGGCTTCATCGGGACGACCGTCGCTGCATGAATGCCGCGAAGCCGATCGCCAAATGTCCGCGTCCTGACCGACATCGGCTAGTGAATGATCTGGTCGAGGAACGCCCGCGCCCGCTCGGACTTTGGGTTCTCGAAGAACTCCTCCGGCGCGGCCTGCTCGACCACCCTGCCCTCGTTCATGAACACGATGCGGTCGGCGACCTCGCGGGCAAAGCCCATCTCGTGGGTCACGCACAGCATGGTCATGCCCTCTTCCGCCAGCTTCTTCATGGTCTCCAGCACCTCCTTGACCATTTCCGGGTCGAGCGCGGAAGTCGGCTCGTCGAACAGCATGATCTTGGGCCGCATGCACAGCGCGCGTGCGATGGCGACGCGCTGCTGCTGACCGCCGGAGAGTTGCCCGGGGAATTTTTCGGCCTGATCGGGAATCCGGACTTTTGTCAGGAAATGCATGGCGAGATCCTTGGCCTCCGCCTCCGACATACCGTTCACGGTCATCGGCGCCAGGATGCAGTTTTCCAGCACAGTCATGTGCGGAAACAGATTGAAGCTCTGGAACACCATGCCGGTGTCGCGTCTGACCGTGTCGATGTTCTTGCGCTGGCGATCGAGCTCGGTACCGTTGACGTAGATCAACCCTTCATCGTGCTTCTCGATGTGATTGATACAGCGGATGAGCGTCGACTTGCCCGAGCCGGAGGGACCGCAGACCACGATCTTCTCGCCCTTGGCGACCTTAAGATCCACCTCGTTCAACGCCGTGAAGTCGCCATAGTGCTTGTAGACCGCCTCCATGCGGACCGCGGGCACCTCACGGAGCTGCGGCTGCACTGTTGCACCTTCGGCCCTAGCCATCGATCTCTCGCTCATGCACGGGCCTCCACACTCGCCTGCGCAACCGGCGGGCTCGCTGCGACCCGCCTGGTTTTCGCGGCACTCGATCGCCCGAAATGCTTCTCGAGCCGGCGCTGAACCGCATCCCAGACCGAGGTGAGGATCAGGTAATACGCGGTCGCAGCCGCATAGACCTCCAAGATCTGGAAATGCTCCTGCATCAGCATGTCGCTGCGGCGCATCAGCTCCTCAACCGAGATCACGGAAGCGAGCGATGTTGCCTTCAACAGTGAGTTGATGGAGTTGCCGAGTGGCGGGATCATCAGCCGGAACGCCTGCGGCAGGGTCACGCGGCGGAACGTGACCCAGGGTGACAGGCTGAGCGCCCAGGCCGCCTCGCGCTGCCCCACTGAGACCGCCATGAAGCCGCTGCGCACGATCTCGGCGAGGTAAGCCGCCTCATTGAGGATCAGGCCGACGAGCGCGCAGGTGATCACGCTGAACTTGATGCCGAGCTGCGGCAAGCCGCTGTAGATCACGACAAGCTGGATCAGGAGGGGCGTGCCGCGAAAGAACCAGATGTAGAAGCGTGCGGCACCCGCGAGCACCGGATTGGACGACATGCGCAACAACGCGATGCCCATGCCGAGGATCAGTCCGCCGACGACCGCCGCCACCGTCAAGCCGATGGTGACGAGCACTCCCTTCATCAGGAAGTAGTTGAAGAAGTAGCTGACGGCGGCCGTCGGACTGAAATGGCTCATCGGCTCGTCTCCGTAGGTCTCACGCCGGACCGGGGCCGGCGATCGCGAGCGGCTGATCAGCCGGCATGGCGGTCAGGCCGAACTTGTCGAACAGCGCCTGATAGAAGCCGTCGGCCCGCATCGCGTTGAGCGCCTTGACGACGGTATCGGCGACCGTCTTGTTGCGGAACCCAAGCGTGGTCCTGGCGGTGCCGAGCCCGCTCAGGACTTCCTTCACGCGACCACGGCCGACGAGATCGCGTGCCACGCTGTCGACCAGCAGCGCATTGTCGACCTGGCCTGCAAGCAGCGCGCTGACGACGTTGGTCGCGGTCGGAAACGTCCGCATCTCGACGGCCGCTCCGCCCTGCGCCACGCTGGCATCGCTAAGCTTCTTGAGCCAGTTCATCTGGTAGCTGCTGACCTCGACGGCGGATGATTTTCCGATCAGATCATTTTCGGTAGCAATTTTTGTGCCGCTGTCGGGTGCGACCACGACCGAGATCGCCTGGATGGCGTACGGCACCATGTACATCAGCTTCGAGCGTTCCTCGGTCCAGAACATGCCGGTATTGACGCCGTCGATGCGCGCTGCGCCCAAGGCAGGAATCATGGCCGGAAAATCCATCCGGACGAGTTCGACGGGAAGACACAACCGCTTGCCGAGCTCGGCGGCCAACTCGACGTTGAGGCCTTGCAGCTGGCCGTCCTTGTCGACGAATTGCTGCGGCGGATTGGTCGGATTGATCGAGAGCTGCAATTTGCCGGGCGCGATCAGATTGTCGTCGGTGATTGCGGGCGTACAGGCGGCATGCACCGCCGTGGATGCGAGAACGAGTGCGGCGGCCGCACTCAAGCGAAGCAGTGTCGAGACCATGAATACCTCCAATAAGACGCCAATGACCGATGCAGTTCCTCGCCCAGGATTCCCCCTAACGTTTCTTGGATGCGGCCCGGTCCGATCTCGCGACACGGCCGGCAGCATCGTCTTCGATCTGCTCAGGCCGGTCCCGACATCGGCCTCAGCTGGATGCGCATGAAATTCTTCACCAGGGATTCGAACGGACCAAAGCCCTTCACCCTCAGGAATTCCGGCGTCTCGAACGCCCACCTGCCTGCGACCTCGTACATTGCGGCATATTTTGGCCCGTCGCCCACCGAGACGAAGCGCTTGGCTGAGAGCCAGCCGGGACAAGCCAGCAGATCGGGGAAATGGTTCTGCTCGTACCAGGCGTTGAACGCAGCCTCGTGCTCGGGATCGATGTCGACCCGCACGATATGGATGAAGGCTTCGTCCGGCATCGGCTCGCCCCTCACGCTAAGTACGGATGTCGCCGGCCGCGCGCGCCGCGCCGACCGTCGTTGCAATGGTGTCGCACAGCGCAGGCAGAACCGGCAGCAGCGGCGGCCGTGGATCGGCGTTGCGGATCAGGCCGAGCGCCTTCAGCCCGACCTTCATGCGGGTGTGCATGTCCATGATCGGGGCAGGCCCATAGATGGCGCGGACGATCGGATAGAGCCGCTCGTTGACGGCGCGCATGGCCTTGAGGTCGTCGGCAAGCGAAGCCTGCCAGAGTGCTGCGAACAGGTGCGGCGCGAGGCTGACGAGGCCGGAGAGAATGCCGTCGCCGCCGACGGCGAGCTGCGGCAGGAACCAGTTGAAGTTCGACGGCAGGATCGCGACCGAGGGATCGGCCTGCTTCACCGCCCGCCGGTTCTCGTCATAGGCCAGCATGGTGTCGCTGCCCTCCTTGATGGCGATGACGCTGTCGAGCGCTGCAATCTTGGCCAAGGTCTCCGGCGAGTAGCCGAATCCCGATGCGAGCGGGTACTGGAAGATCGACACGGGAATTCCGATCGCGGAGCTCACCGCCTGCACAAAGGCAACCGGCGCGCGCGAGGTCGCCAAGGCACCGCCGCCGAGCGGTGCGGGCGGGAACAAGACGGCGCAATCGGCGCCGGCAGCTTCCGCGAGCTGCGCCTGATGGATCGCTTCGGCCGTGGAATGCGCGATGATGCCGGCCAACAGCGGCTTGCTGCCGATCTGCCGGCGCGTCCGCTCGATCACCGCCTGACGCTCGTCGTCCGAGAGCGAACCGCCCTCGCCGGCATGGCCATTGACGAACACCGCCGCGATCCCGTCAGGGCAGGCGCAATAGTCCAGCACGCGGGCATAGCCGTCCCAGTCGATCGAGCTGTCGTCACTGAAGGGCAGCACGGTCGCGACCGTGACGCCGCGCAGATCCGGTTTCTTCATCGTCTTGCTCATGACGGTTTCCGCCGCGGAAATTTCAGGCTCGCGCGCGCCTTCAACACTTCGAGGCCACCTTCGTTGCGCGCGCTCGCTTCCCAGATGATGGTGCGGGTCTCGTCGTGCTGCTCGGCGATCCAGACGTCGAAGGTGAGCGTATCGCCGTAAAACACGGGACCTGTGAACCAGAAGCGGTCCTCCACCGATACGCCGATGGTGCCGACCAGCTCGGAGGTGAGGATGCTGGTGCAGAGACCCGCGACCATGATCCCCGGCGCCAGCCTGCGGCCGAAGCGCGTCGCGCCGGCGTAGACCTCATCGACATGAACGGGGCCGAAATCGCCGGTCGCGGCGATATAGAGCGCGCCATCGGCCTCGGTGATGGTCTTGCTCAGGCTGACCCTGTCATTCACCTTGAGATCGTCGAAGGATTTCGGCTCGTACATGGGTTCAGCCCCTCGCGAAGGGAACCAGCGTTGCGGTGCCGTCCACCACAGTCGCGCCTGAGGGTGACAACATGCAGGTGACCCGACAGGTCGCTTCATCGCCTGCGACTGAAACGATCTCAGCCCTTGCCTCGACGGATTCGCCGACGATCACGGGCACGGAAAAATTCAGCGCGATGCTGCCGATCCGCCGCGTCGGACCACCGAGCTGGCTGAGGCAGGTCGTGGCGAGGCCGCCGACCGCAAGCTCGAAGGCGACCATGTTGGACGCGCCAGCTTTCTTCGCGCGGACGGCGTCGACATAGAGCCCGCCGAGATTGCCGCTGATGCCGGTGAACATCGCCTGCTCGGCCACCGTCATGGTCTTGCGGAAGGCGAAGGCGGCGCCGGGCTTGAGAGGTGCGTGAGACATCGATCGCTTTCCTAGAGCTGCAAGCCGTTCTTGATGGTGCTGCGCGCAACCAGCATGCGGTGAATCTCGGAGGTCCCGTCATAGATGCGGGTGACGCGGGCGTCGCGATACATCCGCTCCAGCGGCAGGTCCTTGCTGAAACCCATGCCGCCGAACACCTGGATGGCACGGTCGACGACGCGGCCCTGCATCTCCGACGCCGCAACCTTGATCATCGAGACCTTGTCGCGCGCATCCTTGCCCTGATCGATGTCCCAGGCGGCGTTCATCACCATCATCTTCACGCCGAAGATCTCGGTGGCGGAATCGGCGATCAGCTTCTGCACCATCTGGAAATCGCCGATCAGCTGGCCGAACTGGCGCCGCTCGCCGGCGTGCTTGCGCATCATCTCCAACGCGCGTTGCGCCATGCCGACGGCGCGCGCGCCGATATGGGCGAGACGGATCTGGAGCACGCTCTGCATGATCAGCTTGAAGCCGCCACCAACCTCGCCGAGCACAGCCGCCTTCGGGATGCGGCAATCCTCGAAGCTCAGCTCGGCATGGCCATAGCCGCGATGGCCCATCATCGGTTGGGTGCGCGCGACCTTGAAGCCGGGCGTGCCGCGATCGACCAGGAACAGGGTGATGCCGCCGCGCGCCCGCTTGTCCTTGTCGGTCAGCGCCATCAGGATGATGTAGTCGGCGATGTCGCCGTCGCTGATGAAATGCTTGGTGCCGTTCAGCACCCAATGGTCGCCATCGAGATGAGCCGTCGTGCTGATCGACGCAGCATCCGAGCCGGCGCCCGGCTCGGTGATGGCCATGGCGCAGATCTTGTCGCCCTTCACCGTCGGCAGCAGGTAGCGCTCGACCTGGTCGCCCTTGCAGGCCATCAGCATCGGATAGACCTGGCCGAATACACGGCGGATCAGCGCATCCGAGGTCTTGCCAAATTCTTCCTCGACCAGGCAATGCTCGACGCAAGTTAGGCCGCCGCCGCCGACATCCGCCGGCATGTTCATGGCATAAAGGCCGAGCTTCTGCGCCTTGGCCTTGGTGACCGCCAGTGCGTCGGCCGGCACTTTAGCCGTCTGCTCCACGACGTCTTCGAGCGGCTGCACCTCCATCTCGACGAAACGGCGAACGGTGTCGACCAGGAGGCGCGTCTCTTCGGGGATTGAAAAATCGATCATCGCGCCACTCCGACGGCCTTACCGGCGACCATCGCGTCGATCTCCCCTGCGTCGTAGCCGATCTCGCCGAGCACCTCGCGCGTCTGTGCACCAAGGCGCTGCGGCACCAGCCGCACCTCCGGCGTCTGACCGTCATAGCGCGCGGGATGCGCGACCATCCGGATTGGCGCGCCGCCTGCACTCTCGGCGCTCTTGAACACGCCGAGATGGTTGAGCTGGGGATCAGTCTCGAGGTCGCGATAATCTTGTACCGGCGCATGCCAGATGCGCGCCGCTTCCAGCGCCGGCAGCCAATCGGCCGTCGACTTCTGTTTCAGCCTGACAACAACGATCCGCGTGATCTCCTCGCGCTTCGAAAAACTGTCGGTGTCGCCGAACTGCTTCAGCTCCTCGCTGTCCAGCGCGACCGCGAGCGCCTTGGGGGACGCCATCGAGATCGCCATATGGCCGTCCGCCGTCGCGTGAACGCCGTAAGGCCCGGGGCTGAACCAGGCCGCGATGCCGGCCGGACCGCGCGAGGTCGGCGACGGCGCGCCGTTGAGCCAGGCAGTCAGCGGCTCGACCTGGAGATCGAGCGCGGCCTGATAGAGGTTGACCTCGACGAGCTGGCCCTTGCCCGTCTTCGTTCGTGCGAACAATGCCGCCAGAATGCTCATGGCATAGAGTGAGGCGGCGTGCTGATCCACGATCACCGCGCCTACCGCCGTCGGCTCGCCATCGGCGCGCCCGGTCCGCATCGCAAGGCCGGACATCGCCTGGAGCAGAAGATCCTGGCCGGGGCGATCCTTGTACGGCCCGTCCGATCCGAAGCCGGTGGCGACCGCATAGATCAGGCCGGGGTTGATCGCTTTCAGCGCGTCGTAGCCGAGGCCGAGCTTGGCCATGGTGCCCGGGCGAAAATTCTCCATCACGACATCTGAGGTCGCGACCAGCTTCTTCACCGCGGCGACGCCGTCCGGATGCTTGAGATCGACAGCGAGGCTGCGCTTGTTGCGCCCGGTCGCCAGATGATTGACGCTGTCGCCTGCAACGAAGTGGTTCGCGACTGCCCAGTTGCGCTGGAACGCGCCCTCGATCGGCTCGACCGCGATGACGTCGGCGCCGAGATCGGCGAGCGTTTGCGCGGCCAGCGGGCCCGCGAGGTAATGATTGAAGCTGAGGATCTTGATGCCGTCGAGCAGGTTCACCGGGGTACTCCTGACCTAAGCAGCCTGATTGGACGCACCGCGCCACGTCAGACCGAAAGTTTCGACCAGATTGCGGGCGGCCGCATCCTGTGCTGCAGGGAGCGGCAGGCGCGGCGGACGCGGATGGCCGGCTGCAAACCCCATGTGGCCGAGCAGCGCCTTGCTGCCGGCGACGTAGGCCTGACCGCCGACGAATTCGATCACCGGCAGGTATTTGAGATAGAGCTCGCGCGCTTCCTTGACCGCGCCGTGGTCGGCGACGAGGCTGAAGATGCGGGCCATCTCCGCCGGGACCACGTTGGAGGCCACAGCCACCCAGCCTTGCGCGCCCTCGACGAAGGATTCGAAGCCGAGGATGCCGCCGAACACGGTCATCCTGTCGCCGCAGAGGCGGATGATGTCGCGCACCCGCGTCACCTCCAGCGTCGACTCCTTGATATAGAGACAATTGTCGATCTCGGCGATGCGCGCCACGAGCTGCGGCTTGAGATCGACATTGGCGGTTGCCGGATTGTTGTAGACCATGATCGGCAACGCGATTGCGTCGGCCACCGTCTTGTAGTGGTGGACCAGTTCGTCGTCGGTCGGCGTCGAATAGAACGGCGGGATGATCATCACGCCGTCAGCGCCCAGTTTTTCGGCACGGCGGCTGAGACGCACCACCTCGCGCGTGTCCTCCGCGCCGGTGCCGATCAGCACCGGCACGCGGCCTGCGGCCTGGCGAATGACGACTTCCGCGACGAGCGCCTTCTCGTCGTCGTCCATGGACAGGAACTCGCCGGTCGAGCCGAGCGGGATCAGCCCGTGAATGCCTTCCGCGATCTGCCAGTCGACGAAGGCGCGCAAGGCCGCAACATCGACCTCGCCCGACGTCGTGAACGGGGTGATCATGACGGTGTAGGTGCCGCGGAACGTCTTCATCAAGGTACTACCGGGCGCTCGGGTGAATTCGGACGACGGGCGCCGCCTGCGGAATATCCGCAAGCTTTATGCAATCGTTTGCATAAACGGCTCTGCATTGGGCAACACCATCCATTTTTTGAGCTTGATCCGAGTAGAAGAAGCTCTTAGCGTTTCTGCAATCGTTTGCAGTTTATCGGCAGGTTTCATGAGCGTCACGCTCAAAGATGTGGCACAGGCGGCCCGCGTTTCAGTCAGCACAGCTTCGCGGGCGCTGACGGGAACCGGCCTGACCAGCGAACGTACGCAGCAGCGCCTGGTGCGCATCGCGCGCGAGCTCGGCTATCGGCCGAACCCGATCGCGCGCGGATTGAAGACCGGGCAGTCGCGGCTCGTGGCTCTTCTCGTCCACAATCTCACCAACGCCTCGTTCCAGGTGATGGCAGAAGTGGTGCAGGCGCGGCTGAAGGCGCTGGGCTATCAGATGCTTCTATGCATCGGCGGCGACGATCCGCAAGCCGAGAGCGACACCCTCACCACGCTGGTCGACCACCGCATCGATGGGCTGATCGTGGTGCCCACAGGCAAGAACGGCGCGCAGCTCGAGACGCTCTCCAAGGACGTGCCCATCGTCTGCCTGGTGCGGCGCGATGATGCGACCGATCTCGAGACCGTGCTCGCCGACGATCCGCAAGGCGCGTATCTGGGCACGCGTCATTTGATCGAGCTCGGGCACAAGCGCATCGGGCTGATCGTCGGCCGCCAGGACACCACGTCAGGGCGCGAACGGTTGTCCGGCTATGTCCGCGCGTTGCGCGAGGCCGGCATCGCCAGGGACGACGCGCTGATCCATGCCGGCCACTACGTACCCGAGACCGGCGCGACCTGCGCGCGCAAGCTGCTCGACCTCCCCCGCCCGCCGAGTGCAATCTTCGTCGCCAATCACGAGGCAACACTCGGCGTGCTGCGCGTCACCGCGGAACGGCACATCGCCATTCCCGGTGATCTCTCGCTGCTCTGCTACGAGGACATGCCGTGGTTCGAATGGCATCGCCCGGCGATCAGCATCGTCGACAACGGTGCACGTGATCTCGCCAACCTCGCCGTCGACCGGCTGCTGCATCGCATGGATGCCAAGGGAAACAGCAAGGGCAATGGCAGTGACGGCGTGCGCGAATATCGCGTCGGCGCCCGGCTGATCCAGCGCGACTCCTGCCGCCGGATCGACGCCACGGCCCCCGCGAGATCCGCGAAATCCAAACCGTCTTCATCCAAATCGTCTGCGGCCAAGTCCGCGAAGGTCTGATCGATGCCCTATGTCGAAGTGCTCGCCCCGCAAGCTCCAGCCCAGCGCAAGGCCGCACTGGCGCGGTCGGTGACCGACGGCCTGATGTCGGCGTTCGGCGTGACAGCTGACACGGTCACGCTCTATTTCCTGAACATTGCGCCGGATGACTACGCCCATGCCGGCAGGTTTGGCGCCGAGGCCACCGGCCAGCGCATCTTGCTGAAGGTCCACGCCTTCCGCCGCAGCCAGGCCGAGCGGCGCGCTGCCGCCATCGCGTTGACCCGCGCCGTATGCAGCGCCTATGGCGTGCCGGGCGACGACGTCGCGGTCTACTTCTGCGATCGCGACCGCAGCGAAGTCTCCCACGATTCCAAGCTCGCCAGCGACTGACGGGAGCACGCCATGGACCGCTTCTACAGCCAAGACCAGAAGGCCCTGCGCGAGACCGCCCGCCGCTTCGCGGAGGCAGAGATTTTGCCGCGCGCCGCCGCGATCGATCGCGAGGACCGGTTTGATCGTGCCCTCTACAAGGGCATGGCCGATCTCGGCCTGTTCGGCATCTGCCTGCGCGAAGGCGCCGGTGGCGCCGGCCTCGATGCCGTCGCGGCCTGCGTCGCGATGGAGGAGCTGGCGCGCTGCTCCGGCGCGGTCGCCAACGCCTTCGCGATCCCTGTCGAGGCCGTGCTGTTCTTCGATCATCACGGCACTGAAGCGCACAAGGCGCTGATCCCTAAAATCCTGAGCGGCGACATCATTCCCGCCACCGCCGTCTCCGAGCCCGACCACGGCTCCGACGTCGCGGGCATCCGCACCAACGCAGTGCGCGAGAGCAATGGCTGGCGGCTCAACGGAACCAAGGCCTGGGTGACGCTCGGCGGCGTCGCCGACCGCATCATGGTGTTCGCGCGCACCGGCGCGGATGCAAGCCACCGTTCCATCTCGTGCCTTCTGGTCGACGGCTCCCTGCCCGGCATCGCCCGCGGCAAGAACGAAGAGCTGCTCGGCATGCACGGCCTCGACGATTGCCAGATCACCTTCTCCGACGTGCGCTTGCCCGCCGACAGCGTGATGGGGCCGGAGAACCAGGCCTTCAAGATGGCCATGAGCAATTTCAACTTCAGCCGGCTGATGATGGCGTCAATGGCGCTCGGCATGGTGCAGGCTGCGTTCGAGGACGCCACCGCCTATGCCAAGGACCGCAAGCAGTTCGGCCAAGCCATCATCGGCTTCCAGGCCGTGCAGTTCATGCTCGCGGACATGTCGACCGACATCGCGGCTGCGCGCCTGCTGATCCATCACGCCGCGCGGCTGCACGATGCCGGCGAGCCGATCGCCAAGGAGGCGGCGCAGGCAAAGCTGTTCACCACCGACATGGCGATGAAGCACGTCTCCAACGCGCTGCAGATCCACGGCGGCAACGGCTATTCGCGCGACTACCGCATCGAGCGCATCTTCCGCGACGTCCGCCTCGCTCAGATCTACGAGGGCACCAACCAGATCCAGCGGCTGATCATCGCCCGCCAGGTCGAGAAGGAGGCCGCGTAAGGGCATGCTGAGCATCATCACGGCGAAAGAGGCCGCCGGCCTGATCCGCGACACCGACACGCTGATCGTCGGCGGCAATGGCGGCACCGGCGCCGCCGAAGCCATTCTCGAGGCGCTGGAGCAGCGTTTCATCAGTGGCCAGGGCCCGCACAATCTGACGCTGATCAACATCACCGGCGTCGGCGCCGTGACCGAGAAGGGCCTCTGCCATCTCGCCCATGAAGGCCTGATCGCGCGCGTCATCGGCGGCAATTTCGGCCTCCAGGTTCCGTTCATGCGCCTCGTCCGCGACGAACTGATCGACGCCTACAATTTTCCGCAAGGCGTGATGAGCCAGCTCTGCCGCGCCATGGCCGCGAAGCATCCGGGCGTGCTCACCCATGTCGGCCTCAACACCTACATGGACCCGCGCCAGGACGGCGGGCGCATGAACAAGCGCACCACCGCGCCGCTGGTCGACCTGCTCGAGCTGCACGGCCAGTCCTGGCTGCTCTACCGCGTCCCCAACCCGCCCGACGTCGCCATCATCCGCGGCACCTCGGCCGATGAGGACGGCTATATCAGCATGGAGCACGAGGGCACGACGCGCGAGGATCTGTCGATCGCGCAGGCCGTGCACAATGCCGGCGGCACCGTGATCTGCCAGGTCAAGCGCATCGTGAAGCGCGGCTCGATCCATCCGCAGATGGTGAAGATCCCCGGCTTCCTGATCGACCACGTCGTGCTCGAGCCCGAGCAGATGCAGACCTACGGCACGACTTACGACCCCGCGCGCTGCGGCGAGACGCGCGTCCCGGTGGCGATGATCACGCCCGATCCGCTCACCGAGCGGCGGGTGATCGCCCGCCGTGCCGCTTTCGAATTGCGCCCGCGCGACGTCGTCAATCTCGGCGTCGGCATCTCGGCGATGATCCCGAATGTCGCGGCCGAGGAAGGCATCTCCGACCTGATCACGCTGACGGTGGAGTCCGGCGTGGTCGGCGGCGTGCCCGGGCATGCGCGCGAATTCGGCACCGCCATCAATCCACGCGTCATTCTCGATCAGGCCTATCAGTTCGACTTCTATGATGGCGGCGGCCTTTCTTGCGCCTTCCTCTCCTTCGCGGAGGTGGACGAAGCCGGCAACGTCAACGTCACCCGCTTCGGCGAGCGCCGCGACGGCTCCGGCGGCTTCATCGACATCACGCAGAATGCCAAGCGGCTGATCTTCAGCGGCACGATGACCGGCGGCAAGTTCGACATCGGCGTCGAGAACGGCCGCCTTTCGATCCGGCGCGACGGCGCCTTCCGCAAATTCGTGCCGCAAGTGGGCCAGATCAGCTTCAGCGCGACGCTGGCCGCACAGCGCGGCCAGCATGTCAGCTACGTCACCGAGCGCGCCGTGTTCGAGCTCGAGAACGGCAGCGTGACCCTGACCGAGATCGCGCCGGGCGCGCGGCTTGAGGAGGACATCCTCGCCCATATGGGTTTCAAGCCGCGCATCAGCCCGCATTTGAAGGACATGGACCCGCGCATCTTCCGCTCCGGGCCGATGGGAATCGCGCAGAGCTTCAACGCGCTGCCAGCGCGGCCGCGCAAGGTCGCCTGAGGATCAACATGGACACGAGCGCCCCGATCAATCTCCGTTACGAAGATATCGCGCTCGGTGCCGAGTTCGAGACTGCCGCGCACACCGTGACGGAAGCCGATATCGCGGTCTTCGCCGACGTCACGCGCGACCATCATCCGCTCCATGTTGACGGCGCCTATGCGCGCTCCCGCGGCTTCCCCGCGGTGATCGGCCACGGGCTGTTCGGCCTGTCGCTGATGGAGGGGCTGAAGTCGGAATTGAAGCTGTACGAGGAAACCTCTGTCGCCTCGCTCGGCTGGGACGAGGTGAAGTTCAAGGGCCCCATCGTCGCCGGCGACAGCTTGCGCGTCCGCTTCCGCTTCGTCGAGAAGCGGCCGACCAAAAACCCCGCGCGCGGCATTGTCGTCGAGACGCTCGACCTCCTCAACCAGCGCGACGAGGTGGTGACCGCGGCGCGCCACATCTCCCTGATCCTGACCCGGCAAGCCGACGCGACGGCGGCCAATTGACCAGACAACGAAGAAGACGTCGGACCGGAGAACGGCTCCTCTGCCACCCACGATTTGATCGGAGTAATCAGATGCGATTTCCAAAAACCTTCTCCGCCCTCGCCCTGCTGGTCGGCCTGACGCAGGCCGCCGGTGCCCAGACCTGCACGCCGAAAGTGCCGGCCTCGAGCCTGATCGAGGCGCCGAAATGGCAGATGTCGATCAACCCGACGCTGCCGCCGCAGCAATTCGTCGACGACAAGGGCGAGCTGCAGGGCCTCAACGTCGAGCTCGCCCGCGAGATCGCCAAGCGCATCTGCGTCGAGGCGGTGTTCCTGCGCATGGACTTCCCGCCGATGATCCCGGCGCTGCGCTCCGGCCGGTTCGATGCCATCAACACCGGCCTGTTCTGGACCGAGGAACGCTCGAAGATGATGTACCTCGTGCCTTACGCGCAGCAGGCGATCAGCATCTACACCGATCCGTCCTCCAGCCTGAAGCTCGAAAAATTCGAGGATCTCGCCGGCCGCGTGGTCGGCGTGGAATCGGCGACCTATACCGAGCGCAAGGCGCGCGAGTTCAGCACGGCGATGGAAGCCAAGGGCCTCAAGCCGGTCGAGCTGCGCACCTTCACCACCGTCACCGCCACCTCCGCGGCGCTGCGCGCCGGTCAGCTCGAGGCCGCGCTCAACATCAACGAGACCGCCAACTCGCTCGAACAGAAGGGGATCGCCAAGATCTGGGTCCGCGATATCGCCGGCACCGACATCACCTTCGCCTTCCGCGACAAGCAGCTCGCCCAGGCGGTGGCCGATGCCCTCACCGCGATCCGCGCCGACGGCACCTATGACAAGCTGTTCGACAAATTCGGCATGACCAGGCTCAAGGCGACGACATTCGCGATCCGTGGTGATGGGCCGACGAATTGACAAGCTTTGCACTGTCTCAGGAGTGGCCGCGCAAATACGGGGTTCAAGTCAAGCCGTCGTGACCACGATTGCGCTATGTCACGGCTCGTCCCGGCCATCACTGCTCCGGCTGTCCATCGGGCTCGGCTCCGAGATCAGGCCGACGTAGTTCCAGACGTCGCCACGTCTGCGAAATTGGTGCCGACGCTCTTGCAAGCGTGCGCGTCGGCGTTCTTGAGCACACGATGGCGGGCCGCCGGAATACAGGCAATGGTGGCTGCCTCGCCCTGCTCGGCACGCCTTCACCAGCGAATAGGAGACGCCGACATGGCGCAGCTCGATGTCCTTGATCTCCTGCGCCCAGATGGTCGGGAAGCCGCGGATCGCATCCGACCCGGCGGCCGCGCCTACGACCGCTGCGGCACCCTTCAACAGCGTACGGCGGCTCAGCTTTTTCGCTTCCCCCGGCTTCGTTCCGGCGTGGCCGGCAGCAGCATTCCCCTTATCCCTGTCAAGCATGGCAACCCCTCGTTGGTTACGATGAGCGGCCGCAACGACCTTCAGCGATCCCTGCGGATGTGATCAGTTGCGCTTGAGGCTATTGGCGGGATTTTGCGAAGTAAAATTGGAAGTAAAAATTCGCGACATAAGCGCGACTAATGACCCATCTCTCTGCATTTCATCTCGGCACGCAGCTTAGGAAGGCGGCAGGCGGTATACCGGGCGCGACGAATGCAAACTTCGTGGACTCAGTAGTTCGGAACGCCACAAACTTACAGGCGAGACGAACCTGACAGCGCCGCTCGTCCGCACGTGAGGGCAAATCGCGATCAAGCGGCAGCCGCCTGGTAGAGACACTCGCGAAGCCAAGCGTGGCCTTTGTCCTCTTGATTGCGCGGATGCCACAGCGCGACGATGCGAGCGGGCGGCAGATCGAGCGGCGGGGGCGTGAGATCGAGCTCGTGGGCGAAGCGGATCAGGAAGCGCCGCGGCAGCGTGCAGATGCAGTCACTGTGCGCAAGGATGACCGGCGCCAGCGCATAGGTCTGGATCGAGACGGCGACGCGCCGGGAACGGCCGAGCGCCGCCAGCGCATCGTCGACGAGGCCGGAGAAGCCGCCGCCATCGGCGGAGATCAGCAGATGGTCGAGCGCGCAAAAGCTGTCGAGATCAAGCGGGCCGCTGCCGCGGGGGTGACCTTTGCGCTGTGCGGACAGGAAGCCGTCCTCGAACAGCGGCCGCTGCATCAGCTCGCCATGTGCGCGATCAGCTCCCGTCACCAGGATGTCGATCTCTCCCCTTTCGAGCTGATCCACGACATCGCGCGCGGGGTGAACGAGGGCGAGCCGCGCCCGCTCGGCCATCGCGGTCAAGCGCGCCACCAGGCCGGGTGCCAGCGTCACGGCTGGATTCTCGTGGATGGCAACGACGAAGGTGCGCTGGCTCTTGGCGGGGTCGAACACGGCCGGCCCCTCCACCATGCGACGGAGCTTGCCGAGCACGTCCGCAAGCTCCGTCTGCAGCTCCACCGCTCTCGTCGTCGGCACCACGCCGCGCCCGCTCGCCGCGGGCACGAACAGCGGATCGGCAAAGATCTGCCGCAGCCGGTTCAGCCGCGCCGAGAGCGCAGGCTGTCCGATATTGAGCCGGGAGGCCGCGCGCGTCACGTTCCGCTCGCGCAGGAGAGCCTCAAGAGCCAGCAATAGGCCGAGGTCGATCTCGGCGAGATCGTTGTCGTCGGCCGGCCGACCCCGGCCGTGTTCCGCATCCTGCATCGGTGCCACCTCCGTTTAGGGCACATCGCGACTCCGGTGAGCCGCGATACGAGGGTTAGGGCCAAAACGACCGCGTGAAAAGCTGGGGCGAGCGTGCCTTCCGATATCGACAATGTCGATGGGACCTATCGAGCCCGCGGCTCTCCCGAAGGCACGGCGCGCTTCGTAGCTCACGGTGACCGCAGCGCGGACAATCAGGCCCCTCAGCCGCGCCCCGTGGAGGACATTTGATGATTCAAGCGGACAAAACCTATCAAGTCGGCGAAGCATCCATCACGCGGATCGACGAGTTGCGGCTTGCCGCATTCAAGTTTGACACGCTCTATCCGGGAGGCGAGCCGCAGGCGCTGGAGCGCCATCGCAACCGCCTGGAGGCGGGCTCGTTCGATGCTGCGACCGGGACCTTCATTCAAAGCATTCACAGCTGGCTGGTCAGGACGCCGCACCACACGATGCTGATCGACACGGCCACCGGCAATGACAAGAACCGGCCGGAGATCCCACCGCTTCACCGGCTCAACGAGCCGTTCCTGGCGCGGCTGGCCGCAGCGGGTGTGACGCCGGAGCAGGTCGATTACGTGCTGCTCACCCATGTGCATGCCGATCACGTCGGCTGGAACACCCGCCTCGTCGACGGGCGCTGGGTCCCGACCTTCCCGAATGCGACCTACGTCTTCTCCGCGATCGAGCAGGCCTATGGCGAGAGCCTCGCGACGGGCACAGAGCCGACCGGACCGGCCCGCCCTGCCCCGGCCCTCGGCCCCGCGCTGCGCAAGCCGGCCGACCGTGTCTATGACGACAGCGTCCGGCCCGTGATCGAGGCCGGGCTTGCCAGACTTATCGCGGTGGACGGAAACGAGGCTATCGAGGGCATCTCCTTCATTCCGACCCCCGGCCACAGCGTCGATCATGCCTCCATCCGCCTCGTCTCGCGTGGCGAGGAGGCGCTTTTCGCCGGAGACGTGATGCACCACCCGCTCCAGGTCTATGAGCCCTCGCTCAATTCCTGCTTCTGCGAATTCCCGGAAGCGGCGTTGCGCTCGCGCGCCTTCGTGCTGGAGGACGCTGCCGAGCGGGGCGCAGCCATCTTCACCACCCATTTCGCACAGTCATCGGTCGGCCGCGTCAGCCGCACCGGAGGACGCTTTACCTGGCAATTCATCTGAACGGAGAACGAGCATGAACCAGCACGCCAGCGCGCGCGCCGACAGGCCCGAGATCGTGGTCGAGGATCTCATGATCCCGAGCGACACGGCCGGAATTTCGCTTCACTTGCGCAACAAGCGCCCGGCGGCGCTCAAGACCTTCTCCGCCGAGCGAACCATCCTGATGATGCACGGCGCGACCTATTCATCGGAAAGCCTGTTCGATACACCGCTCGGCGGCGTCTCGTTCATGGATTATCTCGCCCGCCAAGGCTACGACGTCTTCGCGCTCGACGTGCGCGGCTATGGCCAATCGACCCGCCCGCCCGAGATGGACGCGCCGCCGGAGCAGTCCGAACCGCTCGTGCGCACCGAGACCGGCGTTCGCGACCTCGCCAGTGCCGTCGCGCATATCCTGAAGCTACGCAAGATCGCGCGCCTCAATCTGGTTGCCATGTCCTGGGGCGGCTCGGTGGCCGGTGCTTACACCGCAGGCAACAACGACAAGGTCGTCAAGCTCGCGCTGGTCGCGCCGCTCTGGTTGCTGCAGGGTCCCGCTCCGATCGATGCAGGCGGGCACCTCGGCGGGTATCGCAAGGTTCCAGTGCTGGACTTCAGGACGCGCTGGCTTTCTGCTGCGCCGGACGCGGCACGATCGAGCTTGATCCCGGCAGGCGGCTTCGAGCTCTGGGCCAACATCTCGCTGGCGACCGACCCGCAGGGCAGCGCGCAGGCGCCTGCCATCATGCGTGCGGTCAACGGCCCGATCCTGGACATTCGCGAATACTGGGCCGCCGGCAAGACGCTGTATGATGCCGGCGAGATTCGCGTGCCCGTGCTCCTGGTCCACGCGGAATGGGATCAGGACGTTCCCATCGCCTCGGCGCTGGACTTGTTCCTTTCGCTGAAACATGCGCCGTACCGGCGATGGGTCGAGATCGGCGAAGGCACGCACATGCTGCTGCTGGAGAAGAACCGTCTGCAGGCGTTCGATGCGATCAACCAGTTTCTCGCCGAAGATTACGGCTAGCGCGGGCGCCCTGCTGCACCGCGAAAATCACTCGCGCCGCAACATTCAAAAATGAGACTGCCAGTCAAGCCGAACGAGGCCGCGATGGGCGCAGCGCATCCGACTTCGGCTAGCTTTCCTCCAAAGCCGCGGGCTTCGAGAGCCACGGGGCATCGCACGGTTCGTCGCGGCAACAAGCGATGACACAGGGGAGGAGCACATGTCGAAATGCAGCATCGGACTGCTCGCGTTGAGCAGCCTGTTTCTTTCGGGCGCGGCGATCGCCCAGGAAAAGATCAAGGTGGGCGTGACCGCAACGCTCGAGGGCACCTACACGGTGCTCGGCGAGGACGGCATGCGCGGCCATCAGACCGCGCTCAACGTGCTCGGCAAGAAGGTCGGTGACAAGGAACTCGAATTCATCGTCGCTTCGACGGATGCAACGCCGGACTCCGCCGTGCGCGCCGTGCGCAAGCTGATCGAGCAGGACAAGGTACAGATCCTGCTGTCGCCGCTCTCCGGGGACGAAGGCATCGCGGTCAAGAATTTTGCCAAGACCCATCCCGAGCTGACGTTCATCAATGCCGCATCCGGTGCGCAGGAAACGACCTATGTCGATCCCGCTCCGAACTTCTTCCGCTACAACATGGACGGCGCGCAGTGGCAGGTCGGCCTCGGCAAATACGCCTATGAAGAGAAGAAGTATCGCAAGATCGCGACCGTCGGCGAGGACTATTCCTTCATCTACACCCAAGTGTTCGGACTGGTGCTCGAATTCTGCGGCATGGGCGGACAAGTCACCAACCGGCAATGGGTGCCGCTCGGCACCAAGGACTTCGCCTCCGTCATCGCCGCCCTGCCCGACGACGTCGACGCCATCTATCTCGGGCTTGGGGGCGCCGATGCCGTCAACTTCCTCAACCAGTATCAGCAGGCCGGCGGCAAGGCGCATCTGATGGGCGGTTCCATCATGATCGACCAGACCATCCTGTCATCGAAGGGCAACGCCAAGAACGCGCTGATCGGCACCATCGCGGCGAGCGGTCAGGCCGACACCTGGGAGGATCCGGGCTGGCAGAAGTTCGTGAAGGCCTATCGGGACGCCTTCCCGCCCAACAAGCGGTTCCCGAGCCCGTCGCTGCTCGCCACCAACTATTATGATTCAACCATGGCGCTGATCCTCGCACTGCGTCAGGTCAACGGCGACCTCTCCAACAACCAGGCGAAGTTCAGGGAAGCACTGGCGAAGATCGAGCTCGACGCGCCGAACGGCAAGATCAAGCTCGACTCCAACCGCCAGGCGATCGGCACCAACTTCGTCACCGAAGTCGTCGACGACGGCAAGGGCGCGCTGTTCAGCAAGGTCGTGAAGGTGATCCCGAACGTGAACCAGACGCTCGGCTACGACCCGGCCGTGTTCTCCAAGATCGGGCTGCCGAGCCGCACCGTGCCGGAATGTAAGAAATACTGACGCATCACGTCAGGCAGACGCAACCGGAGAGCGACGCGCTGACGCGGTCGCTCTCCGCTCTTGCAATCTCGGCGGCGTTGTTGAAGGCTGGCCGAAAAGACAAGAACATTCGGGAGGGGAAGGCATGAGCCGTGCGCTCGCCGTCTTCCACGGCCGCTTCGGCCGGGCGACGGTTTATCAATTGAACCGCCCTTTCAATATCCACGCCCATCGCGAAGGTCATCTGATCTTCCATGTCGGCGGCATGCCGGCATGCATCGATGTCTCCAACGGGCATTACGATCTCACCGAGACGTCCGTCGTCGCCGTCAATCCCTGGGAACCGCACAACTTCCTGCCGACCGATCTCGACGGCGGCGCCATTTTCTTCGTGCTCTACGTCAACGCCGAATGGTTTGCGCCGGATGCCTCCCGCTCCGACCGGTTGCGCTTCGGCCGCACCCAGTTCAGGCGCACACCCGCGCTCGACAAGCACATCAGGCGGACCGCCGCGCTCGTGTGCGGCGCACCATCGCTCTCCAGCCTCGATTCCGAGCTGAGGCGGCTGATCGACATCTGCTACGACGAAAGCTGGCAGCAGGCCGAGATCGCGCGCGATCCGCGCGCAGGCGGCGCCGTTACTGACTTTCGCGTGCGCAAGTGCATCAAGATGATGTCGGAGAGCCCCGGCGCCGAAGTCGAGCTCGACGCCATCGCGCGCGAATCCGGGCTGTCGCGGCCGCATTTCTACCGGCTGTTCCGCGTGCAGACCGGCGTCACGCCGAACCTTTATCTCAACACGCTGATCATGGAACAGGCGCTCGAAGCGTTGGTGGCGAGCGAGGCGCCGATCGCCGATATCGGCTTCGACCTCGGCTTCTCCTCGCAGAGCGGTTTCACGCGCTTTTTTGCCGCCAATGTCGGAATGGCTCCGACCGATTATCGTCGCGCCGCCAAGGTTTTGCGCGCCTGAGCGCAGGCCACGAAAAGATACTCACGATCAAATGTCGCCCTCGCTGCCTGGCTAGGATGCCAGCAACGCGATCCCGAAAGAGGATCGCTAGTCCAGGGAGGACGTTCGTCCATGGCAGGGCCAGCAGCCGGCAACGGCTTGCATGCCTCCTCGCCCCACCTGCAGGGAGAGGGTTGGGGTGAGGAGGAGTCTCCGCAAGCGCGGTTGCAGTTTGACTCGCGGGGAGTCCCCCTCACCCGGCGCTACGCGCCGACCTCTCCCCACAAGCGGTCGCTTGCCGGGGAGGGTTGGGGAGAGGGTGTTTCCGCGTCGGGATTGTTGAGAATTGCGGAAGATTTCCCTGCGCGGCGAGAGCCCTCACCCGCCGCGCTCTGCGAGCGCGTCGGCCTCTCCCGCAAGCGGGAGAGGCGGAGCAAACCCGCGGACAATCCCCGTGATGCCCACACGCGATTGCCCCGCCACAACCGAAGCGAGGCGAGAGCATGAGCCGCTTCGTCGAACGGCATCCGGCCTGGGCGCTGATCACGATCATCGCGATTGCGGTCGCGCTTTGGTTGATCTTCGCGGTCTGGCCGCCGGGCCTGGAAGAGGCGATCGGTCGCAAGCGGGTCTTCCTCAACGCGGTGTTCAACGGCATCACGCTCGGAGGCCTCTACTTCCTGGTCGCCAGCGGCTTCACGCTGATCTTCGGCCTGATGCGCAACGTCAACCTTGCGCACGGCTCGCTCTATCTGTTCGGCGGCTATGTCGGCTATGCCATCAACACATCGACCGGCTCGTGGATCCTCGGCTTCATCGTCGCGTTCGTGCTGACCGCTGTCGTCGGCGGGCTGCTGCAGGTGATCGTGTTCCGCCGGATGGAGGGCCAGGATCTCAGGCAAACCATGGTGACGATCGGGTTGTCGATCGTGTTTGCCGATCTGATGCTGTGGGCCTGCGGCGGGGACTTCTACCAGATCCAGACCCCGAACTGGCTGGTCGGTCCCATCGAGCTCCCGCTGGTGACGGCGATCAAATCCTCGGGCGAGCCGGTCTATCTCAGATATCCGCTCGTCAGGCTCGTGATCTTCGTGGCCTCCGTGGCCATTGGCGTCGCGATGTGGCTCGCGCTCAACCGCACCCGGATCGGCATGATCATCCGCGCCGGCGTCGACGATCGCGATATTCTCGCCGCGACCGGCGTGCGCATCCAGCTCGTCTTCGTCGCCGTGTTCGCCTTCGGCGCGGGGCTTGCGGGCATCGCCGGCGTCGTCGGCGGCACCTTCCAGTCATTGTCGCCCGGCGAAGACATCCGTTTCCTGCTGGCGTCCCTCGTCGTCGTGATCGTGGGCGGCATGGGCTCGATCCCGGGCGCCGCGCTCGGCGCGCTGATCATCGGCCTCGCCGAGCAGCTCGGCTCGGTCTACATCCCGACCTACGCCATCGTCGTGACCTTCCTGATCATGGTGCTGGTGCTTTCGATCCGGCCGCAAGGCCTGTTGGCGAGGCGCTGAGATGTCGCTCGCCCACGATGCCCAGCTCGCCGTAGGCCGCGCCACCAAGGCGCAGCGCCCGGCCCGGACCTGGCCCGAGATCAACAACCCCACCGCCTGGGCCGTCGCGGCCATCCTCCTGGTCATGCCGCTGATCGCGAGCGGCTTCTTCCTGATCGAGATCTTCGCGACCACGTTGATCCTCGGCACCATGGCGCTGAGCTTGATGTTCCTCGCCGGCTATGGCGGCATGGTCAGCCTGATGCAGCTCACCATTGCAGGCTTCTCGGCCTACATGGTCGCCGTGTTCGGTGTCAGCGGCAACGCCAACATCAGCCTAGGTTGGCCGTGGTGGCTCGCAGTGCCGATGGCGCTGGCGCTGGCGACCGCCTTCGGCACGCTCGGCGGCGCGCTCGCGGTGCGCACCGAAGGCATCTACACCATCATGATCACGCTCGCCATCGGAGCCGCCTTCTACTATTTCACCAACCAGAACTGGGCGATCTTCAACGGCCATACCGGCATCAACAACGTGGCCACGCCGCACTTCTGGGGCGTGAACTGGCGCGCCGACATTCCCTTCTACTATGTCGTGCTCGCGGTCGCCGCACTCTGTTACTTTGCCGTCGAGTATCTCTCGCGCGCCCCGTTCGGGCTCGCGCTCCAGGGGGTGCGCGACAATCCGCGGCGCATGGCGGCGCTCGGCTTCAACGTCAATGCGCACCGTGTCGCGGCCTATGCCTTCGCATCTTTCGTCGCTGCGCTGGCCGGCGTGCTCCAGGTCTGGAACTATCGCCAGATCTCGCCGGGCTCGGTCAGCGTCGGCGCCTGCATCGACGTGCTGATCATCGCCGTCGTCGGCGGCATCACGCGCCCGATCGGTCCCTTCATCGGCGCGCTGATCTTCGTGCTGCTGCGCACCTTCGCACTCGACTTCCTGGTCCGGCTCGGACTCGACGGCAACCGCTTCCGCCTGCTGATCGGGGTCGGCTTCCTCGCCATCGTGTTCTGGTCCTCGGACGGCGTCATCGGCCTCTGGCAGCGCTGGCGTCAGCATCAACGCCGTGAGGTGAGCCACTCCGGCGGAGGGCGCGGCCATGGATAGCGTCGCCCAACGCCTCTCAGCCGTCGGTGCCGGCGCGGCGCTAGAGCTGCGCGGCGTGACGCGGCTGTTCGGCGCGCTCGCCGCGCTGACCGACGTCACCATCACGGTGCGTCCCGGCGAGCGGCGCGCCGTGCTCGGCTCGAACGGTGCCGGCAAGACCACGCTGTTCAACTGCATCACGGGCGACTTTCCACCCTCCTCCGGCACCATCCGCTTCTTCGGCGAGGACGTGACGCATTTCCCGCCCTATGAGCGCATCCGCCGCGGGCTGCGCCGCACCTACCAGATTTCGGCGCTGTTCCCCGGCCTCACCGTGCAGGACAACGTCTATCTCGCCTGCCGCGGCGTGTCGCGCGGACGCTTCTCGTTCCTGCGTCCGGGACAGAATGATGCGCTGATGCATGCCGCCGACAATCTCGTGCAGGCCGTGCACCTATCCGCCGTGAAGGACCAGCGCGTGTCCGAGCTTGCCCACGGCCAGCAGCGCCAGCTCGAGATTGCGCTCGCGCTCGCCGGCGCGCCCCGCTTCGTGCTGTTCGACGAGCCGGCAGCGGGCCTGTCGCCGACGGAGCGGGCCGAACTGATCGAGATCCTGACCTCCCTGCCCGCCCATATCGGCTACATCATCATCGAGCACGACATGGACGTCGCGCTGCGCGTCGTCGAGAGCGTCACGATGATGCACAACGGGCGCATCTTCAAGGAAGGCTTGCCGCAGGAGATTCAGTCCGACCCCGAGGTGCAGGAGCTCTATCTCGGAGGCGGCCATGAATGAGGTCCGCCGCAGCAGTGCCGCGCTCGAGGTTCGCGGCCTCGACGTCTACTACGGCCACTCGCACGCGCTGCAGGGCGTCGATCTCACGTTGGAGAGCGGCGTGTTCTCCGTCGTCGGCCGCAACGGCATGGGCAAGACCACGCTGTGCAAGGCGATCATGGGGCTGGTCGGCGTGAGCGGCGGCTCGATCCGCGTGCGCGGCGAGGATGTCACGCGGCGGCCGCCGGCCCAGATCGCCCGGCTCGGCGTCGGCTACGTGCCGCAGGGCCGCCGCCTGTGGCGCTCGCTCAGCGTCGACGAGCATCTGCGGCTCGCCGGCGGCCTGCGTTCGGGCGCCTGGACCGTCGAGCGCATCTACGACACCTTTCCTCGGCTGGCCGAGCGTAGGGATCACGGCGGCGGCCAGCTCTCCGGCGGCGAACAGCAGATGCTGGCGATCTCGCGCGCGCTGCTCACCAATCCGCATCTGCTCATCATGGACGAGCCGACCGAAGGTCTCGCGCCCGTCATCGTCGCGCAGGTCGAGGAGATGTTGCTGCGGCTCGGCGAAGACGGTGACATGTCCGTGCTCGTGATCGAGCAGAACATCGGCGTTGCCACCGCGATTTCGCGCAACGTCGCGATCATGGTCAACGGCCGCATCAACCGCATCATCGATTCCGCGCGCCTTGCTGCGGACCGCGAGCTGCAGCAGCGCCTGCTCGGCGTCGGGCTTCATGCGGAGCTCGAACCGGATATCGACGTCGCCGCATCCGACGTCGAAACGAAACCGGCGCCGGCGCCACGGCGCGACGGGCCGGTGCGCATCTACATCTCCAACCCGACGCTGCCGACGCGATGGTCGCAACCGGTGCCGATCGCGCGCATCGAGGCCGCGGCGCGGACGCTGTCGACGCAGGTCGCGCGGCTCGAGGAGACGGCGCGGCGCAAGCGCGAGCCGGTCGGGGCGCAGGCCTCGGGCCCGCCGGTGGTGCTGGTCGTCGGCACGCTCGATACCAAGGGCCAGGAGCTGCGTTACATCCGCGACATCATCGCCGAAAGCGACCTGCGCACGCGGCTGGTCGACGTCTCGACCAGCGGCAAGCATTCATCCTGCGATGTCTCCGCGCAGGAGATCGCCCTGAACCACGGCCGCGGCGGCTCCGCCGTGTTCGGCACCGACCGTGGCGCCGCCGTCACCGCAATGGCGGATGCGTTTGCCAACTGGCTGCGGCGCCAGGGCAATGTCGCCGGCGTGATCTCGGCGGGCGGCTCGGGCGCGGCCTCGCTGGTCGCCCCGGGCATGCGCGCCCTGCCCGTCGGCGTGCCCAAGCTGATTATCTCCTCCGTCGCCTCCGGCGATGTCGGTCCCTATGTCGGCCCGGCCGACATCACCATGATGTACTCGGTCACCGACGTGCAGGGGCTGAACTCGATCTCGCGCGCGGTGCTCGCCAACGGTGCCAATGCGCTGGCCGGCATGGTCAAGGCGCGGCTCGACACACGTGCCGCAACGGCGCGCGGAGCTGGCGGGCTGCCCGCAATCGGCATCACCATGTTTGGCGTCACCACGCCGGCCGTGCAGAAGATCGCCGCCGACCTGCGCGAGGATTTCGAATGCCTGGTCTTCCATGCCACCGGCGTCGGCGGACGCTCGATGGAGAAGCTCGTCGAGTCCGGCCAGCTCGCCGGCGTGATCGACCTCACCACGACCGAAGTCTGCGACCTCTTGATGGGCGGCGTGTTTCCGGCGACCGAGGACCGCTTTGGCGCGATCATCCGCAGCCGCCTGCCCTATGTCGGCTCGGTCGGCGCGCTCGACATGGTCAATTTCGGCGCGCCCGAGAGCATTCCCGAGCGCTACCGCGGCCGCAAGTTCCACGTCCACAATCCGCAGGTGACGTTGATGCGGACGACAGTGGAAGAGAACGAGCGCATGGGCCGCTGGATCGGCGAGCGGCTGAATCAGATGGATGGCCCGGTGCGCTTCTTCCTGCCCGAGGGCGGCGTCTCCGCCCTCGACGCGCGAGGCCAGCCGTTCTGGGATCCGGATGCCGACGCCGCGCTGTTCCGCACTCTGGAGCGGACCGTGCGGCAGACCGGCAGCCGCCAGCTCATTCGCACGCCTAAGAACATCAACGATCCCGATTTCGCCGCCGCCATCGTCAGTGCGTTCAAAACCCTGTTCGGGCGCACCGGGGCACGGCGGAGGGTAGCGAGGTGACCGATGGCCAGGTTTGAACGCGCGGCGCTGCTCAAGAGGTTTCGCGACATGGCAAGGCGCGGCGAGCCGATCGTCGGCGGCGGCGCCGGCACCGGGCTGTCAGCCAAATGCGAGGAAGCCGGCGGCGTCGACCTCATCGTCATCTACAATTCCGGCCGCTACCGCATGGCAGGCCGCGGCTCGCTCGCCGGCCTGATGGCGTATGGCGATGCCAATGCCATCGTGCTGGAAATGGCGAACGAAGTACTTCCCGTGGTCGGCCAGACCCCGGTGCTTGCGGGCGTCAACGGCACCGATCCGTTCCGCGACATGGACGTCTTTCTCGACCAGCTCAAGGCGCTCGGCTTTGCGGGCGTCCAGAACTTTCCGACCGTCGGCCTGATCGATGGCACCTTCCGCGCCAATCTCGAAGAGACCGGCATGTCCTATGCGCTCGAGATCGACATGATCGCCAGGGCGCACGACAAGGACATGCTGACCACGCCCTACGTGTTCAGCGAAAAGGAAGCCGCGGCGATGGCGATCGCTGGCGCCGACATCATCGTCTGCCACATGGGCCTGACCACCGGCGGCACGATCGGTGCGCAGACCGCGCCGAAGCTCAAGGACTGCCCGGCGCGGATCGACACCTGGGCCACCGCCGCGCTCAGCGTCAATCCGGACATCCTGGTGCTGGCGCATGGCGGCCCGATCGCCGATCCCACTGATGCCGATTTCATCATGAAGAACACCCGCCATTGCCACGGCTTCTACGGGGCGTCCTCGATGGAGCGGCTCCCGGTGGAGCGGGCGCTGACTGAACAGGTACGGCAATTCAAGGCGATCGGCGCGCGATAACGCCTGATTGGTTCGAGGGAGGGAAAGATGTCAGGGATGTTGGTCGGTGAATTGATCCTCTGGCTGATCGTCGCGATCATCGTGATCGTGGTTGGCGTTTATATCGTGAACTGGCTGTACCACCGCTCCTCCAAGGAGATCTCGTTCGTCCGTACCGGCTTTCTCGGCGAACGCGTGGTGATCAATGGCGGCGCCTTCGTGCTGCCCTTCATCCACGACTACACGCCCGTCAACATGAACGTGCTGCCGATGGGCATCGTGCGTTCGAAGCAGGATGCGGTGATCACCCGCGACCGCATGCGCGTTGACATCGAGGCCGACTTCTACGTCCGCGTGCAGCCGACCCGGGAGGCCGTCTCGATCGCCGCGGCGACGCTCGGCCGCCGCACCATGGAGCCGGAGCAGCTGCACACGCTGCTCGCCGGCAAGTTCATCTCGGCGATCCGCTCGGTCGCCTCCGAGATGACCATGGAGGAGATGCACGAGCGGCGCGGCGACTACGTCGCGAGGGTCAAGACTAATGCGGCCGAGGCGCTCGCGCAGAACGGCCTCGAGCTGGAATCGGTCGCGATCACGGATCTTGACCAGACCGATCTGGAGTTCTTCAACCCCTCGAACCGCTTCGACGCCGAAGGCTTGACGCGCCTGATGGAGGACATCGAGGCCAAGCGGAAGCTGCGCAACGACATCGAGCAGGATTCGATGATCAAGATCCGCTCCCGCAACCTCGAAGCCGAGCGACAGGCGCTGGAGATCGAGCGCGAGAGCGAGACCGCGCGCCTGGAGCAGGAACGCGACATCGAGATGCGCCGCGCGCTTCAACGCACGGAAGTCGCGCGCGAGCGGGCGCTGCGCGAGACCGAGGCCGAACAGGCGCAGATCTCCGCCCGCGAGGCCATCGAGCGCGCCCGCATCGCCAATGAGCAGGCGATCGCGGAGGCCCGCATCGCCTCCGAGCGCGAGACCCGCCAGAAGGAGATCGAGCGGACCCGCACCATCGAGGAAAAGGAGCTGCTGGCGCGCGAGGAGATCGAGAAGACAAGGATCGCCAACCAGCGCTCGATCGACACCACCCGCATCGCCTCGGAACGCGAAGTCCGTCAGCGCGAGATCGAGCGGATGCGCACGGTCGAGGAAGCCGAGATTGCCGCCCGTGAAGCCATCGAGAAGGCCCGTATCCAGCAGGACCGCGTCGTCACCGACGCCCGCATCGCCAATGAAGAGGAGACGCGCCGCCGCGAGATCGAGCGGACCCGCGCCGTGGACGAAGCCGAAATCGCGGCACGCGAGGCCACCGAAAAGGCCCGCATCGCCCAGACGCTGATCGTCAATGTCGAACGCATCTCCTCCGACGAGCGGACCCGCGCGCTGGAGATCCAGCAGGTGCGGACCATCCAGGAGGCCGAGATCGAGGCCCAGCGCGCGGTCGAGGCCGCCCGCATCGCCCGGGAGCGGACGCTGGCCGCCGAGCGCATCGCCGCCGAGCAGAACACACGGCAGCTGGAGATCGAGCGCAACCAGGCCCTCGACGTCGCCGGCATCGCCGCCCGCGAGACCACGGAGGCGACGCGCATCGCGCAGGAAGAGCGCGTGCGCTCGCTGGAGATCGCCCGCAACCGCGCCGTCGAGGAGGCCGACATCGCCTCGCGCGAAGCGATCGAGGCGGCCCGCATCGCTCAGGAAAAGGCGGTTGCGGCCGAGCGCATCCAGGCCGAACGCGAGACGCGCGCGCTGGAGATCGAGCGCACCGGCATTCTCGAGGCCGCCGAGCTGAAGCGGCGCGATGCCGTCGAGCGGCAGCGCATCAATGTCGATCTGGCGCTCGAGGCCGAGCGCATCAACTCCTCCAAGAAGCGCGAGGTGCTCAACATCGAGCAGAAGAAGGCGATCGAGATTGCCGACGAGGACCGGGTCATCGCGCTGTCGACCAAGAAGTCCGAGCGGATCGACGCCGACCGCCAGGTGCGCCAGGCCGAGATCGTCGCCCGCAAGGAGGTCGAGACCACCGACGTCTCGCGCGAGCAGGCGCTGGAAGCCGCCCGCATCGAGCGGCGCCGTGCCATCGAGCAGCTCGAAGTCGCCCGCGTGCAGTCGCTGCAGGAGGCCGAAATCGCCGCGCGCGAGGAGGTTGAACGCGCCCGCATCGCCTCCGACCGCGGTCTCGACGAAGCCCGTATCGGCCGTGAGCGCGAGCTGCGCAAGCTCGAGGTTATCAGAGAGAAGGACGTCGAGACGGTGCTGATGGAGAAGGCCATCGCCATCCATCAGAAGTCGCTGGAGGAGTCCGCGGCGCGCGCTGCCGCCGAGGAGGCGCGGATGCGGGCGACCGAAGCTGCCGAGCGCGTCGTCACCGCCCGCGAGAGCGAGATCGCCAGGCGGCGCAAGACCGTCGAGGTGCTGCTGGCAGAGAAACAGGCGGAAGAGACCCGCATCGCGGCCGAGGCCGAGCGTGTCCGCGCCGCCGTCGAGGCGGAGGCGCAACGCATGCTGAACGAGGCCGAGAACGTGCTGACCGACCAGGCGCGCTACTCGCTGTTCCGCAGAAAACTGCTCGACCGCATCGAGGGCATCGTGCGCGAGAGCGTCAAGCCGATGGAGAAGATCGAGGGCATCCGCATCCTCCAGGTCGACGGCCTCAACGGCAACGGCCACGCAAATGGCAATGGCGGCCGCAGCGCCACCGACGAGGTGATCGACTCGGCGCTGCGCTACCGCGTCCAGGCGCCGCTGATCGACTCAATCCTGTCCGACATCGGCGTCGAAGGCGGGAGTCTCGCAAAGATGCCGGGGCTGATCCGCGAGGCGCGCGACATGCAGGGCATCAAGGAGGCCGCACGAAAGAGCGGCGGAGGTGCTGGCGGTGGCGGCGACAAGGCCGCGGCTTCTCCGCCTGCGCCCGAGAGCGGCGAGCCGTCGGCCGAGCGCGGGCCGCGGAAGAAGAGCTGAGGTCTTGAGCGATGGCCCGCGTCTACGTCTCCACCGTCGTCAACGCCCGCAACGACCGCGTCTGGGCGCGGGTACGCGATTTCAACGGCCTGCCGAACTGGCATCCGGCCATCGCCGAAAGCCGGATCGAGGGCGGCGAGCCCTCGGACAAAATCGGCTGCGTCCGGGATTTCCGGCTGCGCAATGGCGACCGCATCCGCGAAAAGCTGCTAGGCCTCTCCGACTACGACATGTTCTGCACCTATTCGATCCTGGAATCGCCGATGGGCGTCGAGAATTACGTCGCCACCCTGCGGCTGACGCCCGTCACCGACGGCGACCAGACCTTTGTGGAATGGACCGCCGAATTCGACTGCGCGCCGGAACGGGAGACCGAGCTCGTCAACAATATCGGCGGCGGCGTGTTCCAGGGCGGCTTCGACGCGCTGAAGCGCGTGTTCGGAGGCTAGCCGTGCCGCATATCGTCAAGAGCACGATCTTGAACGCACCGACCGAGGCGGTGTGGGACGTGCTGCGCGATTTCAACGGGCACGACCGCTGGCACCCGGCGGTTGCGACCTCCGCGATCGAACGCGCGCAATCCGCCGACAAGATCGGCTGCGTCAGGCGATTCAAGCTGAAGGATGGCGCCGAGTTGCGCGAGCAATTGCTGGCGCTGTCGGACCTCGAGCAAAGCTTCAGCTACTGCCTGCTCGATACCCCGATCCCGATGTTCAACTACGTCGCCCATGTCCGCCTGCTACCGGTAACCGATGGCGACCGCACCTTCTGGCACTGGGAGTCACGCTTCACGACCAAGCCCGAGGACCGCGACCGCATCACCCACATGCTCGCCGAAGACATTTACCAGGCCGGGTTCGATGCAATCCGCCGGCATCTGAAGGAGGCCGCCTAGATGGCCGTGACCGTAAAGACTTTTGCGAGCGCCAGCGACGCAGCCGGAGCGCTGTCCTCCGATCGTAGCGCGCGTTATCTCGGCGGCGGCACGCTGGTGATGCGGGCGCTGAACGAGGGGGACGTCTCGATCTCGACCGTCGTTCGCACGCAGGACCAGGCGCTCACCCGCATCGACGCCTCCGGCCCGCGCGTCACGCTGGGCGCTGGCGTCACCTTCGCGCGCGTCCTCGCCGATCGAGAGCTTGCGTTCCTGCACGCCCCTGCCCGCTCGATCGGCGGCCCGGCGGTGCGCAATATGGGCACCGTCGGCGGCAATCTCTTTGCGCCAAATCCCTACGGCGATTTCACCGTCGCGCTGCTGGCGCTTGACGCCACCGTGGCCGTCGCCGGCGGCTTTGGTTCGCGTGACATCCCGATCGAGGAGTTCCTGCAGGGGCGCGAGCGCCAGGCCGGGACGTTGGTGCTGTCTGTATCCTGCACGCGGCCGGCCAGCAGCGAGGCGTTCCGCTATCGCAAGATCGCGCGCATCAAGCCGAAGGGCGGCTCGGTGATCACGCTCGCGGCGCATCTGCCGGTCAGCGGCGGACGGGTCGCGGGTGCGCGGATTGCGTTGGGCTCGATGGCGCCGACGCAAATCCGCGCTCGCGCCGCCGAGCGCGCACTGGAGGGCCGCTCGCTGGATGCGGCGACCATCGCGGCTGCAGCGTCGGCGGCTACGGAAGGAACCTTGCCATCCGACAACGCGCTCGGCAGCGCCTGGTATCGCCGCGAGATCGTCGGCGTGCATTTGCGGCGCCTGCTGTCGGGACAGGAATAGCTCGCCATGACAAAAATCCCCCTGCAATTTCGTCACAACGGCCGCAACGTCGCGATCTTCGTCGACGGTGGCACCAACCTGCTGGTCGCGCTGCGCGAATTGATCGGCGACATGACGCCGAAATTCGGCTGCGGCCAGGGTGGCTGCGGCACCTGCAGCGTGCTCGTCGATGGCGAGCTTCACCTCTCCTGCCTGACGCTCGCCGAGACGGTCGCGGGCCGCTCGGTCGAGACGCTCGACGGCATGAAGCAGGGCCCGAACCTGCATCCGCTGCAACGCGCCTTCGCCGACAACTTTGCCGCCCAATGCGGCTATTGCACGCCGGGCATGCTGATGGCCGCAAAAGCGCTGCTCGACCGCAATCCCGCCCCGAGCCGGACCGACGTGATCGAGGCGATCTCCGGCAACATCTGCCGTTGCACCGGCTACGAGCCGATCATCAATGCCATCCTCGCCGCCGCGGGCGGCCGGGCCAGCGCCTGAGGTCAGACCATGCTGGAACTGCGCAAGGACATCTTCGCCGACGAGCGCGACGATAATCTGAAGGAAATCGGCAAGGGCACGCAGCGACAGGACATGCTCGGCCACATCACGGGCACGTCCAGCTATTTCAATGATCATAACCTTCAGGGCATGCTGCACCTGAAGGTCGTTCGTTCGACCCAGGCCCATGCAAGGCTGCGCCGCATCGATACCACCGAGGCCGAGCGCTCGCCCGGCGTGCGCCGGATCATCCGCGGCGCGGACGTGCCACGCAACCTCAACACGCTGCTCAGTCTGATCAACTTCGGCAGGGACGATGAGCCGTCGCTGGCCGTCGACAAGGTGCGCTACAAGGGCGAGCCGATCCTCGCCATCGTCGCGGACAGCGAGCGCGAGGCGTTCGAGGCGATCGCAAAGGTCAAGATCGACTACGAGCCGCTGCCGACCGTGTTCGACGTCGAGGATGCGCTCAAGCCCGGCGCGCCCGTGGTCAACGAGACCTATCCGAAGAACGCCTTCATCTATCACGACGTCTACGACCACCAGCGCCTGCGCTTTGGCGATGCCGACGCCGCGCTCGCGACTGCCGACCACGTGCTCGAGCAGCGCTACCAGATGTCGCCGATCGAGCACGCGCCGACCGAGACCAACGGCGCGATCGCCGCACCCGACACCAACGGCCGCTACGTCGTCTACACCTCGACGCAGGCACTGTTCTTCTCGGTCGACACCTGCGCCAAGATCCTGGACGTGCCCTCCAACACCTTCCACTTCATCGGCGGCACCGTCGGCGGCGGCTTCGGCGGCAAGGTCGATACCTTGACCGAGCCGCTCGCCATCCTCGGCGCCATGCTGACGGGGCGCCCCGTCCGTTACATGTTCGGCCGCGAGGAGGAGATGCAATACGGCCCGCCGCGCGGCGCCGAGCGCATCTACATCAAGGACGGCGTGATGCGCGACGGCCGCATCGTCGCGCGCAAGATTCGCGCCTATTTCGACAGCGGCGCCTATACGCGGCTGTCGAGCTATGCCGCGGTGAAATGCGCCGCCCACCTGCCGGGACCCTACACCATCCCGAACGTCTATGGGGACGTCTATTGCGTCTTCACCAACCGCACGCCGGCGACCGCCATGCGCGGCTTCGGCGTCACGGCGATGGATTTTGCCATCGAATGCCAGATGGACAAGCTGGCAAATCTCGTCGGCATGGACCCGATGGAGTTCCGGATTCTCAACGCCTATCGCGACGGTGACATGAAAGCGCACCGGCGCGAGGCCAAAAACACGGCTCTGATCGAGTGCGTCCAGGTTGCGGCCGAGAAGGCCAAATGGCCGATCCGCGACGAGTTCAAGCGCGCCTCCTCGCGCAAGGACGGCGGCGGCAGCCGCGCTGTGATCCCGCCGACACCGACGGATTCGCGGGCGCGACCGGCTGCGCCAGCGCAGCAGCGCACCAGCTATGACCGCGCGCCGATGACGACGACGTGGGAGCCGCCGCGCGAGCCGCCGCCGCCGGCACCGCCACCTCCCCCGCCGCGCCCCGCCGCGCCGTCGCACGGTGCCACCCGCTTCTCCTCCGTGTTCGGCACCAGGAGGCGCTAAATGACCAGGCATCGCGGACGCGGCATGGCGTCGATCAATTATCCCATCGGCATGAATCTCGGCGGCGATCCGAGCCAGGCGCTGGTGCACTCCAACCCGAGCGGGAAGTTCACCGTGGCGCTGTCATCGATCGACCTCGGCCAGGGCATGAAATCGGTGACGCGCCAGATCTGCGCGGAGACGCTGGGCGTGCCGGTCGAGGACGTCTATGTCGACACCGCCGATTCCGACACCGGCCCCCACTGCATGGGCTCGTTCGCCTCGCGCGGCACCCACCGTGTCGGCAACGCCGTGATGGCCGCCGCCCGGGAGGCGCGCGGCGTGATGATGGAGGCGGCAGCCGAAGAGCTCGAGGTCAACGTCGCCGACCTCGAGACCGACGGGCGCGGCAACATCCACGTCAAGGGCGCACCGCACCGTTCGATCTCGACCAAGGACGTCGCCATCGCCGCGCAGTTCAAGCAGGGCAAGACCATCTCCGGCCGGGGCATCTTCCTGGTGCCGCTGTCGGACGTCGATCCGGAGACTGGCGAGATGTCGCCGGCGACCTGCTATGCCCATGCCTGCCTCGTCGCTGAGGTCGAGGTCGATGATGAGACCGGCGAGGTCGCGATGGTCCGCATGGATTCCGCCTATGAGCTCGGCCGCGCGCTCAATCCGCGGCTTGTCGAGCAGCAGCTCGTCGGCGGAGCCTGGATGGGCGTCAGCCACGCACTCTACGAGACGCCCGAGCCGTACTATCCAGACCCCGTCCACGGGCCTCGCGACTTCGTCGAATATCTGATGCCTGGACCCGGTGATATCTGCCCGCACGATATTGCCGTGCTCGAGCGTCCCGCCCCCGATGGTCCGTTCGGGGGAAAAGGCCCTGGCGAGATGTGCGCCAATCCGGTGCTGCCGGCGGTGGCCAATGCGATCTTCAACGCCGTCGGCGTGCGGATCGACGATCTGCCGATCACGCCGGAAAAGGTGCTGCGCGCAATCAAGGCGCAAGGCGGCGCGCGGCCGCAGGCGCGGCGCTAGAGGATCGGCCGTGGCGGTTCGCAGCAACATCGTCGGCATCGACAGCCCCGAGGCGCTGGAGAAAGCGTTGCGGGCAGCCTATTACCTGGCCGACGAGGGCCTCGCGACCGCCGCCTATCTCGGCCTTGCGCTGGGCAAGCCGCTGCTGCTGGAAGGCGCGCCCGGTGTCGGCAAGACGGAAGCCGCCAAAGCCATCGCCGCCGTGCTCGGCCGCCGTCTGATCCGCCTGCAATGCTATGAGGGCATCGACGCCTCTGCCGCGCTCTATGAGTGGAACTATCCGCGCCAGATGCTGGCGATCCGCCAGGCCGGCGATGAGAGCATCGACATCTATGGCGAGACGTTCCTGATCGAGCGGCCGATGTTGGCCGCGCTGCGCGCGCCTGATTCCACCGTGCTCCTGATCGACGAAATCGACCGCGCCGACCAGGAGTTCGAGGCCTTCCTGCTCGAATTCCTCTCCGACTTCCAGATCTCGATTCCCGAGCGCGGCACGGTCCGCGCCGCCGAGCGCCCCGTGGTCGTGCTCACCTCGAACCGGACCCGCGATCTGCACGAAGCTTTGCGCCGCCGCTGCGTCTATCACTGGATCGACTATCCCAGCGCCGAGCGGGAGGCGCGCATCATCATGATGCGCGCATCCAGCGTCGCCGAAGCCACCGCCCGCGCCGTGGTCGCGGCCGTCGAGAGATTGCGGCGCGAACCGCTGAGCAAGGCGCCCGGCATCGCCGAAGCCGTCGACTGGGCCGAGGCCGCAACCCTCCTCAACAAGGGCGGCGCGCGCTGGCCTGATGCGTTCAAGCGCTCGATCGGGGTGGCGCTGAAGGACGAAGAGGACCTGCACTTCATCGCGCCGCGGCTCGATGCCATGCTCGCGGAGGCGACCGCATGAGCCTTGAGCCGCAGCTTCCGCGCGCTGCCCGCATCTTTGTTTCCTTTGTCGCGCTGCTGCGCGCCGACGGCTTCGCCGTTGCGCCGGAGCAGACCACCGCCTTCCTCGCCGCGATCGCGCTGCTCGGACCGCGCAAGCTCGAGGACATCAGGCAATCTGCGCTCGCCACCCTCGCCCCTCCACCAGAGCGCCGCGCCACTTTCGACCGGCTGTTCGACCTTCATTTCCGCGGCAGCGAGGCGATCGAGCACGCCGAAGACGGCGAGGACGACGAGACCGTCCGTCTGCAGGAGGAAGGTCGCGGCGACGAGGAGCCCCTGCTCGCTGACGACGCCAACGAGTCCGGCCTGACTGCATCGCGCAGCGAGGCGTTGGTCGAGCGCCGCTTCGCGCAGCTCTCCACGACCGACGCCCTCCGGCGCCTGGCACGCGAAGCCCCGCGGCGCCTGCCGCGGCGGCGCGGGCACCGCCGCATGCGGGCGCGCCGCGGTCCCTTCGCCGACCTCCGCCGTACCTTGCGCGACAGCGTCCGCAGCGACGGCGAGATCCTGCGCCTCGGCCACATGAAGCGGCGGCAGCGCCCGCGCAAGGTCCTGCTGCTGATCGACGTCTCGGGCTCGATGAAGAGCCGCACCGAGGAGAATATGAAGCTTGCGCATGCGCTGGTGCAGGCCGCGCCTAACGTCGAGGTCTTCACTTTCGGTACGCGGCTGACCCGTGTCACCCGCGCGCTGCGGCTGAAACGCCGCGAGCAGGCGCTGAGCGCCGCGGCACATCTGGTCAGCGACTGGGACGGCGGTACCCGGATCGGCGACGCGCTGCAAGCGTTCCTCGCGGTCCCGCGGTTCGGCGGGTACGCCCGCGGCGCCGCCGTGGTCGTCCTGTCCGACGGGCTCGAGCGCGGCGCACCGGACGCCCTTCGCGACGCGGTCGCGAAACTGTCGCGACGCGCGTGGCGCCTGAGCTGGCTGACGCCGCTCGCGACAGGCGCCGCATTCCGTCCGCAGACCGAAGCGCTGGTCGCGATCGAACGCTTCGTCGACGATCTCGTGGATGGCGGATCGAGCGCCTCGATCGTCGCCCATGTCCTGGCACTGGGAAGGAGAGCTGCGTGAGCGGTATCGTCGACGGCCATCATCACATCTGGCGGCAGGCCGATCTGCCCTGGCTGACCGGCCCCATGCAGCCGCGCATCTTCGGACCGTACGAGCCGATCCGGCGCGATTATCCGATCCAGGAGTATTTGGACGATCTCAAGGACAGCGGCGTCACCCGTTCCGTCTATGTGCAGACCAATTGGGCGCCTGAGCATTTCGAGGAGGAGGCCGCCTGGGTGCAGCGCACGGCCGACGAGCACGGCTGGCCGCACGCCATCGTCGCCTACGCCAATTTCGCGGCCGACGACGTCCGCCCACAGCTCGACCGCCTCAAGCGTTATCCGCTGCTGCGCGGGGTGCGCATGCAGCTGCACTGGCACGAGAACCCGCTCTATCGCTTCGCGGCGCGTTCGGACCTCTGCGCTGATCCCGTGATCCGTCGCAACGTCGCGCGTCTTTCCGATTACGGCTGGAGTTTTGACCTGCAGGTCTTCACGCCGCAGATGCCGGATGCGGCGCAGCTGGCCGAAGCCTGCCCCGGCGTGACCTTCATCCTCCAGCACGCCGGCATGCTCGAGGATCTCTCCCCGGCGGGATGGACGGCCTGGCGCGCCGGGATGGCCCGGCTCGCGGCCTGTCCGAACGTGGTCTCGAAACTGTCCGGGCTCGGCACCTTCATCCACCGCAACGATCCCGCGCATATCGCCGCCGTGCTCACTGATACCGTCGCGATCTTCGGCGCCGAGCGCTGCCTGTTCGGCTCCAATTTTCCGATCGAAAAATTGTGGACTACTTATCGCGAGCTCGTCGCCGCCTTTCGCGCCGCCGCCGCCCCGTTCAGTGCGGAGCAGCAGGACGCGATCTTCAGGACGACGGCGACGCGCGTCTATCGGCTTTGACGGACAAGAAACGAGACAGGAGGGAAACGGATGGCGCTGGAGATCAAGATCCTGGACTACGGCGATATCGAGCTGGAATCGAGCTTCCTGGTGCTCGGCCGCGACTGCGGCCGCACCCGCCGCGTCCTCACCCTCGGCTTCCTGATCCTCGGCGGCCCCTATCCCGTCGTGGTGGACACCGGCTATCGCTCCAATCAGATCATGGAGACGCTGGGTATGCGCGGGCTCCAGTATCATGAGCACATGATCGAGAACCAGCTCGCGCGCCACGGCGTGCGCATGGGCGACGTCCGCTTCGTCTGCCACACCCATTTGCACATCGACCACGCCGGCAAGGACGATCTGTTCCCGATGAACACGACAGTCGTGCTCAACCGCAAGGAGCTCGAATATTCCGTCTCCGGGCTGATGCATCCGCAATATCCGGCGCCCGACATCAAGCACCTGATCGACCGCCTGCACACCAAGAGCGCGCTGCGCTTCCTGGACCTCGAGATCACCGGCCCGATCGAGCTGATGCCGGGCGTTTATTGCGACGCCGCCAACGCGCACACCGAAGGCTCCATGAATATCATCGTCCACACCGCCGACGGCATCGCGACCATCTGCGGCGACGTGATCTATGATTTCAACGATCAGATCGTCACGCCTTTTCATGAAATCCACGATTGGGAGCCGCGCACCACGGGCAATCACGGCACCACAAAGCGCGCGGAGAAGGCGGCGATCAAGAAGCTGCTCAGCAATTCGCGCTACCTGCTCCCGGTGCACGACCGGCCCGCCAAGATCGAAGGCGGCAATGTCGTAGGGCGGCTGCATGATCAGGTGCCCGGCCCGGTCGTGCAATCTCTCCCCCAGCGCAATTGGTTCCCGGCCTGATATGATCTGAGGGATCGAGCCATGACGCACGTGACCTTGCGAAGCGAGTTCGAGATCCTGATCGACCCCTATGCGCCGGTCGCCCAGATCGGCACCGGCTTCGACTTCACGGAAGGGCCGATCTGGCATCCGATCGACCATTACCTGCTGTTCTCGGACATGCCGGCCGACGTGCGGCGGCGCTGGGATGCGCGGCGCGGCATCGTGGAGGTCAAACGCCCCTCGAACAAATGCAACGGCATGACCTACGATGCCGAGCTCAATCTGATCGTCTGCGAGCACGCGACCTCGTCGCTGGTCCGGGAACGCCCGGACGGACGGCGCGAGGTGCTGGCCTCTCATTTTGGCGGCCAGGAGCTCAACAGCCCGAACGACGTCTGCGTGCACTCATCCGGCGCGATCTATTTCTCCGATCCCTGGTATGGTCGCATGCCCGTCTATGGTGTCGAACGGCCGCGCCAGCTCGGTTTCCAGGGCGTCTACCGCCTCGTGCCCGGCGGCGAGCCGAAGCTCGTGGTCGAGCGCAACTTGTTCGACCAGCCGAACGGGCTGTGCTTCTCGCCGGACGAGAAGCTGCTCTATGTCAACGACACCGTGCAGGCCCTGATCCGCGTGTTCGACGTCAACAGCGACGGCTCGCTGTCCAATGCGCGCGTGTTTGCGAGCGGCATCAAGTCCGAGCTCGAGCCCGGTTTGCCCGACGGCATGAAGTGCGATCAGCACGGCAATGTCTGGGTCACCGCTCCCGGCGGTGTCTGGGTCTATTCGCCGCGCGGGGAACTGCTCGGCAAGGTCCGCGTGCCCGAGCTCGTCGCCAACCTAGCCTGGGGCGGGCCGGATTTTCGCACACTTTATCTCACCTCGACGCATTCAGTGTACGCGATCCCGACCAAGGTCGGCCCTCGGCATGAGCCCTATATGAGCGGCAGGCGCGCTGGTGGCGGAACAAGCCCGAGCTCATCGCCAGCCGCGCCTATTCTGACCGAGGGCGAGATGCGGCTCGATCCGCAACGCTGCGCCATGATCATCCAGGATCTGCAGAACGACGTCATCATGGACGGCGGCGCCTTCTCCGATTCGGGGGCGCCGGGGCACGCCAAGCAGCAGCGTGTCGTGGAGAATGTGCGACGTCTCGCCGAAGCCGCACGCGCCCGCGGCGTCACCATCATCCACGTCTGGTTCGTGGTCGAGCCCGGCGCGCCCGGCGTCACGCTCAACGCTCCGTTGTTCGAAGGGCTCGTCGACAGCAAGGCGATGGTGCGTGGCAGCTGGGGCGCGGCACCCGTGTCCGGCCTCGAGCCGCGGCCCGGCGATTTCGTCGTCGAGAAGATGCGGATGAGCGCCTGGGAGGGCACGCGGCTGGAGACGATCCTCAAAGCGACCGGCCGCGACATGATCATCAATACCGGCGCCTGGACCAACATGTCGGTCGAGCACACGGCGCGGACCGGCGCCGACAAGGGCTATTTCATGATCGTGCCCGAGGATTGCTGCTCGACCATGAATGCCGACTGGCACAACGCCTCGATCAACTTCGCCATGCAGAACGTCGCCGTCGTGACCAGGGCCGATACCGTGATCAGAGCGCTGGGATGAGTTGTGGCAAAGCTCCTGCACTTGTCCTGCTCGCCGCGCGCCGAGTCCGAATCGACAGCCGGCGCGCGCGTTTTCCTCGACGGCTTCCGCCAGGCCCGGCCGGATTGGGACATCGATGTCGTGGACATCTGGCGTGAGCGGATGCCGGAGTTCATCGGTCCGATCGTCGAGGCCAAATATGCGCGCATGAAGGCTCAGGCCTTCACGGACGCGCAGCGCGACAGCTTTGCCGAGGCCGAGCGAATGGCGCTGCGCTTCTCCCTCGCCGATCGCGTGCTGATCTCGACGCCGATGTGGAACTTCGGCCTTCCCTACAAGCTCAAGCAGTGGTTCGACATCATCGTCCAGCCCGGCCTCACCTTTCGGTTCGATCCGTCGCAGGGATATCTCCCGCTGCTCAAGGACCGGCCGACGCTGGTGATCATCGCCAGCGGCAGCGATTTTGCCACCGGCATGAACCGCGGCCGCATCGACATGGCAACGCCCTACTTGCGGGAAATCCTGCGCTTCATCGGAATCAGCAATGTCCGCTTCGTGCTGATCGGTCCAACCACCGGCCCGCAGCAGCCGATCGATGCAGCCCGCGAAAGGGCCCGTCAAAGCCTCGCTGCAATGGCCGCGACCTTCTAGAGACCCGGTGTTTTCAAAGGTAAATTCTGGAACGATGATTGAAGCTGCCGTGCGGCGGCCCTAAAGTGCGATGCGATGTGGATAAATCGTCATCGCGCTTCAGGTTATTGTTTGAGCATGATCCTTTCGGAAAACCGCTACACACTTTTCCGATCATGCTCGAGCGATGTCTGTCGGTGCCGGGACCCGAGCTGCGTGCTGTCCTGCCTTCGAGCCGCTCGCGAATGTCGCGCAGCAGACGCCTGAGACCGTCATCGGCAGCCATGCCGTCGGGCGGGGCGATGGTGGTGATGCCCCAGTTCGCGAGCACGGCCTCCTGCACCGGATTGCGCTGCGCGACGAACACGAAGGATCGCGGCCGGTCCTGGCTGTGCCCGGACTCGTCCCAGATCTGCCAGATCCGGTGCAGCAGCAGCCGGATGTTGGGATCGGACATGCTGTATCCGATGAACAGCAGCGTGCTTCCCAGCGCATCGGCGCGAAAGCGGATATCGAGCGGGGAATTGAAGGCGAGCCGGTTGAGAAAGTCGGTCTCGGTCAGAACCAGCGAAGCATCGTCGTCGAAGTCGCCGTGGAATTTGATGATGTGGGTGACACCGGCACGAGCGCTCGCGATCTCCTTCGCGTTGCTGATCTTCGCAAAAGGCTTGTTCAGCACGTCGAACGCGGTTTCGAGGTTGCGGTCGTAATTGGTGGTGTAAATGACCGGAAAATCCAGCTCGACGATCATCCGGTGCAGCTCTGAAGCGGCGATCTTCTCGGGATCGACACGCCAGTTGCGGTCGAGCCAGCTGCGCAGCGGGCCGATTCCGCCGCGCTTGATCCGATAATATTCGGCGAGCATCTGATAGCCACCGTGCATTCCGTCGATGACATCGCGTTCGAGGCCGAGATCGTCCAAGAGATGATCGATCAGGGACTGCCAGGACGGCAAGCCGACCGCCATCGAAACACCGGCGCCCACGAACAGGACCGCGCGGCGTCGCTCGATCGCTGCTGCCAGGATTTCGTGAGGCGGCCGCTCCTCCGATATGAGGCCTGTCGTTTGTTGGTCCATCACGCTTGAATGATCGGACGCGCGGCGGGTTCCTAATCCCGGGACCCCCCTCACCGCCAGGGCCATCGCACTGGAACGAGCTGATCCTGCTCGGGTTGCCCTATCGGCACCGCGCAAGTCCCGGGAGGGAACACATGCCAAAGGCGACTGAACCTGAAAACGATCCGCGAGAGACTCCGCTTGACGATCCGCGCCGGCAGACGGACATGCCGACGCACCGGCAGACGAACAAGCCCTGGCGAGGCAATCCCGAGAAAGACCAGATCGATCCGAAACGGCCGCCGGTGGATCTGGAACGTTGGCAGAAATCGAAGACGCACTAGGCGGCGGCCGCCGGCTTGGCGTCAGATCCGGTCGAGATCATGAATGACGGGCCGCAGCGGCCCGCCGGGATCGCGCTCCAGCGTTGCGAGCGTAACCGGCAGCTTGAAGCGTCGCTTCCCTGCGCTGCCCGGATTCAGATAAAGCACGCCATTGATGGTTTCGATCCGCGCGCGGTGGGAATGTCCTGAGACCACGACATCGATCCCGAGCTCGGCAGGATCGATCGTCAGCTCGTTGAGGTCGTGCAGGACGTAGAAGCTGAGGCCGCCGAGGCGTAGTGTTTGCCTTTCAGGAAAGCGTTCAGCCCACGCGCCCCGGTCGATATTTCCCCTGATGGCGGTGACGGGCGCGATGCGGCAAAGCCCGTCCATCACCGCTTGGGCGCCGATGTCGCCGGCGTGGATGATGTGCGAGACGCCGGCGAGGCAGCGCTCCACCTCGGGCCTCAGCAGTCCATGGGTGTCGGCGATCACGCCAATCCTGAACATCATGTTCAGATCACGACTTCAGTGCAATACATCCAGCGGCAACCGGCCGATTTCCTCACCCTCCTCGTTCCTGACGAGGATCGAGAAGTGACGGCCCTTGAGCTCGGGACGCTCCTCGAGCAGGCGCCGCGCAATCTCTTCGGCAACATCCAGAGCCTTGATGTCATCACGCAAATCGGCACCTCCTTCATCGGCCACGGTTTCAGAATCCACCAAATCAAAATGATAGCGCGGCAATGTCTGGTCCTCGGTGTTCCTGCAGGAACGCGCAGTCTCGAGGCTTCGTTCCGGCGCGGGAGCCATCTGCGGTCCCGCGGGCGGCATCGCCGCCGACCCTCGGCGCGAGATTGCGATGGACTTACGCGTGGCGCCGCCGCGTCCGCGCGCGGGGCGACGAACGGCCGGCCCTCGATGCGGCGAACGCCAGGCCGGCAGCGATGCCGAGCACCACGAGCCCCTTGCTGAGCACAGCGGCCGGCGGAATCTGCTTGCGCACCAGCCAGCCGCCGTCGACGGACGTGCCTTGGGGACCCGCTTCGAGCAGGGTGCCTTCATTCCTTGCGGCAGGCCGCGCGCGCGACAGCAGCCAGCGAAAAGCTGCTCCGATGACATTCTCGGTGATCTCAGGGGCAATCGCATAGGCGAGTTGCCCGGCGCGCGCCGGCCACCCGACGGCCACCTCGTCACGAGGCGCGCAGACGAGGCTGACGAAGGTCTGGGCCACGTCCTCGGATTGATACAGCAGCGGACCAGGATCGAGCCTTCGTCCGGAGGTGTTGGCGCCGTGGACGAAGCCCGGCGTATCGACCATGGACGGGAAGACGCCGCAGACATGAATGTCGGGACGAGCACGGAGCTCCTGACGCAAGCTTGCGGTGAAGCCGCGCAGGCCGAACTTGCTGGCGGTGTAGGCCGCGGCAAAGGGCGTCGGCGCCCAGCCGCCGAGCGAGATGTTGTTGATCAGGACACCGCGGTTCTGCCGGAGGAAGATCGGAAGCACCGCGAACGCACCATGCATGGTGCCGAGCAGATTGACCTCGATGGTGCGGCGATGAAGCGCGATGTCTGCGTCCTGATAGGCCCCGAACACGCCCGTGCCGGCGTTGTTGATCCAGACGTCGATGCCGCCGAAGGCCTCGTCCGCCGCACAGGCCAGACGCTGCACCGCCTCCGCATCAGTGACGTCGGTCGGCACGGCCAGAGCCCGGCCTCCGAGCGCCTCACACTCGGCAGCAAGGCGCGTCAAGACCTCGCCCCGGCGGGCCGCGAGGACAACGCTTGCGCCCCTGCGCGCAAAGGCAAGCGCGGCGGCACGGCCGATTCCACTGGAGGCGCCGGTGATGACGACGCGCGTGCCGACCATCTGCCCGTGCTCGCGTCCCGAGACGTCCGCGGGAAGCAGCCAGCGCAGGGACCGCCGCAGCCGCGCCGTTCCCTGCGTTTCGAACCAGTCGCCATGCGCAAAGATCACCCGCTCCGGAGCCAGCTTCACGAGCCGCTCGGCCGCAGCCCGGGCCGAACGGCCGCCGAGGCGCAGCAGCAGCCGCAGATAGACCGGGGCCTTCCCGTCCGGCTTGGCAATGCCGAGCAGGTTCGCCGCGGCCGCATTCGAGGCGCTGAGGTGGTGGGGATCGAGGTTCTGCACGAGATCGGTCAGAACCAGCGTCCGGCTCCGCCTGTCGAACAGCTCGACCTCCGAAAACATCGGAGCATTCACCGACACCGTTTCGAGGTCGGCGGCCCATTCCTCCGGCGTCGTGTCGCCAAGCTCCCGATCGATACGGATGCCAGCCGCCCGCACCTGCCGGCGCGCCGCAAGGCCGCGCGCGGCAAAGATCGCGGCCTGTGGCAGCTGCCTTTGCCATTCAGGCAGAAACATCCAGTGGGCGATGTTCGGCGCCAGCAGGTATCTGATCGTACCCAGCCGCTCCAGCTCCTGTCGCAGAGCGTGCGAATATCTCACCGGCGAATGCAGCACGAGGTCGCCATTCGACAGGCGGATCACGGTCATCCGTACAGGCAGTTGCAGGCCGGCGGCGGTGATCGGCTTGTCGTCCAGGATCCAGATATCGTCTGTCACCTGTGACAGGAAAGCGGCGTCTGAACTTTGCATGAGCGTCTGTTCCTTGCGAGGTCGGTGCTCCAAACCGCGTGCACGGCGCTCGTTCCTCATCAATGTCTTGGAAAGAACGTCTGGAAATCACATCGCCGCGGTCGCCTCACCTGCTTCGAGGCGCAACCGCAGCGCGTCGCGGACGTCGGCGACGACATCGCCCCAAGCGCCCGGCCGTCTTTGATGAAACAGCCGCAGGCTCGGATACCAGAACGAGCGCGCGCCGGATTGAGGCCAGCGCCAGTCGCAATCGGCATGCAGCAAGACCCAGGCCTCGCATCCGAGCGCGCCTGCAAGGTGCGCGACCATGGTATCGACACAGACGACGAGATCGAGCTGCCGCAGGCGATGGCCGAGAGCGACGATGTCCGGCGTGCTGACGTCTTGCGCCCCGATCGCCGCGAACTCCTCGGCGTTAGCGCCGCGCTGGATCGAATGGAGCGTCACGCCGGGTCCAGCGAGATTGCGCAGCAAGACAGCCGGAATCTCCCGCCGCTTGTCCCACTCACCGACTTTCCAGACCAGGCCGACGGCGAGACCCTGCTCTCGCCGAAGCGGCTGAACGGCAACAGGAGGCAGCGCCAGGTAGGGAACGCGCATCTCGACCTGATCGCGGCGCGCTCTGATGGCGTGCGGCACCTCCATGATCTCGATGTCGACCTCGAAAGCGATCTCGGGCGCACCATCATGCAACGGAAACGCGCGATCGACGCCGGCGGCGCCCTCGACCATCGGCAGTAGCCCGGGTTGACACCACAGGGTCACGCTGCGCGCAATCGCGCGAAGCGGCTTCATGAAGCGCAGGAACTGGATGGTGTCGCCGAGCCCGTGATAGCAGCGCACCAGCACGTGCTTATCCTTCAGGTCCTCGCCACGCCAGATCCGCTGGAGATGACGCGGGCCGGTGTGCTTGGGCGGATGGTCAGCCTCCAGCAAGTCACGATCGTTGATCTCCCAGGCGCGCGCGAAATCGCCCGCCCTGATCGCTTCCGCCCAGCCGCCCGCCATGTCGCGCGGTTGCTAGTGTCGCACGAACTTGTGGAAGCGACTGAGCTTGCCGTCCTTGGTTCGATCCTGATGCAGGAACGCAATGCCGGAATCATCGAACTTTTTGAAGAACTCGTCCCAGCTGATGCGATCCAGCGCTTCGTCCGGCGGATCGAAATCAATGCGGAGGATTCCGGCGTGGCCATCCTCCTCCGTCGCCTTCACGGTCGCCGGCTTCCCGCCGCGCTCTTCGGCCCATTTCCGGATGACATTGTGATCGGTGGTCTCGTGGGCTTCGCTGCTTTGCGCCTTGGACGTCATGTCACACCTCGTTGAGTAGCCGGGCGATGAGCCCCGCACCGCACCGAACCATTGACCGACAAACGCGGGCCGGATCGATTTGTTCTTCGCGAGTACGAAGCGTTCGCGCGAGGCGAGCATCATCTTCTTCATCTTCATCATCAAAGCCGTTGGTTCCGAGCTGGCGGTACGGGACTTTATCCCATGTTAAGCGCATCGCATTTTGTCGCGGTGAATCGGCCAAGGCGTGCCGCTCGCATCTCCTTTCCAGGAACGAACATACCTTCCACACGTTCGCCGACGTACTTACACCGACTCTTGCACCGACGCCGCGTGTTTCCGGAGGGCCTCAGTCCATGCATTCCCGTCTTCAAGACAGGCGCCGCGTGCGCGTCGGACTCGTCGGCGTCGGCAATTGCGCGAGCTCCTTCGTCCAGGGCCTCACCTACTACCGGAACGCCAAGTCGAACGAGCCGGTGCCGGGATTGATGCATGCGGACCTCGGCGGTTACCATATCAGCGACATCCAGATCGCTTCGGCATTCGACGTCAACGCCAGCAAGGTCGGCCGCGACGTCGCCGATGCGATCTTCGCCCCGCCCAACAACACGCACCGCTTCTCCGACGTCGCGCCGACAGGCGTGATCGTGCAGCGCGGTCCGGTCCTCGACGGCATCGGACATTATCTCACCGACGACGTTCCGATTGCGGAGGTGCCGGAGGCCGACGTGTCCGAAGTGCTGGCGATGTCCCGCACCGACGTCCTGGTCTCCTATCTTCCGGTCGGCTCGCAGCGCGCCAGCGAATGGTATGCGGCGCGCGCCATCGAGGCCGGCTGCGGTTACGTCAATTGCATTCCGGTCTTCATCGCCTCGAATCCGGAGTGGCGGCGCCGCTTCGAGGAGGCCGGCCTGCCGATCGTCGGCGACGACATCAAGAGCCAGGTCGGGGCCACCATCCTGCATCGCGTGCTCGCCAATCTGTTCCGCGAGCGCGGGGTGAGGCTCGACCGCACTTACCAGCTCAATGTCGGCGGCAACACCGATTTCAAGAACATGCTCGAACGGGAGCGGCTGGCCTCGAAGAAGATCTCCAAGACCCAGGCCGTGACCAGCCAGTTCGACGTCCCCATGGACCCCGACAACATCCATGTCGGACCGAGCGACCACGTGCCGTGGCTCACCGATCGCAAGCTCGCCTTCATCCGCCTGGAGGGAACGACGTTCGGCGGCGTTCCTTTAAGCGCCGAGGTGAAGCTCGAGGTCTGGGACTCCCCGAACTCGGCAGGCGTCGTGATCGACGCGGTGCGCTGTGCCAAGCTCGCCATGGACCGCGGCCAGGCCGGAGCGCTGACCGGCCCTTCGAGTTATTTCATGAAATCGCCGCCGCAGCAGTTCACCGACGAAGAGGCCGGACGGCGGACACGCGCCTTCATCGACGACAAGGCATTTGCGTGATGGCTGGGATCATCCATCTCGTCCGACACGGTCATCATGCCCTGCTCGGCCGCGTCCTGTGCGGCCGGATGAAGGGCGTCGAGCTCGACGATCTCGGCTGTGAGGAAATGGCGCGCTGTGCGGGCACGATCGCGCGGCGGCCGTCGCTCATTCAGTCCAGTCCGCAACGGCGCTGCATGCAGTCGGCCTGCATCCTCGCGGCGCATTTCAGGCTGCCGGTCGAGATCGTCGCCGCCCTCGACGAGCTCGATTATGGCGAATGGACCGGACGATCGTTCGACGAGCTGGCGCCGGATCCCCGATGGTCGCGCTGGAATGGGCGACGCGGCACGAGCCGCCCGCCCGGCGGCGAGAGCATGCGGTCGCTTCAGAACCGGGTGGTCGCTCATCTGGAGCAGCTGCGTGGCGACCGCAATCTCGACGCCGTGGTCGTCGTCAGCCACGCCGAGCCGATCCGCGCCGCGCTGCTGCACTATTCGCGCATGCCGCTCGACCAGTTTCTTTCGATCGAGATCGATCCTGCCAGCATCAGCACGCTCCGCGCCGACAGCCGCGGCATGAAGATCACCGGGATCAACCAGCGGGTGCCGGCGTGAAGATCGTCATCTTCGGCCTGACAATCTCCTCGTCCTGGGGCAACGGCCACGCCACCTTGTGGCGCGGCCTCTGCAAGCATCTCGCACGTTCCGGGCACAGCGTCGTCTTCTTCGAGCGCGACGTTCCCTATTATGCCGGTGCCCGCGATCTCTACGAATTGCCGGGCGGCGTGCTCCGCCTGTTCGCGAACTGGGACGATGTGCGGCAGGCGGCAAGCGCGGAGGTCCGTGAGGCCGACGTTGCGATCGTGACCTCCTATTGTCCCGATGCGATCGCCGCAACCGAGCTGATCCTCGCCGAGGGGCGTGCTGTTCCCGTGTTCTACGACCTCGATACGCCGGTCACGCTGGCAAAGCTCACCGCCGGCGAATCTGTCCCCTATATCGGCCCCCGCGGCCTGCGGGACTTCGCGCTGGTGCTCAGCTTTACCGGCGGGCCTCACGTTGCGGACGAATTCCGAAACAGGCTCGGGGCGAGAGAGACACGGCCGCTTTATGGGCATGTCGACACAGACATCCACCATCCGGTCACGCCGCAGCCGCATTATCGCGCCGACTTGTCCTATCTCGGCACCTACTCCGAAGACCGCCAGCGCCCGCTCGAGGCGCTCTTCGTCGCGCCCGCGCTGGCGCGCAAGGATCTCCGCTTCCTGATCGGCGGCGCGCAGTATCCGGACGATTTCCCGTGGTCGCCCAACATCTATTTCGTGCGGCACCTGCCGCCGTCAGAGCACGCGCCGTTCTTTGCCTCATCGCGGCTGACGCTCAACGTCACCCGCCGAGCCATGGCGGAGATGGGCTGGTGCCCATCCGGCCGGCTGTTCGAGGCCGCGGCCTGCGGAGTCCCGCTGCTGAGCGACGACTGGCCCGGAATAGCCGACTTCTTCACGCCGCGAGAGGAGATCCTGATCGCACGCGACGAGCACGACGCGCTCGCCGCGCTCGCGATGCCGGATGCCGAGCTCAGGCGCATGGCGCGGCGCGCCTATGACCGCACCATGGACCAGCACACATCCGACAAGCGCGCCCGCGAACTGATCTCGATGATCGAGCAGACGACGTCGAGCCGGGTCAGCCGGCAACAAATCGAGGAGGCCTGATCATGTGGGGCATCGTTCCGGCCGCGGGCCGTGGCAGCCGTATCCAGCCGCTCGCCTTCTCAAAGGAATTGCTGCCGGTCGGGAGCCGGCATGACGACGGTACCGACCGCCCCTGCGCGGTCTCCGAATATCTGCTGGAGCGCCTCATCCTCGGCGGCGCCGACAAGATCTGCTTCGTGATCTCGCCCGGCAAGTCCGACATCCTCGAATATTTCGGCGACCATTACGGCAGCGCGGAGCTCGCTTATGTCGTGCAACCCGACGCCTCCGGCCTGTGCGATGCCGTGTTCAGGGCAAGCACCGTCGTCGGGCAGCACGAGGACGTCATGGTCGGCCTGCCCGACACGGTCTGGTTTCCCAAGGCGGCCCTGCAGTCGCTGCCCGAGGCAGATCTCTCGTTCCTGCTGTTCCCGGTCGAGCACCCCGAATTCTTCGATGCGGTCGTGCTGGACGGCGAGCAGGTGACGAAGATCCAGGTCAAGCAGCCAAATGCAAGCTCGCGCTGGATCTGGGGTGCTTTCAAGATGTCGGCGCGCGGCTTCCGCCAGCTCCAGTCGCTGTGGCACGCTCGCGAACGCCGCGACGAATATTTCGGGACGCTGGTCAATGCCTATCTTTCGGCCGGCGGCAACGGCATCGGCGTCAAGGCCGGCGAATCCTACGTCGATGTCGGCACCATCGACGGCTATCGCACGGCCATGGCCCTGCTCGCCGAGAGCGCCGAGGGCCGTTCCAAGTTGCAGGCCCGCGCCTCATCGGACGGGGCCCGCCCGGTCCCAGCGAACAACGGAGCGATTGCATGACCAGAGGGGCCCTCTCCCGCGAGGAAATCCGCCAGCGCGTCGATGCGCTGGGGCCATGGTTTCACAATCTCGATCTCAAGGGCGTGCCGACCGCGCCGTCGCACTTTCTCGGCGATTATCCCAATGTGAAGTGGCAGCGCTTCTCCGGCATCATCCCGGACCGGCTCGAAGGCAAGACCGTGCTCGATATCGGCTGCAATGCCGGCTTTTACGCCATGGAGATGAAACGGCGCGGCGCCGAGCGAGTGCTCGGCCTCGACACCGAAGAAGAATATCTGGCCCAGGCCCGCTTCGCGGCCGAGGTGAACGGGCTCAGGATCGAATTCCGCAAGATGTCGGCCTATGATGTCGGACAGCTCCGCGAGAAGTTCGACCTCGTGATCTTCATGGGCGTGCTCTATCACCTGCGACACCCGCTGTTGGCGCTGGACCTGATCCATGAGCACGTCGCCGGCGATCTCCTGCTGTTCCAGTCGATGCTGCGCGGCGACAGCCGGATCGAGGCGATCGAGAAGAACTACGACTTCTGGACCACCGACCAGTTCGATTCGCCCGGCTATCCGAAGCTGCACTTCGTCGAGCACAAATATGCCGACGACCCCACCAATTGGTGGGTGCCCAATCGCGCCTGCGTCGAAGCCATGCTGCGCAGCGCCGGCTTTGCCATCGCGGCCCATCCGGAGGAGGAAGTCTATCTGTGCAAGCGCACGACGCGGCCGCAGGCTGACGGGCCGGTCTATCCGTCACGGGAGGCGAGCCGATGATCGAGGCGGCCAAGATCTGGAACGAGCCCAACAACAAATCGCATTGGGACCTGCTGATCGACCCGGACTGGACGATGTTCGCAGACCTCGCGCTCGCGGCCGGAAAGGCCATCCGCAGCGCGCATCCGACCTTGCCGCGGGTGCTCGGCGGCATCTCGCCGATCGACCCGTCCTTCATGCGCACCATGCAGGCGCGCGGCGTGCTCGATCACGTCGACGCCGTTGCCGTGCACGGCTTTCCGCTCGACTGGAATTTATGGCAGATCGGAGAATGGCCGGCCAAGATCGACGAGATCAAGGCTGTCACCTCGCTCCCGGTCTGGGTGACCGAGGTCGGAGTCTCCTCGTTCGGCGCCGAGGAGGTGCAGGCCTGGGGTCTGTCGCGCACCGCCGATCTTCTGATCGGCCGCGCGCCGCGGATCCACTGGTACAGCCTCTATGATCTCCCTTCGGCCTGGGAGGCGACCACCCGGCACAAGGAGGCGGAGGGGTCCTCCTATTACAGGCATTTTCACATGGGCCTGCTGCGCGAGGATGGAACCCCGAAAGCCGCAGCGGAGCTGTTCGGCCAATATGCCGCCGACATGGGCCTGTGCCAGTGGTTTCATTTCGAGGACCATCGTCTCGATGACGCCGTGCGCTGGATGCGGCGGTTCGGCGTGAGGCACTTGCGGACCGGCCTGTCATGGGCCGACAGCTTCCGCCCCAACGCACTGGACTGGTTCGACCGCCAGATGGATGCGCTGGCCGAGTTCGAGGTCACCGTGACGTTCTGCTTCACGCCGGAACACCGCGGTCTCGAACCGCATCACACCAGCCCACCGCTCGACGTGAACGAGTTCGCCGATTTCTGCGCGCAGATGGTCGAGCGGTACTGCACGAAGACCGGTCTCACCTCCTCTACTGGCGCCTCCCCACCGATCAGGGAGCCGACATGCGTGCCCTGATCCTGGTGATGGATTCCGTTGGTATCGGGGCGGCGCCTGACGCTGCCAATTACGGCGACGAAGGTGCCGACACCGTCGGCCACATCGCGGATCTGTGCATGGCCGGGCGTGCCAATAGTCCGCAACGGGAGGGCCCGCTGCGCCTTCCCAATCTCGTGGCGCTCGGTCTTGGAGAGGCCTGCCGCCTTGCGACGGGGCGCGTCCCGCCCGGGCTCGACGGCCCGACACAACATGCGCGCTATGGATGCGCCAGCGAGATATCGAGGGGCAAGGACACGCCGTCCGGTCATTGGGAGATCGCCGGCGTGCCCGTCGCGTTCGACTGGGGCTATTTTCCCAAGATCCAACCCTGCTTCCCGCGCGCTCTCGTCGAGAAGCTGTGCGAACAAGCCGGACTGCCCGGCATCCTCGGCAATTGCCACGCTTCCGGCACCGACATCATCGCCGAATTCGGCGAGCGCCACATGCGCAGTGGCGAGCCGATCTGCTACACCTCGGCCGACAGCGTGTTCCAGATCGCGGCGCACGAGGAGACGTTCGGGCTCAAGCGGCTCTACAACGTCTGCACGGTCGCGAGGCGGCTGGTCGATCCCTTGAACATCGGCCGCGTCATCGCGCGTCCGTTCGTCGGAACGAACGCGGACAACTTCAAGCGCAGCTCGCACCGGCGCGATTTCTCCGTTCCGCCGCCCGAGCGAACCATCCTCAACCTTGCAGAAACTGCCGGCCGCGACATCGTGACGATCGGAAAGATCGACGACATCTTCGCTCATCGCGGCACCGGGCGAAACCTGCGCGGCGACGGCAATGCGGCGCTTTTCGATGCCACGCTCGATGGGCTGAAAGGCCTTGCCGAAGGCGGGCTTCTGTTCGCGAACTTCATCGATTTTGACACGCTCTACGGCCACCGCCGCGACGTCCCCGGCTACGCGGCCGCGCTCGAAGCTTTCGATGCCCGCCTCCCCGAGCTGCTGAGCCGGCTGCGAAGCGACGATCTTCTCATCGTCACCGCCGATCATGGCTGCGATCCGACCTGGAGCGGCTCCGATCATACGCGCGAGCAGATCCCGATCCTGGCGTGGACCGCGCAGTCGACGGCGCCGATCGGCCGACGCGCCGGCTTTGCCGACATCGGTGCGACCGTTGCACGACATCTCGACCTGCCGGCGCCGCTTCATGGCGCGAATTTCTAGCCGGGATTCACCTGGGTTATTGATCCAGGTTAGAGAAACTTTCGTTTGTAGGTTTCGTAGGAACGAACATTCCTTGCACCGCTTCTAACCTCCAGACGTGACTGGCGCGCAGGTCGCCCGACCAAGCAAAGGCGCGCTTCAACTCTCATCATCGACCGGTCCCGCACGGATCGGTTCCATGCGGCACGGAGCGGTGAATGACGCGAGTATTGATGACTGGGGGCGCGGGATTCATCGGTTCGCACACGGCCGACGTGCTGCTTGCGGCCGGCTACGAGGTCCGACTTCTCGACAATCTATCTCCGCAGGTCCATGGCGGCAACCGTCAGCGGCCTGCCTATCTCGCCGAGGACGCTGAGCTCGTGGTTGCCGACGTCACCGATGCTGCGGCCGTCGAACAGGCCTTGCGCGGCGCCGACATGGTGCTGCATCTCGCCTCAGCCGTCGGCGTCGGCCAGAGCATGTACGACATCGAGCCCTATGTCCGGGCCAACGAGCTCGGCACCGCCGTGCTGCTGCAGGCGCTGGCCAAGCGACCGGTCGCACGTCTGGTGGTGGCGTCATCGATGAGCATCTACGGCGAAGGCCTCTATCGCGATGCCGTCGGCAACGTCGTCGCTTGCGACGAACGGCCGATCGCGCAGCTTCGCCAGGGAGAGTGGGAGTTGCGGGATCATGCAGGCCATGCGCTCGATCCCGTGCCCACGCCTGAGACCAAGCAGCCGTCGTTGAGCTCGATCTACGCGCTGAACAAATATGCGCAGGAGCGCATGAGCCTGATCACAGGCAAAGCCTACGGCATTCCGACCGTCGCCTTGCGCTTCTTCAACGTGTTCGGTCCACGGCAAGCGCTGTCGAATCCCTATACCGGCGTGTTGGCCATCTTCGCCGCGCGGCTGCTCAACGGTCGGCCGCCGCTCGTCTTCGAGGACGGCCTGCAGCGGCGCGATTTCGTCCACGTGCACGACGTCGCCCGCGCCTGCCGCATGGCGCTCGAATCCGAGCATAGCCAGGACGTCTTCAACGTCGGCTCGGGCCAAAGCCGCACCATCCTGTCGGTGGCCGAGGATCTGGCTGAGGTGATGGGACGGCGGGAGATCGCTGCCGAGATCACGCGGAAATACCGTGCCGGCGACATCCGCCACTGCTTTGCCGACATCGGCAAATCACGCGACCTGCTCGGCTTCGAGCCGCATGTCGCGTTCAAGAACGGCCTTGAAGAGCTCGCCGGGTACCTCGCCGACCAGATCGCCGACGATCAGGCGGAGCGGGCGACGCGTGAGCTGCTGCAACGAGGGTTGGTTGCGTGATGAGTGAGCAAGACTACAGACCCGTCCTGGTCACCGGCGGCTGCGGCTTCATCGGCTGCAATCTCGCCGACCGTCTCGCCGAGCGCGGCGACCGCGTGCTGGTGCTGGACAATCTTGCCCGCGCCGGCGTGCGCGAGAACGCGCAATGGCTGAAATCCTGGCATGGCGACCGCGTCACCATCACATTGGCCGATATCCGCGACCCCATTCCGGTGATCGACGCTGTGCGCGAGGCGCGGGCCGTGCTGCACCTCGCGGCCCAGGTCGCCGTCACCGACAGTGTCAGCGATCCCTCGGCCGATTTCGAGATCAATGCGCGCGGCACGCTGAATGTGCTCGAAGCCGTCCGCCTGCACAACGCCTCGGCTCCGGTGATCTTCGCCTCGACCAACAAGGTCTACGGGCGCCTGATCGAGGACAGCGAGATCGCGCTGACCGGCCGCCGCTACACGCCGGCCAATGATCTGCTCGCTGGCGGCATCTCGGAGAACGCACCGCTGGATTTCTACAGCCCCTATGGATGCTCCAAGGGCACCGCCGATCAATACGTCCACGATTATGCCCGGGTGTTCGGACTGCAGACCGTGGTGATGCGCATGAGCTGCATCTACGGGCCGCGGCAATTCGGCACCGAGGACCAGGGCTGGATCGCGCACTTCCTGCTCAGCGCCATAAGCGGCAATCCGCTGACGATCTATGGCGACGGCAAGCAGGTCCGCGACGCGCTGCACGTGTCGGATGCGGTGAGCGCCTGGCTCGCGGCGCTCGACCACATCGCGCTGGCCCGCGGGCGCGTCTTCAATCTCGGCGGCGGTCCGGCCAATGCGGTCAGCCTGCTCGAGTTGATCGACCGCATCACCGAGCTGACGGGCCGCAAGGTCAGCTATCGCTTTGCGGACTGGCGACCGGGCGATCAGCCCTGGTACGTGACCGACACGCGGGCGCTCGCCACCGCGCTCGGCTGGACGCCGCAAATGCCTCTCGCCGACGGCCTGCGCTCGCTCCACACCTGGCTCGACAGCCGCTTCGGATCACAGAACAGAAGCGAGGCCCTGGCATGACGCGGGTCGCCCTCATCAATCCGAACTGGGATTTTTCGGGCAGCATCTATTTCGGCTGCCGCTCGCCTCACCTGCCGCTCGAGCTCGGCATCTCCGGGCACTATCTGAAGGCGGCCGGCCACAACACGCTGCTGCTCGATGCGCATATGTTCGATCTCTCGCTTCGCGAGATCGAGGCCGAGCTGCGCGCCTTCCGTCCCGACCAGATCGTCTTCACCACCGCACCGACCTACCTGTTCTGGCGCTGCGCGCCGCCCGAGCTGCGCGTGCCGCAGCAGCTCGCGATCGCGGTGCGGGACCTTGCGCCGACCCTGATCGCGGTCGGCCCGCACGGTTCGACCACGCCGAAGACCGCCCTGAAGAAGCTCGGCGTCGACATCGTCGTGATGGGCGAATGCGAGGCGTCCCTGCTGCGTCTCGCCAATGGCGAGCGGGACTTTCCGGGCCTGTGCTTCCTCGACGGTGCGTCGCTCCGGGTCAATGGCGGCCCGCAGGCGGTCGCGTTCGGCGATCAGCCCGCGCTCGATTGGCCCGACGAGATGATCAGGCGTCACCATCACCATCATCACCGCTTCGAGGCCGCGCCGACGGCGCCGGGTGCCGAGGTGGAGGCCTCGCGCGGCTGTCCGTACAACTGCACGTTCTGCGCCAAGGAGAATTTCCGCAACGCCTATCGCAAGCGGCCGCCCGCCGTCATTCTCGACGAGATCGATCGTCTGCGCCGCCACGGCATCGAGTACGTCTACTTCATCGACGAGATCTTCCTTCCCAACCGCGAACTTTTGGAAGGCTTGACGACGCGCGGGCTGAAGTTCGGCGTGCAAACGCGGATCGATCTGTGGAAGCCCGACATGCTCGCCCTGCTCGGGCGCGCCGGCTGCGCCTCGATCGAAGCCGGCATCGAGAGCCTCACCGTGGAAGGGCGCGCGGCCCTTGCCAAGAACTGCAAGATGACCACGGAGCAGCTCGCCGACCGGCTGGTCGAAGCCCGCCGCCACGTCCCCTTCGTGCAGGCCAATCTGATCGAAGTGCCCGAGGATGACGATCCCGTCGTGCAGCGCTGGCGCCGCACGATGCAGGATGCCGGCGTCTGGGCCAACGATCCGGTGCCGCTCTATCCCTATCCCGGCTCGCCCGACTACCGCAAGCTCTGGGGCGAGCCCGACGATGTCGCCTGGGAGCGCGCGCACCGGCACTATCTCGCGATGTTCGACCAGTTCAGCGACGTGCAGAACGATCGGCCAGTCCCGCTCGACACGCTCGAACTCCAGGTGGCCTCATGAGCGCTGGCGCCGACATCAGGATCATGATGACGACCGACACGGTTGGCGGCGTCTGGACCTATTCCTGCGCCCTCGCCACCAGCCTCGCTGCGTCCGGTGCCGACGTCACGCTCGTGACGCTGGGCCCGCGGGCGCGCGTCGATCAACGTCAGAGGCCGCGCGAGACCCGCGTGCACCTGGTCGAGACGGACCTCGCACTCGAATGGCAGGACCCGGAGGGGCGAAACATTTCCGACGCAAGGCGCGTGCTTGCGAAGCTCGAAGCCAGATTGATGCCCGACGTCGTGCATCTGAACAGCTTTCGCGAAGCGACCTTCGCCTGGCACGCCCCGACCGTGCTGGTGGCGCATTCCTGCGTGAACTCCTGGGCACTCGCCTGCCATGATACGGCTTGGCTAAGCGAGCCGAGATGGCGCCGCTACAGCGAGCGGGTCGCCGCGGCGCTCGACATGGCGCAGGCCTGGGTCTGTCCGAGCCGGGCCTTTCACGACGACATCACGGCGATCTACCAGCCGCGATCGCGCGGCGCCGTGATCTGGAACGGAATTGCGCCTCGCGCCCCCTCTGGACGGAAGCAGGACCTGATTTTCGCGGCAGGACGGCTGTGGGATCGTGCCAAGAACATCGAAACGCTCGCCGCCGCCGCACCCGGACTGGATTGGCCGGTCGAGGTGGCCGGCCCTGTCGACGCACCTCTGTCCACGGGTGTCACCTGGCTTGGAGAGCTGCCGCACGAGGCCCTGGAGACGCGCTTGCAGCATGCAGCGATCTTCGTCAGCCCCGCGCTCTATGAACCGTTCGGCCTCTCGGTGCTGGAAGCCGCCGCCGCGGGCTGCGCGCTGGTCCTCTCCGACATCCCGACGTTCCGGGAATTGTGGCGCGGCGCCGCCTTGTTCGTCGATCCGGCCGATAGCGAGGCGCTGCACCGGATGCTGGCAGAACTTTGCGCTGACGATACGGGGCGAGCAAAGCTGCAGCGCGCCGCCTATGAGCAATCCCTGACCTATTCCTTGAGGCGCATGACAAGCGCCTATCTTGGTCTCTACCGGGACCTGACCGCATCGCGCAGGACAGGCGCGGCGGCCAGCGATATCGAGGTGCGCGCATGAAATGCGTCCTGTTCTATCATGCCTTCACCTCCTGCTGGAACAACGGCAACGCGCATTTCCTGCGCGGCTATGCGCGCGAGCTCCATGCGCTTGGGCATGAGGTCGTCGTGTTCGAGCCCATCGACGGCTGGAGCCGGCTGAACGCAATCCGCGAAGGCGGCAGCCATGCCATGGACGACATTCCGGCGCTCTTTTCCGGCATCGACATCCTCCGCTACGATACCGGCCTCGATCTGGAGCGGACGCTCGATGGCGCTGATCTCGTCGTCGTGCATGAATGGAATTCGCCCGATCTGATCGCGCAAATCGGGCGCAGGCGCGCGCAAGGCGGGTCCTTCACCCTGCTCTTCCACGACACCCATCACCGCGCGGTCAGTGCACCCGACGAGCTTGCGCAATTCGATCTCGACGGATTCGACGGCGTGCTCGCCTTCGGCGAGGTGCTTCGGCAGATCTATCTGAAGCTCGGCTGGGCCGACCGGGTCTTCACATGGCACGAGGCCGCCGACGTCGCGCTGTATCATCCGCTGCCGCAGGTCGAGCGCACCGACGATCTGGTCTGGATCGGCAATTGGGGCGACGGCGAGCGCAGCGCCGAGCTGAACGAGTTCCTGGTCAAGCCCGTGGCGGAGCTGAAGCTCCGCGCCAGCGTCCATGGCGTCCGTTACTCGGACGACGCAATCCACACCATCAGGAGCGCAGGCATCCGCTATGGCGGCTGGCTGCCGGCGCACTGGGCCCCCGTCGCCTTCGCCGGCGCGCGCGCGACCATTCATGTGCCGCGCGGGCCTTACGTGGCCCTGCTGCCGGGCATCCCGACGATCCGCGTGTTCGAGGCGCTGGCCTGCGGCATTCCCCTGATTTCAGCACCCTGGTCGGATGCGGAAGGCCTCTTCCCCGAGGGGGCTTATCTCAGCGTTGCCGACGGCGCGCAGATGAGCCAAGCGCTTCGTACCGTCATCGACGATCCGGAATTCTCTGCTGCGATGGTGAAGACCGGCCTGAAGGTCATCAGGGATCGTCATACCTGCCGCCACCGCGCCGAGCAGCTCATCGACATCGTCACCGACCTCAGGGATTCGGGCCGTTCGGCACGGCCTCAGCACGACATCGGAGCCGTTGCATGAAGATCTGCTTCTTCGGATCCAGCCTCGTCTCGTCCTACTGGAATGGCGCCGCCACCTATTACCGCGGCATGCTGAAGGAGATCGCGGCGCTCGGGCACGAGGTCACCTTCTACGAACCCGACGCCTTCGAGCGCCAGTCGCATCGCGACATCGATGAGCCGGATTGGGCCAGGGTGGTCGTCTATCCCGCGACCTCGGACGGCTGGCGCCGCTCGCTCGACCAGGCCGCACAATCGGCCGGCATGCTGGTCAAGGCCAGCGGCGTCGGCGTCTTCGATCTCGAGCTGGAGAACGCCGTCGCCGCGCTGCCGACGCGGCTCACCCGGATCTATTGGGACGTCGATGCTCCCGCCACCCTCGAGGCGATGGAGAGCGATCCGCAACATCATCTGCGCCGCGCCATCCCGTGCTACGATATGGTCCTGACCTATGGCGGCGGCGAGGGCGTCGTATCCGCATATCGATCTGTGGGCGCGCGGGACTGCGTACCGATCTACAACGCGCTCGATCCGGCCACGCATTTTCCCTCGCCGCCCAATCCGCGCTTCGCCTGCGATCTCAGCCTGCTGGCGAACCGCCTGCCTGACCGCGAGAAGCGCGTCGAGCATTTCTTCCTCGACGTTGCACGCCGCCTGCCCGAAAAGTCCTTCGTGCTCGGCGGCTCCGGCTGGGACGACAGGGACGCCCCCAGCAATCTGCGCAAGGTCGGCCATGTCGGCACCGCCGACCACAACGCGTTCTTCGGCTCCGGGTTCGCCACGCTCAACGTCAATCGCGACAGCATGGCGCGCTACGGGTTCTCGCCGCCGACGCGGGTGTTCGAAGCGATCGGCGCCGGGGCCTGCCTGATCACGGACCAATGGACCGGCATCGATCATTTCCTCGAACCCGGCCGCGAGGTGCTGGTCGCCGCTGACGGCGCCGAGGTGGCAGAGCACCTCGCCGCGCTCGATCCAGAGCGGGCCCGTTCGATCGCCCGCCGCGCCCGCGCACGCATTCTCAGCCAGCACACCTATCGGCAGCGCGCCCGCCAGTTCAACGATCTCTTCGTCGCCAACAGCTCCCGAATCGAGGCAGCAGAATGAATCTCTCCATCGTCGTCATCGGTCTTTCGGTCACTTCGTCCTGGGGCAACGGTCATGCCACGACCTACCGCGCCCTGATCGAAGCCTTGGCGCGACGAGGTCACCGCATCACGTTCCTGGAGCGGGACGTGCCCTGGTATCGGGATCACCGTGACCTGACCAAGCCCTCTGCCTGGGCTGTCGAGCTGTACCAATCTTCGAAGGATGTTCCGCGCCAGTTCGGCAAGCTGATCCGTGATGCCGATCTGGTGATCATCGGCTCTTATGTCCCCGACGGCATCGCGCTTGCCGAATGGACCACGACCCACGCGAGGGGCGTCACCGCGTTCTACGACATCGACACGCCGGTCACTCTGGCGCGGCTGGAGCAAGGCGTCGACTATCTCTCGGCGGCAATGATCCCGCGCTTCGATCTCTATCTCTCCTTCACTGGCGGACCGGTGCCTGGCATGATCGAGCAGGGCTACGGCAGTCCGCTCGCGCGTGCGCTCTATTGCAGCGCGGACGCGGCGACCTACGCACCGAAGCAGGCGCAGCCGAAATGGGCGCTCGGTTATCTCGGCACCTACAGCGAGGACCGGCAGCCCGTTCTCGACGAGCTGCTGCTTGCACCGGCGCGCACGCTATCGTCCGATCAATTCGTCATTGCCGGCGCGCAATATCCGGACAATATCGCCTGGCCTGCGAACGTCGCCCGGATCGAGCACCTCTCGCCGAAGCAGCACCCGGAGTTCTACGCGGCTCAGCGTTTCACGCTGAACGCCACCCGCGCCGACATGAAGGCACTGGGCTTCTCCCCAAGCGTCCGGCTGTTCGAGGCCGCCGCCTGCGGCACGCCCGTGATCTCGGACCGGTGGCCCGGGATCGAGACGATCTTCGCGCCGTCGAAGGAAATCCTGCTGGCGACCGGCCCACGCGAGGTCGTCGAGATCCTGCGCGACATGCCGGAGGAGCAACGGCGCACGATCGCGCACAACGCGCGGCGGCGGGTTCTCGCCGACCACACCCCCGACCATCGCGCGCGACAGCTCGAGACCTATTATGCCGAGGCCGCTGCGCGGCGCCGCCGCAAGACGGCGCCGCTCCCCGTCGTTCGCCCCATGCAGGTCGCCCAGCTCTGAAAGGCCACATCATGACACTCCAGACCCGAATCCACGCATCCCGCCGCTCGCCGACGGTCGTCGTCGCCGGCGGCGCCGGCTTCATCGGATCGCATCTCTGCGATGCGCTCCTGCAACGCGGCAGCATGGTGATCTGCCTGGACAATCTGTTTACGGGGACCACCGGCAACATCCGCCCCCTCCTCAACCATCCGAACTTCCGCTTCATCGAGCATGACGTGCGCGATGCCATCGAGATCGACGGCGAGATCGACCGGATCTACAGCCTCGCCTGCCCGGCCTCGCCCCGCCACTATCAAGTCGATCCGGTCGGAACGATGAAGACCTGTGTGCTCGGCTCGATCAACCTGCTCGAACTGGCGCGGCAGAAGGGCGCCCGGATTCTTCAGGCCTCCACCAGCGAGGTCTACGGCGACCCGGAGATGCATCCGCAGCCGGAATCCTATCTCGGCAACGTCAATCCGATCGGGCCGCGGGCCTGCTACGACGAAGGCAAGCGCGCCGCAGAGACGCTGATGTTCGACTACCGGCGCATGCACGGGACCGAGATCAAGGTCGCGCGCATCTTCAACACCTACGGCCCGCGCATGCTCGAAAACGACGGCCGCGTCGTCTCCAACTTCATCGTGCAGGCGCTGCGCGGAGAGCCGATCACGATCTACGGCCAGGGCACGCAGACCCGCAGCTTCTGCTTCATCGATGATCTGGTGCGGGGGCTTCAGCTCTTGATGGAGAGCCCCGCCTCGGTCGCCGGTCCGTGCAATCTCGGCAATCCGCACGAGGTCACGATCGAGGCCATCGCCCGTGAAGTGCTGGCATGCACCGAATCGGCTTCCCCGCTGCGCTTCGAGCCGCTGCCTAAGGACGATCCCAAGCGCCGCAAGCCCGTGATCGATGCCGCAGAGAAGATTCTCGGATGGCGTCCGAGGGTGGCATTGAAGGACGGCCTTCAAGCGACCATTGCCTATTTCGCGCTCCGCCTCGCCGGGGAATCGCCGACGCTCGTGCCGGCCATCGCCGCGCGCAGGACGCGCCCTCCAGCACGCAGCCGGCTGACGATGTCCGAGCAGTCGTAAGGACGTCGCCGAATGATCGCGTAAGTCGGGCAGCCTAGGCCACCTCGGTCGCATCGGCGCATTCCAGGACTTTCGTGCCGGCGCGGCGACGGACGTTCGCGAACATGCGGCGATAGAGCACGACTGAGACGAGCCATGCGACCGCGAACAGCGCGATCACGACAAAGCCGACATTGGCAAGCGACTCGTTGAGGTCCTCGACCAGCGCCCATGCACCGCCGGAGAGGCCGAGACGATCGCTGATCAGGCCGAGCGCCTCGATCCCGCCGATGAACAGTGCAACCGCCACGGAGGCGCCGGTGATCGTGAGATTGTACCAGAGCTTGCGCAAGGGATCGACGAAGGCCCAGCGATAGGCACTCACCATCAGCGCGGAATCGGCCGTGTCGACCAGCGCCATGCCTGCAGCGAACAGCGCGGGGAAAACCAGCACATCGGCGAGCGAGGCGCCGCGCGCGGCTTCGCTGGCGGAGATGCTGAGCAGGCTGATCTCGGTCGCGGTGTCGAAGCCGAGGCCGAACAGGAAGCCGAGCGGGTACATGTGCCAGGGCTTCGTCACCAGGCGGAACATCGGTCCGAGCAGCCGCGCCAGGACACCACGGCCGGCAAGCAGCGCATCGAGCTGGGCAGCATCGTGAACGCCCTGCTCCCGCGCCGCGCGAAACGTCCGCCACAGGCCGGCGAAAATGACGAGATTGATCGCGGCGACCGCGAGCAGGAACAGCGCCGAGACCGAGGTGCCGATGAGGCCACCGACCTCCTTGAGCAGGCTGTCGCCGCCGAGGCTCACGACGCCCAGCGCCAGCAGCATGGTCGCCACCACGACGACGGTGGAATGGCCGAGCGCGAAATAGAGGCCGACGCTGCGCGGCGTCTCACCGGCGTGCATCAGCTTGCGCACGACGTTGTCGATGGCGGCAATGTGGTCGGCATCGACGGCGTGACGCAGGCCGAACACCCAGGCCAGCAAGGCGGTCGCCATCACCGTCGGCCGCTCGCCGAACAGCGTGAGGGCCCAGGCCCATGCGGCGAGGTTGGCAGCGACGAGCCCGCCGAGCAGCGCCACCGTTCCGGGCTCGACCGCCCGCAAAGTCCGCATCGCTGCTCGTTCCATTCGCCCGCCTTTGCAGTATGACGTTTATCAAAATCTCTCATACTGGCAAGAGCAAGAGCCGGACCAGTTTCGCGCCGACGCCTGACGAGCCGACGGATTGCGAACCAAATGGCTGGCCTCATGGAAGAATTCGGCATCAACCGATCACGGTATCGATGCGGAATGGGGCGCTTCTATTGGCAAGCAGATATCCACTTTGGCGACGAAGTTGACGGTCGTCAGGGGGGAGCTCGGACCGCCCGCGCAAGTGGAACCGATCGCTGTGAAGCGGCTCACATCCGATTCGACGATCCGGATGTATTCATCGTGCCGGGTGGAGATGGCAGACGGAGACGCGCATGAAACTCCTCATGCTCTCGCTTATTGCAGCCATGCTTCTCGCCGGTGCGGCCAACAGCGTGTTCAGGCCGCGTGCAGTGCCTCATGTTGGCCAGGCCGGCGTGGGGTCCATTCAAGACATGCAGACGGGCCAGGCCGACAAGCTTCCCGAGCAGGAGCTGCAGGACCGCTCCGTCTTGTTTGCGAAAGAGCCGGCGCGGTAGGCGGCAGGCTCGCCCTATTCGGCCGCTGCGGTCGCGGGTTGCGGCTGCCCGTCGTTCGGTCCCGTTCGTGCCTTTTGCTCGTCGAGCCAGAGGCTATGGTGCTCGCGCGCCCAGTTGACGTCGACTTCGCCCGAGCCCATCGCCTCGAACGCGCCTTCCATGCCGATTGTGCCGATATAGATGTGCCCGATCATCGCCGCGACGAACAGGACCGCCACGATGGAGTGGACGATCTGGGCCATTTGCATGCCCTCGATCCCCGTGCCGTAGAACGGGAACATCAGCGCATAGCCCGACGCTGCGACCAGCCCGCCGCCAATCACGACGATCCAGTAGATCATCTTCTGGCCGGCATTGAAGCGGTAGGCCGGCGGATGGTCATGTCCGATCAGCCCGCCGCCGCGCTTGGCCCATTCGATATCCACCTTGTTCGGGATATTGCCGCCGATCCACATCAGGAAGATCAGGACGACGCCGAGCGTGAACGGGAAGCTCAGATAATTGTGCGCGTACTTGGCCCATTGCGACCATTCCGAGAACGCTTCAAATCCGATCAGCGGCAGCAAGAGCGGCCGGCCGAAGGTGATGTTCAGCCCGGAAATCGCCAGCACGATGAAGCAGGTCGCCGTCAGCCAGTGCACGAAGCGCTCGAAGGCGTTGAAGCGCACGATGGTGCGGCCGGACCGTCCGGATTCGAGACGCACCATCCCGACGGTGAGATAGAAGATCACGATGGCGGCGATCGTGCCGAGGATGGCGATGCCGCCGATCCAGCGCAGCGTCACATTGCGGAACTCCCGCCACTCCCGTCCCTGCGGCTGCTCGAGCACACCGGAGCGCTGATCGGGAATGCTGACGCGGCCCTGGATCCGATTGAGCTCCTGCAGGAGCTGCTGCTCCTTGACCGAGCTCGCGGTCGGATTGACCTGCTGAGCGCTCGCGGGCGCCATGCTCACCAAAAGAAGCAGCGCCCAGGCGCCGAGCGCCAGACGAATGAACCTTCCAAACGACGTCATCACGTCCTCCCGGTCTTGCGCGCCCTTCGGCTGCCCACGTCAGGACTCGATTGTCTCGCGATATGCGGTCTTCCAGCCCCATGCACCCGAGCCGTAACCGCGCTTCATGACGCGCTCCTTGTAGATCTGCGCGATGATCTCGCCGTCGCCCGCAAGCAGGGATTTGGTCGAGCACATCTCGGCGCACAGCGGCAGCTTGCCTTCGGCCAGCCGGTTCGCACCGTATTTCGCGTATTCCTCCTTGCTGCCGTCGGCCTCCGGGCCGCCGGCGCAATAGGTGCATTTGTCCATCTTGCCGCGGGAGCCGAAGTTTCCGACCTTCGGATATTGCGGCGCGCCGAACGGACAGGCGTAGAAGCAATAGCCGCAGCCGATGCAGAGGTCCTTGGAGTGCAGCACCACGGCATCGGCCGTGGTGTAGAAGCAGTTCACCGGACACACCGCCGCGCAAGGAGCGTCCGTGCAGTGCATGCAGGCCATCGAGATCGAGCGCTCGCCCGGCTTGCCGTCGTTGATGGTGACGACGCGCCGCCGGTTGATACCCCAGGGCACCTCGTGCTCGTTCTTGCAGGCGGTGACGCAGGCGTTGCACTCGATGCAGCGATCAGCGTCGCAGAGAAATTTCATCCGAGCCATCGTCGTTACTCCTAAGCCGCCGCGATTTGGCAGAGAGTGACCTTGGGCTCCTGCATGCCCGTCGCGGGGTCGTATCCGTAGGTCGTGATCGTGTTGGCGCTTTCGCCGAGCACGATCGGGTCGGTGCCCTTCGGGTAATTGCCGCGAAGATCCTTGCCCGCGAACCAGCCGCCGAAGTGGAATGGCATCCAGGCAACGCCCTTGCCCACGCGCTCGGTGACGAGCGCTTTCATCCTCGCCCTGGAATTATTCTCGGCACCAGTGACCCAGACCCAGCCACCGTCCTTGACACCGCGCTCGGCGGCGTCGGCAGGATTGATCTCGATGAACATGTCCTGCTGCAATTCGGCAAGCCACGGGTTGGTTCGGGTCTCCTCGCCGCCGCCCTCATATTCGACCAGACGGCCGGACGACAGGATGAGTGGGAACTGTTTTGCAATACCCTTCTCCACCGCCGCCTTCTGCACGGAAAACCCGATATTCGGCATCCGGAACTGCTTGGCGTCGGGCAGCGTCGGATATTTGGCGACGAGGTCGACGCGCGGCGTGTAGATCGGCTCGCGGTGGACGGGAATCGGATCGGGCAAGCCGAAGGCATTCATGCGCGCCTTGCCATTGCCGTAGGGAACGCAGCCATGCGCCAGCGCCACGCGCTGGATGCCTCCCGACAGGTCCAGCGCCCACGACACAGCGTCCGGATTGGCCGGATTGATCTTGTTGATGACGGCCATTTCCGCTTCGGTGAGCTCGCTGTCCCAGCCGAGCTTCTTCAGGCTCGCCAGTGTGAACTCTGGGTAGCCGTCCTGAATTCCCGACCCCAGCGAGTACGAGCCGTCCGCAAGCAGGCTCACCTTCCGGCTCGTGCCGTCCGGCAGCTTCTCCTCGCGTTCGATGCCGAACCGCGGCCGGAACGTGCCGCCGCCGTCCATCACGTGCAGATTGGTGTTGTAGAGCAGCGGCGTGCCGGGATGCTTGACCTCCGGTGACCCCCAGCACGGCCAGGGCAGACCGTAATAGTCGCCTCCGACCTCGGGATCGTCCTTCGGCGCCCGCATCGTCAGCATATCGAATTTGGCCTGGTTCTTCATGTGCGCCTTGAGGCGCTCGGGCGATTGCCCGCAATACCCGGTCGACCAGCTGCCGCGGTTCATCTCGCGCAGCACATCCTCCGCCTCGGGAAGATTGTTCTCGACCTTGATTTTCTTGAACATCTGGTCGGCGAAGCCGAGCTTCTTCGCCATCAGGTAGATGACCTCGAGATCATCCTTCGATTCGAAGATTGGCTTCACGATCTGCTCGCCCCATTGCAGCGAGCGGTTGGAGGCGACGCGCGACCCCTTGCATTCGAATTGCGTGGCGACCGGCAGAATGTAGACGCCATCCTTGCGGCCCGCCTCGACGGCGAGCGAGGCCCAGGTCGTCGGGTGCGGGTCGGCAATGACGAGCAGCTCGAGCGCCTTCAGGCCATTGAGGGACTCGGGAATGCGGGTGATGCTGTTGGAGGCGTGTCCCTGCACGAACACCGCCTTCACATTGTCCTTCTGCGCGACCTGATCCTTCGGCAGCGTCACCGCCTCGAACCAGCGGGTCAGCGGAATGCCGGGAGTTTCCATGATCTGCTTGGAGTCGAAGCGCGACTTCAGGAAGTCGTAGTCGACCTCCCAGACCCGCGACCAATGCTTCCAGGCGCCTTCGGCGAGGCCGTAGTAGAACGGCAGCGTGACGATATCGAGCCCGACATCGGTCGCACCCTGCACGTTGTCGTGGCCGCGGAAGATGTTGGCGCCAGCGCCGGCCTTACCGACATTGCCGGTCATCAGCAGCGCGATGCAGCTCGCCCGCACATTGGCGGTGCCGACGGTCTTCTGGGTCTGGCCCATGGCCCAGATGAGGGTTGCCGGCTTCTCGGTGGCGAACATTTTGGCGACGCGCTTGAGCTGCTCGCCCGGAATGCCAGTGACGCGCTCGACCTCTTCCGGAGGCCACTTCTCAACCTCTTTCTTGATGTCGTCGAAACCGTAGACGCGTTGGCGGATGAACTCCTTGTCCTCCCAGCCATTCTGGAGAATGTGCCACATCATGCCATAGAGCACCGGGATGTCGGTGCCCGGCCGCATCCGCACGTATTCGGTCGCATGCGCGGCCGTGCGCGTCAGGCGCGGGTCGATGACGACGAAGTTGGCCTTTTGCAGCTCCTTGCCCTCGAGCAGATGTTGCAGCGATACCGGATGCGCCTCGGCTGGATTGCCGCCCAAGACGACCTGCGTCTTCGCATTGCGGATATCATTGTAGCTGTTGGTCATCGCACCGTAGCCCCAGGTATTGGCGACGCCGGTGACGGTAGTCGAATGGCAGATGCGAGCCTGGTGATCGGTGTTGTTGGTCCCCCAGAACGCACCGAGCTTGCGGAATAGGTAGGCGCCTTCGTTGGTCATCTTGGCCGAGCCGAGCCAATAGACGGAATCGGGGCCCGACTTCTCGCGTACGGCCTGAAGCTTGTCTCCGATCTCGTTGATCGCGGTGTCCCAAGACACGCGTGTCCACTGCCCGCCCACGAGCTTCATCGGATAGCGCAGCCGCCGCTCGCTGTGCACGAGTTCGCGCACCGAAGCGCCCTTGGCGCAATGCGAGCCTCGATTGATCGGCGAATCCCAGCTGGGCTCCTGGCCGATCCATACGCCGTTCAAGACCTCGGCCGTCACCGTGCAGCCAACGGCGCAATGCGTGCAGATGCTCTTACGGATGGTCGCGCCTGCGGTGAGCGGACCAGCCATTGCGGCTTCCGCCTTACGCACGCTGCCGAGCGGCATGGTGCCAAGCGCAGCAAGCGCGCCGCCGGCAACACCGGATTTGCGCAGGAAGCTGCGGCGGTCGAGACCGCTGGCCTGTCCCGCAAGGGACTCGACAACGGAGCCCTGGCGCGGGGAATGCTGGTGTGTTCGCTTGATCAGCACGGTCAGCCTCCCTTGGCCGGATAACGATTGACGCGGTAAAACGCCTTGACGTGGTCGGATTCCTGGTAGCGCGCCTTGCGCTTCTCATCGTTGGTTTCGCTGTCCGCCTCTGCGGACCCGACCAAGGGCGTCGCGAGCGTCGCGCCCGCGCCGACCGTGCCGATCCCCACCTTGCGAAGGAAATCGCGGCGTCCGACCTTTGCTTTCGTCTCGTCACTCATCGCATCTCTCCCGGACCGAGGCGCCTCGGTCAGCTGGCGAATGTGAATGCTTCCGTCTCGATTTCGATGAAGGTGCGGCCGAGCGCGCCGACTGCGCGATAGAAACCGGCATCCCTCGCGCCCTCCATGTCGGCGAACAGCCGCCCCATCCAAGGGGAAACATGCTTTTCGAAGAAGGCGCGCTGTGCCTCGTGGGAGGCATCGAAGCGGCCGTCGGCGAAGCCCGACATGATTTCGCACAGGATGGCGGCGTGATCCTCGGGTTCGGAATTGTTGGTAACCTGCTCGATGCCGAGCGTCGCCAGGTCGCCGCGCAGGCGCGACAACGGCCGTTCGTTGAGGAAGCCCGTGAGATAGTAGGAAGCATAGGGCAGCAATTCGCCGCGGCCGAGCCCGACGAACAGATCGAAATACTCCCGCTCGACTTTCGCTGCGACGGCGCTCGAGGCGGCCTCGGCGAGCGCCGCATGCGCGCGCCCGAGCGGCGTCGCGTCATCGCGGAGCGCGGCGAGCTGATCGAGCAGGCGCTTCGACGGAGGTGCAGACAGCAGCACCGCGAGCAAGGCGTATTCCCGCGCGCGCGCCGCATCGATGGGATCGACGAGCTCGCCAGAGCCGGCTTGCTCGCCGTAAAGATCGGGCCGCAGATCGTTCCGCGAGACGCCGGTCGCCGTTTCAACTGCAACTACCCGTTGTGCAGGCACGCGGGTCCAATTCGACACGGAAGGCTGGCTTATGCCTATTTTGCGTGCAAGCTGAGCGATGCCGCCCGCAGCATCGATCGCGCGATCAAGCCCGTCATCACGCACGTGGACCTCCCATCCAAGTCCCGTCTGCTTGATTATCGCTTTTGTTACAAAGCAGTAGGTAGCGTAATCCCGGTTCCAGCGACGGTCAATTGCCTGCCATAGCCTATACCTATAGCCTTTGGTCGTGGTTCAGCGCGGCAGTGCACCACCATGCGTGCGGGACCTCACGGGCTCCGCAAAATCCGCAGGTCTTTCACCCACTATCGGTTGCACTGCAGCAGCGATTGCCTGGTGCTCCGTCTCTTCCGGCGGCTCAACGATATTAGCAACCGCCGGCACATCGGCTTGATGCGATTCCGCCGGGGAATCCGCCCTTTCGATCGAGGCCTCGGCGAGCGACTGGGCCGCCTCCCGCACGCCCCCGACAATGCGATCGACCAGTGCGGCCAGCTCCTCCAAGGAGCAATCCAGCGGGCCAAAGCCCGGCATCGCCGTCGGATCGTTGAAGTCCCATGCATTCTCCGCAAGCCCGACAAAGTCGCGAATCGCGGGATCGGTCGCCCAAGCGCGACGAAGGGCCGCACGGCTCAACTCGCGAGGAATCCCCTTGCCGAGGAAGGCCGTGATGTCGGTGGCAGCATTGATCTCGTCGATCGACGGCAGACTCGACAGATCGAACTCCGTCTCGTCCTCTTTGGTCTCGGACGGCGCCGTCGGCTGCGCCGGAGCAGGCTTCGCCGGCTCCGCTCGCGATTGCTGCTTGCGGCGGGACCAACGTGCAAGGAACTCCTCCTCACTCATTCCTGTCCGCCTTCATGTTCGCGCCGTGCCAGCGCCTCCGGGTCGGCGCGGCGCCGTTCGCGCTTGACGAATTCCCGCTCGACATGGTGCTCGGCCACGAAGCTTTCAATCGCTTCGCGCAGCACCTCCGGCATCGGAACGGACTCGACGAGATTGTCGGCGGCTTCAGTAAAGCCTTCGCCCTCGGCGGGGTCGGCGGTCACCGCGGTGACGGCATAGGGCCAGGCGCCTTCCGAGGGCGATAGCACGGTCCAGATGCTCGGACGGCCGGAGGCGAGATTGTCGCGATAGCGCGCCGTCTCCGACGGATAGAGATCGATGGTCGCGCTTCCGGCATAGAACAGGGTCGTGCCGTCCTGCTCGCGAAGCACGGTCCAGGCTTGCGTCGACGGCTCGTCCGGCAGGACGGCAATTCCGCGCCAGATGAAATCGACCCAAGGCGAATCGGCCTTGCGCCGCTCGACCACGACGCCGACGGCAATCGAGAGGGACGGCACTGCCGCGGGGCTCATGTCGCCATCTCCAGGCGCTTCACCGGCAGCCCGGTCAGCAGGTTCTGTGGCTTCATCCGGAGCTTCTGGTCCGCCGTCATCGACAGGATCAGGTAGACCGGCTCATCCCCGACATCGTCGAGGGCACAGCTGGCATCCGCAAACGTCAGCCGGAACAGCGCGAGCACGCGATCGGCCTCGCGCTCGCCGAGCTCTTCGCCGTGCCACAAACGGTCGCCGAGCCTCGTGGCATCGGCATCGAGCCCGACATACCAGGTCAGCTTGGCCTCGCGCAGCGCCCGTAGCGGCTCGATCACGACGTCGATGCCGAGCAGATGGGAGACCCAGCGCGTCATCACCTGCGCCAGCGCTAGAGGTCCGCGGCCGTCCGCGGTTAGGTCGAGGGCGATGTCGAACTGGTCGCTCCGGTGCCAATACGCCTCGGCATTCTCCTCGCCCAACACCTCCACCACCGCATCGGTGGTGACGCCCAGCATCGACATCAGCGAGAGCACCGGGGTCGGGCTCCGGCCGCCGACGACCTCCTCGTCTCCGAGCAACAAAGCGTGCTCGTGGGGAAGGATGTGCTGGGTCCGGAAGAACAATTCGGCCGCACGCAGCACGAAGGGGTCGTCGCAGCCATCGAGCGCGTTGCGCAGGATGACGTGCACGAGCTGGTTGACGAACAGCGGCGGCAGATCGTTCGCCCCTGAGCGCACCCAGGCGAGATAGGCGGCTTCGAGCGTCGGATACCGCAGCAGCAGATCGCGAAACGCCAGCACGAACTGCCAATTCTCCCGGGCATCCGCATCGACGATCCCGGCGATCTCGCCGGCGCTGACCGTCTGGCGCGGGTGGGCGAGCAATTCGCGGTGCAGCCGGCGTTCGACCGGGCACGCCTCGTCCGGCGGCATCAACTCGGGACGGGCAAAATAGGCTTTGAGAAATTCGTCCGTGACACGCAGCCCGCCGCCCTCGTCGCGATCGAGCAGATGATGACCACAGGCGATCCAGAAATCGTTCATCTGACGGTCGGCTCCCGGCCCAGATCCGCAAGCCTGAGATCGCCGTCCGGCTGGACGTCATCCTCCATCTCCATGAACGAGAACGCCTTGCTATGGCCCTGCCCTTCCCGGAGCTGCAGCCGGCGGAACGACTCGCGGACCTCACCGTCGCTGGAAGTGCGGTGCACTGCAATAAGCGAGCTGATGGGATGGCTGCAGAGCGACTGGGCGAAAGCGACCTCCTCTTCGGCGGCCGCTTTCGCTGCCGCCAAATCCGGCGCGCCGAGGCGATCGACGAGTTGCCTCGCCAGGAGATCGACCAGACCGTGGTAATCGTCCGCGGTCGCCGGAACGATCTGCACGAGCGTCGACCAGCCCCAGGATTGCACCCCGAGGAAACCACCGCGAAACGCCGCGCGCGCCTTGCCCTCGAGCTTCGCGCCATCGCAATCCCAGAAGCGGAAAGCGCCGGAGACGGCCCATTCGCCCGGCTCCGCCGCCACGTCGAACACGAAGGTGTCGGACGGATCGAGCGCGATCGTGCGAAGGAGCTTCACAGGCGCGGTCCTCCGAGGGCCGGATCGAGCCAGGACGGCGCCGCGAGCGCCCGGACGAGATCGCTCCGTTCGATCCTTTCCGTCCCGATGCGGCGCGTCAGGAGGTCGCCGCAATCATCGATGCGCTGCACCTTCTGCCTTTCACGCGGCATTCGCGTGAGATAGTCGCGCGCGACACTGTCAAAGCCGTCGACCCGCCAGCCGTCCAGCGCCAGCATCAGATGCCGCGCGAAGCTCTCCGTGATTTGCGCCGCGCCCGCCTCGCCAAAGCCCTCTTGGTCGAGCGCCGAGGCCAGCGGATGGACGCCTGGATCGTCATCGTTCATGGCAACCGTCCGTATCATCGCGCCGAAGACCAGCCAGGGCGGCGGCGCGTCCTCGTCAGCTCCGGAAAGCCAACCCAACCGTCCGCCGCCGACCAGCCCCCCGTCGATCCTGACCGCATCCGGCCAGCCGATCGTGATCGGCTTGCTCGGCGGCGCATAGGCGCGAAGCGCATCCGTGAGCGCGACCATGCCTGCGTAGAACGCGCGCCGCGCGCTGCGCAACGGCTCGGCCGGCTCGAGCACCACCGCGAACTCGGCGAGGTCGAAGCGGCCGACATAGACGAGCGTTCCGGCACCGCTCTCCGGTGCGATGCGGCATGCATGGGCAAAAGCGTCGCCGCCCTCGCGCAATCGCACCAATGTGAACGGCGGCGGCAGGTGGATCGGTTCCGCCGCGGAAACATGGCTCACTGGGATCGACCGTCCTCCGCTTTCCTTTTCTTCCCGATGGATAATGTCTATACGAGGCAAAGGGCCGGCGCGAGTCCATCGTCGGCATCCGAATGGCGGAGGGTTTAACCTGGAGCAGCCGTCGAAGACCGTCCTGATCTGCTCGTGCGAAGACACGATGCGCCTTGACGTGGCTGCGATCCGGCGCGGATGCCCGAACAGCGAGCTCAAGAGCTTTCACCACCTCTGCGGGGCGGAGCTCGATCATTTCCGCAAGATGGCCGCGACAGAAGGCGAGTTGACGGTCGCCTGCACGCAGCAGGCAGCGCAGTTTTCGGACGAGGCCGGCGAGCGGCCTGAGGCGATCAGCTTCGTCAATATCCGCGAGACGGCCGGCTGGTCGCGCGACGGCGCACGCGCGGGGCCGAAAATGGCGGCCCTGCTCGCATCCGCCTCCATCCCCGCCCCGGACTATCCGCTCGTCACCTTGTCGAGCGAGGGCGTCATCCTGATCTACGGGCGTGATGAGGCCGCGATCGAGGCCGGCCGCCTGCTTGCCGATCACCTCGACGTCACGGTGATGCTGAAGCAGCTTGAAGACACGGTGCCGCCGGCGGCAACGGTGTTCCCGATCGTGCAGGGCACGATCCGCTCCGCCAAGGGACATTTCGGCGCGTTCGAGCTTGCAATCGACGATTATGCGCGTCCCCGCCCCTCCTCGCGCGATCGTTTCGTGCTCGACACGCCGCGAAGCGGCGTCACCTCGCGCTGCGATATCGTGCTCGATCTTTCCGGCGGCCCGCCGCTGTTTCCCGCCCACGACCTGCGCGACGGCTATCTCCGGGCCGACCCGAAAGATCCCGCCGCCGTGCTGCGCGCCGTGCTGACCGCACGCGATCTCGTCGGCAGCTTCGACAAGCCTAGATATGTCGAGGTTGCCCCCGCGCTCTGCGCCCATTCCCGCTCGAAGCGGACGGGCTGCCATCGCTGCCTCGATCTTTGCCCGACCGGGGCGATCACGCCCGTCGGCGATCATGTCGCCATCGATCCGAACATCTGCGCGGGCTGCGGCCAATGCGCGGCGGCCTGCCCGACCGGCGCGGTCTCCTACACGTTGCCGCCCGCCGATACGCAGCTCCAGAGACTTCGCGCCATGCTGCTCGCCTATCGCGAGGCCGGCGGCGCGGAAGCTGTGCTGCTCTTTCATGACAGCCCGCACGGTACGCCTCTGATCGAGGCCCTCGCGCGGCATGGCGACGGCCTGCCGGCGAACGTGCTTCCCTTTGCGGTCAACGAACTCACGCAGGTGGGGCTGGAGGCGATCGTCGGCGCCTTCGCCTATGGCGTCTCCGCCGTGCGCTTCCTGCTCCGTGGCAAGCCGCGCCACGACGTGACCGGATTGACGCAGACGATCGCGATGGCTGAGGCGATCCTCGGCGGCCTTGGATTTGCGGGCCGTCGCCTCGCCACCATCGAAACCGACGATCCGGACGCGCTCGGCCAGCACTTGACTGATATCGGCGCGCTCGCCGCGATCGCGACGCCCGCGACCTTCAAGACCGTCGGCAAGCGGCGCGATCTGTTGCGATTCGCGCTCAGCGAGTTGCATCGGCTGGCGCCGCAGCCGGTCGACGTGATCGCGCTGCCGCAAGGTGCGCCTGTCGGCGCAATCAATGTCGACACCGACGGCTGCACGCTGTGCCTCTCCTGCGTCTCGGCCTGCCCGACCGGCGCACTGCGCGACGACCCCGAGCGGCCGGTGCTGAAATTCATCGAGGACGCCTGCGTGCAGTGCGGCCTGTGCCAGAGCACCTGTCCCGAAAAGGTCATCAGGCTCAAGCCGCAAATCGATTTCCGCGCGGCGCGCGCGCCCGCCGCCGTCATCAAGGAAGAGGAGCCTGCCCTCTGCATCCGCTGCGGCACGCCCTTCGGCGTCAAGAGCACGATCGACCGCATCGCGGCCAAGCTCGAAGGCCGGCACTGGATGTACCCGGCCGGCGACAAGCGGATCGAGGCGCTCAGGATGTGCGCAGACTGCCGCGTCATGGTCATGAGCGAACAGCAATTCGATCCGTTCAAGGGCGTTCCGGAACGAACGCCGCCGCGAACGACGGATGATTATCTCCGCGAACGCAACGACAAGGACTAGACGAAGCGGACATCGTCGCAAGGCCGGACAATCATCGCGACGTCGCGCGGGCCAGAAACTCGGTGAGCGCGCGTCGGTCCTCGGCCGAGCCGATGCGCTGCTCCGGCATCTTCGTGCCGGGGGTGTAGGCATTCGGCCCGATTTCGAACAATCGTGCGACGGTTTCCGGCGTCCAGACGATGTCCATCGTCTTCAGCGCATCGGAGAAGCGATATCCCGGCAGCGAAGCGATCTTGCGGCCGTAGAGTCCCGCCAGCGTGGGACCGGCACGCTGAACCTCCTTGTCCGAGAGCGTGTGGCAGGCAACACACGCCCGAAACACGTCGGCGCCATGATCGCCGGCGTAGGCAGCAAGCGGGTCGGCCGGTGTGCCGATCAGGCTTGAACCGATGGGATCGCCGGTGCGGGCATTCCAGCGCCTGATCCTGCCGTCAGCACCACCCGTCATCAGTGTCTCGCGATCGGCAAGGAAGGCGACCGCCCACACCGGCAGCCCGGGCCCAACCAGCGTGCGCAGCAGGTTGCGCGACTTGCGATCGATGATCGCCACGGTGCCGCCGATCCCGGCCGCGGCGATCAGGGCGCCGTCCGCCGACATGGCCAAGGCCACCACCGGTGTCGGACTGGCCGCGAGCTCGCCGCTGACCTTGCCGTCCGTTGTCAGCATGCGCAGCCTGCCGTCGACCGCGCCTGTGACGATTTCGCCATCCGGCGCGACAGCCACCGCGTTCAGCGGCGCCGGCAACGTCACGATGTCAGGCTGGCCATCCGGCAGACGCCAGATGCGCAGCGCGAGATCGTAGCCGACGCTGACGAGCCTGCCGTCCGGCAGGAAAGCGACGCCGTTGACGTTCTGCGTATGCCCTTCGAGCACGCGGGACGTGCCCTCCGACAGCGACCAGAGCCGCACCGTTCGGTCCCATGATGCCGATGCGAGAAGCGTCCCATCGGGCGACACCGCAAGTGCCGCGATGGGTGCGACATGTCCCTCCAGCACCCGGTCCGGCTCCGGCCGGCTCGCCGTCCACACCGCAACGCGTGCATCGGCACCGGCCGTGATCATGCGGCCGTCCTTCAGAAAGACGACGGCATTGACGCCATCAGCATGATACCGCAGCACTTGCTCGGCGGTCTCCGTCTTGAGCGACCAGCGGATGACCCTCGTGTCAAAGCTGCCGGAGAGAAGGCTGTCCCCATCGGGCGAAATGGCAAGAGCCCGTATCGGGCCGCCGTGTCCGACCATGTCGGCCTGCACGGACGATGCGGCAAAGATGGCCCACAGCGCTGCGGCCACCTTCGTCCATAAAGGTGATCTGTTCATTCCTGGCCGCCCTGCTGACATTCAGGCTCTCGAGATTGCCAGAACAGGCAACGGAAATATATCCAGGACCGGTCTACTTGGGCGGTGCCGTCGTGGTCTTGGAGGATCCCTCGGGAGCGGCCTGCATTCCTGGCGGACTCTGGCCCTGGGGACTTTCGGCCGGCGCACCACCCGAGCCCGTATTGATCGGGCCCGTCCAACCTTGCGGCTGTGCTCGGCCCTTCTCTTCAGGAGGGGTTTGCGTCGGCGAGGAGTTGGTTTGCGCGGGCTGGGCCAAGGCGCTCCCAACAAAGCAAAGTGCTGCGAAGCACAAAATCGTTCTCTGGAGCTTCACGCAAGGTCTCCGATGCGCTCACTAATCTGCAAGAAACTTGCACAGGCTCTTTCCGTTCCGAACCGTGCAGCGCAACAGCCCAACCGCGACATCCTCCGCCTTGAACGCCAATGACCCGGACACTAGATTCTGACTGCTCACGTCAAGGAAGACGGCATGCAGGGGCGAACGGGGCCAATCCTCCGGATGATTGCACGGCTGCGCGTTCTTCGTGCCAGTGATGGCCTGCAGGATCCCGCCGCGCGAGAAGCCTCGCCTGTCCTCATCCTCGTCGCCGCCGTGCTCGCGCTGCTGCTCGCAATCCTTGAAATCGATTCCAACAGCGCCGAGCTTCGGTCCCTTGGCCTGATGGGCGATGCGTTTTCCGCCGATCCCGTGTTCAAGAGCCCATAGGAGGCGGATGCTTCGACGCCGTCGACGAGCTTGCTCGCCGCAAGCCCTGTCGTATAGATGGCGTGGTCAAATCGAGGGAGGCTGAGGATGAAGGCTTTTTTGCTAGGCTGCGTCGCGGCCGTGGTGATCGCGCTTGCCGGGATGGTGATCCTCGATCGCGTGCAGGAGCCCGCCGCGCACGCGTTTGCGACCACCGGGGTTCGCCTCTGAGAGGCCCTCACTGGCGCTCGCGCTCCACGCGCCATTTCCGCCTCAGGCGTTTAAGAATTTGGTAACCATCCGAGCATGGTTGAACGCATTGGCGCAAATCGCGCGGCGGCGGTGTCCGACCTGTAACGGCCTTGGTATAAGCGCAGCTACGGCTCGAGCGACGCTCGCGAATGACCCGGTTTTCTTGATTGCTCATGAACAAGCTCAGCAACACGTTCGACATCGCCATCGAGCCGTCGTTCGACTTTCTGTCTCCGGAATATGCAGAGCTGTTCGATCGTTCGGCAGCCACTGCGTTCCAGCATCCGATCTGGTTGCATAGCCTCTACACCAGGCTCGCGCCCGAAGCGGGTGCAACAGCTCTGGTCGTCGTCGTGCGCTACCGCGACACTCGCACTCTTGCAATGGTGCTGCCCCTGCTTCGGATCCGGCGCGGTCCGATACGAACGGTCGAATTCGCCGACCTGCGCGTTTCCGACTATCTGGCGCCGGTTTGCAGCCCGGACGTGTTCTCACGATTGCTCGATGATGCGGCTGCATGCGCGCAGATTCGCCGCCTTGTCCGCCCCTTCGATCTACTCCGAATGGCCAAGCTGCCCGACGGACGGCTTCCGATTGAAGACCTCCTGGCCACGTCCCGCCGCGTCTCGATGAACACCAATGCCTACGCCACGGTTCTGGTCGCGCCCTACGAGCAATGGCGGGCCAGTGCGATGGATCGCTCCTACCAGAAGGAGCTCGCCAAGAAGTATCGTCAGCTGCAGAAGAAAGGCGCGCTGAGCTTCTCATGCTGCGGCGACAGCGCCGCCGTGCGCGAGGCGATGGACGTGATGAGAAAGTTTCGCGGCCCGCGCTTTCACGCTCAGGGCGACGGAGACCTGCTGCAGCGCCCCGAATATTACGGCTTCTATTCCGACGTCGCCGTTCGAGGCCTCAGCTCCTTCGTCCGCCTCTATGCCATGAAAATGGACGGCGAAGTGATCGCCGCCGTGCTCGGATTGTGCCACCGCGGCAGCTTCCTCATCATCATGAGCGCCTTCGACATCGCCGGCTACAAGAGCCAGTCCATCGGCGCGCTGATGTTCGAACAGGTGGCGCGGGATTGTATCGCGCGCGGAGATCAGATGCTCGACTTCACCATCGGCGACGAGCCATACAAGAAATCGTTCGGCGCACAGCCTTCGCCGGTGTGGGAGGTCACGCAGGCCGGCAGCGCCGTAGGCGCCATCGCGCTCTTCGGGCTGAAGCAGGCGCCCTGGCTCAAGCTGGCGGCCAAGCGGCTCTCGGATCTGAAGGTTCAGCCCGCCCACACCGCGACGCCCACGCGCTGACCGGCGGGGGCCGCAGAGTTCAAGCGCGCAACGCGCCGCGGACACGCCCAAGCCAGCCCGGATGCATTTGATCGACGCGGTGTGCAAGACTGCGCCGCAGGAAGTGCAACCGTCGCCGCACGTCCCAGCCGATATCGTTGCGCGAGGTCAGCGCTTGGCGAAAACGTGCCATCTTCAGCGACTGCTGATCCGCCGCGATCTTGTCGCGATCGGCATAGAACTGCGAGATCTTGTCCAGGCCCATGCCTGCCGTCATGAGCCATTGCGGCACATATTCGGTGCAGAGGCGATCGACGTCCACCAGAAGACGGGCGACACCCGTTCCGGCGGCGGGACAATTGGTCTGGAACGCATCGCCGATGAGCACGATTCCGGGCTGCAGATGCCCCTCGACGATGGTCAGATCCATCACCCAGTTCTGGACCCGGTCGGTCACACGGAAATCGCCGAGATAGCTCCGCAATCCCGGCAGCAGGCGCAAGACTGTCGCCTCCGGCTCGCGGCGCAACTCGCGCATGATCGGATCGGTCGGATCGCGGAACATGAAGAGATTGGCACGCATTCCGGCGCGGACCGGAAACAGGCTGAGATAGTCGATGCCATCCGCCGTGCGTTCGCCGTAACAGGTCAGCGCTTCGAAATCGAACGCGGTGCCATCCTTGCGAGCGATCGTGAAGCCGAACGATACCGAATGGCGCTCGGCCAGCACCCGCCGCCTGATGCCGAGCTTGTAGCCCAGGCCCCCCGCCATGCCCGTGGCCAGAACGACGAGGCGGGCAGTCACACGCCGTCCGGAGGCCAGCTCGAGATGTTGGACGTCGTCGCAGTTGCCGATCGCTATGACCTCGTCGACGATCAGGCTGGTGGGATCGCCAATCTGGCGACGCGCCATGGCGACGAGATCGGCATAGGGAAATCCGTAAGCCCGGCCGACGCTGACGTCGACCACCTTGCCCTCACGGATGTTGAGCACTCGATCATATCGGCACGCGACATCTTCGAGTGCGTCGAGGAAGCCGAGTTTGCGGACCAATTCCAGCTGATGGCCGCCTATCTTTTCGACCCGGAACTCGTCCGGATGGACCGCCCGTTTGTCGACGAGAGCGACGCGATGTCCTGCCCGTGCCAGCATGGCCGCCGCAAGCGACCCCGCAAGGCCGCCGCCGACAATGGCGACATCCGAGTCGATGGTTGCGCTCTTGCCTCCATCAGCTGGCTCGGTCACGGTTCTCGTCATGGCTACCGGCTCCCACGGTTAACGAGGTCTGCAGTGCAAATCCCTCGCCTGATGTCGCATCGTAGGGCCGGGTGCGAACATTTCCTGAGATTGAGGTTAATGACCGCACGCCCGAGTTTGCCGCCTCGGAGCGGCACGCGTCTTGCTGCCCGAAATCCATTCTGCGCGCGAGCACCAGATCTCGCCTTCTCGGTCGTCGATGCGGCGCTATGTCGTCAGTCGCGCGAGTTGGAAATTGCAGAGCTTGGACAATGGAGACAGCGATGTTCCAGAACGACGCAGCCGGCATCGCCGCGACCGCCGAAATCCCCCACTCGTCCATTAACACTCGAGATTTCTCGACATGCTAGATTGTCGCCGGTATCGGAACATGTCTCGTCAGGGGAGCGCAGCCCCCTTAACCCTTCCATGATCGCATCCATTCTCCAGTTCATGCGGCGCGACGTCACGCGCGGTGTTGCCGGGACCATCCTGCTCAAGGTCGGCAGCGGCGTGCTCGCGTTCGCGTTGTTCTCGCTGGCGGCGCGGACGATGTCGCCTGACGGCTTCGGCATCTTTGCGACCTGGCTGTCGGTCGCGCAGATCGCGGCCGTCCTGGGGCTGGTCGGCCAGGAATCCCTGCTGGTGCGATTCCTGAACGAATATCAGGTCGGCGAAAGGCCGGACCTCACCAAAGGCGTGCTCCAATCGAGCTTGAAGATCGCGTCAAGCGCAATGCTGATCGTGATCGGCGGGATCGGCATCGCCGCGAGCATGAGAGGCGACTGGTGGGTGCTGATCCTTGCGGTGTCGGCCTACACGGCCGTCAATGCCGGATTGATGCTCGGCAGCCAGATCGCGCGCTCGCTGGTCAGCATTCTCATGGGCGAAGGAAACCGCGAGTTCCTTTGGCGGGCCATCGTCGTCCTGTTCCTGCTTGTGATGCTGCTCGCCCATCGCCAACTCGATCCGGCCGAGCTCTTCGCGGCGATGACGATTGCCATGTCGGTTGGCCTTGTTGCGCAGATCGTATCGATCACGCGCGTGCTGCCGGATCTGCGCAGTACGCCGGCGCGCTCGGAGACGTCACGCTGGCGGTCGAGTGCCCTGCACTTCTGGCTCGCATCGATCCTCGAAGTCGCCAACCAGTATTTCGACGTCGTTCTGGTCTACTGGATGCTGGATCCGACGACCGCAGGAATCTACTTTGCCGCCTCGCGCCTCGCCAACATTCTCGCCATGGTGTCCGCGGCGCTTTACACGTTCGGGGCGCGCCGGCTCCCGTCGCTGTATTTCAGCAAGAACCACGGTGAGTTCGAGCGGACCTCGCGCTTGATGGCGGAAGTGACTGCGCTCTGCGTCGCCGCCGGTCTCGCCACGATCTGGATCGGCGGCCCCTATCTCCTCAACCTGTTCGGACCTCATTTCGCCGAGCAGCATTCGGTCCTGATCGTGCTCGCCATCGGAACCGCCATCCAGGCGGCGGGCGGCCCGTCTGCTGCGATCCTGCAGCTGACCGGCCATGAACGAATCTATGTGCCGGTTGTCGCCGCCAACGTCGCGCTGCGGCTCGTCGGATTTCTTGTCCTGATCCCCTTCCTCGGCGTGCTGGGCGCGGCGATTTCCGCGACGGTGTCGCTCGCGCTCGCGACCATTGCCCTCAACGTCCTCTGTCGCCGGCGAAGCGGGTTGGATCCTTCCGTACTCGTGCTCTTGCGCTTCCCCGCATTGAGGCGTGGCAGCTACGCCGTTCACAGCGCGGAATCACGTGACTAGGCGTCGTCACGCGCCGCTCAGATCATCGGCAATTGCGGCTCTGGCCGCGCGCAGGACCGCTTGGTTAACGCGGCCGTTGTGCGCCAGCCGGGAACCAGCGGAAATGCTGCGTGAACGACGTGTTCGCCATAGCCTCGCATTAACTCCGTTTGTTGCAAGTCGGTGTCCGCGAGACGCCCGCATGATAGGTACGGAAGTTAAGAAGGTGAAGATTTCCTTTCTTTAGCGGGTCGGGATCCGTGCTCCATTATCAGCCGAACAAGGACTTGGGCGAGACGAGCGCGACGGCACCGGCGCGGACGAATGCCGCCGGGCCGAAGCGGCACGTGCTTCTTGCGCAAACCCAGGCCGAGAACGCCGGTGCACAGGAGATCTCACGGCTGCTTGGCGCCGGGCTGACCGCGCGCGGTTACCGCGTCACCAACCTGTTCTTCTTCCGCAAATCCGACTCCTTCGATGAGCCGCCCGATACGCTCTACTGCGCGCCGAGCCGGCCGGGCAGTCCGCTGGCGCTGCTGGGGATGCTGTGGACGCTCGGCCGCCACATCATCACCACCAGGCCCGACGCCGTCCTGACCTTCCAGCATTTCGGCAACGTCATCGGCGCCGGCGTCACGCGCCTCGTCAGCCGTGCACCCGTCGTCGCAAATCAGGTTTCATCCGCGCTGTCGATGAGCTGGCCGGTCCGCACCGCCGACATCGCCATGGGCAGCCTCGGTTTCTTCGACTGCATCACGCTCAACTCGCGGGACATGGAGCGCGAATATTCGCGCTACCCCGCGGCCTACCGCTCGCGTATGGTGCATGTGCCGCACGGCTTCGATGACAAGGCCCTCACCCTGTCGAAGGAGGCTGCACGACGACAATTCAATCTGCCGGCGGACCGCGCCCTGCTCGGCTGCGCGGCTCGGCTGCATCCGCACAAGCGACTCGATCTGGCGATACGTCTGCTGCCGGATCAACCGTCCTGGCATCTTGCGCTTGCCGGCCAGGGAGCCGACGAGGCCCGGCTGAGGCAGCTGGCGCACGATCTGAACGTCTCGGACCGCCTGCATCTGCTGGGGGAGATTCCTCCCGGCCGGATGGCGGACTTCCTCGCCTGTCTCGACGTGTTCGTCTTTCCGACCCAGGCCGAGACCTTCGGTCTGGCCGCGGTCGAGGCCGCCAACGCCGGTATTCCCTCCGTCGTGACCGATCTTCCCGTCCTGCGCGAAGTGTTGTCCTACGAAGGCAGGCCGACTGCACTCTTCGTCGATGCATCCGATCATGCGAAGCTCTCAGCGGCGGTCTCAAGGCTGCTGACCGACGAGCAATTACGTGACGAACTGCGACAAAACGCCAAAGGCTTGCGGCTGCGCTATTCGGTAGATGCGATGGTTGAGGAATACGTCCGAATTCTCGACCGGGTCGTTTGACCTGATACGTCGGAACAGATTGGCTCGACATGATCATCGAGTTTCGCTGTGAACGTGACTACGCGCGGCGCTGGATGGACCGCAGGACGCTGTCGGTCGACGGCCGCGACGTGCCGGTGCAGGTTGCATGGACGGCAACGGCCGAGCCGCGGCCGGCGGGTCTCGATGCCCTGTTCGAGCTCGAACGCATGGTGTTGCACAAGGGCAAGCAGAGCGGCGCCGACAGGCTGACGATCGGCTCCGAACCAGCACGGGCCAGCGTCGGCACGGCCGACGTGATCGTCGATTTTACGAGTGCCCCGCGCGATCCGGCGAGCCCTGCCCGGCTGTATCTCCGGCCGCTGTTCAATGGCGTCGCAGGCGAAAATGCCGCGCTCGCCGCCATCCTCGCCGGCGACCTGCCTGTGATCGAGATCGTCAATGAGATCGATGGTTCGGTCCTCGACCGCGGCCGTCCGTCCGGTGAGGTTGCCGCGGGCCTCAGCGGCGCGCTCGAAACGGTCATGGCGCGGACCCTGACCATGCTGGCGGCGATCCTGTCGGGAAGGCCGCGCATCGTGCCGCAACTGCCGCGCCCCGCTGCAAGTGTCCCGCGCCGCGGACCCGTCGGCTACGTTGCGCGCGGCCTTGCCGTATCGATCGCCAAGGAGATCTATCGCCTCTGCTGCTATGCTCCGCATTGGCATATCGGATGGCGCTTCAACGACGGCGCGGGCGTCTGGCAGACCGGAGACCTGTCAGGTCCAGGCTGGAACGTTCTGAGAGATCCTGGAAACCACTTCTACGCCGATCCCTTTCCCGTCACGTGGCAGGGACGGACATTCGTCTTCTTCGAGGATCTCGATCACCGCATTGGAAAAGGCATCATTTCGGCAATCGAGTTCGGCGACGCGGGGCCGGTCGGCGCAGTGATGCCGGTGCTGGAGGAGCCCTGTCATCTCTCCTATCCGTTCGTGATCGCGGACGAAGGTGAGCTCTGGATGATCCCCGAGAGCTCGACCCGCGGGGACGTCGCCCTCTACAAGTGCGTTCGGTTTCCGGACAGATGGGAGCGATACGCGACGCTCCTGTCCGGCCTCGAGCTGTCCGACGTCACGATCACGCGCCACAACGGCCTGTATTATCTGTTTGGCGCCTGGCGCGACGGAGCGGGTGGTTATTCGGATTCGCTGGCGATCTATTACGCCGATCGCCTCTTGGGCCCCTGGTTGCCCCACGCCAGCAATCCCGTCTTGATCGACCGCGCCAGCGCGCGGCCGGCAGGAAACTTCGTCACGCTCAATGACAAGCTGTGGCGACCGGTCCAGGATTGCTCCGACGGATACGGCGCAGCGCTTGCCCTGGCGGAAGTGGTCGAACTGTCGCCGACGGCATTCAAGCAGAGCGCGCGGCCGAGCACCCGTGCGATCGTGGCGGCCTGCGATGCGTTGCCGCGCCAGGCTACGATCTGGTCGGGACGGATCAGGGCGAGATCCGCTTCGTAGAGATCGCGCAACGATCCGGGCAGCGTGACGAGCTTCACATCGGCCCCGATCGCGCGGATGGTCTCGGCGAAGGACGCCGACATGACGTCCCCGAACTGAAGCAACGTCCATTCGAATCCGAACAGGTCGTACAGGGACATGCCGTTCTCCAGCCACGCATGCGGCGCGCGTCCGCCGGGACAGGCGGTGGGAACATAGACGTTGGCAGCATCCGGCGGCGGCTCACTGCCGTCGGAGACGATGATCGGCGAGCCGTCGTAGCGCCCGCCGAAGGTGACGCCGGGGATGTTGAACTCCGCACGGGCGTGCCGATCGAGATAGGCACCCGCGATCCGCCGCGCGTCCTGGCCGGCCTCCGTCGCATCCTCGATCTCCGGGGCCGGCGCGAACAGGCCGAGCGAATCGGCGAAGCGCCGCGCATAATCGGTGTTGCGGAGCGCCACCGGACGCCGCTCGACCTCGTAGCTGTCGAGCAGTGACTTCGGGCTCACGCCCTTGATGACACTTGCGAGCTTCCAGCCGAGATTGACCGCATCCTCGATCGCGGTGTTGTAGCCGAGCCCGCCGGTCGGCGTGAACAGATGCGCCGCGTCGCCGCCGAGGAAGATCCTGCCCCGCTGCATCCCGTTCGCGACCAGCGCGTGACCGGCGGTCCAGGTCAGGAAGGACAGGACGTCGCAATCGATCGGCGCACCGCACGCGCGCTGGAACGCGGCTTTAGCCTCGGTGATCGTGATCGCGCTTTCATCCTCGCCCGGGCGCAACTGCGTGTGGAACGCAAATTCATCACGGCCGTTCACCGAGGCCATGAAGGCGCGGCGATCGCCGTTGAAGCAATTGTACATCCACGCCTTGGCGTGGGGGACGCGCGCGTAGAAATCGGGCGAGCGGAGATACACCGCCAGCATGCGGCCGCCCATGAAATCGCGCTGCGTCCCAGTCTCGCCGCCGTAAACAATCCCGAGCGATTGCCGGACCGTCGAGCGCGGCCCATCCGCCCCGACCAGGAAGTCGGCGCGGACCCAGAAGCGGCTGCCATCGTCGAGACGTTCGATTTCGCCGACGATACCGTCATTGCTTTCGATGTAGCCGATCAGCCGGTGACCGTAGTTGAGCTCGATTCCCGGGAGCCGTTCGGCGTGGCAGCGCAGCACTGCCTCGACATATTTCTGCGAGACCCGATGCGGCAGCTCCGCCGCGCTCCAGGAGCCCGACATGCCCTTAATCAGCTCGCCGGCGCGCGACGATGACGGCAGCGCGAACCGCGCCAGCTCGTATCCGGCATAGCGCGTGAAATATGCAACATCGGTCGGGAAGTCCGGTGGCAGCCCTTCGCGCCTGATCTCGTCGGCGAAACCCAGCCGTCGATAATGCTCCATCGAGCGCGCCTGCGTCGCATTGGCTTGCGGATTGAATGCAGTGCCCGGCTTTTCATCGACCAGGATCGCGGACACGCCGCGGCGGCCGAGCTCGTTGGCCAGCATCAGCCCGCACGGGCCCCCGCCCACGATGAGCACCGCGGCCGTAAGACGAGGTTCCAAGACGCTTCTCCCTACCGGCATCATCTTGCATGGTAAGGTTGCCTGACTATTTCGTCAAGTTGCCTGACTAATTGGGATCGTCGAGCGTGTCGAACTCCGCGCCATACGCCGCAAGCCCCTTCAGGATGGCATCCATCGTCGCCTTGCCGAGCTCGGCGCGCATCTCCCGCTCCGCGATGTCGACGGCATCGCGGAACGCATCGAGCCATTTGCGTCCGGCTGGCGTGAACATGACGATGCGCGCGCGCCGGTCGGTCGGATCGGCGATGCGATCGACGAGGCCGAGCTCGGCGCATTGATCGACCAGCTCGCCCATCGCCTGCTTGCTCATCGAGGCGCGTCGGGCGAGCTCGGTGAGCCGCGTCCCCTCCACGTCGAGATTGCGCGTGAGGCTGACATGGGCGATGCGCGTCTCGTCGTGGCCCCGCTCGCTCATCAATTCGAGCACGCGGCCTTCGAAGCGCCGCACCGCGTTATTGAGCAGGCGGCCGATATTGGCATGCCGCCACGCCGTGCCTGACGTCCTGGATTTCACCGGATCTGCTTTCCGAATCGAGCGATCGACATCGTGGAAAGCTAACACAGGCGTGGGTGCGTACTACCGATCAGCACGGGGGTGCCAGCGCGGGCGGCGCGATCGAACCGCCGCCCGTCAACTCTCATGCTTCGAACGCCACCAGCAGCGGACGATGCCCTACTGGGAGCGATCCGAGGTCCAGCCCTTGTACTCGGCGACGTTGTCCCTGGTCACGAGCTTGGACGGCAGCAACTCGACGGTCGAAGCCGGTTTCTGGCCATTGAGAATGCCGACGCCGACCTGCACGGCCCGCCGCGCCATGAAGAACGGGTCCTGCGACGCGGACGCCTGGATCTGCGGCGACTGCGGATCTTTCAGCGCCGCCTCGATATCGGGCGCGCCGTCGACGGCGGTGATGATCATGCCGCTCCGGTTCTGCTGGCGCGCCGCAAGGTCGGTGCCGATCGCCTGCGGATCGTTGATGGCGAAGATGGCGTCGATCTTGGGGAAGCGGGTCAGATAGCCCTGCGCGACGGTGAGGCCGCCCTCGCGCGAGCCCTTGCCGTCCTGGTCGCTCGACAACACCTTGATGCCGGGATTCTTCGCGAGCACGTTCTTGCAGCCGACCACACGGTCGATCACGGCGGAGACCTGCGGCCCGTTCTCGATGATGACGTCGCCCTTGCCGCCCAATTTGTCGACGATGTACTGGCAGGAGATCTCGCCGGCCTGCACGTTGTTGGTGGTCACGGTGGCATCGGCGCCCTCGGCCGCGGTGTCGACCGCGACGACGACGATGCCTGCGGCTTGCGCCTTCTTGATGGCCGGCCCGATTGCCTTGGGGTCGCCGGGATTGAGCAGGATCAGGTCGACGCCGGCGGCGATGAAATTGTCGATCTGCGTGACCTGCTTGCCGAGGTCGTATTCGAAACCGACGGTCGTGATCTTCACGTTGGGATTGGTCTTCTTGGCCTCGAACTCGGCGCCCTTCGACAGCGCGACGAAGAACGGGTTGCCCATCGATCCCAGCGAGACGCCGATCGACTTGAGCTCCTTGGCGAAGGATGGTGCGGTGGTCAGGGCAAGCGCCATGGCGGCGCCGGCGAGCATGATGGTCTTCAACATGGACTTCCTCCCTGGTCTGTCTTCGTCCCCGGCGCGGCAGACCAGTTGCCGCAACGGAATCTCGTCTCGAGCCATGCGCACACCGCTGTGCGCCAGGCCTCTCAAGTTCGCGCGGAGCCTTGCAGCCGGTAGCGGTCCAGCGCCACGGCGCCGATGATGACGAGGCCCTTGATCACATATTGCCAGATGTCGGAGACCCCGATCAGGATGAGGCCGTTGGACAGCACGGCGATGATCAGCGCGCCGACCAACGTGCCCCAGATCGAGCCGATGCCGCCGACGAACGAGGTGCCGCCGAGGATCACGGCGGTGATCGCATCGAGCTCATAGGACTGGCCGAGCTGGAGGCCGTTGGCCGCATAGAGCCGCGCCGCCTGCATGGCGCCGCCAAGCCCGGCGAAAAGTCCGGAGATGCCGTAAACGAAGATCAGGACGGCCCAGACCTTGATGCCGGCAAGCCGCGCTGCGCTCTCGTTTCCGCCCACTGCATAGATATGCACTCCGAGCACGGTCCGGCGCAGCACCAGCCAGGAGACGAGAATGACGAGCAAGGCGATCACCGAGAGCCACGGGATCGATGCGACGCCGGGAACGAGCGTCAGCGAACCGTTGCCGATGAAAGCGTAGGGAATGGAGGGATTGAACACGGTGGTGTCGGCCCCGAGCAGCCGCGCCAGTCCGCGCACCGCGGTGAGCGAGCCGAGCGTGACGATGAAAGGAGGCAGGCGAAGCAGCGCAATCAGCGCACCGTTGACGATGCCGAAGCCGAGGCCGGTGAGCAGCGCAGCCGGCAGCCACAGCATTCCGAGCTCCGGCACCTTGGAGAGCGTCAAACCCGCCATCGCGGAGGCCGCCAGGATCGAGCCGACCGACAGGTCGATGCCGCCGGTGAGGATGACGAAGGTCATGCCAGCGGCGAGCACGGTGTTCACAGCGGCCTGCTGCAAAACGATGCCGAGATTTTGCCCGGTGAAGAAGCGGCCTTCGGACAGCACGTTGAAGCCGATGCAGAGGATCAGCAGCACCGGCAACATGCCCAGCGCGCTGATCAGCATCCTCATCCGCTGGCGCCTTGTTTCCGCGGCAGCGCCGTTGGTCGTCGTCGATGCCGGCTTTACCCCCACAGCACTATTGTCAGGCATCGAGATGCTCCATCCCCGTGGCAAGCCCCATGATATCTTCCTGCGCCAGCGGCGAATTGGGGCCGCGGCTGACCTCGCCGGCGATGTGTCCGGCACGCATCACGATGACGCGGTCGCAGATGCCGATGATCTCGGGCAAATCGGACGAGATGACGAGGATCGCGGTGCCGGCCTTGGCGAGGTTGTCGATGATCGAATAGATTTCCGACTTGGCACCGACATCGACTCCGCGCGTCGGCTCGTCGAGAATCAGGACCTTCGGTGCGATGGCGAGTAGCCGTGACAGCAGCACCTTCTGCTGGTTGCCGCCTGACAACCCGCCGGCGGGAACGCCGACATTGGCGGCGCGGATGCTGAGGCCCGCAAAGGCGCGGTCGGCGCGCTCGCGTGCCTTGTCGCGATCCAGAAACCAGCCGAGCTTCGCATCACGGCCGAGCACGGCGAGGTTGATGTTGTCCAGACACGACATGTCGAGAAACAGGCCGAGCGCCTTCCTGTCTTCCGTCAGATAGGCGATGCCGGCTTCGAGCGCCTCGCCCGGCGTGCGGATCTCGACCGGACGTCCCTCCAGCTCGAGCCGGCCGGAGGTTTTCGGCGACGCACCGATGATGAGATGCGCAAGCTCGGTGCGACCGGCGCCGATCAGGCCGGCGAGGCCGACCACCTCACCCGCATGCACGGTGAGCGAGCAGCCCTTGACGCGCCCACCATCGGCCATGTCGATCGCCGCGAGCACGGGGTGCCCTCGCCCCGCCTCCGGATCATGGTCCTTCTTGTAGAACGAGGAGACGTCGCGACCGACCATCAACCGAACGATGGTATCGGCGCGGATCTCGGGCTTGTCGAGCGAGCCGACCAGGCGGCCGTCGCGCAGCACGGTGACGCGATCGCCGAGCGCATAGACCTCGTCCATGCGATGCGAGATGTAGATGATGGCAAGCCCCTCGGCGCGAAGCTGGCGGATCAGCGCGAACAGCCGCTCGCTTTCGGCGGCCGACAACGAGGTGGTCGGCTCGTCCATGATGAGAATCTTGGATCTGGCGTGCAGCGCACGCGCGATCTCGACCAGTTGCCGCTGGCCCATGGACAGATGCGTCACCAGCGTCGAGGGCAGGAAGTCCGCGCCCAGGCGCTTCAGGATCGGGCCGACGCCCTCGCGCATGGCGCCGCGCGCCAGCAAGCCTGATCGCGACATCTCCCGTCCCAGATAGATGTTCTCGGCAACGCTGAGATTGGGAGCGAGCGACAGCTCCTGATAGATGATGGAGATGCCCGCCGCGCGGCCGCCGAGCGGGCCTTCGATCCGCACCGCCTTGCCCTCGATGCGGATCTCGCCGCCCGGATCAGGCCGGTAGGCGCCGGACAGGATCTTCATCAGCGTCGACTTGCCGGCGCCGTTCTCACCCATCAGGGCGTGAATTTCGCCGGGATAGACGGTGAGATCGACGGCCCGCAGCGCCTTGATCCCGAAGAAGGTCTTCGAGACCCCGCGCATCTCGAGGATCGGATCGTTCATCGTGCCTCCCGGCGCACAATGCGTTTCCCACCCGCGTCTCGTTTCTCGGCAACGCGGTTTGGTCATTAAACAAAAGCGGGTGACGCAGGGCAATACCGAAGGCGAGTATACCGAAGTATGCGAACCAGATTGGGCGAGCTAGTGGCGCGGCCGATACAGTTCGCGCCAAGCGGGAAGCCGTTCGGCGTAGGCATCGACCAGTGCAGCGTCGGGCTCGAATGTTTCGATGCGCTGCGGCCGCATGCATACGTCGCCGATTGCCTCACCCGTGACAGCAAGCCGCCCCAATCTTGCCCCACCGAACGCGGCGCCGGTTTCACCTCCAGCAAAGCGGTGGATCGGAATGCTCAGCACGTTCGCCAGCACCGCGAGCCAGAAGGCAGAGCGCGAGCCGCCGCCAATCACGTCGGCTTCCGCAATCCCGATGCCGGCGTCCGCGAGCGCGTCGCGGCAATCGGCAAGCGCGAAGGCAACGCCTTCGAGCACCGCCTGCACGATCGCCGCGCGATCGGTGCCATGGCTCAGACCATCCAGCATGCCGCGCACGACGGGGTCGTCGTGCGGCGTCCGCTCGCCGGCGAGATAAGGCAGGAAGCTCACGGGCGACGGCGTCCGCGGCCGCGCTCCAAGCGCTGCCAGCAGCTCGGTTTCGGTGGCGCCGAACAGGCGCGCGAGCCAGGCGAGGCAGGAGGCCGCCGAGAGGATCGCGCCGGCCTGAATCCACATGCCGGGAATGGCGTGGCAGAACGTGTGCACGACGCGGTCGGGATTGGCGGCGATCCTGTCGGTCGGGGCCATCAGCGCACCCGAGGTTCCCAGCGACACGAAGGCGGCTCCCGGCCGGATTGCGCCGATGCCGACGGCGCCCGCGGGATTGTCACCGGCCCCACCCGCGATCACCGGCTGCCTGACCATGCCCCAGCGCCGGGCGAGGTCGCTGCGCAATATCGTTGCGGGCGCGCATCCCTCGACCAGGCGCGGCATGTGCTCGCGTGACAGACCGCTCGCTGCCAGCGCTGCGTCCGACCAGTCGCGGCGCGCGACGTCGAGCCACAGGGATCCCGAGGCATCCGAGACGTCCTCGACGGCCTCGCCCGATAGCACCAGGCGCAGATAGGCCTTCGGCAGCAGAACGAGCCTCACTGCCGCGAAGATCTCGGGCTCGTGCGCGGCGATCCAGAGCAGTTTTGGCGCGGTAAAGCCCGGCATCGCCTTGTTGCCCGTCACCGCACGCAAGGCGGGCCAGCGTTGCTCCAGGATACGGCACTCGCTGGCCGATCGTCCGTCGTTCCAGAGAATGCAGGGCCGCAGCGGCTTCGAGCTCGCATCCAGCAGCGTGGCGCCATGCATCTGGCCGGACAGCCCGATGCCCTCGACCGCTGCCAACGCATCGGCATGCGACGCCTTGAGGGCATCCAGCGTGGCAAAGGTCGCATCGATCCACTGCGCCGGATCCTGCTCGGAATAACCCGGTTGCGGAGAGACGGTCGCGAGCGACCGGCTCTCGCTTGCGATCACGCGCTGGGCATCGTCGACGAGAACCGTCTTGACCGCCGACGTGCCGAGGTCGATGCCGAGATACATGGCTGCTTCCCCCACTTCGCCGCGTCGATCCAGATTACGGTGGCTCTTCGAGGTGACAGGCCACCCACTGTTCGGGTCCGGTCGCTCGCAGCGTCGGCTCCTCGGTCCGGCAGCGGTCGAAGACGAAGGGACACCGGGTGTGAAAGCGACACCCCTTCGGCGGATTGATCGGGCTCGGCACGTCGCCCTTAAGTATGATGGGATTGCGCTGGGCTCCCGGCTCCGGCAGCGGCACGGCCGAAAGCAGCGCCTTGGTGTAGGGGTGCCTTGGCGCGGCAAAGATCTCGCGGCGCGGTGCCACCTCGACGATCTTGCCGAGATACATCACCGCCACGCGGTGGGTCATGTGCTCGACGATGGCGAGATCGTGGCTGATGAAGAGCAGCGCGAGGCCGAACTCACGCTGCAGGTCCTGCAGCAGGTTGACGATCTGCGCCTTGACCGAGACGTCGAGCGCGGAGACCGCCTCGTCGCAGACGATCAGCTCCGGCTCGGCCGCAAGCGCCCGCGCGATGCCGATGCGCTGACGCTGGCCGCCGGAGAATTCGTGCGGCCTCCGGTTCAGCGCCTCACGCGGCAGGCGCACGGTGTCCATCAGCGATGTGACACGCACCTCGAGGTCTTCCGCCGACTTGGCAAGGCCGAAATTCCGGATCGGCTCGGCGAGAATGTCGCGCACGCGCATGCGCGGATTGAGGCTCGAGAACGGATCCTGGAACACCACCTGCACGCGGCGGCGCATCTGGCGCATCGTGCCCGGTGCGGCGTCGTCGATACGCTGGCCGTCGAGGATGACCTGGCCCGACGTGATCTCGAACAGCCGCAAAATGGCGCGGCCGACCGTCGATTTGCCGCAGCCGGACTCGCCGACCAGCGACAGCGTCTCGCCGCGCGCGATCTCGAACGACACGCCATCGACCGCATAGACGAATTCGGGCTTGCGGTTGAACAGGCCGCTCTTGATCGGAAAATGCTTCTTGAGGTCGTTGACCTGGAGCAGCGGAGGACTCATGCCGCGATGGCTCCCTTGGCGGCGTAGTGGCAGGCGGCAATGTGGCGGGGGCCCTTCTCCTCGAGCCCGGGCGCATATTGTCGGCAGAGGTCGGTCGCGAGCGCACAGCGTCCGGCAAAGACGCAGCCGGTGATCGGCTTCCTGAGATCAGGCACCTGCCCCGGAATCTCGGCGAGGCGGGTCGCAGTGCCCGCGAGCGAGGAGCCGAGCTTCGGCACCGCACCTAACAGGCCTTGCGTGTAGGGATGGCGCGGAGAACGGAACAGCTCGGCCACCGGCGCCTCCTCGACCTTGCGGCCGGCATACATCACCATGACGCGCTCGGCGATCTCGGCGACAACGCCGAGATCGTGGGTGATCAGAATGATGGCCGCACCGACCCGGCGCTTCAGGTCCAGCATCAGCTTGAGGATCTGCGCCTGGATCGTCACGTCGAGCGCCGTGGTCGGCTCATCCGCAATGAGAAGCTTCGGATTGCAGGCCAGCGCAACCGCGATCATCACGCGCTGGCGCATGCCGCCGGACAGCTGGTGCGGATATTCGCCGACGCGCCGTTTCGGCTCGGGAATGCCGACCAGCGTCAGCATCTCGATCGCGTGCGCCTCCGCCGCCTGCTTGTCGAGGCCCTGATGGATCATCAAGGTCTCGCGGATCTGGCGGCCAACGGTGAGCACCGGGTTCAGGCTCGTCATCGGTTCCTGAAAGATCATCGAGATGTCGTTCCCGCGGATCGCGCGCATCTCGCGGTCGGACAGTTTCAAGAGATCCCTGCCCGCGAAGCGGATGCTGCCTGCGATCCGGCCCGGCGGCTCCGGGATCAGCCGCATCAAGGACATCGAGGTCACCGACTTGCCGCAGCCAGATTCGCCGACAATGGCGAGCGTCTCGCCCTCGTTGACATGGAAGGACACGCCGTCGACAGCCCGGTTGATGCCACCGGGCGTGCGGAAATGGGTCTGGAGATTCTCGACTTCGAGCAAAGCCATCGCGATCAGCCTCAATCCATCACAGGCAATATCACAGGCTCTTGGCCATGCGCGGGTCGAGCGCATCGCGAAGGCCGTCGCCGAGCAGATTCACGGCGAGCACGGTGACGGACAGGAACGCCGCCGGGAAGAACACGATGTAGGGCTTGACCTGCCACAGCGCGCGGCCCTCGGCCATGATGTTGCCCCAGGACGGGATGGTCGGCGGCGTGCCGGCGCCGATGAAGGACAGGATCGCCTCCGTGATCATGGCGCTGGCGCAGATATAGGTCGCCTGCACCAGCATCGGCGCAACCGTGTTGGGCAGGATATGGCGCAGGATGATCATCGGCGTGCGCGTGCCGCAGGCCACCGCCGCGTCCACATAGGGCTGTTCGCGCAAGGACAGCACGACGCTGCGGACGAGGCGCGAGACGCGCGGGATCTCGGCGATGGTGATCGCCAGGATGACATTGCCGACGCTGCCGCGCGTCAGCGCCATCAGCGCGATCGCGAGCAGGATCGGCGGGATTGACATCAGGCCGTCCATGAACCGCATCAGGATGCCGTCGGCCCAGCGGATGAAACCGGAAATCATGCCGATGGCAAGTCCGACGGCCGAGGCGAAGATCGCGACCGACAGACCGACCGTGAGCGAGACGCGCGCGCCATACATCACGCGCGAATAGATGTCGCGGCCGAGCACGTCGGTGCCGAACCAGAAATCGGCCGACGGCGCCCGGGTGCGCTTGGCGGGCGCGAGCGCGGTCGGATCGACCGTGCCGAGATACGGCGCAAAGACCGCGATCAGCACCAGCGTCAGCAGCAGCGCGCCGCCGATCGCGACCGTCGGATGGCCGCGCAGGAGGCCGACGAAGCCGCGCCGGATCCTGACCGGCCGCAGGATCTCGGGCAGTTGCGGCGCGACGACGAGGCCGGCCGGAAGCGATTGCGGATTGACGGTGGTGTCGGTCAATAGCGGATCCTCGGGTCAACGAGCGTGTAGACGACGTCGATCATCAGATTGACGAGGACGTAGACGAAGCTGAACAGCAGCACGATGCCCTGGATCACCGGATAATCACGGCGCAGGATGGCATCGATGGTGAGGCGGCCGAGCCCGGGGATCGCGAACACGCTCTCGGTGACGACCGCGCCGCCGATCAGGAGCGCGATGCCGATGCCGATCACGGTGACGATCGGCACCGCCGCGTTCTTCAGGGCGTGAATGAACAGGATGCCGCCCTGCCCGAGGCCCTTGGCCTTGGCGGTGCGGATATAGTCCTGCTGCAACACTTCGAGCATGGCCGCCCGCGTGATGCGGGCGACCAGCGCGATATAGACGCAGCCGAGCGCGATCGCCGGCAGGATCAGGTTCTCGAGCCACGGCCAGAAGCCGGAGCTGAGCGGGGTATAGCCCTGCACCGGCAGCCATTCCAGCTCCAGCGCGAAGATGTAGGCGAGCATGTAGCCGACCACGAAGACGGGCAGCGAGAATCCGAACACGGCAAAGCCCATGATGACGCGATCGATCAGGCTGCCGGCCTTCCATGCCGCCACCACGCCGAGCGGCACCGCCACGACGACCGTCAGCAGCAGCGTGACGATCATCAGCGACAGCGTCGGTCCGAGACGCTGGGCGATCATCGCCGAGACCGGCAGGTTGGTGAAGATCGAGGTGCCGAGATCGCCGTGCAGGATGCGCCAGACCCAGCTTCCGAACTGGACCAGGAAGGGCCGGTCGAGGCCGAGGCTCTGGCGGATGCGCTCCACATCCTCCGGGCTCGCCTGGTCGCCCGCGATCACCACGGCCGGATCGCCGGGCGCGATGTAGAGCAGGCTGAACACGAACAGCGCGACGATGGCCATGACCGGCAAGGTCGCGACGATGCGACGGAGGATGTAGGAGAGCATCTGGCCTCAGTGCACGATCATGCGGACTTCGACACGCCCCAGAAGAACGGCAGCGGCCCTTTCGTGATGCCGGAGACATTCTTGCGCCAGGCGGTGTAGCTCAGGAAGAAGCCCGTGGGCGCGTAGACCACGTCGTCGAGCGCCGCCTTGTTGAGGCGGCCGATTGCGGCCTTCTCCTCGTCGAGGTTCTTGGCCTCGAACCAGGACGCGACCTCCTTCTCGGTGCCGGGGCTGTTCGGCCAGCCGAACCAGGCCTTGTCGCCGTTGGCGCGGATGGCGGTGTAGGGAGCCGGATTGATGCAGTCCGCGCCGGCATGCCAGGTGTGGAACATATTCCAGCCGCCCTGGCCTGGCGGCGTCTTTTGCGCGCGGCGGGAGCCGACCGTGCCCCAGTCGGTGGCGACGAAATCGACGTTCATGCCGAGCTTCTTGAGGAGGTCGGCGGTGACGTCACCCATCGCCTTGGTGATCGGCTGGTCCTGCGCCACGAGGCAGGTCACCGGCTGGCCGGAATAGCCGCTCTCGGCGAGCAGCTTCTTGGCCGCGTCGAAATCGCGCTTGCCCTTCAGGATCTCGCCGCCGACTTCGGTGTAGAGCGGCGTGTCGGGCGTGAAGAAGCCGGGCAGCGGCTTCCAGAGCGCGGTGTCGTCGCCGACGATGGCGCGCATATAGTCTTCCTGGCTCAGCGCCATCAGCACCGCACGCCGCGCGCGCACGTCGTTGAACGGCGCAAACAGATGATTCATGCGGAATGAGCCGATATTGCCGAGCGGATCGCCGATATCGACGCTGATGTTCTTGTTCTTTTTCAGGACAGGCACGAGGTCGGCAATCGGGTTTTCCCACCAATCGACCTCGCCGTTCTGCAAGGCAGCCGCGGCCGTGGCCGGATCCGGCATCACGATCCATTCGATGCGGTCGAGCTGCATCTGCTTGCCGCCCGCGAGCCACGACGACTTCTCCTGCCGCGGCACGTAATCCGCAAATTTCTCGAACACCGCCTTCGCGCCCGGCACCCATTCGCCCTTGGCGAACTTCATCGGCCCGGAGCCGACATAGTCGGTGATCTGCTTGAACGGATCGGTCTGCGCGATGCGCTCCGGCATGATGAAGCCGCACGGCGAGTTGTTCTTGGCCAGCGCGTAGAGCATCTTCGGGAAGGGCTGCTTGAGCACCCATTTGAAGGTGCGGTCGTCGACGGCCGTCAGCTCCTGCTGCAGCGCCTTGATCATCAGCCCCATCGGATCGCGCGCCGACCAGCGCGTCAGGCTCGCCACGACGTCCTTGCTGAGCACTGGCTCGCCGTCATGGAACTTGAGGCCCGGCCGCAGCTTGAACGTCCAGGTGGTGCCGTCGTCGGTCACCTCCTCGGACTCGACCATCTGGCGTTGCGGCTGCAGCTGCGCGTCGATGCCGTAGAGCGTGTCCCAGACCATCGCGGCGGCATTGCGCACGACATATTGCGTGCCCCAGATCGGGTCGAAATTGGCGAGATTGGCCTGCGGCACGAAACGCAGGGTGCGCGCCGCCGCACCCTGAGCGATCGCCGGGGCCGACAGGCCACCCGTCAACGCCAGGCTGCCCGCGCCAGCCAGTCCCTTCAATACCGTCCTGCGATCCATGAAGTCCTCCCCAGAAATGCCGTGATGCCAGCTGTTCGTTGGCAAAGGGCAAGTGAAACCGAGCCCATTTGCAAGCAAATGGTATGCCACTAAATGCGGCTTCGCCAGCGGGATCTCACCCTTTGGCGGTCCAGGAACGCGAGTTCGGGGCTCACAGAGCGGCCGCCAGCGTCGGCCCGGTCTCGATGTGGGGGATCGCCTCGACCAATTGGCGCGTATGGTCAGCACCCGGCGCGCCCAAGGGGTCGCGCCGGGTCCGGAGATGTTGCGATGTGCTTACGCGCTCGCTGGGTCACGAACTTCGTGTTGAGGTACCCCTCGATCGCCTCGAGGCCCCCAGCCTGCCTCACGAAGCCCGCAAGCGTCGCCAGCCGATGGCAATCCCGGTGACGGAGAACATCAGTCCGAGCGTACAGAGCCCGACAATGAGAGCGTCACGTAGCCGCGCATGAGCCAGCAGGATCGGGAAATCAAGCGAGTGCAGCGCACTGTAGAGCCAGCGATAGGCGCGCCGCGACGGGTCCAGTCTTTGCAGCACCTTGCCATCGGCGGCATCGACATCGAACCAGAGATCGCCACAGGCCGTGCGGTAGACGGGAGCCCCCGGAATAGCGGATTGCGCCGGATAGTCGTCGCTGCCGGCGAGCAGGAACGGGTCGGTGCAGCCGGCGCCAAGGCGTGCCGTCAGATTCCCGATCTCCCGCATATCCAGGTATGCCGCCTGTCCGTCGCGCGGCGCGTCCCCTGCCCCGATCAAAGTCTGGTGGCCGAGGGCGATCCGATCACGCCGATAGACCTTGCCGTCGAAGGCGAACCATTCGACCTCGCGAGCCGAAGGGGACAACGGCAGGCGATCGAGCTTTGCAGATTCTCGCCAATCCGGCACAGCGTTCATCACGCTGGCCTCTGCCGGCGTCAATTGCCCGCGCGAGAACAGTCGGCCGTGATCCATCGACAGCCAGCCGCTGAAGATCCAGCTCAGCACGAACAGCGTTGCCGCAAGGCCGATCAGGTGATGCAGGGCATGCCAGCCCCGGTAGGGCGAGGAGATTTGGCCCTTGCGCAACCTGATCCGCACGATTCCGAGCACCGCGCCAAGCAACGCCGCGATCAGGGCCAGCAGCGACAGCGTCCAGACCACGCGATCCCACAGCGCCCAGCTGCTGCGCAGAACCGTCGGATAGATCCAATGCAGCACGCTGCCGGCCCAATTCCACGCGCGCTCGCTGCGCGTCGTATCCAGGACGACTTCGCCGGTCTGCGACGAAACGTAGACCTCCGTTCCAGGGGCATCGCCGAGAGCGGCGCGAAACAAGGGGCGATGCCGATCAAAGCCGTTCGGCACGCTCCATTGATCGTAGTCCGACCGCGCAACCATCGCAGCGCGCACCGCGTCGAGCCCACGCTGACGTGAATAAGCTTGCACGATCGTGAGCGCGACATCGGCGGACGTCACCGACGCGTCTCCTCCATCGGAGGCGCGAACCGCTCGCGAACCTGCGGGGCCCGAAACGACGTAGACCGGTCCATCACTCCGCTGGATCAACCGAACACGCGTCGCATCGGCAATCCCGCTCGCCACAACGGCGTCCGCGACCGAGATCCTCGCCTCAACGCGATCGACCGGCACAAGTCCAGCAAATCGCTCCGGTTCCGTCAGCGACGGAAACGGCACGAAGTGCATGACGATCCCGCTCGCGAACCACATCGCGAACAGCAGGCAGAACGCGATGCCGAGCCAGCGATGCGAGAGGACGATCGCGCCCATCATACGCTCAAGGCCTCACCATTTGAACGCGGCCGAGATCTCGTAGGTGCGCGGCGCGCCCAGCAGGATCTGGTCGGGATAGAACGGATCGCCCCAGATCGCGTAACGCTTGTCGGCGATGTTGCGGACGCGGAAGGTCAGGCGGGCCTGGTCCACCGCGTTGAACACGGTCTTGGGGATGTCAACGAAGGCGTAGACGTCGGCCACGGTGTACGCCTTCATCGTCACGACGTTGGCGTCGGTGTTGTAGCGGTCGCCGACATGACGGCCGGTGATGCCGAGCTCCACCGGCCAGGGCGTGAAGAACCGGTACGATGCGCCGGCGTTCGCCACGATACGCGGCACGTTCGGCGGCGTGTTGCCGGAGAACGAGCCGCCGGCAAAATTGTAGTCGGCATAGCGCGCATCGACATAGGCGATGTTGCCCCACAGCCGCAGCGGCTCGATCGGGCGCACGGAGGCGGCAAGCTCGACGCCCTTCGACTGCTGCCGCCCGGCGATGTTGAGCGCCTGCCCGCCGGCCGCCGCATAGACGTTCTTGCGCAGGATGTCGTAGGCCGAGAACGACCATTCCGCCCGGTTGTCCCAGAACAGGTGCCTGACGCCGGTCTCGTAGGTGCGCGCGGTGGTCAGGTCGAGCGGCTGGGTCGGCCCCAGCAAGAAGATATTGTTGGCGGCGATGTCGGCGCCGGTGGCGTACTGGCTGAAGAAGGTGAGGCCCGGAACGGCCTCCCAGGTGTAGCCGATGCGGCCCGTCACCGGCGCCCAGTCTTTCGTGAATGGGAAGCCTGCTTTCTCCAGACCGTTCTTGTCGGTCGAGTTGCGATCGAGCCCGATGTGCTCGACACGCAGGCCCCCGATCAGCGCGAAGTTGCGCGTCAGCTTCAGCCGGTCCTCGAACGACAGCGCCTCGTTGTCGATGCGCGCGGTCTGCTGCTGTGTCGTGAGCAGGCCGTAGAAGCCGCGGTTGGGGTTGACCAGCGAAACCGAATCGCCGGGAAAGTTTGCCGCGCCGGGCCTGACGAAGTCGAGGTAGCTCGACGACAGCGTCGTGACCAACCGGTTGTCGAAGCCCGCAATATTTGTGTCCCAGATCAGGTCGGTGATATTGCCGACCAGCCGCTGGCTGTGGGCGACATAGAAACGCTCGCGATCAACGAGATTCGTGGTGGAGTTGAACGCCTCGACCTCGTTGTTGAACCAGGTCCGTTCGGCGCCGTAGCCATAGGCATGGCTCTTCAGCGTCAGGTCCGGCGCCAGCTTCAACTCGAAGCCGCCGCGCAGCCACACTTCCTGCGCCACGTTGCGGTTATCGAGAACGTTGTAATTGGTGTTGAAGGTGCGATCGTCGATGGTGACGGCACCAAGATTCGTTCCGTTGTAGTTCGAGACGTAATTTCCGGAGACGATCCCCGTGGTCGCATGCGAACCGCTGAAGGCGATCGGCACCAGCGGCGCGCCCCAATACGCTTTCGATCGGTCTTCGCGATACTCGACCGCGCCCCAGATCCTGAGGCTGTCGGAGACACGGTAATTGAGCTGGCCGGACGTGCCGAACATCTTGACATTGGTGTCGTCGGCAAAGCCGTTGAGCGTGGCACGGCTGATGTCGAAGCGATAGTCCAGCCCTTGTACATTGGTGCTGCCGCCGGAGCCGTAATGGGCACGGAACGAATTCAGAGAATCCCAGGAGAAATCAGCTTCGTTGTGGATCGCTCCAGTGTGCGGCTGCTTGGTGACGAAGTTGATGGCGCCGCCCGCGGCGCCCTCGCCCGAGATCAGCGAGGCCGGGCCTTTCAGCAATTCCACCGCTTCGAGATTGGCGGTATCGACGATCCGCGAGGTCATGTTCTGCGGGCCGATCTTGATGCCGTTGTAGAGCGTGTTGATCTGGCTGTTGGTGAAGCCGCGCATGGAGAAGGCCGAAGGCTCGGCCGGGTTGTCGCCGGAGGTGACGCCGACGGCCCCCTGCGCCACCTCGGAGACGGTGCGATAGCCCTGCTCGCGCATGGTTTCGGCGGAGATCACCTCGACGGTCGCGGGCGTCTGCCGCACCGTCAGGCCGAGCCGTGAGGCGCTTTCGGCAACGGCATTGCTGTTGAGCGGCGTTTGCGCCGTCGTATCCGGCATGACGGGCTTTGGCGCTGCGGATACAGCCGCCGGCCTGCGCGCTGCCGCGCGACGCGCGCTCTGCGCCGCTCCTGCTGCCGGTTTGGCCGGCTTGCGCGCCGGGGCGGGCGACACCTCGATGGGCGGCAGCGGCTCTCGCGCCTGCTGCGCCAGAGCGGCAGGCAGACCGAGAGCGGCAAAGGACGTGAACGCGGCGGAGGCAAGCAGGACGCGGCGCGGTCGTGCGAGACGGATGAAAGACACGGTACAAAACCTCGGTATGACGTCAGTGGCACGTCACAGCGAACGAGGTTTCACCTTTGGCCTTGCAGCCGTCCGATGAAGCCGAATGTCTGTACTCCCCGACCGACATCTTCGCGTGTGACCACGGCTGACGGCAGGTCTCCTGGCTCGCGGGTCATGACCGCTTCGTCGCCTTCCCGGGACCGAGGACCCAGTGGCTCGTGACGAAGGATTCACCGCTTACAGTTGCGGGGGCAGCCGCGGCATTGGGGACAATTTTCCCCGCACCGCATTCCCTTTTCATTCCCTCTCGGGAAAACCGTCGCGAGCATCTAGGATTACCACCAAGACAGAGTCAATGTGGCAGTTGCGGCGTTGTAGCCACAGCAAGCAACTTCCTTGGAGATGAGCATGGAAGGCGAGACCTTCCTCTGGTTGATACGGCATGCGGCCGTCGCGGGCCTGGCCGGGACGATCCATGCAGCCGATGCGCGGGCCGACCTCGGCGATCACGGCGCATTGGCGGCTCTAACGCAGCGCTTGCCCACGGATGTCGCCGGCTATGCCAGCCCGTCGCGTCGCACGGTCGAGACGGCCCGCGCGCTGGGACTCGAACCGCAGCTAGTCAGCGAATTCCGCGAACAGGATTTCGGCGACTGGACCGGCCATCGGCATGACGAGCTCGCCGCGACCGGCGGCGAGGCCTATGCGCAGGTCTGGCGCGATCCGGCGCACGGACGGCCGCCGAACGGCGAAAGCTTTGCGGATCAGATCGCGCGCGTCCGCCTGGGCCTGTCGCAGATTGGCGCGGGCTCCGCGGCGCTGGTCGTCCATTCCGGGACCATCCGCGCCGTGCTCTGCATCGCGCTCGACCTGACGCCGGAAGCCGCGCTGCGCTTCGTGATCGATCCGCTGTCGCTGACCCGGATCGACCGGCTTGCGGGCGGCTGGCGTGTCGTCTGCGTGAATCAGCGATTTAGCTAGGTCTGTCAGGTACGTTGGCCTGCGCGAACGTCGCCATGCCATTGTGGAGCGCGCAGGCCGAGCGCACCAGCGGCAACGCGATCGCGGCACCCGATCCCTCGCCGAGCCTGAGATCGAGGCTGATCAGCGGCTGCACGTTCAGCGCGCGCAACACCAGCCGATGTCCCTGCTCCGCCGATTGATGCGAGGGCAACAGGAACGGCTGGCAGGACGGGTTGAGGCGCGCCGCCGCCAGCGCCGCCACCGAGACGATGAAACCGTCGATCAGCACGGGAATGCGGCGTTGCGCAGCCGCGATGATCGCGCCCGAGATCGCCGCGATCTCGAGGCCGCCGACCGCGCACAGGATCTTGTCGGGCGGCGCGCCCGCAACGCCATGCCGTGCAATCGCCGCATCGATCACGCGCGCCTTGTGCGCGCGGCCGGCCGCATCGACCCCGGTGCCGGTGCCTGCAATCTCGTCGGCGCTGATGCCGAGCAGGCTCGCAGCAATCCCTGCCGAGGTCGTGGTATTGCCGATCCCCATCTCGCCGAAGATCAAGAGATCAGGCCGACCGGCCTCGGCGCGCACCACCGCGCGCTGCCCGGCCTCGAGGGCGAAGGCCAATTCCGTGGGCGTGAGCGCGGCCTCGACACTGAAGTCGCGCGTGCCGCTGCGTGGCTTGTCAGTGACGATTCCCGCCATTTGCGCCTCGGCCAGCGTGCCGGCGTCGACCACCTCGAGGGTTGACCCCAGCTCGCGCGCAAGCACCGAGATCGCGGCGCCTCCGGAGGCAAAATTCGCCATCATCGCGATGGTGACGGCTTGCGGATAGGCCGACACGCCCTGCGCGACGATGCCGTGATCTCCCGCGAAGATGATGATCGGCACCAGCGCGGCGCGCGGCTGCTCGGTCGCCTGCAAGCCCGCAAGCTCGATTGCGAGCTGCTCCAGCCGGCCGAGCGCGCCGGTCGGCTTCGTCAGTTGCGCCTGCCGCGCAATGGCCGCCTCGCGATGAACCGCGGAGACCTTGGGGCAGTTCTGATAAACCCATTCGGGAAGCATGCCGCCTCGCTCAACGCCTGCGCTTGATGATGTAGCTGTCCATGATCCAGCCGTGCCGCTCGCGTGCGTCCTGCCGTGCGGCGGCAATGCGCGCGCCCATGTCGGCCAGCGCGCCGGACATGAGAATCTGATCGGGCATGCCGAGATAGGCGCCCCACCAGATGTGAAGCCCAGCCGGATCGAGCGACTGGAACGCCGTGCCGCCGTCGAGCATCACCACGACCGTGTCGACACCCGCCGGCCAGCCGCCCTCGCGCAAGCGCCGCCCCGTCGTGACCAGGAACGGCTCGCCGATGTCGTTGAGCGGCAGCGCATGCGCCGCGCACAGCGCCTGGATCGAGGTGATGCCGGGCACGACTTCGATAGTCGGCAACGGATTCAGCCGCCGCGCAATCCGCAGCGAGGAATCGTACAGCGACGGATCGCCCCAGATCAGCAGCGCGACCTTGCCCGCACCGCCGAGATGGCTTGCAATGGTCTGCGACCAGGTGGCGGCAACGGCATCGTGCCATTCGTCGACGCCCTTGCGGTAGTCCGCCTCAGTCGCGTCACGCACGGGAAGATCGAATTCGACAATGCGCGTCGTTTTGTTGGTGAGCACGCCGGCGCAGATCGTTCGCCGGAGATCGGCGAGATCGGATTTCGCAGTCCCCTTGCGCGGGATCAGGATGAGATCGGCCGCGTTGATGGCGCGGGTCGCGGCGCGCGTGAGCTGCTCGGGATCGCCGCAACCGATGCCTATCAGGGAGAGCGTGAGCATCGCGAGCGCGAGGGGCGGCCGTAGCGGCCGCCCGTTCGCTGGTCTCTCAGGCCGCGTTGTGCAGGCGCGGCGTGACGAGGCCGGTCGCGGTGACGCCACGCAGCGACTTCGCCAGCGCCAGCACGGCGAGATCGGCGAGCGGCTCGATCACGATCACCAGCGCATAGGATCCGGCAAAGGCCGCGATGTTGGCAAGGTTGGTCGCACCGAAGCCGGAGCCGTAGAGCGCCCAGAACGCCACCCAGGCGACGATGCCGGACTGGTAGGCGGTCGAGAGCGCCAGCGCCTGGCGGTATTGCAGATCGACGTAAGCCGTCTTGCGCGGAATGATCCGGCTCGCCAGCGCCTGGATCGCGAACAGCGGCACCAGGAGCGTGGTGACGTTCATGCCATATTGCGGCAGATCGGTCGGCACGAACAACACGCCCTGGAGCAGGAGGCCGAACGCGAGGCCGAAGGCCGCGGGCGCTGCACCAAACAGCAGGAACAGGGTCGAGCCCAGGATGAAGTGCACCTCGGAGACTCCGACCGGGAAATGCGGCAGGACCTGGAAGAAGGTGAAGACGAGGCCCATGGTGGCGAGCGTGCGCGCCGCGAACGAGCGGGCGCCTTGCTCGCGCACGGTCTCAACCGCAAGCTTCAAGGCAACGCCGCCTGCGGCGATGCCGGTTGCGTAACTCAACACGAGCTTGGCGCCCGTCACGATCCCGGGTTCGATATGCATGGCTCAATTCCTTCCTGCCGTCACACCCGACGGCCTTGGCCTCAATACGTGCACGGCCGGTCTCCTGGCTCGCGGTTCACTGGGTTCTCCGGCCTTCCCGGACCTTGCGGTCCAGTGGCGGTTCGGAGCCCCTCACCGCTTACAGTCGCGGGGGCGGCTGGGGTTTTGGGCGCCGCAACTGGGTCCGCCCATCCCCATTCCCGATTATGCTCCGGCGCTTTGCGCCGCCTCGAGCACCATGCCGCTCTTGTGTGCCCCTTTCGCATCGCGGGCGTCAAGGGGCGAACCGCTGCCGGAGCCCTCATGCCGGATATTCTCCCGCCAGCGCGCCGAACAGAATCACGGCGGCGGTGGAAGCGGCGCCGCCGCGCCCAAGCTGCTCGGCAAGCTCGGCAATCGTGGTGCGGACCAGCCGTTCGTCGGGACGCCCGAGAGATTCGGCGAACAGCGCCGGGGTGCTGGGGGCGAGGCCGTGCGCGATCAATTTTGCGGCAAGCGCCGGAAAGGTGCGCCGGCCCATATAGACCACGGTCGTGGCCTCGGGATCGGCCAGCGCCGCCCAATTCAGATTGGGCGGCAGCTCGCCGGTGACATCAGCACCGGTGATGAACTGCACCCGGCGGGAGGTATGCCGGCGGGTCAGGGGAATGCCGGCCTGGGCAGCGGCGACACAGGCAGATGTGACGCCGGGAATGATCTCGTAGCCGATGCCGGCCTCGCGCAGCGTCTCGATCTCCTCCTCGAGCCGGCCGAAAATTCCGGCGTCGCCGGACTTGAGCCGCACCACGCGCGCGCCGGTTGCGGCATAGTCGACCAGGAGACGGTTGACGTGGTGCTGCTTGGTCGAAGGACGTCCGGCCCGCTTTCCCACCGCGACGAGATTGGCACCGGGCCGCGCAAGATCGAGGATCGCACCGGAGGCAAGATCGTCATAGAGCACGACGTTGGCCTCGCGCAGCCGCGCGGCGCCCTTCACCGTGAGGAGCTCGGGATCGCCGGGGCCAGCGGAGACGAAAGAGACAAAACCGCTCACCGGTCCTCCGCGATCAGATGGAAGAACGTGCCCGTGGCGTGGCCACGGCGCGAGCCGGTTTCGGCAATGACCGCACCGGTGGCGTCGTGCACGACCGCGAGCGGCGTATCAGGTTGCGCGAGGATGGTCGAATAGTGAAACTCGTGGCCGCGCAGGCGCGCGCTAGGCCGATGCCCCGGCATCGGCGCAGCCAGTTCGGCAAGACGATAACCGAGGTGCATGCGGCGCTTGGCAAAGCTGGTCTCCAGGCCGAGCAGCCCCGTCATTTCATGGTGGATACCGTCGGCGTCGGTGAGGCCTGCGCCCAGCACCATATAGCCTCCGCATTCGCCATGCACGGGCCGTGTCTCGGCGAAAGCACGCAGGCTGCTGCGAAAGCGCGCATTGGCCGCAATCTTTCCGGCATGAAGCTCGGGATAGCCGCCCGGCAGCCAGCACACGTCGGCGCTCGCATCGGGCGCTTCATCGGCCAGCGGCGAAAACGGCACGATCTCCGCGCCCGCCGCGCGCCAGGCCTCCAGCATATGCGGATAGACGAAGGAGAACGCCGCATCGCGGGCCAGCGCGATGCGCTGGCCCGGCGGCGTCACGTTCACGCCGCTCGCCGCAGCTTGCGGCGACCATTTGCCTGCCGAGTGGAGCACCGCATCGAGATCGACGTGCTCGGCGACAAAGCGCGCGGCCTCGTCGATCAGCTTGCCGATCTCGGCCTGCTCCTCGGCCTGCACGAGGCCAAGATGCCGCTTCGGCAGGCTGATCTCGGCGTGGCGCGGCAGCGCGCCGAACACTTTGATGCCGGCCTCGTGCAGCGCGCGTCGCACCAGATCCTCGTGGCGCGGACTGGCGACGCGATTGAGCACGACGCCGGCGAGGCGCACGCCGGCGCGGTAATCGCGCAGGCCTGCGGCGATCGCTGCCGCAGTCTGCGCCTGGCCGGAGGGATCGATCACCAGAACCACCGGCCAGCCCAGCATCTCCGCGATGTCGGCGGTCGCTCCCGTGCCGGAGACACCGCGCGCGGCGACGCCGTCGAACAGTCCCATCGATCCCTCGGCGAGCACGACATCGGCATCGGCCCCGCGGCTGACGAGATGCCCGATGGTGTTGTGATCCATCGCCCAGCTATCGACGTTGACCGAGGCGCGCCCCGTGGCCGCGGCGTGGAAGGCAGGATCAATGTAATCGGGGCCGCTCTTGAAGCATTGCACATTCAAGCCGCGATGGCGCCAGGCGCGGGCGAGCGCCAGCGTCAGGGTGGTCTTGCCGACCCCGGAGGCCGGCGCGGAGATGACGAGGCTCGCCGGCATCACGACGCCTCCGGAAAGCGCGGCTCGGCGCCGACGGGCCGGTAGCGGCGGTCATAATCGGCGGCATAGAGGCGGCTCTCGTCGAAATTTGCTGCGCCAAGCGTCTTGCCGACCAGGATCAGCGCCGTGCGCTCCATCTCGCCACCTACGGCCGCATCGAGCGTTGCCAGCGTCGCGCGCACGATGCGCTGCTCCGGCCAGCTCGCGCGCCAGACGATTGCGACCGGGCAATCCGCGCCGTAATGCGGCGTCAGCTCGGCGACAACCTGGTCGAGCAGATGGATCGAGAGGTGGATCGCGAGCACCGCGCCGGTCGCGGCGAACGCGGCGAGCTTCTCGCCCTCGGGCATCGCGCTGGCGCGGCCCGGCGTGCGCGTCAGCACAACCGTCTGAGCAAGACCGGGCAGAGTCAGCTCGGTTTCCAGCGCGGCTGCGGCAGCCGAGAACGAGGGAACGCCGGGTGTCACGGTGCAGGGAATACCGAGCGCACGCAAACGGCGGAGCTGCTCGCCCATCGCCGACCAGATCGAGAGGTCGCCGGAATGCAGCCGCGCGACGTCCTGGCCGTCCGCATGCGCGGCGGCGATCTCCGCGATGATCTCGTCGAGCGACATTGGCGCGGTGTTGACGATCCGCGCACCGGGCGGGCAATGCGCCAGCACGCCCTCCGGCACCAGCGAGCCGGCATAGAGACAGACCGGACAGGCCGAGATCAGATCGCGGCCCCGCAACGTCAGCAGATCCGGCGCGCCGGGCCCGGCGCCGATGAAATGCACCGTCATGCGCCGTCTCCTTCCGCGATCGCGGCGGTCGCGGTGCGATCCTGCGAGACCACCCGTGTTGCGATCAACCGCGCGCCGGGACCGGCCGCGGCGAGCGCCGCAGCTTCGGCGACCGAACCGGTGCCGAACTTCCCGGCGACGAGCTTTGACTGCGTCGGCGTATCGACCTTCGCAAGAACATCGGCCGGGACAGCCTTGATCGGCACCCCGCATTCGCGCGCGAGCTGCTTCAATACCTCGGCGTCCGCCTTGTCGCTCACCGTAGCCACCGCCGTGAGATCTGCGGAGCCGCCGGCCGCCAGCAGCGCCTCGCGCAGCGAAGACAGCGTCGCGTTCCTCTTGAATCCGAGCCCGGCGACCTTCATCGGACCGCACTCCATTGCACCACAGGGCGTGCCGCCTCCCATGAGCGATAGCGGCCAAGCGGGGCGGCATACGCGATCTCGACCCGCATCAGCTCGCCGCCGTGGCGCTGGTGCAGCTCGCCGAGCAACGCTTCCGTCTCCAGCGTAACTGAATGTGCAACCAGCCGCGCACCCAGCGAGAGCCGCGACCAGATCGCATCGAACATCGCGCGATCGAGACCGCCGCCGATGAAGACGGCGTCCGGCGGCTCCAGCGCAGCCAGCGCTTCAGGCGCTGTGCCTGCGATGACGCCGATCCGATGCGCCAGACCGAAGGCGGCTGCATTCTTGCGGATGTTCGCGGCGCGATCCTCGCGCGCCTCGACCGCAGTCGCGGCCCCGCCACACAGCGCCCACTCCACGGAGATCGATCCCGATCCGGCGCCGATGTCCCACAGCCGCTCCCCTGGACGCGGCGCCAGCGTCGAGAGCGCCAGTGCGCGGACCGGCTGCTTGGTGATCTGGCCGTCATGGACGAAGAGATCGTCCGGCAGGCCCGAGCTGCGCGGGATGCCTTGCGTTCCCATCGCCAGCACCGCCACAGCGACAAGATCTCCAGCGATGTCTTCGGCAAACAGGTCGGCGCGATGCTGGTCAGTGTATTCCCGTGGCCCGCCTAGCGCCTCGAGCGTCCACAAGAGGGAGGCGCCCCATCCGCGTTCGGTCAGCCATCTCGCAAGATCACCGGCTGCCTTGCCATCACGCAGGAGACAAATGATGCGGGCGCCTCGCGCTAGATGCGGCACCAGACGCTCGAACGGCGCCGCATGGAGGCCGATGCATGTCGTAGCCTCCAGTCGCCAGCCCAAGCGCGCGGCGGCGAGCGAGAAGGTCGACGGCGCAGGGTGCGCGATCCACTCATCGCTGCCGAGCTTCTCGGCGAGGCTTGCGCCAGCACCATGCCAGAACGGATCGCCCGAGGCGAGCACGGCCGTGGGTCTTCCACGGCAGCTCAGCACGACATTGGCATCGAACGGCACCGGCCACGGACGGCCGCGGCTGCCAACCTCGGCAAGCGCAAGATGGCGCTCGCCGCCGAACACGGTCTCGGCCCTGGCAAGCGCCTTTCGGCTTGCCTCCGACAGCCCGGCAAGGCCATCTTCGCCGATACCAATGATGGTCAGCCAGGGATCAGACAAGGGCTCACTCATGATTCGCGCCCTCATTCTGGGCGGAACGGCCGATGCGAGCCTGCTCGCCGCGGAGATCGCGCGCGCCGGCATCGACGCCGTCTATTCCTATGGCGGCCGCACCCGCGCGCCGGCCGATCAGCCGCTGCCTACCCGCATCGGCGGGTTTGGCGGCGTGAGCGGGCTGGCCGACTACATCCGCCGCGATGGCATCACGCATGTGATCGACGCGACGCATCCGTTCGCGGCCGAGATGAGCCGCAACGCGGTCGATGCCTGCACGCAGACGGACACGCCGTTGATTGCGCTGGAGCGCGCGCCCTGGATCAAGGCGTCCGACGATACCTGGATCGAGGTGGTGGACGTCAACGCTGCCGTCGCCGCACTGCCGGACGCCCCCGCAAACGTGTTCCTCGCCATCGGCCGCCAGCACATCGCGCCCTTCGCGACGAAGCCGCAGCACGCCTACACGCTGCGCTTCGTCGATCCGCCCGACGCGCCGCTGCCCTTCGCGGCCGATGTGATCGTGTCGCGCGGACCGTTCACGCTTCATAGTGAGCTGGCGATGATGCGCACACGCGGCATCACCTGGATCGTTGCCCGCAATTCCGGCGGCGACGGCGCCCGCGCGAAGATCGATGCGGCCCGCAGGCTGGGCCTTCCCGTAATCATGATCTCGCGACCAGAGCTGCCCGAGCGGCGACGGGTCGAGCGCGTTACTGATGTGATGCAATGGCTCGCTCATTCTGCCCGCCTCGGCGCATAGACCCAGCGGCCGACACGGCGTGTCTGCGAATTGCCGAGGATCACCAGCGTACGCATGTCGGCCATCTCGGGTGTCGCCTCGTTCAACGTCACGATCTCGATCTTTTCATCAGCCGCGCTGATCGCGCGCGCGAAGATCACGAGACGCTCGCCGCAGCCGGCCTCGCGAAGCAGCGCCAGCGCCCGGCCGAATCCTTCCGGCCGACTGGCCGAGCGCGGATTGTACATCGCGATGGCAAAATCGGCTTCCGCCGCGAGGCGCAGGCGTTTCTCGATCACCGCCCATGGCTTGAGATTGTCGGACAGGTTGATCGCGCAGAAATCATGGCCGAGCGGCGCGCCGGCGCGTGCCGCCGCCGCCAGCATCGCGGTGACGCCGGGCAGCACGCGGATCGGCAAATCCCGCCATTGCGGTGCCCGGTCGAGTGCCTCGAACACGGCAGACGCCATCGCGAACACGCCGGGATCGCCGGAGGAGACGATCACGACCTGACCGCCTTCGGCGGCCAGACGCAACGCCTCGCTCGCACGTTGCAGCTCCTCGCGATTGTCAGAGGGATGCAGGGTGAGCCCTGCTCGCGGCGGCACGCGCGCGACATAGGGCGCATAGCCCAGAATGTCGGTCGCCGTCGCAAGCGCCGCCGTGACTTCCGGCGTCACCAGCGCCTCGCTGCCGGGGCCGAGGCCCGCAATGGTCAGGGTGCCCGTCATTCGGCCGCATCCAGATGCCGGCCCTTGCCGTGCACCAGCACGATCGCGAAATAAGGACACTCGGCCGCATCGATCTCGGCGAGCCGCACCACGCGCTCGCCCGGCATGGTGCCGCGCTCGACCAGCCAGGCATCGTCCAGCCGCCCGGCGGCGGCGAGCGCGCGGCGCACTTTTGCGAGATTGCGGCCGGTCTTCATCACGACCAGCGCATCAGCATCGCGCATGCGACGTTCGAGCTCGGCCTCGGGGAGCGTCCCCATAAGCACCGTCGTGACGTCGTCGCCGAGCGCAATCGGCTGCCCGACGCCATTCCAGCAGCCGACCATCCCCGGAATGCCAGCGATCACCTCGATCTCGACGCGGCCTTGCAGGCGCATGTGCAGATGCATGAACGATCCGTAGAAGTAAGGATCGCCCTCACAGAGCACGACGACGTCGACGGCGCGCGACAGCCGCGCCAGGCGCTCGGCCCATTCGTCGTAGAAGCCTGCGAGCAGCTGGACATATTCAGGGCTGTCGAAAGCGATCTCCGTCGTAACAGGATATTCCATCGGATATTCGGTGACGCCGGCCGCGAGCATGCCCTCAACGATGCGGCGCGCTTGACCCGGCCTGCCCTTCTTGCGGAAATAGGCGACGTGTTGTGCGGCACGCACCGTGCGATCGGCACGCACGCTCATCATATCAGGGTTGCCGGGGCCGAGACCGCAGCAGATGATGCGTCCCATCGCTATTCGCTCCGGCTCGCCAGCGCGTTCACGGCAGCAACCGTGATCGCGGAGCCGCCGAGGCGGCCTTCGACGGTGAGCGCAGGTGCCGGCGGATCGGCCATCAGCGCGGCCTTGGATTCGGCCGCGCCGACGAAGCCGACGGGACAGCCAATGATCGCCGCCGGCCGCGGGCAGTCGCGATCCTCCAGCATGTTGAGCAGATGGAACAGCGCGGTCGGTGCATTGCCGATCGCGACGATCGCACCATCGAGATGCGGTCGCCACAGTTCCAGCGCCGCGGCCGAGCGCGTGTTGCGCATGGACTGCGCCAAAGCGGGCACGGCGGGATCGCCGAGCGTGCAGATCACGGCATTAGCGGCGGGCAGTCTTGCGCGCGTAATGCCTTCCGAGACCATGCGCGCGTCGCACAGGATCGGCGCGCCCTTCTGCAAGGCCGCGCGAGCGGCAATCGCCATATCAGGCGTGAAGCGGATATGCGCTTCCAGGCCGACCATGCCGGCGGCATGGATCATCCGCACCACGACCTGCTCCTCGTCCGGCGTGAAACGCGCAAGATCGGCCTCGGCCCGGATGGTGGCGAAGGATTGCCGGTAGATCGCCGCGCCGTCGGTCTCGTAGGTGTGCGGCATCAGTTCCCTCCGACCAGGATGGAGGGATCGCTGACGATGTCGGCGCCGTTCAGCCCGCGCAGCACCGGCGCGTCACGGGTCGACCCGTCGCGGACGAGGTCGAACCCGGCGCGCGTTGCAATCAGCGTGACCGCGGCCGTGCCGGAATGGGCGCAGCCCTTGCCGCAGCCGGAGACGTGCAGCCGCGCATCGGCAGGCATGCGCGGCGCCAGCGCTGCGGCGAGCGCGCGCGTATCGGCATGGGCTTCGCGGCAGCGCGGCGCGCCGCTGCAGGCGATGACGCGCAGCGCCGGATCATAGGGCTCGGTGATGAGCCCCGCCCCGCTCGGCATCTCGCGCTTGCCCTCGCTCAGCACCATCCTCCACGGGGTCATGCGCAGCGCATGGCCGCAAGCAGAGAATTGATGAAGCGTCGCGTGCAGCATCTGCCCAAACGCGACACCAACCATCGCGCCTTGCGGATAATGTCCGGGCCGCACCGCGGCCATCACGGGCGCCGGCTCGGTCTCGCCGCGCAACGATTGAGGCAACACGGCGCCGGATCCGATGTGGGCTGCCATGCGACCGCGCCCGCCCTTCGCACCGCCAGAGATGAGGAACCAGCTCGAAAGCGCCAGCGCCGCGCTGACAGCCTGTCCGCGATCAACGGAGCGGCCGAGCCTGGCGCCGTCGGCCCGCACCAGGAGACCGCCCGAGCGGTCGCGCTCGATGCGGATGTCGGCGGAATCGCCGGCCAGAACCCGCGACCGCCCGTCGTCGATGGCGAAGCCGAACTTGGTGGGCAGCGCGAGGCCGGAATCGGCAAGCGCCTCCTCGAGCTCGGCGGCAAGCGACTGTGTTTCGTCGCCGCGGCTCCAGAACGGCGTCACCAGGATGTTGCGCCTGGCTTCGATGTCGGCGTCGGGATCGAGCAATGCTAGTCGCGCAAGAGCATCGAGCAACGGCCGATGGCCGTCCTCCTGGACGCCCCTGATCTGCAGATTGGCCCGGCTCGTGACGTCGATCAGACCGTTGCCGAAGCGCTCCGCCAATTCGGCGAGTCCGGAGATTTGCGGCGCCTCGAGGCGCCCGCCGAACGGACGCACGCGCACCACGAGCCCGTCGCCCGATTGCATCGGCCGCAGCGCACCGGGACACCAGCCCTTGACCGATGCGGCGCTCATGACGCCTCCTTCAGCGCCGCCGCGATCGAATTACGGCGGGTTCGCCAGAGCGAGGCTTCGTGCAGGCGTGTGAAGCAGGTCTCCATCGCGGCGAGTGCGGACGGATTTTCGCGCGCCATGAAGGCGCGGACGTCGTCGTTGCCGAGCGTCGCATCATAATAGAGGTCGAACAGATGCGGCGGCACGGCGCCGGCGAGATGCGCGAAGGCAGCCATGTGCTCCAGCGTCGCGGTGATCTCGGCGGCGCCGCGAAAGCCATGACGCATCATGCTGGCGATCCAGGCCGGATTGGCCGCGCGCGCCCGAACTACACGCGAAATCTCCTCCGTCAGCGTCCGCGCATGCGGCGCACCTAGCCGCGTCGCATCGAGATGATAAAGCGACGGCGCGCCTGCCCCGAGATGCGCGGTTGCCGCAGCGATGCCTGCCTCATGCGCGGCATAGTCGGCGGCGAGCAGCAGATCGGTTTCGGGCAGGTCCTGGACATGGACAAAAGCGTCGGCGGACGCGAGACGCTGTTCGATACCTGCGCGATCCGGCTGCATCGCGCCATCGGCAGAGAAGGCCCAGGACGATGCCGACAACCAGGCTTCGCCGGCGGCCTCGCGCGTCTCCGGCGTGAAGGCATCCGGGATAGCCGAGAGGCCGACGCCGTATTGACCGGGCCGCGGCGCGAACACGCGGGACGCACGATGGCGATAGGGATTCTCATCGCCCTCCTCGTCGCGCGCGGCGAGCGCCTCGGCGGCGGTTTCGAACAATTGCGCGAGCCCTGCGAAGACATCGCGGAACAGACCGGAGACGCGCAGCGTGACGTCGATGCGGGGCCGGCCGAGCTCGGCCGGCGCGATGATGTCATAACCGATGACGCGGCCAGAGGCGTGATCCCAGCGCGGCGCGAGGCCGGCCAGATGCAGCGCCATCGCAAACTCTTCACCGGCGGTGCGCATCGTTGCCGACCCCCAGAGATCGACGACGAGGCCCTTCGGCCAATCACCATGATCCTGCAAGTGACGGCGCAGCAGCTCTTCGGCGAGTTTTATCCCGTGCGCATGCGCCGACGGCGTCGGCACCGCGCGCGGATCGACGGCAAAGAGATTGCGCCCGGTCGGCAGCACGTCCTGGCGGCCGCGATACGGGGAGCCCGACGGCCCGGGCGCAACGCATTTGCCCGCGAGCGCGGCACGCAACGCATCCCGCTCGGCTTCGCCGCAAGCGCCGCGGCCGAACACGTGCAGGCCGTCGCCGAACTGGCTTTCCTTGAGATCGCAGACGAAGCGGTCGATCCGTGGGATCGCTTCGGCCGGTGCTGCCGAAGCAGCGAGGCCGAGATCCGCTTCGAGACCCGCCGCACGCGCTTCATCGCGGATCGCCGCGATCAGGCGCTGGCGCCGCGCGGGATCGAGACCGTCAGCGGTCGAATATTCATCGAGCAGCCGTTCGAGCCGACGAAGGCCCTCCGGCACCGCGGATGTCTCGAGCGGCGGCGGCAGATGGCCGATAGTGACCGCGCCGATGCGCCGCTTGGCCTGTGCGGCCTCGCCGGGATCGTTGACGATGAAGGGATAGATGACGGGGAGATCGCCAATCAGCGCTTCCGGCCAGCACGCTTGCGACAGCGCCACGGATTTGCCCGGCAGCCATTCCAGCGTGCCATGTGCGCCGATATGCACGACGGCATCGCAGCCCTGCTGCCTGAGCCAGAGATAGAACGCGATATAGGCATGCCGCGGCGTGCGGGCGAGATCGTGATAATCGCCATCGCGCGTGGCCGCATCGCCGCGCTCGGGCTGAACTGCGATGACCGACTGGCCGCATTGAATCGCGGCGAAGTGGAACGCGCTGCCGCGGCAGCTCGGGTCGTTTTCCACCGCGCCCCATGCGCGCGCGAGATCCTCCTGCAGGGATTGCGGCAGGCGCGACAGCCCCGCGCGATAATCGGCAATGCTCCAAGCCAAACTCTGCTTCAATAGCGTCTCGCCAAGCGCATGGACCGGCGCAACATCGAAGCCGGCGTCCGCCAGATCGGATACCAGGGCCTCCACTGAAGCCAGTGCATCAAGCCCGACCGCGTGCGCAATCTGGTGCGGACGTCCCGGATAGTTCGACAGCACGATTGCCAGCCGCTTCTCACCGGCGGGCTTCTCTGCGAGGCGCCGCCAAGCTGCGACCCGCGCGGTGACGGCTTTCACGCGCTCCACATCGGGCGTGTGGGCCAGATGCGAAAACTGCAAATCCGGATCGCGCATCCCGGCCGATTTGAAGCTCACCACGCCGGCGAACAGGCGGCCGTCAACCTCGGGCAGCACAACATGCATTGCGAGGTCGCCGGGCGACAGGCCGCGCAGCGATTCCGCCCAATCCTCGCGCCGCGCCGTCGAGAGCGCGACCTGGAACACCGGACAGGACGCGGCATCGAACGGCGTCGTGCCGTCATCGCCCAGTGCCGAGAACGCCGTCGCGTTGACGATCGCCGCCGCAGGATGTTGCGCCAGATGCGCGCGCAGCCAGTCAGCAACGCCTGGTGCCTTCAGCGAGGTGACGAACACGCCGTAGGCGTCAAATCCCTTCTCGCGCAGCGCGGCGATCAGGGCGTCAACCGGCCCGGTATCGGCGGCCGTGAGATAGGAGCGATAGAACGTCACGAGCGCGCGCGGTTTGCCTTCGCCGCCCGCCGGCGCGGCAATGACGCCGCGGCCGGGATCATAGAATCCCATCTCGGGCACGGTCATCTCGCCGATGACCGGTCCGGCATAGTGCCCTGAGGCCAGCGCGAGCTGCGCAATCGCGGCTTGTGCTGCGACCGGGCCACCGGTGTCGCAGAGCACCTTGAGCCGACGCAGCGTCGAGACCGGCAGGGTCGAGTAAGCATCAAGCCGCGTGTCGTCGCGGCCGTCTGCCGGCAATACGGCGAGCACGATGTTGCGGTCTTTCGCCAGTTGCTGGAGCGCCGCGAGCCCGTACGCCCAATAGGACTCCCCGCCGATCAGGCGCACCAATATGCCGCGCGCCTGCGACAGCGTGCGCTCAATATACGTGTCGACCGACAGCGGATGCCGCAGCTCAGCGAGATTGGCGAGCCGCAGCGACGGCAGGCTGCCCCGGCCGCGCCGCCAGCCGGCCGCGAACGCGGCAAGGTCGGAATCCGAATACGAGAGCACCACGAGATCGGCCGGGTCCTGGCCGATGTCTCTTGGCGTCGCGGTCTCCTCGAGACCGCGGCTCTCGCGAAAGACGACGTGCATCAGATACCAAGTCCTGCCTTGATGGCGGCCTCGTCGATATCGCCATGCTCGCCGATCACCACGAGCTTGGACCGCCTGTGACACGTGCCCCATGGCTTGTCGAACTGATGGCGCACCCGCTCGCCGACCGCTTGCAGCAACAGGCGCATCGGCTTGCCCGCGACCGCGATGTAGCCCTTGGCACGCAGCACGTTCTGCTCGCGCGCCAGCTTCTGGACCAATGCGACCAGCGCCTCGATATCTGCCACCTCCGGAAGATCAATCACGACGGAGGCGAAATCATCATGCTCGTGCTCTTCCTCACCGTCATGATGGGAGGGCCGCGCGGCGAGATCATTCTCGGCCGCAGCGCCAAGACCGAGGATGACGCGCGCATCGATCGCGCCGTCGGTGACGGGCAGCATCGGCACACGGCGCGGCATCTCGGCGGTGATCGCGGCCTTTGCGGCTTCGATGCCCGCGGAGCCCGCAAGATCGGCCTTGGTCAGCAGCACGATGTCGGCACACGCGATCTGGTCCTCGAACACTTCCGACAGCGGCGTCTCGTGATCGAGATTTTCGTCCGCCGCGCGCTGCGCTTCGACCGCAGCCGGGTCCGGCGCGAAGCGGCCGGCGGCGACCGCCTCGGCGTCGGCCAGCGCGATCACACCGTCGACCGTGATGCGCGAGCGGATCTCCGGCCAGTCGAAAGCTTTCAGCAGCGGCTTCGGCAATGCCAGGCCCGAGGTCTCGATCAGGATGTGATCGGGCCGCACCGGCCGCGCCAAAAGCTGCTCCATCGTCGGAATGAAGTCGTCAGCCACCGTGCAGCAGATGCAGCCATTGGCGAGCTCGACGATGTTCTCCTCCGGGCAGTTCGCATCGGCGCAGGACTTCAGGATCTCGCCGTCGACGCCCTCGCTGCCAAACTCGTTGACGAGCACCGCGAGCTTCTTGCCTCCGGCATTGCTAAGAAGATGCTGGATCAGCGTCGTCTTGCCGGAACCGAGGAAACCGGTGACCACCGTAACCGGGACTTTTGCGAGCGAGTTCATTCGGCGGCCTCCGGCACGACGGTAACAGGGGGAATGCGGGCAAGCGATTGCTTGCGGAAGATTTCGGGACGGCTGCGCCATGGCACGATTCCATCCGGCGCGGCCGCGTAGGCCGCGGCGCCTGCGACCACGTCCTGTGCATTCGCGTCGGACAGGCGGCCATAAACATAGGACCAGCGGCCGGGCGCGCTGAGCGCGACCGAGCAGCCCTGGCTGCAGGCCGACAGGCATTCGACGGGAACCACGCTGACGCCTTCGGGCACGCCGGCCTCGAGAATCGCGCCGTGCAGGCGCTTGCCGGGCGTCGTCTCGCCCTCGCCCAGCGTCTGGCCGGCGCGGCAGGTGATGCAGACATGAAGTGTGACGGTCATCGCCTCTTCCAGATAACAGCGGGAGGCGATGAGGCGCACGGACCATTCTCCTGAAGGCCCGCTTCCCCGTCGCGGAACACCCCGTCCGCCGGTCCAAAACTCGTCCGCGCTGGCAGGTCTCCCGGCTTGCGGAGCAGGGTTTTGGCCCTTCGATCCCCGCCTTCCCGATTCCAAAAGGAATCAGTGGCTTCGGGCATCTCTCCGGTCACGGTCGCGGGGGCGGCTGCAGTTTGGATCCAGATCTGCCGATTCGGACCCTATCGCATTCCCTCTTCGCCTGTCATAGGACAGGAACCAACGCCGGGCCACCATTTGCCGGTGGCCGCCACTTGTCAAGCCGAAGGACCGGGGCCCATGACGTCAGAACCGGATACCCAAACAGCCGAGGACACCGACATCAGGCACGCCCAGAAAATGGCGAAGAAGAAGGCTGCCCGCGACAAGATCATGGCGACCAAGAGCGGCGAAAAGGGCCTGATCATCGTCCATACCGGCGCGGGCAAGGGAAAATCCTCCTCGGCTTTCGGCATGATCGTCCGCTGCGTCGCGCATGGCTTCCCTTGCGCGGTGGTGCAATTCATCAAGGGCGCCTGGGATACCGGCGAACGGCGCCTGCTCACCGGCCATTTCGGCGATCTCTGCCAGTTCCACGCGATGGGCGAAGGCTTCACCTGGGAGACGCAGGACCGCGCCCGCGACATCGCCGCCGCACGCGCCGGCTGGGAGAAGGCCAAGGAATTGATCCTCGACGAGCGGCTGCGCATGGTCGTGCTCGACGAGATCAACATCGCGCTCCGCTACGACTACCTCGACATCGCCGAAGTCGTCGGCTTCCTGACCACCCAGAAGCCGCCAATGACACATGTCGTGCTCACCGGGCGGAACGCCAAGGACGAGCTGATCGAGATCGCCGACCTCGTCACCGAGATGACGCTGGTCAAGCATCCGTTCCGTTCCGGCATCAAGGCGCAGGCCGGCGTCGAGTTTTGAAGGCGCTGATGGCACGCGCATTGATGATTCAGGGGGCCGGCTCGGACGTGGGCAAATCGCTCATTGTCGCCGGCCTCGCGCGCGCCTTCATGCGCCGTGGCCTGCGCGTGCTGCCGTTCAAGCCGCAGAACATGTCGAACAACGCGGCCGTCACCGTCGATGGCGGCGAGATCGGCCGGGCCCAGGCGCTTCAGGCGCTCGCCGCCGGCGTCGAGCCGCACACCGACATGAACCCGGTGCTGCTCAAGCCCGAGACCGATGTCGGCGCACAGATCGTCGTGCATGGCAAGCGCATCGCGACCGCGCGTGCGCGCGACTATGCGGCCATGAAGCCGTCGCTGATGGGCGCGGTGCTCGAGAGTTTCGAACGCTTGAAGGCGCGGGCCGATCTGGTGCTGGTCGAAGGCGCCGGCAGCCCGGCCGAGGTGAATTTGCGCAAGTCCGACATCGCCAATATGGGCTTCGCACGCAGGGCGGATGTGCCGGTCGTGCTGGTCGGCGACATCGACCGCGGCGGCGTCATCGCCCAGCTGGTCGGCATCAAGACGGTGATCGACCCCGACGATGCCGCAATGATCTCTGGCTTCGTCATCAACAAGTTCCGCGGCGATCCCACCCTGTTCGACGACGGCTACAGGCTGATCGAGCAAAAGACTGCTTGGCGCGGCTTCGGCGTGCTGCCCTGGTTCACGCGTGCCGGCGAGCTGCCGGCGGAGGATGCGCTCGGCCTGCGCGATGCGCGCAAGCCCGGCCAATGCAAGATCGCTTGTCTTGCACTGTCGCGGATCGCCAACTTCGACGATCTCGATCCGCTCAAGCTCGAGCCAGGCGTCGATCTCGTGATGGTGCGCCCGGGCGAGGCGATTCCCGGCGATGTGCGTCTCGTCATCATTCCCGGGTCAAAGTCCACGCGCGGCGATCTCGTCTTCCTGCGCGCGCAGGGCTGGGACATCGATCTGCTTGCACATCACCGCAGGGGCGGCCATGTGCTCGGCCTCTGCGGCGGCTTTCAGATGCTGGGACGCAGCGTCGCCGACCCTGAAGGCATCGAGGGACCTGCGGGCGATACAACGGGCCTCGGGCTTCTCGATGTCGAGACGGTGATGAGCCCGCAAAAAACCCTCACGCGTGTTGCGGCCGTGCACGCCGCGACGGATCAGCCGATCCAGGCCTACGAGATCCACATCGGCCGTACCGACGGCCCGGATCGTGCCCGCCCCTTTGCAACGCTGGACGGCGAGGCGGAAGGTGCCATTTCGCGCGACGGACGTGTGCAGGGCAGCTATCTGCACGGCCTGTTCACGTCGGATGGTTTCCGCAAGGCCTACCTCGCCAAGCTCGACATTCCCGCCGGCGACGAGCCCTACCACGCCAGGGTCGAGAGCGCGCTCGAGGCGCTAGCCGATCACATGGAAAAGCATCTCGACGTCGAAGGCCTGCTCGCGCTAGCGCGCTAGGGCCTCGGCAAGGTGCGTCCATTCGGCTTCGCTGCCGGGAAGTCCGAGGCGCAGCCATGTCGGCTGCTGCGCGAAGACGCGGGACCAGATGTGGGCGCGCGCGAGCCTCTCCTGCGCAGCCAGCGCGTCAGGCGTTTCGTACAAGCGAAACAGCGATGTGCCGCCGACGAGCCGCCAGCCTTGCGAATGCGCCATCGCGTCGAGGCGAACACAGTCGCGCGCGAGCCGCGCCGAGGTCGCCTCGGCCCAAGCCTCATCGCGCAAGGCACGGCAGCCGATTTCGATCGCCGCGCCCGAAACGGGCCATGGACCCGACATCGCGGCAAGCCTGTCGGTGTCGGCGGCATGACCGATTGCGAAGCCGAGCCGCAGGCCGGCCAAGCCATAGAACTTTCCGAACGACCGCAGGATCAACAGGCCCGGCCGATCAGCTTCGGCTGCAAGCGACAATTGCGGGACGGCATCGGCAAAGCTCTCGTCGATGACGAGACGGCCGACGCGCGGCAGCAACGCGAGCAGATCCATGCGCGAATGGCACCGCCCGTCGGGATTGTTCGGATTGACCACGATGGCGAGGTCGGCATCCGCGAGCGCATCGAGCTCCGCAACTTCCCGGGCCTCCCAGCCCGCGGCCGACAGGACGCCCGCATATTCATTGTAGGTCGGCGCGAGGATGCGCGCCTGCCCGGGTGCCGCCAGGTGCGGCAGCGATTGGATGGCGGCCTGCGCACCGCCCATCGCAATGACCGGTGCGCGCGTGTGGTAGGCCTGCTGCGCGGCCCGATGCAGGGCCTCGATCTCGGCGCGCGACGGCAGCGCGGTCCACGCGCGCGCGCTCACCTCGCCGACGGGATATGGCAGCCGGTTGATACCGGTCGACAGGTCGATCCAATCCTCCGCGCGTCCGCCAAAACGCTGCTGGGCCTGGTCCAGATTTCCACCGTGCTCGCGCATGGCCCGTTCTTTCACGCGACGGCCAGGATCGCAAGCAGGCCTGCGACCAGCAGCATGGCAGGACGGTAGACGGCCAGCGCCTCCGCGATGTCGGCGGCACGCGGATCGCGCGCGCTTTCGTTCAGCCAGGGCTCATTGCTGACGCTGCCATGATAGATGCGGGGACCGCTGAGCCGCACACCGAGCCCGCCGGCCATCGCCGCTTCCGGCCAGCCGGCATTTGGCGAGCGATGACGGCGCGCATCGCGTGTCATGCACGCCAATGCCTCCGACCGCTGCGGTGCCAGCAGCACGAAGAGGAATCCGGTCAGCCGCGCCGGGATGAAATTGGCGACATCGTCGATGCGCGCTGCCGCCCAGCCAAAGGCTTCGTGGCGGTCGTTGCGGTGGCCGATCATGGAGTCCAGCGTGTTGATCGCCTTGTAACCGAGGATACCGGGCAAGCCGAACAGCGCGCCCCAGAACACCGGCGCGACGATGCCGTCGGAGGTGTTTTCGGCAAGGCTCTCGATCGCCGCACGCGCGATGCCGGCCTCATCGAGGCTTGCGGGATCGCGGCCGACGATGCGCGAGACCGCTTCGCGCGCGGCGGCGACGTCGCCGGCCAGCAAGGGCGTGGCCACAGCAGCCACATGATCATGCAGCGAGCGCAGCGCGACCAATGGCCAGGCCAGGATGCCAATCAGCACGATCTGGATCCAACCCGACGGAAGCAGCGATTGCAGCACCCAGCCGAGCGCCGCGGAAAGCGCGATCACCGCAAGCGCGCCGGCGACGCCGGCCGCTCGACGCAATGACGGCGGATCGGACGCGCGATTCCAGGTGGTGTCGATGGCCGCAATCAGCCCGCCGAGCCAGGTGACGGGATGGCCGATCCGCGCGAACAGCCACGCCGGCCAGCCCAGCAGGGCATCCACCGCCATCGCCACCACCATCGCGCCCGCAAAGTCCACACCGGTCTCCTGTCCCGCCCCTGTTGCGCAAGACGGCGGCCGAGCGCAAGCCCCTCGCCGCCTGATTTCGGCTTTGTCTTTGGCCGCGTTTGATGATTAGTGCTCAGCGCAGGAGACCTTCATGGCCGTCATCTTGATCACCGGCGGGGCGCGATCGGGCAAGAGCACCCGGGCGGAAGCGCGCGCGCGCAGCTTTGCCGGCCAGCCCGTCTACATCGCAACGGCCGAGGCGCTCGACGGCGAAATGCAGGAACGCATCGCAAGACATCGCGCGCGGCGCGGAACCGATTGGATCGAGCGCGAGGTGCCGCTCGATCTCGTGCCGGCGCTGCTCTCGACCGATGGCGGCGGCGCAAGGCTCGTCGACTGCCTGACGCTGTGGCTCTCCAACTTGATGCATGCGGCGCGCGATTGGGAGCGAGAGGTGAGAGAGCTCGCCGACGCCCTGCCCCGCCTCGACAGCCCCGTCGTCCTCGTCACCAACGAGGTCGGCCTCGGCATCGTGCCCGACAACGCACTGGCGCGCAGCTTCCGCGATGCCGCCGGGATCATGAACCAGATCATTGCCGGTGTCGCCGACGAGGTCGAGTTCGTCGTCGCCGGCCTGCCGATGAAACTGAAATGATCCCGCGCGCCGAGCTGCTCAAAGACATCTTCGCCGATCTCAGGATGGCGACATCGTTCGTGACGATCCTCCCGGTGGCATCGTCGAAGCCGGCCGGTGACGGCGCGATCGCGCGCGCGACCTGGGCGCTGCCGGTCGCGGGACTGCTGGTCGGTCTCGCCGGCGCCCTCACTTACAAGATCGCCATTCGCTTCGGACTGACGCCGAGCCTTGCCGCCCTGCTCGTGCTGGCCACGACGGCCTTCATCACCGGCGCGATGCACGAGGACGGACTTGCCGACACTGCGGACGGACTCGGCGGCGGCCGCACCCGCGAGCGCAAGCTCGAGATCATGCGCGACAGCAGGATCGGGACCTATGGTGTCTGCACGCTCATTCTGTCGTTCGGCCTGCGCTGGAGCGCGCTTGCGACGATCGCAAATCCATCGGCCGTCATGCTCGCGCTGTGCGCGGCGCACGTTGCTGCCCGCGCCGGCGTGCCGGCCTTCATGTCGCTGGTGCCGCCGGCGCGGCCTGATGGGCTGTCAGCCAGCGCCGGGGCGCCGCCCGGCCGCAGCGTGGCCATCGCCTTCGCGCTTGGAACGCTCGCGCTTGCCCTGGCGTTGGGGCCGGGCAAGGCGCTGGTCGGCCTGATCCTGCTGTCGCTGGCCGGCCTGCTGCTGGCGCGGCTTGCCATCCGCCAGATCGGCGGGCAGACCGGCGACATCCTCGGCGCGTTCGAGCAGGCGGGCGAGATCCTGATCCTGCTGGTGGCCGCGTCCTTCCAGATGGGGCGATGACCTCATGGTCGAGTTCGACGACACCTTCCGCCAGCACTTGCGCGAGCTGTTCGTGTGGCGCCGCGACGTGCGCCGCTTCCGCAGCGATCCATTGCCGGAGGATGCGATTGATCGCCTGATCGAGACCGCGTGCCTCTCGCCTTCGGTCGGCCTCAGCCAGCCCTGGCGCTTCGTCATCGTTGGTGACGGCGCGCGGCGCCAGGCGGTCACCGACGATTTCAAGGCGTGCAACGCCGACGCGTTGAGTTGCTATTCCGGCGAGCGCGCGGCGCGCTATGCTACGCTGAAACTGTCGGGCCTCGAACAGGCGCCCGGCCATCTCGCCGTGTTCGCCGACAAGGCCAGCGACATCGGCCACGGCCTCGGCCGCGCCACCATGCCTGAAACGACGGAATATTCCGTGGTCGCCGCGATCACTGCGATGTGGCTCGCCGCGCGTGCCGAAGGCATCGGCCTCGGCTGGGTATCGATCCTCAATCCGGATCGCATTCACGCCATCCTCGATGTGCCGCGATCGTGGAAATTCATCGCCTATCTCTGCATCGGCTATCCGGAAGCCGAATGCGACCGCCCCGAGCTGGAGCAGGCGAAATGGGAGCACCGGCGAAGCGCGGACGCGTTCACGCTGCGCCGCTAGTCTCCAGCCGTTCTTCAGCAGATTGCCCGGCCGACAATGTGTCTTCCGGCCGGGCCAACGCGCCACGCAAAGGGATCAACTGCCTTTGTGCGGAATCTGATAGCATTCGCTGTTCACGAGCCCGAAGTTTTGACGACGAGCTTTATATTTAGCAGGTTGACGCCCTTGAACGGGTTCGGTGCGCTTTCGATTGTTCCCGTACCCGTGGCGTTCGCATAAGCACCTGTGCCGGACAGGATGGTGTATTCGCCCGTTGATTTGCCGTCTTTGGCCGAACCAGTGTAGCGCGCCGTGATCGAGCCCTCCTCGAACGTGTAAGTGCTATAGCCGAAGAAGGGACCCGACCCTTTAAGCAAGTCCGAAGTATTCACGAACTCTTTCACTCCGATACGGCCATCGCTGAAGACGGCAACCCCAAAGAACTTACCGGACACAACCGTCTGTCCTTCGACGTTTGCGGCCTCGATCACCTTGAGGTCGATCGGCTTCGTGATCAGCTTGAACTCAAGCACCCGCTCGCCGGCGACGGCAGGTGACGCCGCGACGGCCAATGCCAGACCCGAAAGGAAAAAGGTGAGAGACTTCCGCATAGGCTCCTCCTTCGCTTGTTGACATCAAGTCGAGAAGTGCCGGCGAGCCACACATCGTGCCGCCGCTTTTCGCTGCGGCATGCAAGAGAGCCCTCGGCGACGCCCCGGCAGCGGCTGAAGCTCTTTGGTCCTAAGGCGCGAAGCCGGGACGCAAGTATGAGTCCGAGCGATCGGAGGAAAGTTCAGATTTCCCTTGCGGTATAATAGTGTCCAACCATCTGGGTGGGCTGATGTCGGCGATCTCATCGAGCTGACCAAAATCTGCTTCGAACGCGCTCTTCGGCGCCTGGCCCAAGCTCGACCTGTCTTACGCTTTCCGGCAAGATCACTGACCTCTTCCCTCTAGCGGGTCGTCGCCCTGCGCCCGGCGGCTTCGTCCACGTCCCGCCCAAACCGCTCCACCAGAAAATCGATGAACAGCCGCACCTTCACCGACAAATGCCGGGTCGGCGGATACACCGCATAGAGCGCCAGCTGCGGCGCAGAATAGTCGTCCAGCACCGTCCGCAGCTCGCCTTTCCGCAACGCATCGGCCGCAATGAACTCCGGCAGCAGCGCCAGGCCCCTGCCCTTGATGGCGACGTCGCGCAGCACCTCGGCGTTGTTGACGCAGAGCGACCAGGCCGGCTGGATCCAGTGGTCGCCGTCGCTGCCTGTGAGCTTCCACTGATTGCCCGTGAGCAGGAAGCCGTAGGTCAGCGAAGCATGCTCGCGCAGATCCTGCGGATGCTTAGGCGTGCCGTGCCGCGCGAGATAATCCGGCGAGGCACAGATCATGCGCGCCACCGGCATGATCTTGCGCGCGATCAGGCTGGACGATTCCAGCTCCGCGATCCGCAACGTCACGTCGAAGCCGTCCTGCACGGGATCGAGCAGATCGTCGCTGAGCACGATCTGCAGCTGAAGCTCCGGGTAACGCGCCATGAAATCGGCGAGCACCGGCCCGAGCCGCATCGTGCCGAACGACATCGGTGCGTTGACGCGGAGCAGCCCGCGCGGCGCCGATTGCGCCTGCGTCACCGCCTGGTCCGCCGCCTCGATCTCCGAGAGGATCACGACCGCACGCTCGAAATAACGCTGGCCGTTCTCGGTCGGGCTGGCGTGCCGCGTGGTGCGGTTCAGGAGCTGGACGCCGAGGCTCTCCTCGAGGTCGGCGATGTATTTGCTGATCGCCGAGCGCGACAGCCGCAGCTGCCGGCCGGCCTCGGCAAAGCTGCCGCTTTCCACCACCTTCACGAAGGCCCGGAGGCTGCCGAGCTTATCCAAGGCGTCGCCTCGTCGATTGTTTCCAAATCGTAGACATAGCCGTCATATTTGCATGGATTGTCTCCAATCCAAAGCGGAACGATATTTCCGGCCAGAGCAAGACCGCTCCCCGAATCTGGAGGACGACCATGTCTGGACTGCACCATGTCACCGCGATTGCCGGCGATCCCATCCGCAATTTCGGCTTCTACACGAGGGATCTCGGCCTGCGCTTCGTCAAGAAGACGGTCAATTTCGATGATCCCGGCACCTATCATTTCTATTATGGCGACGAGACCGGCCGCCCCGGCACCATCCTGACCTTCTTTCCGTGGGCGGGCGTCTCGGCCGGGCGCCGCGGCGTCGGCGAGACACATCAGACCGCCTTCCGCGTGCCGCAGCGCTCGCTCGGCTACTGGACCCAGCGCTTCACCGAGAAGGGCATCGCGTACGAGGCGCTGGAGAAGCGTTTTGGCGAGTCCGTGCTGCCGTTCACCGATCCTGATGGCATGGCGCTCGCGCTTGTCGGCGTCCCCGGTGCCGAGAACGAGCCGGGCTGGAGCAATGGCGACGTGCCGGCCGTGCACGCGATCCGCGGCTTCCACGGCATCACCCTGCTGCTCGACAGCGCGGCGAGGACAGCGGCCGTCCTCACCGACGTGTTCGGCTTCAAGGAGACCGGGCGCGAGGGCTCGGTGATCCGCTTCAAGGCGCCGGGCGATGTCGAAGGCAGCGTCGTCGACATCTACGAAGCCAAGGGCTTCCTGCGCGGGCACCAGGGCGGCGGCTCGGTCCATCACATCGCCTTCCGCGCCGCTGACGATGCCGAACAGGGCCAGATGGCGCAAAAGCTCGTGAGCAATCACGGCCTGCACCCGACCGAGCAGCGCGACCGCAACTACTTCCGCTCGATCTATTTCCGCGAGCCCGGCGGCGTGCTGTTCGAGATCGCGACCGACATCCCCGGCTTCGCCGTCGACGAGCCCGTGGCGAGCCTCGGCCGCGACCTGAAGCTGCCTGCTTTCCTCGAGCCGCACCGCAAGCAGATCGAGGGCGTTCTGCCGAAGCTGGAAGAGACCGTATGATGACCGGGACCGCATTCATCCATCGCTTCGAGCCCGCAGGCGACGCGGGCTCCCCGCCGCTGCTGCTGCTGCACGGCACCGGCGGCGACGAGAACGACCTGCTCGGCCTCGGCAAGATGATCTCATCAGGCTCTGCCCTGCTCTCGCCGCGCGGCCGCGTGCTCGAGCACGGCATGCCCCGCTTCTTCCGCCGCCTCGCCGAGGGCGTTTTCGACGAGGAGGACGTGCGGCGTCGCGCGCACGAGCTCGGCGACTTCGTCGCGGAGGCGCGGCAGCGCTACGGCCTCGCCGCGCCGGTCGCGGTCGGGTTCTCCAACGGCGCCAACATCGCTGCCGCGCTGCTGCTCTTGCAGCCGGACGTGCTCGCAGGCGCGATCCTGCTGCGCGCGATGGTGCCGTTGTCGGATCCGCCCAAGGCTGACCTTGGCAAGAAGCCAATATTGCTGCTCTCGGGGCAGGCCGACCCGATCGTGCCGGCGAGCAATTCGGCACGGCTCGCGGCGTTGTTGTCGGACGCCGGCGCGCGTGTTGATCACAAGGTGTTGCCGGTAGGCCATCAATTGTCGCAGGCGGACGTGACGCTGTCCCGCAACTGGATCAGCAAGGCCGACGCCAAGGCCGCATGATCGAGCCGCGGCGCATCGCTTGAACGATGCGCCGCTGCCATCACTCGAACCAGCCGCGCCGCTTGAACCAGATCAGCGGCAGCAGGCCGCTTGCGATCACCGCAAGCCACGCCAGCGGATAGCCGAAGCTCCAATCCAATTCGGGCATGTGCCTGAAGTTCATGCCCCAGATGCCGACCATGATCGTCGGCGGTACGCCGACGACCGACACGATCGTCAGGATCTTGAACAGCTCGTTCTGCTGGATGTTGATGAAGCCGAGCACGGCATCGAGCAGCAGCTGGATCTTGTCCGATAGTCGCGTCTCGTAATCGCTGAGCGAGACGACGTCCTTGGACACGGCCTCCAGGCGCTTCTTCGACGACGCCGTGATCCACTCGCTGCCGACGTCGCCGGCAAACGCGGCAACGCGGCCCACCCCGAGCAAGACATCGCGCGCCTTGGCCAGCCGGTCGGCCAGCTCGCCGAGATTCTCCAGGGCCTCGCGCATCCTGCGGCTGGAGCGCACCGGGCGCTGGGTGCGCACCAGCCCGCCCTTGAAGACCCCCCGCGAGAGCTGATCGACCTTGGCGCCGAGATGCTCCAGGACATCGGCGCCGCGATCGATCATGGCCTCGAGCAGGCTGACGAACACGCACATGCCGTTCTCCAGGCTGTCATCGGAGCCGACGCGCTTGCCGGTCTCGTCGAAGATCGGCAGCTCTGCAAAGCGCACCGTCACCAGCACGTGCGGACCGATGACGAAGCCTACGGGCGTGATCTCGGCTTCGTTGGCCTCGGTGACCCGCACCGCGGGCGAACTGAGATAGAGCGTGCCGCGGTCGAAGATCAGGCGGCTCGACGCCTCGATCTCGCTGAGCGAGTCTTCGGTGGGAATGCGGATGTCGAGCAGCCGCTCGACGAACTGCTTTTCCTCGGCGGTGCCGTCTAGGAGATCGGCCCAGATGATCTCCGAGGGCATTTCCGCGCCGATGCCGTGCCAGTCGCCGGACGGCCACCTGTAAAGTCTAAGCAAGAACCGAACTCCGTGGCCGCCTCGTCATGCCGGTTGGCGCATGTCCCTCATCCGCCGACTAACGCATGAGAGTTCCAAACGTTCAAGACCTCTAAGTGACAGCGGTATTCACACCCCCTCACCGATGCTTCCAGGGGACATCGGACATACCGATCGGAACACGGTCGATCAGGTGAATCGGCTCTGTGACAGTGCCATCTGCAGAGAGAAGCGCGCGAGCAGTTAACTCTAAAGCGCAGGCAAGCCGGGCGGCAGCTTGCGCTTGGCGGAGGCCTGCTCATACGCGTAGGCCAGACGCAGCAGCTTGTGCTCGCTCCAGGCGCGGCCTGCGAAGGTGATGCCGAGCGGATAATCGGGCGTGTCCCTGCCGTCGTCTGTCCCCGAAACGAACCCTGCAGGCACCATGACGCTGGGATAGCCCCGCCTTGGCGGCGATGGAGGCGCCGTAGGCGCCGGGAAACAGCACGGCGTCGAGCTTGTGCTGGTTCATATAGGCATCCATGCCGCGCGTCTTGGCCGAGAGCAGGTCCATGGCGCGCGCGGATTTGTACTCGCGCTCGCTGAGATCGCCCCGGGTCGTCTCCGCGGCGAGAAAGTGGTCCTGGCCGAAACGCAGCGCCCTGTCCGCATTCGCCTCGTTGAAGGCGACGATGTCGGTCATGGTCTTGATGTCCGTGTTGGTCGCCCAATCCTTCAGATACAGATTGAGGTCGTGCTTCAGCTCGTAGAGAAAAACAACCGGCGGTCGTGCGACAGTGCCCTTGTGGCGGCTCAACGGGTTGCGGTTGAGCACGGCCATGATCGTGCCCGGCCCGCCGATCCAGCCTGCTGTCGGCATGTTGGCGCGCACGATGACGGCGCCGAGATCCTCCAGCACCTGGATCGCTTCGGCCATCAGCTTGGCCGACCTTGGCGGCAACTTGCCGTAATAGCAATCGTTCAGCGGATCAGCAGGGTCGCTTGGCACGCCGATACGCGCGCCCTTCATCGCAGCGCGCGTCAAGCCGGCGGTGTAATCGGCCGGCCGCCGCTGCTTTTGCGTCGCCGGATCGAGCGGGTCTTTCGCAGCGAGCACGTTGAGCAGCAGCGCCGGGTCGCGCACGGTCCGCGTCATCGGTCCTGCGGTGTCCTGGCTGTGCGCGATCGGCACGATGCCGGCACGGCTGATCAGCCCGACGGTCGGCTTCACGGTGACGAGGCCGTTCTGGCTGGCGGGAAACAGCAGCGAGCCCGAGGTCTCCGTGCCGATCGAGGCCGCGCACAGGTCTGCTGCTACCGCAACCGCCGAACCCGCGCTCGAGCCGCCCGGGGGCACAATGGGGATGCCGTGATCGTCCATCAGCGCCGACGCATAGGGGTTCTTGACCTGGCCGCCCAGCGACGAATAGCCGTGGGGCATATCGACCGCGATCATGTTGGAGAATTCGGTCAGGTTCGCCTTGCCGAGGATCACCGCGCCGGCCTCGCGCAGCAGCTTGACGAGCGTCGCATCGTCCCGCGCATGCGCGCCTTCCAGTGCCAGCGCGCCTGCCGTGGTCGGCTGTTCGTCGCCGGTTGCGATGTTGTCCTTCACCAGGATCGGGATGCCGGCCAGCGGCCGCTTGGCCGACGGCTTGACGCCGTCGAGCCTGCCTGCGATCGCGAGCGCGTCGGGATTGAGCGCGCGGACCGCGTTGAGCCTGGGCCCATCGCGGTTGTAGGCTTCAATGCGCGCGAGATAGGCTTTGACCAGCGCCGTCGCAGTGACATGCCCATCGGCCAAGGCATGAGCGATATCGCTCATCGAGGCATGATCGAGCCTTGCGTGATCAAGCTTTGGGGAGATCGGCGCCTGGGCACTGACGGCCGCCGCGGCAATGCCGGCACCGCGGCGGGATGATTTCTGCACGGCTGCCTCGCCCGATGGCGCATCTCCACCACGAGACGCGAGCGTGCCATCATGCCAGTGTTTTGCCCGACGGGTCAACGTCCGGGAGCATCGCGTCGGTCCCACAGGCGCAACGTGCAAGCCATTGAAATGACTGACACCCGCTACTGTGCATGGGGTTGTTTTTCAGGTTTTTTGTTTTGGCGCTGCCCTCCCCAACGCGCGGAGAGGGCACAGCAACGGACGCCGCCTACTCCCAGTACCACGTGGAGAAGTCGTTCTCGAATTGAGGGACTTCCTTCCAGACGCCCTTCAGCTTCTTGTTGATGACAGTCGGCCATTGCGGCTGGAATAGGTAGGCCGAGACTGCATCGGTCGCCAGCATGCGCTGGGCATCGCCGAGCAGCTTGGCGCGGCCGGCTTCGTCGGGGGTCGAGACGATCTGCTTGTAGAGCGCGTTGAACGCCTCGTTGTTGTACCCGATGTAATAGTCCGACTCGGTGAGCTTGACGAGGTCGAACGGCTCGACGTGGCTGACGATGGTCAGATCGAAATTGTGCGGGCCGTTAGGCGCAAACACCTGCGACAGCCACTGCGCCCATTCGACGTTCTCGATTCTAGCGATGATGCCGACCTTGGCGAGCTGGGCCGCGACGATCTCGCCGCCCTGCCGCGCATAGGGCGGCGGCGGCAGCTTCAATGACAATTCCAGCGGCGTGGTCACGCCGGCTTCAGTCAGCAGCTTCTTGGCTTTCTCAGGGTCGTAGGGGTTGATGCCGGTGGTGTCGACATAACCGAGTGATCCCGGTGTGTAGAAACTGCCGATCGGCGTGCCGAACCCCTCGACGGCGCCGTCGATCAGTGCCTTGCGGTCGATCGCGGCGAGGATGGCGCGGCGAACACGGACGTCGTCGAGCGGCTTCTTGCGATGGTTGATGGCTACGATGGTCTTGGCCCTGGAGCCGCCGATCAGCACCGTGAACCGCGGATCAGACTTGAACTGAGCGACGACGCGGGTTGCGATTCGCGGGAACGCGTCGACGTCGTTCGAGAGCAGCGCCGCGGCCTGCGCGGCCGGATCGGAGATGAAGCGGATCGTCACCTTCGAAAGCTTGATCGCGGAAGCGTTGCGGTAGTCGGCCCATTTGTTCAGCGTGATCGAGGAACCCTTGGCCCAGCCCCCTAGCTGATAAGGTCCGGTCCCGACCGGCTGCGTGACATTGGTGGCCGCGCTCTTCGGCTCGACGATCGAGCCGCCCGCCTGCCCGAGCAGGAACGGCAGGTTCGGCTCGGAATATTTCACGGTGATCACGACGGTGTCGGCGTCGGGCGTCTCGACCTTCTCGAAGGCCTGGTACAGGCTCTTGTCCTTGTTGGTGCTGGTCGGTGCCGCGTTGCGCTCGAACGAGAACTTCACCGCAGCGGAATCGAACGCTTCGCCATTGTGGAATTTGACGCCCTTGCGCAGCTTGAACGTATAGGTCTTCAGATCGGGCGAAGCGGTCCAGCTCTCGGCGAGCAGCGGCGAGGTGGAGCCGTCCTCATTGATCTTGGTCAGCGTCTCATAGATGTTGTAGAGCGTGACCTCGGCGATCGCCGCGGCGGCCGCATTGGTCGGGTCGAGGCCCGGCGGCTCCAGCGTCATCCCCATGACGACGCTGTCCTTCTTGCTCTGCGCCAGCACCGGCAAAGGCGCCGCGACGAGCGCAGCGGCAAATGCGACGATCGATAGTTTCCTGAACATGCGCGAACTCCCCGGCCAATCCTGTTTCCAGCTTTACGCCAATCCTGCCCCGGACACTAACCTTCCATGGCCGCCTGCGGCAACGCCATCACGGCCTCGGCCTTGTGGCAGGCGGCAAGGTGCCCCTCGCCCACCTTGCGTAACTCAGGCGGAACCTCGCGGCAATGCTGGTCGGCAAGCGCGCAGCGTGATGCATAGGGGCATCCGGCCACCGCCGCCGATTGCGAGGCGATCGCCTGGGCCCCGCGGCGGCGCCGGCCACCCACGGCGCGCGCCCGCGGCACCGCCTCCAGCAGCGCCCGCGTATAGGGATGGGCACAGCGCTCGAACAGATCTTCGGGGCGGCCCTGCTCGACGATGCGGCCGAGATACATCACCGCGACCTCGTCGCAGAGATAGTCGACGACGGCGAGGTCGTGACTGATCAGGATGTAGCTCAGGCCAAACTGCTCCTGGAGATCCTGCATCAGGTTCAGCACCTGGGCCTGCACGGAGACGTCGAGCGCGGAGACCGGCTCGTCGGCGACGATCAGCTTCGGCTGAGTGATGAGCGCACGCGCAATCGCGATACGCTGGCGCTGCCCGCCGGAGAATTCGTGCGGATATTTTTCCATGTCCGCATCGCGCAGACCGACCTGGCGCAGCACCGCGGCGACGCGGTCGCGGAACGTGGTGCGGTCCGCACCTTCCAGCACGGTCAGCGGCTCGGCGACGATCCGGCCGATGGTCTGACGCGGATCGAGCGAGCCATAGGGATCCTGGAACACCATCTGGAAATCGCGCCGGGCGCGGCGCAGCTCGTCGGCCGGCAGGCGATTGAGCTCGCGCCCGAGCAGCGCGACGTGTCCTGCGCTCGGCCGCTCCAGCGCCATCACGACGCGCGCGAAGGTGGACTTGCCGGAGCCGGACTCGCCGACGATGCCGAGGCTCTTGCCGGCCCGGACCTGCACACTGACACCGTTGAGCGCGCGCACCTGCCCCGGCGGACGGAACAGGCTCTCGCGCGGCAGCGTGTAGCGCTGTTCGAGATCCCTGACGTCGAGAAGCGGGGCGGTGCTCATGCGGTCAGCGCTCCGACGCGTTCGGCCATCGACACGTCCGTTCGGATGCAGCGCGCAAGATGGCCGGGGCCGACGTCCACCATCGGCGGCAGCGCGGCACGGCACTGGTCGATCACCAGCGGACAGCGATCTGAGAAGGTGCAGCCGGACGGCAGATCAGCAAGCTCCGGCACCGTGCCCGAGATCGTCTTCAGCCGCGTCCCCTTGCGCGCGCCGAGCTTCGGCCGGGCGCGGAACAGGCCCTGGGTGTAGGGATGGCCCATGCGACGGAACACCTCGTCGGTCGGTCCGCTTTCGACGACGGTGCCGCCGTACATCACCATCATGCGCTGGACGTTCTCGGCAATGACGCCGAGATCGTGCGAGATCAGGATCATCGACATGCCGCGCTCCTCGACGAGGTCGGCGATGAGGTCGAGGATCTGACCCTGGATGGTGACGTCAAGCGCGGTGGTCGGCTCGTCCGCGATCAACAGGTCCGGCTCGCAGGCAAGCGCCATCGCGATGGTGATGCGCTGGCGCTGGCCGCCGGAGAACTGATGCGGATAGGCGTCGACGCGCCTTGCCGGGTCGGGCAGCCCGACGCGGTCGAGCAAAGCGATTGCCTCTTTCCGCGCCTGCGCCGCCGAAAATTTCTTGTGACGGCGCAGCGGCTCGGCGACCTGGTTGCCGATCGTGTGCATCGGATTGAGAGCAGTCATCGGCTCCTGGAAGATCATGCTGATGCGGTTGCCGCGCAGGCGGCAATAGTCGGCATCCGCAAGTCCGACGAGCTCGTCGCCTTCCAGCTTGATGCTGCCGGTGACGACGGCACTGTCCGGCAGCAACCCCATCAACGACAACGCCGTGACCGACTTGCCGCAGCCGGACTCGCCGACGAGCCCAAGCGTCTCACCGCGCTTGAGCGCAAAGCTGACGCCGCGCACGGCCTGCGCCGGCCCACGGCTGGTGTTGAGGCGAACGCCGAGATTCTCGACTTCGATCAGCGGCATGTTGGAGCGCTCGGCCATGGTCATCGCTCCCGCGCCAGCCGGGGATCGAGCACGTCGCGCAATCCGTCACCGAGCAGGTTGAGACCGAGCACCGAGATTGCGATCGCGGCGCCCGGAAAGACCGCGAGCATCGGCGACTGGAACAGCAGCGTCTGCGCATCGTTCAGCATCCGCCCCCAAGACGGCTGCGGCGGCTGGGTGCCGAGACCGAGATAGGACAAAGCGGCTTCGGCGAGGATGGCGAGCGCGAACTGGATGGTGACCTGCACGATCAGGATCGACAGGATGTTCGGCAGCACATGCTCGATGGTGATGCGGAAGCGCCCCTTGCCCGCTGCGCGTGCCGCGAGCACGAATTCACGCGCCCAGATCGCGTTGGCCGAGCCGCGCGTCAGCCGCGTCAACGTCGGGATCTGAAAGATGCCGATCGCGACGATCGAGGTCACCATGCCGGGCCCGACGACCGCCGCGAGCATGATCGCGGACAGCACGGCCGGAAAGGCGAAGGTGAAATCGGAAAAGCGCATGATGATCTCCTCCGTCCAGCCGCGCCGGGCCGAGGCGATCAGGCCCAGCGTGACGCCGAAGGTGAGACCGATGCTGACGGCGATGACACCGACCATGATGGTGGATCGGGCCCCCGCAAGCAGCAGCGAGGCGATGTCGCGGCCGAAGGAATCGGTGCCGAGCCAATGCGCTGCCGAGGGCGGCCGGAGCTTCGATGCGATGTCGATCTCGTAAGGCGACCACGGCGTCCACACCAGCGACAGCAGCGCGGAAGCGAGCACCGCAAGCACCAACACGCCACCGAGCACGAAGCTGCGATGCCGCAGCGCCCTCCGCCAAAAGCCCGTGGCGGGGCGCGTCGGCGCGGTGGCTGCCGGCAATCCAACTGCGGTGGCGAGCGGATCACTCACAGGTCGTGCACCTTGATGCGAGGATCGATGAAGGCATAGAGCACGTCGACCACGAAATTAACGATCACGACCATCGCGGCGAGCAGCATCACGCAATTGCGCACCACGATCAGGTCGCGGTTGGCGATCGATTGGAAGATCAGGCGGCCGAGGCCCGGGAGATAGAACACGTTCTCGATCACGATGGTGCCGGCGAGCAGATTGGCGAATTGCAGCCCCATCACGGTCATCACCGGGATCATGGCATTCCGCAGCACGTGGCTCCACAGCACCTCGCGCTTGCCGAGGCCCTTTGCGCGGGCGGTGCGGACGAAATCTTCGCGCAGCACTTCGAGCACGGCCGAGCGCGTGACGCGCGCCAGGATCGCGGCCTGCACCACCGCGAGCGAGATCGCCGGCAACAGCAGCGACTTGATCCCCGGCCAGATGCCGTCCTCCCAGCCGGCAAAGCCGCCTGCCGAGAGCCATTGCAACCGCACCGAGAACAGCAGCACCAGGAGAATCGCGAACCAGAAGTTCGGCAGCGCGATGCCCACTTGGGTCAACGACATCACGCCGACATCGCCGAGCCTGTTGTGGTTGGCGGCGGTGTAGATGCCGGCCGCGAGCGCCAGCGTCACCGTGATCGTCATCGCCATGATCGCGAGCGGAATGGTCAGCACCAGCCGCTCGGCGATCAGGCTGCCGACCGGGGTGCCGTAGACGTAGGAATTGCCGAGATCGCCGACGGCGAGGCCCTTGATCCATTGCACGTAGCGAACCGCCAGCGGCTGGTCGAGCCCGAGCTTGATGGTGAGCGCGCGGACCGCATCCGGCGAGGCGTCGGCACCCATCAGCATCTGCGCGGCGTTGCCGGGCAGCGCGTCGAGCACCAGGAAGATGATCAGCGATGCGCCGACCAGCGTCGCCAGCAGGGTCAACAGACGTCGGAGGACAAAGACGCTCATGCGTGCTCGGCTTCAGGGCTCACCCGCGGCACGATCAACATGTCTGGACGCCGGAGGCAAGTTCTTTGCACACAATCCCTTTGCCGCATGCCCATCTCCTCAAGCCGGCCAGCGGGACAGAAGATCGCTTGACGCTTCGAACAGAGCGCTCACGCGCAGCAATTCCGCATCATCGCGGAAGCGGCCGACCAGCTGAAGCCCGATCGGCAGCCCGTCGCGGGCAAAGCCGGAGGGAAGGCTGATCGCCGGATGGCCGGTCATGTTGAACGGCATGGTCCAGGGGAACCAATGCGGCCGGACGCTGTCGAAATGCCTGCCGTCGATCTCGATGCTGCCGAACAGATCCTGCTTGATCGGCAGCGCGGTGCGCGTCAGCGTCGGCATCGCCAGAAGGTGACCGCGCGCAAGCAGCGATTGCACGCGGCGGAACAACGCGGTACGCGCGAACATCGCCTCCTGATAGTCGACGCCGCTGACTTCGCTGGCGAGCGCGAGCTGCTTGAGGAAGGCCTCACTCAGCTCGTCCCCGTGCTCGGCCGCAAGCTTGGCAAAGCGCGTGCGCCAGACGGTGTGGTTGATGGCGCGCCAGATCGGCTCGATGTCGAACCCCTCGCCGGAGAATTCCTCGAGCTCGGCCCCTAACCCGGCCAGCCGGTCGAGGCTCGCCTTGAAACTGGCGGCGACCTCGGCTGACACCGGACGGCCCGGCGGCGTCAGGCAGTACAGGATCCTCAGCCCACGCAAATCGCCGCGCGGGGCGGCAGTACCGATGAAGTCAGGCACGGGCACGGCGATCGACCAGGGATCGCAAGGATCTTCGCCTGACATCGCCTGCATCATCAATGCGGTATCGGCGACGGTGCGGGTGGTCGGCGTGACATAGGTCTGGTTGCCGAAGACGTCGAGCGCCTGGCTGTGCGGGATCACGCCATTGCTCTGCTTCAGGCCCACTACGCCGTTGCAGGCGGCCGGAATTCGCGTCGAGCCGCCGCCGTCGGTCGCAATCGCCAGCGGCGCGATACCGCTCGCCACGGCGACCGCCGCGCCGCCGCTGGAACCGCCGGAGGAGCGGCAGGCGTCCCAGGCATTACGGGTCCGACCGAACAAAGGTGAATCGGTGAGGCACTTGCTGCCGAACTCCGGCGTCGTGGTCTTGCCAATCAGGATCGCGCCCTCGCTGCGCAACCGCGCAACGGCGACGGCATCCTCGGTCGGCACATTGTTCTTAAAGGGAACGGCGCCGAAGGTGGTCTTGACCCCTTTGGTATTGACGATGTCCTTCACGGTGACAGGGACACCGTGCAGCAGGCCGAGCGGTTCGCCCGCCATCAGCTTGCGCTCGGCTTCGCGTGCCGCTGCGAGCGCCTCGTCGCCGCACAACGTGATGAAGCAGTTCAATTCGGGCTGGAGCGCCTCGGCGCGGGCAAGCACCGCACGCGTGAGCTCGACTGGCGAGATTCGCTTGCCCGCAATGAGGCCGCGCAGCTCGGTTGCGGACAACAGGCAGGGATCGCCGTTCATCGTCACATCACGCTCCGAAGCGGGCCGCCATTGGCCCGTAGACATTGACAGCGAGAATGACAGTTTTGTTAACTCGCCGTCCAATACGATTTTTGTGCCTGGCCCATATGTTTTCGGTATGCCAATGGATCTTCGCCGGCTTCGCTATTTCGTCGCCGTCGCCGAGGCGCGCAGCGTCGGCAAGGCCGCCGAGCGATTGCGGATGGCGCAGCCGCCGCTCTCGGTCCAGATCCGCAAGCTCGAAGCCGAGATCGGCGCGCCGCTGTTCCGCCGCGGCACGCGCGGCATGGACCTGACTGATGCCGGCCAGGCGCTGCTGGCGCGCGCCGGCGAGGCGCTGGCGTTGGCGGCCGATGGCGTGGAAGCCGCGCGAGCGGTCGCCGCCGGCAAGCGCGGGCGGATCTCGGTCGGCTACATGTTCGCGCTTGCGAACGCGGTGCTGCCACGCCTGATCCCCGAACTGCGGCGCTCCATTCCCGGCGTCGACCTGCATTTTGCCGAGCTCAGCGCCTCGACGCGCGAGGCGCGGCTGCTCGACCGCAGCGTCACGGTCGCACTATGCATGCCGGCCATCCATCACCCGGAGATCCAGGTGGCGCGGGTGGGCGCACAGCCGTTCATGCTGGCGGTGCCGATCCGCTCGCCGCTGGCCCGCTTGAGCTCGGTGCCGATGGCGCGGCTGCAAGGCCGCCCGCTGATCGCGCTGCCGAGACCCGATCAGGACCCCGCCTCCTCCGCCGTCATGGCCCTGCTGCGGCGGCATCAAATCGTGATGCCGGTCGCAAGCCGGGTCGAGACGGTGCACTCGGCGATGAGCCTCGTCCTCGCCGGTGAAGGCCTCGCCATCCTGCCTGCCTGCGCGCAGCTCGGCGCGCCGCGCGGCATCGTGTTCCGACCCCTGCGCGATGCGTCCGACTCCATCGATATTGCGGTGTGCTGGCGGCGGGACTCCCACAGTCCGCTGATCCGAACCTTCCTCAAATGCGCGGAGAAGGCCGTCGCGCGGATGTGACGTGGACTACCAGCTCCAATTGATCTCGTGGCTCCAGGGCGGATCGGCGCCCGGACGGGTGCAGGTCAGGCCCGCACAATTGGCGGCGAAGGACAGCGCACGGCGGAGTTCGTCCGCGCCGATGTCCTGCAATCTCGGCCGGGCCATGCGACCCTGCTTGTACAGGGCGAACAGCAGCGCCGCCTGAAAGCTGTCGCCGGCGCCAATGGTGTCGGCCACCTCGACCTTTGGTGCTTGCACTTCGATCTGCCCTGCTTGCGCATGCCACGCGATAGCGCCGTTGTTGCCGCGGGTGATGACGACGAGGCTCGTGCCCTGCCCCAACAACGCGCTCGCGCGCTGCTGATACGGCTCCTCGCCGAAGAGATAGGCGAAATCGACGTCCGACATCTTGATGAGATCGGCGCTTCGGGCGAACCCGGCCATACGGCCGAGATAGGTCGACTTGTCCTTGACGAGGTTCGGTCGGCAGTTCGGATCGAAGGAGATGGTGGACGACGCCCGCGCGTCTGCGATCAGAGCCTCCGTCTCGGCCGCACCCTGGTCGTTGACCAGCGTGGTCGAGCCGACATGGACGGCCTCGATCGTATCGAATGGAATGGACCCGCGCCGGTAGGTCCAGCTCCGCGTCGCGGTCTCCGCATCGTAGAAGGCGTAGTGCGACTCGCCCGCGACGATGCGCACGAAGGCCAGCGTGGTCTGGTGGTCGCTGCGGGTGGCGAAATTGAGGTCAACATTGGAGGCTGCTGCGTGATCGGCGATCATGCGCCCGAACAGGTCGGTCGAGACGCCGCCGACGAATCCAGTCGGCGCGCCGAGCCGTGCTATGCCGATCGCGACGTTGAGGCAGGAGCCGCCTACCGCTGGCATCACCGCTTCGCGTCCTTCGACGCTTCGCGTCGGCACGAAATCGATCAGCGCGTCGCCGCAGGCAATCAGCATGTCCTTCAACCTCTCGCAACGCTGCGCATCGCGGCGCGGCTGCCGCGATCGAGCTCGCGCAGCAACTTGTAGACCTCGCGCTTGCGGGCGTGAAACGCGGCCATCTCCGGCGCGGTCGGCTCGCTCTTGCGTCCCAGCGCCGACATCTTGGCCATGGTCTCGTCGATCGAGGCATAGGCGCCGCCGGCTACCGCGCCGAGCATCGCGGCGCCCAGCAGCACCGGCTCCCTGGTCTGCGGCAGCGCGACGGTGAGACCCGTCGTATCCGCCATGATCTGCCGCACCAAAGGACTGCGGCTGGCACCGCCGCCCATGATCATGATGCTGGAGCGGACCCCATGGGCGGCAAAAGACTCGATGACCTCCGCAAGCCCATAGGCTAGGCCGCAGAGGCCGGCGACGAACAGCCGTTCCATCGAGGCGATGTCGGTGTCGAGATCGAGGCCCGCGATCACCGCGCGCGTGTCGGGATCGGCATGGGGCGAGCGATTGCCGATGAATTCCGGGAGCACATGGACGTCGCGCGCCAGCAGCGCGGCATGGCCGGCATCGCCGGCGCGCGCGATGATGCGGCGCTCGAGGAAATCAATGAGGTCGAGGCCTTCGCCGCGCGCCGCCGCGCTCGCCTCGCCGTGGCCGGGGTGCGACTTGAGGAGATGATCGATCGCAGCGCCCGCGGCGGACTGCCCGCCTTCGTTGAGCCAGAACTCCGGCACCATGCCGGAATAATAGGGGCCCCACACGCCCGGCACGAAGCACGGCTCCTTCGTCGTCGCCATGATGCAGGCCGACGTTCCCATGATGTAGGCGAGACGATCGCTGACATCGCTCGTACCGCCCGCCCCGTCACGGCCGCCGATCGCACCGATGCCGCCGGCATGGGCGTCGATCAGGGAGGCGCCGACCGGGGTGCCCGGAGGAAGGCCGAGCTCGACTGCTGCTGCCGGCGTGAGCCCGGCGCCGAGGCGCGTACCGGGCGCAACGATCTCGGTGCCGATGCGCGCGTATTTCTCGGCGACGAAGTCGGACAGGCCGATGCGCTTGAAGAACGGCGCGCTCCAGCCGCCGCCGTCATGGGCGAGATAGTTCCACTTGCAGGTGACGGTGCAGGTCGAGCGCTGCAGCGCGCCGGTCGCCCGCCACGTCAGATAATCGGCCAGATCGAAGAAGTGACCGGCGGCATCGAAACTCGCGCGCAGATGCCGCTTCAGCCAGAGCAGCTTCGGCATCTCCATCTCCGGCGAGATCGAGCCGCCGACATAGCGCAGCACCGCATCCTCGGTCTCGTTGATCAGCCGCGCCTCAGCCGTGGCGCGGTGATCCATCCAGACGATGACATTGCGTTGCGCCTCGCCGGAGGTGCTGACAGTGAGCGGCTCGCCTTGCGGATCGAGCACCACCAGGGAACAGGTGGCGTCAAAACCGATGCCGCCGATGCTGCCCGGCGCAATCGCTGCCTCCGCCATAGCCGCGCGCACCGATTTGGCGCAGGCCTGCCAGATGTCCTCTGACGACTGCTCGACAATGTCGCCGGCCTCGTGCCAGGTCCTGATCGGATGCCGGGCCGTCGCGAGCAGCGTGCCGGCCTCGTCAAACACCCCTGCCCGCGTGCTCGTGGTCCCCACGTCGACGCCGATATAAGCTCGCGGCATGGCCTCTCCCGGTCGCTTTCCGTCCGTTTTGACGGTGAGCCTACCAGCAAGTGTAGCCGCCATCCACCAGCACGATGCTGCCGGTCATCAGGCTCGCGGCTTCGGACGAGAGGAACAGCACGACGGAGGCGATCTCCTCGACCTGCCCCATGCGCGCCATCGGAGTTCCACCGATCCAGGCGTCATACATTTTCGGATTGCTCTTCACGAAGGCGTTGAGCGGCGTCTCGATATAGGTCGGCGCCACCGCATTGACGCGGATGCCGCGCGCGCCCCATTCGGCGGCCAGGGATTTGGTCAGATGGTGCACGGCGGCCTTCGAGGCGTTGTAGAAGCACTGCTCCTGGGGCTTGTTGACGATGAAGCCGCTCATCGAGCCGACGTTGACGATGGCGCCGCTTCCGGCCTTCAACATGTGCTTGCCGAACTCGCGGCAGCACCAGAAGGTGCCGTTGAGATTGACGTCGATGACGTTAAGCCAGTGCTCGTCGGTAACGGTCTCGGCCGGCGTCTCGCTCCGCGCGATGCCAGCATTGTTGACGAGGATGTCGACCTTGCCATGACGGGCGACCAGATCATTTGCCACCTCCGCCACGCGTGTGGTGTTGGTGACGTCCATGACCGCAGTCTCGATGTCGTAGCCCTTCGCCCTCAGGCTGGCTTTGGCGCCGTCGGCGACCTTGCCGTCGCGGTCGCCGATGATGACCTTCGCACCGGCCTCGGCCAGCGCCTCGGCGCAGGCAAGGCCGATGCCCTGGCCGCCGCCGGTGATGAACGCGGTCCTGCCGCTCAGCCTGAATTTCTCCAGATACATGATCGTCTTTCCGTTTTCTTGCCGTTTCTTGTCAGCTCCGAAGAGCGTTGCCGCTCTCGTCGAAGCGGTGAATGCGCGCAGGGTCCGGCGTCAGCGACACCCGGTCGCCGGCATGCAGGCTCAATTCGCCGATGTAACGCGCCGTCAGCATGCCGAGCGCGCCGGCATCGACGTAGAGGAAGGTGTCACTGCCGAGATGCTCGGCCACCGCAATGGTGCCCTGCCAGCCGCCACCGCCGTCGCGCTCGATCTTCAGATGCTCCGGCCGGACGCCGATCGTCGCTGCCCCCTTCTGCAAAGCGGGCTCGCCGGTGACGAAGTTCATCTTGGGCGAGCCGATGAAGCCGGCGACGAAGAGATTGGCGGGTCGCTCGTAGAGCTCAAGCGGCGAGCCGTATTGCTCGATCTTGCCGCCGTTGAGCACGACGATCTTGTCGGCCATGGTCATGGCTTCGACCTGATCGTGGGTGACGTAGATCGCGGTGGTGCCGAGCTGCTTCTGCAGCCGGGTCACCTCGATGCGCATCTGCACGCGCAGTGCGGCATCGAGGTTGGAGAGCGGCTCGTCGAACAGGAACGCCTTGGGCTCGCGCACAATGGCCCGGCCGATCGCGACGCGCTGGCGCTGGCCGCCGGAGAGCTCGCGCGGCTTGCGGTCCAGATAGGGCGTCAGGTTCAATGTAGCGGCGGCCGCCTCCACCTTGCGGTTGATCTCGTCCTTTGGCAGGCCCGCCATCTTGAGGCCGAAGCCGATATTGCCGCGCACGCTCATATGCGGATAGAGCGCGTAGGACTGAAACACCATCGACAGGCCGCGCTTGGCAGGCGGCGTATCGACGACGTTCTTGCCGTCGATCAGGATCTTGCCACCGCTGACGTCCTCGAGCCCGGCGATCAGCCGCAGCAGCGTGGTCTTGCCACAGCCGGAGGGGCCAACGAACACGACGAAGGAGCCGTCGGCAATGTCGAGGTCGGCGCCCTTGATGATGTGCACGGGGCCGAAGGACTTTTGCACGCCCTGAAGTGTGATCTGACCCATGATCCCCCTCTACTTCACCGCACCGAAGGTGAGCCCGCGCACGAGCTGCTTCTGGCTGAACCAACCGAGCACGAGAATGGGCGCGATCGCCAGCGTGGACGCCGCCGACAGTTTTGCCCAGAACAGCCCTTCGGGGCTCGAATAGGAGGCGATGAACGTGGTGAGCGGCGCAGCGCTTGAGGTGGACAGGTTCAGCGTCCAGAACGCCTCATTCCAGGCCAGGATCAGATTGAGCAGCAGCGTGGACGCCAGCCCCGGGATCGCCATCGGCGTCAGCACGTAGACGAGCTCGCGGCCGATGGTGGCGCCGTCCATGCGCGCGGCTTCGAGGATGTCGCGCGGGATCTCCTTGAAATAGGTGAAGAGCATCCAGATCACGATCGGCAGGTTCCCGAGGCAGAGGATGAAGACGAGGCCGATGCGGGAATCGAGCAGGCCGAAGCTCTTGTAGATCAGGTAGATCGGCACCAGCACGCCGACCGGCGGCATCATCTTGGTCGAGAGCATCCAGAGCAGGATGTCCTTGGTGCGCTTCGTCGGCGAGAACGCCATCGACCAGGCCGCCGGAATGGCGATCAACAGCGCAATGAGCGTCGAGCCGCCGGCGATGATGATCGAGTTCATCGCGTGGTGCAGGTAGTCGCTGCGCTCCTGCACGGTCGCGTAATTTTCCGTGGTCCAGTGGAAGAACAGGAAGGATGGCGGGATCGCGAATGCCTCGAGCTCGGTCTTGAAGCTCGCCAGCCCCATCCACAGGATCGGAAAGAAGATCAGGAAGCCGAACAGCCAGGCCGCCGCCGTCGATATCATCACCCGCCGCGTCGTCGCCATCCGCGCCATGTCAGGCCTCCAGGTTGCGGCCGACGATGCGGACCAGGAAGAAGGCGACGATGTTGGCAATCACCACCGCGACGAGCCCGCCCGCGGAGGCGCTGCCGACATCGAACTGGATCAGCGCCTGCGAATAGATCAGGAAGGCGATGTTGGTGGTCTGCAGGCCCGGCCCGCCGCCGGTGGTGACGAAGATCTCCGCGAACACCGTCAGCAGGAAGATGGTCTCGATCAGGATCACCACCGTGATGGGACGCGCCAGGTGCGGCAGCGTGATGTAGATGAAGGTCGAAACGGCGCTCGCCCCGTCCATCTCGGCGGCCTCCTTCTGCTCCTCGTCGAGCGATTGCAACGCGGTGAGCAGGATCAGGGTCGCGAACGGCAGCCATTGCCAGGTCACGATCAGGATCACCGCGAGCAGCGGCACGTCGTTGAACCAATCGATCGGTGTCAGGCCGAACAGCGAGGCGAGCCAGGCGAACAGTCCGGAGACCGGGTGCATCAACAGGTTTTTCCAGACCAGCGCGCTCACCGTGGGCATCACGAAGAACGGCGCGATCACCATCAGCCGCACGAAATTGCGGCCGATCACGGGTTGGTCCATCAGCAGCGCCAGGGGAATGCCGAGCAGGATGGTCAGCGCCAGCACCGAGCCGACCAGCACCAGCGTGTTCTGGAGCGAGGCGAGGAAAGCGGGATCGGTGAGGAAGTAGCGGAAATTTTCGAGCCCGACGAACGATTCCGAGCCGGGATCGAGCAGGCTGTAGTGCAGCGTCGAGAAGTAGATCGTCAGCACCAGCGGGACGATCATCCAGATGAACAGCAGCCCGACGGCCGGGGTCAGGAGCGACCGCGCAAGAAACTGCGTCTGCCGGGTTGCCATTCTTGGCGCTCCGCTCGGAGGAAGAAGGCGGCCATCCAGCAAAGATGGATGGCCGCAAGTTTGAGCTCAGGGAGAGCTCGGGTTCACTTGATGTAGCCGGCGCGCTTCATCTCGCGCTCGGTAGCGGACTGCGCAGCCGTGAGCGCGGCATCAACCGTGGTCGATCCCGCAAGCGCCGCCGAGAACTGCTGGCCGACCTGCGTGCCGATGCCCTGGAATTCAGGGATCGCGGCGTATTGCACGCCGACGTAAGGAACGGGCTTCACCGTCGGCTTGTTGGGATCGGCGGCGTCGATCGAGGCCAGCGTCAGTTTCGCGAACGGCGCAACCTTCAGGTACTCATCGTTCTGGTAAAGCGAGGTGCGCGTGCCCGGCGGCACGTTGGCCCAGCCCTCCTTCGACGCCACCAGCTTGGTATAGTCCTTGCTGGTTGCCCAGGCGATGAACTTCTCGGCAGCTTCCGTCTTCTTGGAGCCGGCGGGAATCGCGAGATTCCAGGCCCACAGCCAGTTGGCGTTCTTGCCGAGCCCGGTGTTGGGCGCGAGCGCGAAGCCGACCTTGTCGGCAACCTTGGAGTCCTTGGGGTTGGTAACGAAGGACGCCGCAACCGTGGCATCGATCCACATCGCACATTTGCCGGCGTTGAACAGTGCCAGATTCTCGTTGAAGCCGTTGGAGCTTGCACCGGGAGGGCCGGCTTCCTTCATCAGGCTCACATAGGTGGTGAGCGTCGTCTTCCATTCCGGCGTGTTGAACTGCGGCTGCCAGTTCTCGTCGAACCAGCGCGCGCCGTAGGAATTGGCCATCGCCGAGAGGAACGCCATGTTCTCGCCCCAGCCCGCCTTGCCGCGCAGGCAGATGCCGTAGGTGCCGGCGCTCTTGTCCGTGAGCTTCTTGGCGGCGTCGATCACGAAGTCCCAGCTCGGTTTTTCCGGCATCTTCAGTCCGGCCTTCTCGAACAGATCGGTGCGATACATCACCATCGAGCTCTCGCCGTAGAACGGCGCGGCGTAGAGCTTGCCGTCGGCGGAGACCGCGTCCTTGATCTTGGGCAGCAGGTCGGCGACGTCGTAATCGGCGCCGAGGTTGGCGAGCGGCACCAGCCAGCCCTTCTTGGCCCAGATCGGCACCTCGTAGGTACCGATGGTGAGGACGTCGAACTGGCCGCCCTTGGTGGCGATGTCGGTGGTGACGCGCTGGCGCAGCACGTTCTCCTCCAGCGTCACCCATTTCACAGTGATGTCAGGGTTCTTCTTGGTGAACTCACCGGTCAGCCCCTGCATGCGGATCATGTCGCCATTGTTGACGGTGGCGATGGTCAGGGTCGTTTCGGCCATCGCAGGGACGGCCAGCAGGACAGACGCGCCGCAGACGGCGCCCAGGACATGTTTCACGGTGACCTCCCCTCAATCGCGTTTTGGGCATATGCCCACGCGTTGGGCGTATGTTCAACACGGGCGTGGCAGTTGTCAAGCAGGCGCACGGGCGTTTGCGCGACTTATGATTGCTGCGGTGCGGGAGGGATGGAATATCCCCGGCACGGAAGCGACGGCAATTGTTGGGAATGAGCGCCGCGGCTTGGGAGCGCACTGTCCATTGCCGCGCGAAACCGCCCTATCGCTCCAGAATTGCCCTTGCCGTCGCCTCGTCCGTGATTAGCCCATTGATCAGGCCGCCGCTCAGCGCCGCCGCAATCGCCGGAACCTTGGCCGCGCCGACCGCCGCGCCGATCGTCGTGGTCTTCGCCGGCACTTCCGGAGGGATGCTGGTCAGGCGCTTGTTGGTGCCGGCCTTGAGCAGGCGGCCTTTCGCGTCATAGGCCCAACCGGTGATCTCGCCGATGGCGCCCAGCCGCATCATCTCGAACAATTCGTCGCGTGTGACGAAGCCGTCGATGTGCACCTGCGCCTTCTGGTCCATCTGGCCAATGCCGACGAGGCGCAAGTCGGCCCGGGCCGCGACCGCCTTCACCCTGGCGATCGGCTCGATGCGCACCATCCTGTTGCGCTCGTCCTCCGAGGACATCAGGAACGGCAGCGGCATCGGATAGTGCCGCGCGCCAGTGCGGTCGGCGAGCCGGCCGACGGTGTCGTAGAAGCTCGCCGAGCCGTCGGCCGAGATGTTGCCGACCAGCGAGACGATCTGGTGATTGGGTCGCTCGATCGGCGTGACGCGCTCGACCGCGGCACGCACCGCCCGCCCCGTGCCGAGCGCGACGATCACGGGCATCTCCGAACGCAGGGTGGAATCGAGCAGATTGGCACAACGCTCGGCAATTCCAGCCACCGCCTGCGGCGCGGCAGGATCGGCCGGCACCACCTCGCAATGAACGAGGTCGAACCGTTGCTTCAGACGCGCCGCCAGCTCCATGCAGGCCGCGATGGGATGTTCGAGCCGGAAGGTGATGAGCCGCTCGGCGAGGCACAGCGAGACCAGACGCTGCGCCGAGGCGCGCGAGACTTGGAGCATCTTCGCGATCTCGTCCTGGGTGTGGCCGGCGATGAAATAGAGCCAGCCGGCGCGCGCGGCGTCGTCGAGTCTCGACTTGTCGTTCTCGGCGGCCATACGCGCTCACACCTCCCAGAAATCGCCCATGTGCGCGAAGACCCGATCGGCCCCGGCGGCGGATAATATAGCCCGGCCGTCGCGCGTGCGATAATGGCCGCCGCCGACAAATCCCCAGACGGTCATGCCGGCGGCCTTGCCTGCCTGCACGCCGCTGACGCTGTCCTCGATCACCAGCGTGCGCGACGGCGGCGTGCGCATGCTCTCGGCGGCGTGAAGAAAGAGATCGGGCGCCGGCTTGCCGTGCCTGACCATCTGCGCGGTGTAGATCCGAGCGCCGAAATATGCCCGAAGACCGGTGACGTCGAGCGAGAGTGAGACGCGGTCGAGGTCGCTCGACGAGGCCACACAGAACGGCACGGTCAGCCCGGAGATCGCCGCCTCCACCCCGGGGATCGGCGCGAGCGAGGTGGCGAACGTCTCCAGCACGCGCGTCTTCAATCGGGGCAGGAATCCATCCGGCACGACCTGATCAAGATCGCGATAGTGCTGTTCGATAGCCTTGGTGCTGCGTCCGAGAAACAGCTCAAGCGCCTGCTCCTCGCTGAGCACGAGGCCGAATTCCGCCAGGACCTCGGACAGGCAGCGGCAGCTCAACAGCTCGCTGTCGACGAGCACGCCGTCGCAGTCGAAAATGATCAGATCGGGTTCTCGCGGGCGCTGGTCCATCCGACCATTCGATCATATGCCCGCGGCATGAGCAATAGCTCACGAAAGACCGTGCGACACCGCTGCCGCATCAATGGGCCACCTGCCGGTAGATCGCCGGCAGCGCCGCCGGCAATCGCTTGATGTTGCCGACGATGGCATAGCCGGTCCGCCCGAACAGGGTCGGAAAATACGATTGCGCCGCCGCGTCGACCGTCACGCCGAACACTGCAATCCCGAGCCTGCGCGCTTCCTGCACGGACTTCCTGGTGTCTTCGACCGCAAAGCGCCCCTCATAATGGTCGACGTCGTTCGGCTTGCCATCGGTGAGGACGAGCAGCAGCTTCTTGCGCTGCGGCTGGCGCGCAAGCTCGGCCGAGGCGTGGCGGACCGCCGCGCCGATCCGCGTGTAATAGCCGGGCTTGAGCGCGCCGATGCGGCGCTCGACCACGCCGCTCATCGGCTCGCCGAACGCCTTGACCGTTTCGAGCCGCACCCAGGAGCGCCGACGCGAGGTGAAGGTGAGGATGCTGTGGTGATCGCCGCAGGCCGACAGCCCGTGTGCGAGCACCAGCAGCGCCTGCAATAACAAGGGCGAGGGTGCTGCCGCCGCAGGCGGACGCGCCCACCATCTCTTGCGCAGTCTTGGAAAGATGTGGGCACGGCGCGTTGCACCTTTGCCCACTCTACAGGACCATCGATGCGGCTATCGCCGCTGATTGTACACGTCGATGCACACGGCACCCAGCAGCACCAGGCCCTTGATGACCTGCTGATAGTCGATGCCGATGCCGAGGATGGACATGCCGTTGTTCATCACCCCCATGATCATGGCGCCGACCACGGCACCGCCGACCCGTCCGACGCCGCCATAGGCCGAGGCGCCGCCGATAAAGCAGGCGGCGATGACGTCGAGCTCGAAGCCGAGGCCGGCCTTCGGGGTCGCCGTGTTGAGCCGCGCGGCGAAGACAAGGCCGGCGAGCGCGGCGAGCGCGCCCATATTGACGAAGGTGAGGAAGGTCAGCCGCTCCGTCTTGATGCCTGACAGACTCGCCGCCTTGGCGTTGCCGCCGACCGCGTAGATCTGCCGGCCGATCACGGTGCGGCGGGTGACGAAGCCGTAGAGCGCGATCAGGGCACTCATGATCACCAGCACGTTGGGCAGGCCGCGATAGGTCGCGATCAGATAGGTGAAGTAGAGCACCGCGCAGGCCAGCACGATGCTCTTGCCGAGAAAGAACCCGTAAGGCTCGACCTCGATGCCGTGCGACTGCTCGCGCGACCTTCCCTTCGCACTGGCATAGACAAGGCCCAGCGCGAGCAAGGCGCCGATCAGCATCGATGTCGGATGCAGCGTGCCGGCCTCGGGCAGCAGTTCCGGAATGAAACCCGAGGACAGTTTCTGGAAGGTCGCCGGGAAGGGCCCGAGCGACTGGCCCTGCAACACCGCGAGCGCCAGGCCCTTGAACACCAGCATGCCGGCCAAAGTCACGATGAAGGACGGGATCTTGAAATAGGCCACCCAATAGCCCTGCGCCGCGCCGATAGCGGCGCCGAGCGCGAGGCAGGCGACGAAGGCCAGCGTGTAATCGACCTTGTAGGTCACCATCAGCAAGGCCGCCACGGCGCCGATGAAGCCCGCGACCGAGCCGACCGAGAGGTCGATATGACCGGTGACGATGATGAGCAACATGCCCAGGGCCATGATGACGATGTAGCTGTTCTGCAGCACCAGGTTGGTCAGGTTGAGCGGCTGCAGCAGCGTGCCGCCGGTCACGACCTGGAAGAACAACATGATCGCAACCAGCGACATCAACATGCCGTAATTGCGCAAATTGTTCTTGATGAAGCTGCCGTGCTGGCGCTCCTCGGGCAGCGAAACCGTCTTGTCGGTCATGGCTGCGATCCTCCCATCTCCGCGGCCGCGGGCGCGGCGTTTCCAATGCTTCGTTCGTTGCGCATGATGGCGCGCATGATCTTTTCCTGGGTCGCCTCTGAGCCCTTGAACTCGCCGACGAAAGCGCCGTCGTTCATGACGCAGATACGGTCGCAGATGCCGAGCAGCTCGGGCATCTCCGAGGAGATCACCACGACGCCGCGGCCGGCTTCCGCAAGCTCGTTGATGATACAGTAAATCTCATATTTGGCACCGACGTCGATACCCCTGGTCGGCTCGTCCAGGATCAGGACCTTGGGGTCGGTCATCAGCCATTTCGACAACACGACCTTCTGCTGGTTGCCGCCGGAAAGCTGGCCGGTCTCCTGATAGACATCGGAACAGCGGATCCGCATCCGGTTGCGGTAGTCGCTGGCGACCTTCAGCTCGGCGATGTCGTCGATCACTCTGCCGGGTGCAACCTGGTCGAGGCTCGCCAGCGTGATGTTCTTGCGGACGTCGTCGGCGAGGATCAGGCCGAGCTGCTTGCGGTCCTCGGTGACGTAGGCAAGGCCGGCGTCGATCGCGGCGGCGACGGTCGGCAGTGCGATCTCGCGGCCTTCGAGCCGGATAATGCCGCTGATATTGGTGCCCCAGGACCGGCCGAACAGGCTCATGGCGAACTCGGTACGCCCTGCCCCCATGAGCCCGGCAATGCCCACGACCTCGCCGCGCTTGACGCCGAAACTGACGTTCTTGATCACCTGCCGCTCGGGATGGATGGGGTGATAGACCGACCAGTTCTCGACGTCGAGTACGGGCTCGCCGATCTTCACGTTGCGCTCCGGGAAACGGTGCGCCATATCGCGATTGACCATGCTGCGGATGATGCGGTCTTCCTGGATGGGCTCGGCATGGCAGTCGATGCTGTCTACCGTGCGGCCGTCGCGCAGCACGGTGATGTGGTCGGCGACCCTGGCGACCTCGTTCAGCTTGTGCGAGATCAGGATCGAGCCGATGCCCTGCTCGCGAAACGCCATCAGGCGTTCCAGCAGCGCGGCGCTGTCGGCCTCGTTGAGGCTCGCGGTCGGCTCGTCCAGGATCAGCATCCGCACCCGCTTGGACAGTGCCTTCGCGATCTCGACGAGCTGCTGCTTGCCGACGCCGAGATCGGTGATGAGCGTATCCGGCGACTCCTTCAGGCCGACCTGCGCCAGCAACTCGCGCGTGCGCCGGTAGACCTCGTCGCGGTCGATCACCCCTAGCTTCGACGGCGGATGCGACAGGAAGATGTTCTCCGCAATCGACATCAGCGGGATCAGCGCCAGCTCCTGATGGATGATGATGATGCCCAGCGCCTCGGAATCATTGATGTCGCGAAAGCGGCGCTCCTCGCCCTCGAAAACGATGGTGCCCTCGTAGCTGCCGTGCGGATAGACCCCGCTCAGCACCTTCATCAGCGTCGACTTGCCGGCGCCGTTCTCGCCGACGAGCGCATGGATCTGCCCGGCGCGGACCGAGAAGTTGACGTCGCGCAGCGCCTGCACGCCGGCAAAGCTCTTGCTGACGTTGCGCATCTCCAGCATGGCGGTCATGGCATCGTGTCCTTGAAAAAACTTATCTCTCCGCCGTCATTCCGGGGCGATGCGCCGGGGCCGCGAGGCGGACCTGGAGCATCGAACCCGGAATCTCGAGGTTCCGGGTTCGATGCTTCGCATCGCCCCGGAACGACGGATCACTCATCTTACTGGAACTGCGACTTCTTGTAGTAGCCGCTGTCGACCAGCACCTTCTCCCAATTGTCCTTGTAGACCACCACCGGCTTCAGCAGGTAGGACGGCACGGTCTTGACGCCGTTCTCGTAGGTCTTGGTGTCGTTGACGGTGACCTCCTTGCCGGCGAGCGCGGCGTCGACCATGTCAGCGGTCACCTTGGCGAGGTCGCGGGTGTCCTTGAAGATGGTCGAGTACTGGTCGCCGCGCAGCATGGCCTTGATCGAAGGCACTTCGGCGTCCTGGCCCGAGATAATGGGCATCGGCTGGCCGGCACTGCCGTAGCCGACGCCCTTCAGCGAGGAGATGATGCCGATCGAGAGGCCGTCATAGGGCGACAGCACGGCATGGACCTTCTTGTTGCCGTAATAGGCGCTGAGCAGGTTGTCCATGCGGGCCTGCGCGGTGGCGCCGTCCCAGCGCAGGGTCGCGACCTTGTCCATGCCCATCTGGCCGGACACGACGACGAGCTTGCCGCTGTCGATATACGGCTTCAGCACGCTCATGGCGCCGTTGTAGAAGAAGTAGGCATTGTTGTCGTCGGGCGAGCCGCCGAACAGCTCGATGTTGAAGGGGCCCTTGCCGTCCTTCAGGCCGAGACCTTGCACGATCGACTCTGCCTGGAGCACGCCGACCTGGAAATTGTCGAAGGTCGCGTAATAGTCGACGTTCGGCGTGCCGCGGATCAGACGGTCATAGGCGATCACGGTGATGCCTTTCGCTTTCGCCTGCTTGAGCACGTCGGACAAGGTAGTGCCGTCGATCGCGGCGATCACCAGCGCCTTGGCACCCTTAGTCACCATGTTCTCGACCTGGGAAAGCTGGTTCGGGATGTCGTCCTCGGCATATTGCAGGTCGGTGTTGTAGCCGCGCTCCTTCAGCACCTTCACCATGTTGTTGCCGTCGTCGATCCAGCGCGCCGAGGATTTCGTCGGCATGGCGATGCCGACCGTCGCTTTCTGGGCGAAGGCAGTGACGCCTGTGGCCATCGTGGCGGCACCAGCCAACGCCAGCGCGAGAAATGTCGTCTTCAGTTTCAGCATATTTCACTCCCTTTGGGTGTCAGACTTTCTTCGTAAGTTCGAGAACGACGGTCGTGTACGGCTTGACCCTCCTATGCGAGCTTGACGTCGGGTTCCGCGCGTCCGCGCGCGGCTGCTTCGAGCAGAAAGGTGCAGCCGGCTTGCGGATCGGCAGCACGTGCCGCCGCATCCATGTCTTGCCAGGCCGACGTGACGAGCAGGCGCGACAGGTCGGGGCCGACGAAGGCGGGGCAGCTCGCCTGCTTCGCCGGCACGCCGAGCGACCGCAGGCGTTCGCCTTGCGGCGAGTAGACGTCGATCCGGCCCGCGCCCCAGCACGCGTTCCAGATCTGGCCGTCGGCGTCGCAGACCGAACCGTCGAGACCGCCGATGCCGCTGTGGCGCAGCAGCACCTCCGGCTCGCCGCGCGGCAGGCCGGTCGCGGGATTGAGCGGCACGGCATAGAGCACCGCGCGCGGCGTATCGGTGAAGTAGCCGGTGGCGCCGTCCGGCGAGAAGCAGATCGAATTGGGAATGCTGATACCGGGAAACAGCGTCGATATCTTGCCGCGATGAAGCGCGTAGATCGCGCCCGCCTTCGGCTCGGCTTTCTTGCCCATGGTGCCGATCCAGAACGTACCCGATTGATGCACGCGGCAATCGTTTGAGCGCGTCGCCGGATTGTCCGCTTCGAGCGGACAGAACAGCGTCATCTCACCATCAGCGAGCTTGCGGATGTAGAGGCCGTCTTCGGCGACGATCAACTGCCGCTCGGCATCGATGCGCCCCAGCGCGCTCGCCATCCGGCCGAGCGCGTGAATGCGGACAGAACCGCCGCCGAGTTGCGCCTCGAACAGCTTGCCTTCGCGAATGTCGAACCACCAGGCCGTATCCGTGGTCACGTCATACGTCGGACCTTCGCCGAGATGGCAAGGATGGTCCGAGAGGACAGTCGTCGGCACCTGCTCGATCATGGCGACCTCACGGAAAAGCGATAGACCGTGTGATGGCGATAGACCCCGCCGGAATCGAGGCGCGGGCTCGGAAAGTCCGGCCGGTTCGGCGCGTCGGGCCAGATGTGCGGCTCCAGGCACATGGCGTCCGATTGCCGGATCAGCTTGCCGCCTTTGCCCGACATCGTGCCGTCGAGATAATTGCCGGAATAGACCTGAAGTCCGGGCTGATTGGTGAGCAGCTCCATGATGCGCCCGGAGCGTGGCGCCTCCAGCCGAGCCGCGAGCGCAAGTTTGCCGTCGCGCCCGAGGCAGTAGGTGTGGTCATAGCCCCTGCCGTTTCGCAATTGCGAGTCGCTCTCGCGGATGCGCTCGCCAACCGGCCGCGGTCTGCGAAAATCGAACGGCGTACCGGCCACGCTGCGCGGCGGCTCCGGCAGCGGAATGGCGGTGGGATCGATGGCGAGGAACTGCTCGGCGGCGACCATCAAGCGGTGATCGAGAATGGACGTCCCTGAGGTCGCGCCCTCGAGGTTGAAGAAGCTGTGGTTGGTCAGATTGACGATGGTCGGTCGGTCGGTCCGCGCTTCCATCAGAAGCGACAGCTCGGTCGGGCCGGTGATGCGATAGGTCACGCGGACGTCGAGCCTGCCCGGATAATTCTCCTCGCCATGCGGGCTCACATAGGTCAGCGTCACGGCGGGCTCGCCACCCTCGTCGATGTCCGCGATCTCCCAGAGCTTGCGATCAAAACCCTCGAGCCCGCCGTGCAGCGCATTCGGACCGTTGTTGACGGCAAGCTGCACCGTTTCCTCTTGAAGCGAAAATTGTCCCTTGGCGATGCGGTTGGCATAGCGGCCGACGGTGGCGCCCAGAAATTTCCGTTCGGCGAGATAGCCGGCGAAGGCATCATGGCCAAGCACGACGTCGTCATATCCGCCGTTGGCATCTGGCGCGATCAGCGCTTGCAGCACCGCGCCGTAGCTGATGATGCGCGCCTCGAAGCCGCCCTCCCCGCGCAGCACGAGGCGCTCGACCTTGCGGCCGTCGGGTAGCGTTCCGAAGACGTCTTTTGTGATTGTTGATGCGGCCATGCTCAATCCACAAACGGTTCGACGATCGCGCGCTTACCGAGCAGGAAGGCGTCGGCGACGAGACTGAGCGGCGCCAGATCGACGTCACTCGCGCCGGTCGCTGTGAGCTCGACGAAGTGTCGGTAGAGTCCGCGGTATTCCTGATCAGGCCCTTCGGCAAGCACCTCGCCGTCGACGGCCATGCGCGCGCCACCGCTCGACAGTGTCAACCGTCCCTGATCGGCATCGACGAGGATATCCCAGCTCTGCGGTCCGGTCTGGCGGAAGTCGAACTCGGCGGTCACGGGCAGGCCGCTGATATCCGTCAGGTTCAGGTTCGCCGCGATCGGCGCCTGGCAATTGGCTGGAAAGGCCAACTCGGCCGCGGTGACGAACACGGGCTTCGGCAGAATCCTGGTCAGGATCGACAGCGCGTTGATACCGGGATCGAACACGCCGAGGCCGCCCGGCTCCCAGATCCAGCCCTGCCCGGGATGCCAGACACGGACATCCTCCTTCCAGCTGATGTGCACCGATTTGATGTGCCGCTCGGCGAGCCATTGCCGCGCCGGCTCAACCGCCGGCGCATAGCGCGAATGCCAAGTCGCAAACAATGTCCGCTTCGCACCCGTTGCCATTGCGATCAGCGGATCGAGCTCGGCAACGCCGGCGCCCGGCGGCTTCTCCAGCATGACGTGCTTGCCGGCGGCGAGCGCCGCCGCGGCCTGGGCCCGCCGCACCTGCGGCGGTGTGCAGAGCGAGACCGCGTCGATCGGCGGCCCCTTCTGAAGCAGTTCCTCGATCGTCGGAAAATGCGGTACCCCCGGCAGCGAGGCGTTGCGGCTCGCTACGGCGGCGAGCGTTGCACCCGGTGTGGCGGCGATCGCCCCCACATGCTGGTCCCGCGCGATCTTGCCGAAGCCGACGATGGCGATGCGAAGGTCTGTCACGCTTGTTCTCCAGCATCGGCGGACGGCAGCGGCTCGGCCGGGGCGGTCTCGATCACCGTGCTGTCGTGGCGGCGCATGCCGTTGTGAATGACATAGATCATGGCCTCGGACGCGGCGTCGGCATCGCCCGCAACGATGGCATCGACGATCTTCTGATGCCAGAGCAGCACGGCGTCACGGTCCTCGGTCTGGACCGGAGCGCTGAGCAGGAACGATGCGCGCAGCGCTGCTTCGATGACATGCCCGACCGAGCGCATGAACAGATTGCCCGAGGCACGCGCCACCGCAACATGAAGCGCGAGATCGGCGTCGGCAAAGCCGACCGAGTCGGACGCTTCATGCCGCATGCGATCCATGCAGCGGCGCAGCTCGCTGATGTCCTCCGCGGACCGCTGCTTGGACGCCAGCATCGCGGCGCGCGGCTCGACGGCCAGACGGATCTCGGCGAGGTCGTTGAGGAAGCGCTTGTCGATGCCGGCATCGAGGTGCCAGGCCAGCACATCCGCGTCGAACATGTTCCAGGCGCCGCGCTCGCGCACGACGGTGCCGACCCGAGCCTTGGTGGTGAGCAGGCCCTTGGCGACCAGCGTCTTCACACTCTCACGCAGCACCGGCCGCGACACGCCGAACATCGCGATCATTTCGGCATCACCCGGCAGGCGCGTGCCTTCCGCATAGCGGCCGGCGATGATGTCAACGCCGATCGAGCGCGCCACTTCTGCGTGGTTGGAATGGGCACGCCGCGTCGGGATGACGACGATCCGTGAGGTCATGACGCCGCTCCCGCATGTCTCACCGCCGGCTGGCGCGCAAGCGTGACCAACACCTGCTGCAGGGCGATGAAGGCGAACACAAGCACACCGGTCGCGATCTTGGTCCGCCAGCTCGACAGCGTGCCGTCGATCACGACGGCGGCGATGCTGTCGAGCTCGACGCCGACGGCGGAGGGCGAATAGCCGGCGCTGGTATAGAAGGAGAAGGCGAGCCCGGCGAGCCCCGCAAGCAACAAGGCGGCCATGACGCGGACCACAAAGCTGGCTTCAGGGGTCATCAGGGCGTATCTCCCAAGATTGTTTATCCGGGGCGCCCATTGGTAGTATGGCACCCACAGGCCAGCCCTTTAGGCCAGCGGTGGGCACTATTTCACGGAAGTTGAGTTCCGACTAGTCATATTATTTGACTATTTGGAGGAAAACTCAGCGGGGAAGGCGGCGAGCTGATTTATGACACGCTCAGCGCGATTTTGTTCCGATCATGCAACGCGGAGGTGAAAAAAAGTTGGCGGTCCGAATGAGCTTCACCTGTCGGCGCGGCGAAGGTGCACCCCTCGCCCCGTTTGCGGGAGGCGAAGGGCAGCAGCGCTAAATCAGCTTCCGTTGTGCCAGGTTCTTCATCAGCGCGCCGATGCCGAACGTCCAGGGCTCGCACTCGTCGCTGGTACGCATGCGGTTGACGAGCTTGCCGAGCTGGGGCGCCGCGATGGTGACGATGTCATCGCGCTTGTGGGTGAATCCCTGCCCCGGCGCATCGCGATCCTTCACGGGAGCGAACATGGTGCCGAGGAACAGCACGAAACCGTCAGGATATTGATGCACCTTGCCAATGGTCTGGGCGACGAGATCGGTCGGATCGCGGCTGATCTTGCTGATCGAGGAATGGCCGTCGAGAACGAAGCCGTCCGTCCCCGTGACGTTCAAGCTGATGTCCAGCCTGCGCGCGTCGTCGAGCGTGAAGGTGTCGTCGAACAGGCGCAACAGCGGGCCGATCGAACAGGACGCGTTGTTGTCCTTGGCCTTCGACAACAGCAGCGCCGAGCGGCCCTCGAAGTCGCGCAAGTTCACGTCGTTGCCGAGCGCGCCGCCGACGATCTTGCCGCGGCTCGAGACGAACAGCACGAGCTCGGGCTCGGGATTGTTCCAGGTCGATTTCGGATGCAGGCCAGCGTCCATGCCGGTGCCGACCGACGACAAGGTGGGCGCCTTGGTGAAGACCTCGGCATCCGGACCGATGCCGACCTCGAGATATTGGCTCCAGGCGTTCTGATCGATCAGCACCTGCTTCAGGTGCATCGCCTGGTCCGAGCCCGGCTTGAGCTTTGACAGATCGTCGCCGATCAGGCGCGTCACTTCTTTCCGAATGGCTTCGGCTGAGGCCGGGTTGCCTTTGGCGCGCTCTTCGATGACGCGCTCCAGCATCGAGATCGCGAAGGTGACGCCGGCGGCTTTCAACGTCTGGAGGTCGACCGGCGCGAGCAGCCAGGGCCTTTGGGGATCGCGCTTGTCCGGCGGGGTGTTGGCCGCGATCGCCTCGAGATCACCGATGCGCTCGCCCGTCGTGGCGGCAAGCGCCTTGGCGGGGTTGTCTTCCTCGCACAGCGCGCTGACTGTCGGAAATCTTGCTGTGACGTCGTACACGCCGTCACCGCGCACGGCGACGACGGCCGGACCGTTGACCTGCGGCAGCCAGACGCGGCCGACCAGCGTCCCCTTCGTGCCGTCCTCGGGGAGAAGGTCCTTCACAGTCAATGTGGTCATGGCCGGCGTCCTCGCTGTTTTCTAAGGATCGGCTGCATTCGCAGCGGGATCCCATTGGCGCAAACCAATAACCGTCTGGCCGAAGAAGTCCAGAAGTAGCAGCGCGCCGCCAATCCCTACGCGCAGCACCGCTGCGATCGATCTACTTGAACCAATGCACCAGCGCGATGCTGATCCCCAGCAGCAGGATCAGCGACAGCGTCACGGCGGCTGTCACCCGGCCGCCGACATTGGCGAGCACGCGCACGTCGACGCCAAGGCCGAGGGCGGCCATCGAGACCACCGTGAGAAAGCTCGTGATCTTCGTCACGGGGCCAACCACTGTAGCCGGCACGATCTCCAGCGACCGCAGGGTCGCAAGCGCAAGGAAGCCGAGGATGAACCAGGGCACCAGGCGGAAGAAGCCGACGCTGGTTTTCCGGGCATCGCTCTGCCAGCGCGAGGCGACCAGCGACAGGCCGACGACGACCGGGCCGAGCATCAGGACACGCATCAGCTTCACCAGCGTGCCGATCTGGGTCGAGACGAGCCCGGCCGGCACCGTCGCGGCAAGCACCTGCGGCACCGCGTAGACGGTGAGCCCGGCGAGAATGCCGTACTGCGTTGCGGACAATTGCAGCAGCGGGATCAGCAGCGGCAGGCCCAGCACCATCATCACGCCAAGGATCGCCGTGAAGGAGATCGAGGACGCAATCTCGTCGTTGCTGGCGCCGATGATGGGCGCCACCGCGGCGATCGCGGAATTGCCGCAGATCGAGTTGCCGCAGGCGATCAAGATCGACAGCCGCGTCGACAAGCCGAGCAGCCGGCTGAGGCCGAAGGAGATGCAGAGCGCGACCACGACGACCGCCGCAATCGAGGCGAGCAGCGCAATTCCGGAAGCCGCGATTGCAGCGAAGCTGATGGAGGCCCCGAGCAGCATCACCGCGACTTCCAGCAGCTGCTTGGCGCTGAAGGCGATGCCGGCCTGCCAACGCGGGGCCGGCTTCCAGAAGCTGCGCACCGCCATGCCGAGCAGGATCGCCATGACCAGCGCCTCGATATAGGGATGCTCGAACACGCCCAGTTCGGCCCGCTCGAGCAGGGCCGACACGCCGGCGACCGCGATACAGAGGAGAACGCCCGGAATCAGCGCCGCAATACGGCTCGCGGCGGTGACCGGCTTGGAATCGGCCGGGCTGGATGCTTGATTCTGCGACACAAATCTCTCCCGAAGGAGAAAGATTTATACGCAGCGCAACTCAATTGGGAAATATGTTTTCGACATATCAGGGCCGAGAGCAGTTCTGTCCTCAGCCCGGAATAAACGGCCTCAGAAGATCAGGTTCTTGGCCAACGAGGCCACCCGGCTGAAGCCGTCATAGACGCCCGGCTCGAAGAAGGCTGCACGGGCCAGCACGATGCCGGCGACCAACGACCAGAACAGAGTGGTGCCGGCGCGCAGCAGGAGCTTCGAGGCGCGCGACTTCGGCTGTGTGTCCGTTGCGGACACCAGTTGCTCGCCGAAGGGTTCAAATCCAATGCGTTCCATGGCTGCCGATCCACCAATTTCTCGTGGAAATGTCGTCGTTTCGGCTCCAAACAGCAATGGAAGCGATTGGCGTTTTTGCCTTCGTAAGGGGAAACTCCTTCCTTGCGACAGTGCCAGGGCAACAGTTTTCTTCTTCTCGCCTATTTGGACACCGCCTCTGCAGTCACGGCGCCCTCACCACCTGGGGGTTCCCTGGGCCCCAAGCGCGGCAGCCATCTTCCAGCCGGCTGAGAGCACCGCACTGGCGGGATCCCATCGCGCTAAGCCGCCAGCCCGCTCTCTACTGGCGCAAACTCCAGCCCCAGACTCTCCGCCACCGCCTTGTTCGTCACCCGGCCGCGATGCACGTTGAGTCCGTTGCGCAGATGCGGATTCTCCAAGACCGCCGCAAAGCCCTTGTTGGCGAGCATCAGGCCGAACGGCAGCGTCGCGTTGTTCAGGGCCTGGCTCGAGGTCACCGGCACCGCGCCCGGCATGTTGGCGACGCAATAATGCACGACGCCGTCGACCTCGTAGGTCGGCTCCGCATGCGTGGTCGGGTGCGAGGTCTCGAAGCAGCCGCCCTGGTCGATCGCGACATCGACCAGCACGGCTCCGGGCCGCATCGATTTCAGCATCGCGCGCGTGACGAGTTTCGGCGCGCTGGCGCCGGGCACCAGCACAGCACCGATGACGACGTCGGCGGCGAACACCTCGTCCTCGACCGCCTCAATGGTGGAGAAGCGGGTGCGTACGCGTCCGGCAAAGAGATCGTCCAGTTCGCGCAGGCGCGGGATCGAGCGGTCGATCACGGTGACTTCGGCACCTAAGCCGGCGGCCATGCGGGCCGCCTGCGTTCCGACCACGCCGCCGCCGAGCACGACGACGCGTGCCGGTTGCACGCCGGGCACGCCGCCGAGCAGCAGACCGCGGCCGCCGGCCGAGCGCTTGAGCGCGGCGCCGGCGGCCTCGATGGCGAGGCGGCCGGCGACTTCGCTCATCGGGGCGAGCAGCGGGAGGTGACCGCGCGCGTCCGTGATAGTTTCATAGGCGATTGCGGTGCAGCCGGAAGCAAGCAGGCCCTTGGCCTGCTCGGGATCCGGCGCAAGATGAAGGTAAGTAAAAAGGATCTGGCCTTCCCGAAGCTGAGCCCATTCGCTCTTCTGCGGCTCCTTCACTTTCACGATCATGTCGGACTTTGCAAAGATCTCGCGAGCGGCCTCGGCAATGGACGCCCCTGCCCGCCGGTACACCTCGTCGGACGCGCCAATGCCGCTGCCGGCGCCGCTCTCGACTGTCACCTGGTGCCCGGCGGCGACATATTCGCGGACCGCGCCTGGGGTGAGCCCGACGCGATATTCCTGCACCTTGATCTCCTTGGGGACTCCGACGCGCATCTTGCTCTCCCTCGCCAATGCTTTGATTCCATTGTTGATCGTAGCGAGAGCGTCGGTTTGGTTTCATGCAAATATCCGCTACCTTGGCGGCACCCGCGCCGGTTTCCGGCGCGAAAACGTCCTTTGACGCTGGAAACGAAACCTTGGCCCTCGACCGGAAAGACCTCGCCATCCTCGCGGAACTCACGACCAATGCGCGAGCCAGCCACACCGAGCTTGCCAACAAGATCGGCTTGTCGAGTACCGCGCTGGCGCGGCGGCAGAAGGCGCTGGAGGATGACGGCTACATCCAGGCCTACCAGGCCGCGCTCGACCTCGCCCGGTTCGGCCTCACCACCACGGTGCTGGTTCGCATCGCGCTGGAGAGCCAGAGCGACGAAGCGCTGAAGGCGTTCGAGGCGGAGGTGACGAAATGTCCCTCCGTCGTGCGCTGCTTCCTGATGTCGGGGACGGACGACTACATCCTGATCGTGCTCGCCCGCGATATCCAGGATTTCGAGCGCATCCATCGCACCGAGCTGTCCCGCCTGCCGCGCGTCGCGCGGGTGCAGTCGAGCTTCGCGCTGCGCGAGATCGTGAACCGCGCGGTGCCGACTGTGGTGTTCGGCGAGACGAAGCGCTGATCTCGTCGATCCGATCGGGAGAACCTGTCGGGAACCAAGCAACCCGTCATCCGTTGGGCGCTATTGGGCCAGCGGCGGCAACGCATTCTCGCGTCACTTCCACAATTTGCCCGGCTCGCCTTTCCGCAGGGAAAATAGAATATGGCCGACCTTACGATCCCCGAACGCATTCCGATCAACCTCGTCGTCAATGGCGAAAGGCGCGCGCTCGAGGTCGTGCCGTGGACCACGCTTCTGGACGCGCTGCGTGACCGTCTGGAGCTGACCGGCACCAAAAAAGGCTGCGATCACGGCCAATGCGGTGCCTGTACCGTGCTGATCGACGGAAGACGGGTCAATTCCTGCCTGACCCTGGCCGTCATGACGGATGGCGCCGAGATCACGACCATCGAAGGCTTGGCCAGGGACGGCGCGTTGCATCCCCTGCAACAGGCCTTCATCGACCACGATGCCTTTCAGTGCGGTTATTGCACGCCGGGACAGATTTGCTCTGCCGCGGGCCTGTTGGCCGAAGGCCGAGCGCGCGATGCGGACGAGATCCGGGAGCTGATGAGCGGAAACCTCTGTCGCTGCGGTGCCTACCCCAACATCGTGGCTGCGATCGAGCAGGCAATGAGCCGGTCATGAACAACTTCCAATATTCCCGCGCAAGCGACGTCGCCGACGCCATCCGCCTGCTCGCCGCCGATCCCGGCGCGAAGCTGATTGCCGGCGGCACCAACCTGATCGATCTGATGAAGGAGAATGTCGAACGACCCTCCCGGCTGATCGACATCTCCCGCCTGCCGCTCCGCGACATCGAGGAGACGGCGGACGGCGGTCTGCGCGTCGGCGCCTTGGTGCCGAATTCGGACCTCGCCTATCATCCGTTGATCGAGCAGCGCTATCCTCTGCTTGCCAGCGCCATCCTGGCTGGAGCCTCCGCGCAATTGCGCAACATGGCCTCGGTCGGCGGTAATCTGATGCAACGAACGCGCTGCGCCTACTTCTATGACACCGCGACACCCTGCAACAAGCGAAGCCCCGGCACGGGCTGCTCGGCGATCGATGGCCTCAACCGCAATCACGCCATCCTCGGCACCAGCACATCCTGCATCGCGACCAATCCATCCGACATGAGCGTGGCCCTGGCCGCGCTCGGCGCGCTCGTGCACATCGCAGGCCCCTCTGGTCAGCGTACCATCGCGCTGACCGATTTCCATCGGCTTCCCGAGGACAAGCCTCATCTCGATACAAATCTTGGCAGCGGCGAGATCATCACCGCGATCGAGCTGCCGCCGCACGGCTTTGCCAGGAACTACAGCTATCTGAAGATCCGGGACCGGCTCTCCTATGCCTTTGCTCTGGTCTCGGTCGCGGCCGCGCTCGAACTGGAGGGCAACGCGATCGTCGAAGCGCGCCTTGCGCTCGGCGGCGTGGCTCACAAGCCCTGGCGAAGCCTCGAGGCCGAAGCCGCATTGCGCGGTCAGGCGGCAACACCGGATCATTTCGGGCGCGCCGCCGACCTCCTGCTGCAGGGAGCGACCGCACGCTCCCACAATGGGTTCAAGATCGAGCTGGCGCGCCGAGCCGTCGTGCGGGCGCTGATGCAGGCCGCAAGCGCCACGCCGCAATCACAAGCTCACAAGAAGATCGCATGAGGGCCCGATGAACGCCTATGTCGGAACATCAACGTCGCGCGTCGACGGTCGCGCCAAGGTCACCGGGGCCGCCAAATATGCCGGCGAATTCGCAGCAGACGGACTTCTTCACGGCTTCGTCGTCGAGGCCACCATCGCACGCGGCCGCATCGCTCGTCTCGACACGAGTGAGGCGCTGAGGGTGAAGGGGGTGGTCGACGTGCTCACCCATGCACATCGGCCACCTCTCGCCGACAAGGACGAAGCCTGGAAGGACGAGGTGGCGCCGGAGAAGGGCTCGCCCTTCCGTCCGCTCTATGACGAGAGGATCAAGTTCAACGGCCAGCCGATCGCACTGGTCGTCGCGGAGGACTGGGAGACCGCCAAGTTCGCCGCAACCCGCGTTCACGTCGAATATGAGCAGGAGGGGTTTGCGACCGATCTCGAATCCGAACGCGACAAGGCCGAAAAAGTGGATCAGCCGCACAAGCCGCGCGGTGATGCCGCAGGGGCCCTGACGCGCGCGCCCGTGCGCCACGAGGCGGATTACGTCCTTCCGACCGAGCATCACAATCCGATGGAGCTCTTCGCGACGACGGCGGTCTGGGACGGCAGTGGCGGGCTCACGGTCTACGATAAGACGCAGGGCGTCCAGAACGTCCAGAAGTTTCTCTGTAGTGTTTTCGGCAAGAAGCCGGACGAAATCCGCGTGATCTCGCCCTATGTCGGCGGCGCCTTCGGTTCGGGCCTGCGGCCGCAGCACCAGGTGGTGCTGGCAACCCTTGCCGCGCTCGCACTGAAGCGGTCCGTCCGCGTCGTGCTGACGCGGCAGCAGATGTACAGCCTGGGCTATCGTCCCATGACCATCGAGCGCGTTGCGCTCGGCGCAAAGCCGGACGGCACCCTCGATGCGATCGCTCACGAAGCCATTGCCGTGACCTCACGCTATGAGGATTTTTCACGCAACGATACGGGCTGGGCCGAGCAGCTTTACAAGAGCCCCAACAGCAACTTTTCGCACAAGCTGGTCGACCTCGACGTCTCGACGCCCTGCGACATGCGCGCGCCGGGTGCGGCAACGGGCGTCTGCGCGCTCGAATGCGCCATGGACGAATTGGCCGTCGCGCTGAAGCTCGATCCGGTCGATCTGCGCCTGAGGTGCTACTCGGATCGCGACCAGAGCGAAGACCTGCCTTACACCAGCAAGCAGCTGCGCGAGTGCTACGCCCGCGGCGCCGAAGCGTTTGGCTGGAGCCGGCGCAATCCGGCACCGCGCTCCATGCGCGACGGCAAGGAACTGGTCGGCTGGGGGATGGCGACCGGGGTGTGGGAGGCGCTGCAGATGCCGGTTGCCGTTCGCATCGTGCTGACGGCCAACGGCCATGCCGAGATCTCCTGCGCCGCATCCGATATCGGCACCGGCACGTACACCATCGTGGCGCAGGTCGCGGCCGATGCTCTCGGGCTGCCAATCGACAATATCAGCGTCCGGCTCGCCGATTCGACGTTGCCGCAAGCCCCCGTCGAGGGCGGCTCCTGGATGGCGGCATCAAGCGCCCATGCGGTCCTGCGAGCGGCCGAAGAGATTCGCGAGGAGCTCGCGCGTCTCGCCAAGGCCATGCCGGCCTCACCGCTCGCGGACCTCGATGCCGCCAACATCACCCTGACTGACGGCATGATCGCCAGCAGCGACGGGCGAGGGGCTGCCGTCTCGATTGCGGATGTCATGCGCCACAGCAAGCTCGAGCGGATCGAAAGGGAGAAGCTCAACCAATTCGCGGAGGATAAATCGCATGCCCGCAACACACATTCGGCGGTCTTCGCGGAGGTGAAGATCGACGAGGAGCTGGGAATTATCCGCGTCACCCGGATCGTGAATGCGGTCGCGGCCGGGCGCATCCTGAACACCAAGACCGGCCGCAGCCAGATCATGGGCGGGGTGGTCTGGGGAATTGGAATGGCGCTGCACGAGGAGACGGTGATGGATCACCGCTTCGGCCGCATCATGAACGCGAACATTGCCGAATACCACATTCCCGTGAACGCCGACGTCCATGACATTGACCTCATTTTCGTCGACGAGCCCGACGACCGCATCAACCGACTGGGCATCAAGGGGCTCGGCGAAATCGGCATCGTCGGCGTGCCGGCAGCGATTGCGAACGCCGTCTATCATGCGACCGGCAAGCGCATCCGGCGCTTCCCGATCACGCTGGACAAGCTGCTGGAGTGAAGCGGCAGGCTAAACCTTGCCGCAGCACTCGGGCATGTCATCCAGATGTCATCGAATGTGCAGAGAGCTGTATCTTCCTGCACATTCGGGACCCGCCATGGACTATTTCAAGCGCTTCAACTTCCTGTTCGCCGCACCTGTGTTCGACGCCGACGATCTCGAAGGCGTGCGCTTCAACCAGATCATCGAGGAGATCCAACGCTCCGGCTTCGAGGTGGTCCGCGCCCGCAAGCTGGAGGATGCCGAGATGGCGGTGCAGACCGACGCCGCGATCGGCTGCATGGTGGTGGATTGGGGCAAGAAAGGGCTGGAGGGCAAGACCTCGGCGCTAATCAATCTGATGCGCCGGCGCGGTCTCGACTTCCCGATCATCCTGCTGATCCGTCGCAAGCGCTTCGAGGACCTGCCGGTCGAAGTGCTCGATTTCATCGATGGTTATGTCTTCCTATCCGAGGAGACGCCGCCCTTCATCGCCAAGAACCTGATCAGCCGGCTGAAGCAATATGCCGAGACGCTGAAGACGCCGTTCTTCGGCGCGCTGGTCGACTATGCCGAGGAAGGCAACCAGCTCTGGACCTGTCCGGGCCACAATGGCGGCGTGTTCTACAATCGCAGCCCGATCGGGCGCGTGTTCGTCGAGCATCTCGGCGAGTCCGTGTTCCGCGACGATCTCGACAATTCCGTGCTCGACCTCGGCGACCTCCTCACCCACGAGGGCCCGGCGCTGAAGGCGCAGAAGGAAGCGGCGGCGATCTTCGGCGCGGAAAAGACCTATTTCGTGCTCAACGGCACCTCGACCTCGAACAAGGTCGCGCTGGGTGCCCTCGTCACTGACGGCGATCTCGTGCTGTTCGACCGCAACAACCACAAGGCCGCCCATCACGGCGCGCTGATGATCAATGGCGGCATCCCGGTCTATGTGCCGACCGTTCGCAATGCCTGGGGCCTGATCGGCCCGATGCGCTGGGACAGGCTCGACGAGAAGGCCTTGCGCGAGGCGATCCGCAACCATCCCCTTGTGACCGATCGCGACGCCTGGCGCAAGGAGCGGCCGTTCCGCGTCGCCGTGGTCGAGCAGTGCACCTATGACGGCTCGATCCACAGCGCTGAGATGATCATCAAGCGCATCGGCCATCTCTGCGACTACATCCTGTTCGACGAGGCCTGGGCCGGCTTCATGAAATTCCACCCCCTTTATGCCGGCCGCTTCGCCATGGGGCTGGCAAATCTTCCGCCCCATGCCCCCGGCATCATCGCGACGCAGTCGACCCACAAGCAGCTGGCAAGCTTCTCGCAGGCCTCGCAGATCCACATCAAGGATCGCCACATTCGCGGCCAGAAGCGCCGCGTCGAGCACCGCCGTTTCAACGAAAGCTTCATGCAGCACGCCTCGACCTCGCCGTTCTACCCGCTGTTCGCCTCGCTCGACGTCGGCGCGCAGATGATGAAGGGCCGCTCCGGCGAAGTGTTGTGGGACGACACGATCCGGCTTGGCATCGAGCTGCGCAAGAAGATCCGCGCGATGGGACGGGAGTTCGAGGAGAAGGAGCAAAATCCGGATCGCCGCTGGTTCTTCGAACCGTTCGTTCCCGATCGCGTCGCCATTGCCGATGTCAGCCGCCCCGGCGCGGCGCACAATGTCGCTTGGGAGACTCTCTCGACCGACGAGCTCGCCACCAATCCCGCGCTGTGGCAGCTCTCCCCGGATACCAACTGGCACGGCTTTCCCGATCTCGCGGAAGGCTTTGCTATGACCGATCCGAACAAGCTGACACTGCTCACGCCCGGGTTCGATCGTGCGACTGGGGCCTATTCCGAGCACGGCATTCCCGCGCCGGTCGTCGCGCAATATCTGCGCGAGAACCGCATCGTGCCCGAGAAGAACGACCTCAACTCCCTGCTCTTCCTGCTCACGCCCGGCGTCGAGGCGAGCAAGGCGGGCACGCTGATCTCCGGCCTCGTCGCGTTCAAGAGGCTGCATGACGACAATGCGCTGCTGGCCGACGTCATCCCCGAATTCTATCAGCGGCGGCAGGCGCGCTACGCAGGCGTGCGCCTGCGCGATCTCTGCGGCGAGATGCACCGCTTCTTCCGCGCCGCCGATGTCAGCGCGCTCCAGGCCCGGCAGTTCATGCCCGAGCATATGCCCGAGATCGCGATGTCGCCGCGCGATGCCGCGCGCTATCTGTTCAAGAACGACGTCGACTACCTCCCGATCGAGGCGATCGCCGGCCGCGTAGCGACCACGCCATTCGTGGTCTATCCGCCCGGCATCGCCACCATCGTGCCCGGCGAGCGGCTGACGGAACGGGCCAAGCCCATGATCGATTATCTCAAGATGTTCGAGACCTGCTTCAACACGTTCCCGGGCTTCGACGTCGAGATCCAGGGCATCTACAAGGAGGTCGATGCGAACGGGCGCATCGGGCTCTACACTTATGTCGTGACCGAGTAGGTGCCGATGAACGAAGCTGCTGCGCGAGCGAGTGATGAGCCCGTCCTAGTTCGGCCATCACGCGAGAGCGACGTCGAGGCGATGCTGGCGATCTACCGCCATCATGTCCGCAACGGGGTGCCGCGCGATGTCGATGGAACCGGCGCCCCGGAGCCGGACGATCTGCGCGACCGTCGCAAGAACCTGAAGCAGACCCGCCTGCCGCACCTGGTCGCGACCTGGCGCGGCGAGGTCGTCGGCTATGCCTATGCCGTGCTGTTCCGCAAGCGGCCGGCCTATCGCTACACTGCCAAGCACTCGATCTACGTCCATCACGCCCATCTCGGCCGCGGGGTCGGACGGCTTCTCCTCCAGGAATTGATCGATGCCTGCGCGGCGGCCGGCTTTCGCCAGATGATCGGCTATATCGATGCCGATAACGCGCCCTCGCTGGCGCTGCACGAGCGGTTCGGCTTCGCGCGCGCCGGCCTGCTCAGCGGCGTTGCCTATCGCCACGGCCGCTGGTCCGACACCGTCATGGTGCAACGCTCGCTCGGCGCGGGAACGACGACGCCCCCGCCCGTCACGGCACCCGGGCGCTAGGCCCTAGGACGGGAAGTCGGCCGGTCTGACATGGATGCGGTCGGCATGCAGTGACCAGTGATGCAATGCCTGGTCCTTGCAGAACCTCGCTTTCGCACGTTCCCTGGCCTCGTCCTCGTCGGCGGCGTCGATCTCGAGCGTGCCCTGGCAGACCTCGCGCTGCCGGCCGTATTCGCCGAGCACGTCCTTCATGAACCTGACGACATAAGTTGACATGGGACCTCCCTGCCTGCCCGCCGGCACTCTAGTCCCATTTAGGCCGGACGGGGAAAGGAGATTTTGACGCGGATCAAGGCCGGGGCTCAGTTCCCGGCCATGATCCAGGGCACGCTTGGTGCGCCCTACCCCGGCGTCACCCCAAAGGCCTCCTTGAAGCGCTCGGCATAGCGCGGCCAGGCTTCGGGATTGATGATGCGCGGCGGGCGCTTGCCGTCAAGCACATCCAGCACCTGCTCGGCGGCGATCCGGCCCATGTTGTGGCGCGCCTCCAGGGTGACGCCTGCCGTGTGCGGGCTCGCCAGCACGTTGTCGAACTGGAGCAGCGGATGTTCCGGCGGCGGCGGCTCCTTGGACCAGACGTCGAGGCCGGCACCCGCGATGCGCTTGTCGCGCAGCGCCTGCAGCAGCGCATCCTCGTCGTGGATGAAGCCGCGTGCGGTGGTGATGAAATAGGCATGCGGCTGCATCAGCGCGAATTCGCGCGTGCTGATCAAGTTGCGGCTGCCCTTGTTGAGGGGACAGGAGATCGAGACGAAATCGGCGCGGCGCAACAGCTCGTCGAGCTCGACCTTCTCCCCGCCCCGCTCGGCCATCACCTCGGCCGACAAATAGGGATCGTAGGCCAGCACCTTCATGCCGAGCAGGCCCTTGCACAATGCAGCGATGCGCCGGCCGACATTGCCGAGGCCGACGATGCCGACGGTCTTGCCCTCGACCTCGTTGCCGACGAGATCGTTGCGGTTGACGTCGCGATCGCGGCGCAGCCGGCGATCCGACTGGATGATGCGTTTGGACAGCGTCAGCATCATCGCCAGGGCGTGCTCTGCGACCGAATGGGCATTGCCGCCGGACTGGTTGACGACCACGACCCCGGCGGCCGTGCAGGCCTCGACGTCGACCGGGTCGAAGCCGGCACCGTTGCTGGAGACCACCAGCAGATTCGGCGTGCGCTTCAGGAAGGCGGCATCGACATGGAAATGCGGGGCGAGTTCATCGCGGGCGGCGCCGACCTGGTAGACGTGGGCCGCGCCGAGGAGCGGCCCATAGACGTCCTCAGGGCTTGCGTTTTCGATGCGATCGAGCCGCACGTCGGGCCGGGCCTTCAGGATGTCGATATAGATCGGATTGGCCAAGTAATTGGAGTAGACGACGCGCTTGTTGTTGACGGACATCAGGACCCTTCCGGCTCTGTCGCGGGGAGATCCGCAAGGTCAGCGCGGATGCGCGCCCGCCCATGCCCCTCCCGTGTTCTGGTTATCGCCGCTTATGCCATGGCGGTGCCGGCCACGGCAGGCCTGCTGGCGCAGATCACGGTGCCGGCGCGGACATGTTGACAATCCCGCTGTCCGCGTCAAGTTCGGCACACCGCCGCGACGGCCAGAAACAAGAAGCATGCGCGGCCCCAGGGAGAGCGCAATGGCGATTGCGGAACAGCAGCCGCAGGGGAGCAGCGACGGAAGCTGGCACGGCATCGTGCTGCAAACCTTGAAGCGGAACGAGATCAGCCTGATCCCTTACGTGCCGGACCGCGTGCTCACGCCGCTGATCAAGAACCTGCACGCCGATCCCTACTTCACCACCTTCGCGACCGCCCGCGAGGAAGAGGCTGTCGGCATCGTCGCCGGCGCCTGGATGGGCGGCCGGCGCGGCGCGGTGCTGATGCAGACCTCCGGCTTTGCCACGCTCGCCAATGTGCTGGCCTCGCTTGCAGTGCCCTACCAGATTCCGCTGATCATGTTCGTCTCCGAGCGCGGCACGCTCGGCGAGTTCAATTACGGCCAGTCGCTGGTCTGCCGCACCATGCGACCTGTGCTGGGTTCGCTGGCGCTGGAGCACCACACCATCACCCGGCTCGACGAGCTCGAATTCATCACCGACCGCTCGATCAAGCAGGCCATCACCACGCAGGCGCCGGTGGCTTTGATCCTCAACCCGCTGCTCACGGGCGGCAAAGTCTTCGACAAGTGAGGCCGGCGATGAACACGCGCAATATCAAGGTGATGAACCGCTTCGACGTCACCTCGCGGCTGATCGCGAAGCTGAAGCACGAGGAAGCCGTGATCGGCGGCATCGGCAACACCAATTTCGACCTGTGGGCCGCCGGTCATCGCCCGCAGAATTTCTACATGCTGGGCAGCATGGGGCTCGCCTTCCCGATCGCGCTCGGCGTGGCGCTGGCGCAGCCCGACCGCCGCGTCTTCGCGCTGGAAGGCGACGGCTCGCTCCTGATGCAACTCGGTGCGCTCTCGACGATTGCGGCTCTGAAGCCGAAGAACCTCACGATGATCGTGATGGACAACGGCATCTACCAAATCACCGGCGCGCAGCCGACGCCGGCAGCGAACGTTGCCGACATCGTCGCCATCGCCATCGGCTCCGGTCTCGCGAGCAGCGCCTGGGCCGCGGACGAGGAGGATTTCGAGCGTCTGGTCGACGACGCGATGGCTGCTTCCGAGCCGAGCCTGATCGCGGTCAGGATCGACGACAAGCCCGGTGTGGGCACCACCCGCCGCGACCCCGTGCAGATCCGGGAACGTTTCATGCATGGCCTCGGCGTGCGCGATCCGCTTTAACATTTTGTCATTAACTACACGGCGATCTGATACGAGCCTCGCGACAACCCGACCAAATTCGTGCTAAGCGACCCGGATGTCCATTTTCATTCGTACGTTTGCCTGGCTGCTCGCCGCTGCCGTTACGTTCGCCACCCTCGGTCCTCCCGGCCTTCGCCCCCATTCCGACCTCGGTCAGGACGGCGAACATGCGCTGGCCTTCGCCATGGTGGGGTTGGCCTTCGGCCTCGCCTATCCACGCCGGCGTCCGCTGATTGCAGCGGTCGCAGTCGTCCTGATCGGCGTGCTCGAGCTGATGCAATTTTGGGCACCCGGTCGCCATGCGCGGCTGGTGGATTTTCTGGTCGATGCTGCAACCGCCTGCCTCGGCTTTGCGCTCGCCGCCGCAGCTGATTGGCTGCTCTCGCACTTTCGCACCAGCTCCGCCGTGACAAGCGAAGGCCCCGCGGAGTGATGCTCCGCAGGGCCCTCCTCAGTACAGAGGATTGCGTCGATCAGTCGATGATCTTGACCACGCGGCGCGTGCGCGGCTCGACGATCACACGGCGATCGTTGACCACCGCATAGCGATATTCGGTGTAGTTCGGCACGGGCCGCAGCACCACGTTCGGAGGCAGCGGCTCGCCCACTACGACCCGCTCGTGGACCACGACCGAATCACTGCGCGGGATTCCCCCCAGCACTGCATTGGGGATCTCCAAGCCAGCACCGACCGCCGCACCGACGGTGCCGCCGACCATCGCACCGATCGGGCCGCCGACCTCGCCGCCCGCGCGCGCGCCTTCCGCGGCGCCTTGTGCAGTGGTGGATTGGGCAAAGGCTGCGCTCGACGCCAGCAGCGACGCGGCAGCCAACGTAATCGCAAGACGGGTTTTCATATCCTTACGTCTCCAGTGGTTGTTATGCGCCTTCAACCCGCGGGGCCGGAGCATTGTTCCAGTTCCCCTGCGACGAAAGATGCATCCCTCGAGAGTGTTACCGCGTAACAGTTCAGGCCGTGGCGATCTCGTGCCCCGCCATCAGCTCCAGCGCCCGCACCATCGCGGAGTGATCCCAGGCCTTGCCGCCATGTGCGGTGCAGGACGAGAACAATTGCTGCGCCACCGCTGTACTCGGCAGCGACAGGCCGAGTGCCCGTGCGCCTTCGAGCGCGAGATTGAGATCCTTCTGGTGTAGCTCGATGCGGAAGCCCGGATCGAAATTGCGCTTCACCATGCGCTCGCCATGCACCTCCAGAATTCGCGAGGAGGCGAAGCCGCCCATCAGCGCCTTGCGGACCAGGGCGGGATTCGCACCAGCCTTGGATGCGAACAACAGGGCCTCGCTCACAGCTTCGATGGTCAGCGCGACGATGATCTGGTTGGCAACCTTTGTCGTCTGGCCGTCGCCATTGGCGCCGACATGGGTGACGTTCTTGCCCATCTTGTCGAAGACCGGCTTCATGATGCCAAAGGCCCGCTCCGGCCCGCCGACCATGATCGTGAGGCTCGCAGCCTTTGCACCGACCTCACCGCCCGACACCGGGGCGTCGAGATAATCGGCGCCGAGCGCCTCGATCTTCCTGGCGAAGTCCTTCGTCGCCAGCGGCGAGATCGAACTCATGTCGACGACGATCTTGCCCTTGGAGATGCCGCTGGCCACGCCGTTCTTGCCGAACAGCACTGCCTGCACATCCGGCGTATCCGGCACCATGATGATGACCGCGTCCGCCTGCTCCGCGACCTCCCTGGCCGATCTGCAGGCGATGCCGCCCGCCGACATCAACTCCGGCGCAGTCGGCGCAACGTCATGCAGGAGCACGCGATGGCCCGCGGCCAGGAGGTGGCCGGCCATCGGCCGCCCCATGGTGCCAAGTCCGATGAAGCCGATGTCGATCATGTTCAGATGTCCTTACGTCTCAAAAGTCTGCGCGGCGTGCCAGGAGAGGCCTTCCAGCGTCGTGGTGCGCGGCTTGTATTCGCAGCCGATCCAGCCGCGATAGCCGATCGCATCGAGATGGCGGAACAGGAAGGGATAGTTGATCTCGCCGGTGCCGGGCTCATGGCGGCCGGGATTGTCGGCAAGCTGGATGTGGGCGATCTCCGGCAGACATTTCTGCATGGTGCGGGCGAGATCGCCCTCCATGATCTGCATGTGGTAGATGTCGTACTGGATGAAAAGGTTGTTCGACCTCACCTCCGAGATCAACTGCACCGCCTGCTCGGTGCCGTTGAGGAAGAAGCCGGGAATGTCGAGCGTGTTGATGGGCTCGACCAACAGCTTGATGTTCTCTCGCGCCAGCGTCGAAGCCGCAAAGCGCAAATTCCCGACCAGCGTCTCCCGAAGCTCGCGCGGATCGGCACCAACAGGCGCGATGCCGACGAGGCAGTTGAGCTGCTCGCAATCGAGCGCCTTGGCATAATCGATGGCGCGGAACACGCCGTCGCGGAATTCGGCGGTGCGGTCGGGCAGGATCGCGATGCCGCGCTCTCCGCCGGCCCAGTTGCCGGCGGGGAGATTGTGCAGCACCTGCGTCAGCCCGTGGGCCTCGAGCTGCTCGCGCAGCTGCGCCTTGTCGAAGTCATAGGGGAAGAGATATTCGACCCCGGCAAAGCCCGCCGCCTTCGCCGCCGCGAAGCGTTCGAGGAACGGCATCTCGTTGAAGAGCATGGTGAGGTTGGCGGCAAATTTCGGCATGATGCTTCTTCCCTATTCCGCCGGCTGCAGCACGCGCGGGGTCTCGACTTCGTCGAGCGGAAGGTCCAGCACCTCCTCAAATTCGACGATGTTGTCGATCTCCGTGCCCATGGCGATGTTGGTGACCCGTTCGAGGATGAACTCGACGACAACCGGCACGCGGTGCTTGGCCATCAATTCGCGCGCGGTCGCAAACGCTGCCTGCGTGTCCTTCGGATCGGTGACGCGGATGGCCTTGCAGCCGAGGCCTTCGGCGATCGCAACGTGGTCGACGCCGTAGGCGCCGATCTCCGGCGCGTTGATGTTCTCGAAGGAGAGCTGGACGTGATAGTCCATGTCGAAGCCGCGCTGGGCCTGCCGGATCAGGCCGAGATAGGAATTGTTCACGACAACGTGGATGTAGGGCAGATTGAACTGCGCGCCGACGGCGAGCTCCTCGATCAGGAACTGGAAGTCGTAGTCGCCGGACAGCGCGACGATCTCGCGGTCCGGACACGCGGCGCGCACGCCGAGCGCGGCCGGCAGCGTCCACCCGAGCGGTCCCGCCTGCCCGGCATTGATCCAGTTGCGGGGCTTGTAGACGCCGAGGAACTGCGCGCCGGCGATCTGCGACAGGCCGATCACGGTGACATAGGTGGTGTCGCGGCCGAACGCCTTGTTCATCTCATCATAGACGCGCTGCGGCTTGATCGGCACGTTGTCGAAATGACTCTTGCGCAGCATCGTCTTCTTGCGGTCGCGGCAGGCCGCGGGCCATGCCTGGCGCTCGCGGAGCCTGCCTGACCGCCGCCACTCCCTGGCGACGGCGACGAACAGTTCGAGTGCAGCCCTTGCGTCCGAGACGATGCCGAGATCCGGATTGAACACGCGCCCGATCTGCGTCGGCTCGATGTCGACGTGAACGAATTTGCGGCCCTTGGTGTAGGTCTCGACCGAGCCGGTGTGACGGTTGGCCCAGCGGTTGCCGATGCCGAGCACGAAGTCGGATTCCAGCAGCGTGGCGTTGCCGTAGCGGTGGCTGGTCTGGAGGCCGACCATGCCGGCCATCAGCACGTGATCGTCAGGGATCGCGCCCCAGCCCATCAGCGTCGGCACCACAGGCACGTTGGCAATCTCGGCGAACTCGACCAGCAGGTCCGATGCGTCCGCGTTGATGATGCCACCGCCTGCGACGATCAGCGGCCGCTCGGCGGCGTTGAGCATGTCCAGCGCCTTCTCGATCTGCTTGCGCGTCGCCGTGGGCTTGTAGACCGGCAATGGCTCATAGATCTCATCGTCGAACTCGATCTCGGCGAGCTGCACGTCGAGGGGCATGTCGATCAGCACTGGCCCTGGCCGACCTGAGCGCATCACATGAAAGGCCTGGCTGAACACGCGCGGCACCAGCGCCGGCTCGCGCACCGTCACCGCCCATTTTGTGACAGGCTTGGCAATCGACTCGATGTCGACCGCCTGGAAATCCTCCTTGTAGAGCCGCGCCCGCGGCGCCTGGCCGGTGATGCAGAGGATCGGGATGGAATCGGCGATCGCCGAATAGAGCCCGGTGATCATGTCGGTGCCCGCAGGCCCAGAGGTGCCGATGCAGACCCCGATATTGCCGGCCTTCGCTCGCGTATAGCCCTCCGCCATATGCGAAGCGCCCTCGACATGCCGCGCCAGGATGTGGCGGATCGAGCCGCGCTTCTTCAACGCCGAGTAAAGCGGATTGATCGCAGCGCCGGGAACCCCGAAGGCCGTCGAGATGCCTTCCTTCTCCAGGATACGCACGGCCGCATCGACAGCTCGCATCTTCGCCATATCGGACCTCGCTCAAATTGCATCAGCGAGCGAGATCATCAACTGCGCGGAAGCCGACCTCAACGAGACCGATTTTATTTTCCACGATGTGGCAACCGCGAGAAAATCGTAGACGTCTCAATCGGTTAGATCGACAGATGCGTGAAAGCGCCTCACTCGAACAGTGGCGCCAGCTCCATCTGCGGCACCAGCACGAGGCCCTTGTCGGTGATGCGAATTTCCGGAATGACCGATAGCGGAATCAAATTGAAGCCCATGTACGGGATGGTGCAGCCGGCCTCGGCCCATTCTTTCTTCAGTACCTTCACCTCTTCCGCCACTTCGGTAACACGCTTGTCCGACAGGAGTCCTGCGATCGGCAGCGGAACCAGCGCCCTCACCTCGCCGTCAGCGACGACGCAGACGCCGCCTTGCTGCTCCTTGATGGCGCCGATCGCGACTTGCATGTCGCCCTCGTTGGTGCCGGCGACGATGAGGTTGTGGCTGTCGTGACCGACGCTGGAAGCGACCGCGCCGCGCTTGAGGCCAAAATCCTTCAGCAGGCCATGGGCGACATTGCCGGCGGATTTGCCGTGACGCTCGACCACCGCGACGAAGCAGAGGCCATAGCGCGCGAGCAGCGAAGGCCAGTCCTTGGCCGGTTCGATCGCGACCTTGTCGTGGATCAGCGTGATGCCAGGCAGAGCGGTCTTGATCGCGTTGACGGTGCAAGGCTCGGCCGGCAATTCGGGCGTCAGCTTCATCGTCTGCGGCAGCTTGACGGTCGCATAGGCTGCCTTGGGATATTGGTAGCGCTGCGACAGCGCCTGATCGAGACGCGGCGTGATCTTGCCGTGCTCGACCACGAGCTCGCCGCCGTACCAGGTGCATTGCGGCTTGAGCTGATCGTCCATCAGCACGAGGTCGGCGCGACGGCCGCCACCGACCCCGCCAATGTCGCCCTCCATGCCGAAGCGGGTCGCGCCGTGCAGCGAGCCCATTGACCACGCCTGCTCCGGCGACATCCCTGCCTTCACGGCTTCGCGCACCACCCAGTCGAGACCGAACAGCAGGAGATCGTCGGCGTCACGGTCGTCCGTGCACACGGCAGTACGCTTGTGCGAGGCCCCGAGCTCTGTGATCGTCCGGATCGCTTGCGGCAGCGAATGCCAGGGCGTGGTCGGCGGGCCGCCGCGCAGAAACACCCAGACGCCGGCGTCGAGCAGGTCGTCTGCAATGTCACGGTCGATCGCCTCATGGGTGTCGGTCACACCGCTGGCCGCATAGGCCGCAACGAATTCGCGGCCGTAGACGTGGCCGGACACCGGACGGCCACGCTTCAATGCGGCAGCGAGGATGGCGTGGCTGCGTTCGTCGCCCATCGTGACAGGGACAAAGTCCATCTTCTCGCCGAGCGCCACCGCTTCGGGCCAGCGGTCGAACAGGCCGGCGATCTTGTCCGGCGTGAGGTCGCCGCCCGCCGTCTCCAACTCGGCCGACGTCGCTGGCACCGTGCTCGGCACCGTCAGGAAGATCGAGAGCGGCGCCTCGCGCGCGTCCTCCAGCATCGCCTCGACACCGGCGACGTCCATGACGTTGCCGATCTCGTGGCTGTCGCAGAAGATCGTCGTGGTACCGTTGAGCAGCGCGGCCTCGGCATAGGCGCAGGCTGTCACCATCGAGGATTCGATGTGAATGTGCGGATCGACGAGACCCGGCGCGATGATGCCGCCGGCGGCGTCGTAAAGCGGAACATCACTCCACGCTTTCTTCGCTGTACCGGCCGGTTTCACGGCCGCGATGCGGCCGCCGCTGATCCAGACCTCCCGTCCCGGAAGGATGCGTTCGGAATAAGTCGAGAGCACCCTCGCACCCGATATGACGAGATCTGGCGCGACGCGAACCGAGGCGACATCGGCAAGGCGCCGCGTCATGCTGTGCAGCGGCGCGACGGAGAAGCGGGTGAGTTTGGTCATCGGGGCTCTCGCAGAGATTGGACAGCCCAGCGATGGTTGCCCCCGACGCCGGCAGGAGCAACTCAAATAAAACGGCACCTCTGCTTACGCATTGGGCAAGAGCGCCGTGAGGAGTTCCGCTAATCCTCGTTCGCCTTGAACCGGCCGAGCCCCTTCAAGACGAAGGGCGCCACCAGCGCGATCAGCGCGATGCCGAGCAGCGTCGCGGAAATCGGGCTCTGCAGCAGCGTCAGGGGATCGCCGAGGCTAATCGCAAGCGCGCGGCGAAGCTGACTCTCGGCGATCGGGCCGAGGATTAGGCCGACAACGACCGGCGCGATTGGAAAATCGAACCGGCGCATCAGGAAGCCGAGCACGCCGAAGCCGGCGAGCATCGACAATTCCACCACCGATGGCTTTGCCGCGATGGTGCCCATGGTCGCGAACACGAGGATGCCGGCATAAAGCCAGGGCTGCGGGATCGCGAGCAGCCGCACCCACAGGCCGACCAGTGGCAGGTTGAGCACCAGCAGCATCATGTTGGCGATGAACAGGCTGGCGATCAGGCCCCACACCAGGTCAGGCCGCTCGGCGAACAGCAACGGGCCCGGATTGAGACCGTACTGCTGAAAGCCCGCCAGCATCATCGCGGCGGTCGCCGACGTCGGCAGGCCCAACGTCAGCAGCGGCACCAGCGTGCCGGCGGCCGACGCGTTGTTGGCGGCCTCAGGGCCGGCGACGCCTTCGATCGCGCCCTTGCCGAACTCTTCCGGATGTTTCGTAAGACGCTTCTCCGTCGAATAGGACAGGAAGGTCGGGATCTCCGCGCCGCCTGCGGGGAGCGCACCTATCGGGAAGCCAAACATGGTCCCGCGCAGCCAGGGCTTCCAAGAGCGCTTCCAGTCCTCCCTGGTCATCCACAGCGAGCCGCGCACCGGCTCCAGCTTCTCCTCGGTGTGGTGGCGGCGCGATGCGACATAGAGCGCCTCGCCCACCGCGAACAGGCCGACAGCAAGCGTCGTCACCTCGACGCCATCGAGCAGCTCGGGGACGCCGAACGCCAGCCGGGCCTGGCCGGTGAGCTTGTCGATGCCAATGAGGCCGAGCGTGAGACCGATGAACAGGCTGGTGAGGCCGCGGACCGGGGAATCGCCGAAGGTCGCCGACACCGTGACGAAGGCGACGCACATCAGTGCGAAGTAGTCTTCGGGGCCAAAGCGCACGGCGACATCGACCAGCCACGGCGCGAGGAACGCGAGACCGATGGTGGCGATGGTGCCGGCGACGAAGGAGCCGATTGCGGAGGTCGCGAGCGCCGGCCCGCCGCGGCCGGCCTTGGCCATCTTGTTGCCTTCGAGTGCGGTCGCCATCGAGGCGCTCTCGCCGGGCGTGTTGATCAGGATCGCGGTGGTCGAGCCACCATACATGCCGCCATAATAAATGCCGGCGAACATGATCAGCGAGCCCCCGGGATCGAGCTTGTAGGTCACCGGCAGCAGCAGCGCGACCGTCAGTGCCGGGCCGATGCCGGGCAGCACGCCCACGGCCGTGCCGAGGAACACGCCGATCAGCGCGTAAAGCAGGTTCATCGGCTGGACGGCGACCGCCATGCCGTGAGCCAGCGCGGCAAAGGTATCCATCACAGCAATCGCTCCAGCGGGCCGGCAGGCAGGCTCAGCGTCAGCAACCGGTCGAACGCGAGGTAAATGAGGGTCGACATCACGAGAGCGATGATGGCGTCGATGAGGATGGCACGGCGTCCGAAGGCCGCCGAGGTCGTCACGAATAGCGCCGCCGTCGCCAGGATGAAGCCGCCACCGAGACCGATGATGGCGATCAGCAGCGTAAGGCCGACGAGTATCAAGGCGACAGGCACAGGATCGGCGCTCTCACGCGCCGGTAGATTGCCGCGCAGCGCGTCGATGAAATTGCCGATCGCGAGCAGCGCAAGCCCGCTGGCGACGACGACCGGCATCGCCTCCGGCCCCATGCCGTACATCGCGGCAGATTGCAGGCCGCGCGCGTCCCAGACCAGCACGACGGCGAGCCCCGCAAGCAGTCCCGCGATGACGAGACCGGCGCGGTCGACGCGCCGCGGCGGCTGGACGAAATCGCCTGAGGTCATGACTTGACCAAGCCGACCGATTTCAGCACGTCGGTGACGCGGGCCGTTTCCTTTTTGAGGAACTCGGCGAAGGCGTCGCCGCTGAGATAAGCGTCCTCCCAGCCCTTCTGCTTGAGGATCTCCTTCCAGGCGTCAGACTTCACCATCTTCTCGACCGCATCGCTCAAGGTCTTGCGCTGCTCCGGCGTGATGCCGGGAGGCGCGACCACCGAGCGCCAATTGGCGATCACGAGATCGATGCCCTGCTCCTTGAAGGTGGGGATGTCGCTGCCTGCGATGCGCTTCTCGGAGGTCACGCCGATCGCGCGCAGCTTGCCGGACTTGATCTGTCCCTCATATTCGCTGAGTCCCGAAATGCCCGCGGTAACCTTGCCGCCGAGGATCGCCGCGAGCGACTCGCCGCCGCCGGAGAACGGGATGTAGTTGATCTTCTTGGCGTCGGCACCGACCGCACCGGCGAACAAGGCCGCCATCACGTGGTCGACGCCGCCGGCTGAGCCGCCGGCAAAGGTGACTTTGGCGATGTCCGCCTTCACCGCGGCGGCCAGGTCCTGCGCATTCTTGATCGGCGAATTGGCGGGAACCACGATCACCTGGATTTCCTCAGTGAGACGCGCGATCGGTGTCACCTGCTCCAGTGTCACCGGCGACTTGTTCATGGCGAGCGCGCCGACCATGACGAAGCCGTTGACCATCATCTGGTTGCCGTCGCCCTTGGCGCCGTTGACGAACTGCGCAATGCCGACGCTGCCGCCGGCGCCGGGAACGTTGGTGACCTGCACGCTGCGCGCGACGCCCGAAGCCACCAGCGCCTGCTGCATCGAGCGCGCCGTCTGGTCCCATCCCCCGCCCGGGGCCGCCGGCGCCATCAGCTTGAGCTCGAGCTGCTGGGCAAAGCCCGGATTGGCGGCCGCCGCCAGGGTGAACGCGACGGCTGCGCCGACGAGGCGCGCGGGAAATCGAAACATGAGGACGCTCTCCAGGCTCGTGCGGACCTTTGCCGCATCGTATCGTTTGGTCGCATATCAACCAAAACGCCGGGCCTGTCCAGTGACATGCCTCAGGGTTTTTTGGTCAGCGGGGCGCCGGGATCACCCCGCCGAGCGCGGCGGTCAGTTCGGCGGCGACTTCCCGGACGACCTGTCCGATCTCCGGCAGCCGTTCGTCGGTGATGCGACTGGTCATGCCGGATACGGAGATCGCGGCAAGCGGTTCGGCAAGCGCGTTGTATACCACCGCGGCGACGCAGCGCAGGCCGATCTGCGCCTCCTCATCGTCGACGGCAAAGCCCTGCCTGCGGATTTTCTCGAGCTCTCTGAACAGATCGCTCGGACGCACGATCGACTTCTCGGTCAGGCGAGGCATGCCATGATGGCGGATGACGGCGCCGACGTCCTCGTCTGAATAGGTTGCGAGCACCGCCTTGCCGACGCCGGAGGTCACCATGGGGACGCGGCCGCCGACCTTGGTCAGGGAGCGCATGATCTCGCGGCTCTCCATGCGGGTCAGCACGATGATGAACTCATCGTCGACGACGGCGAGATTGGCCGTCTCGCGGGTGAGATCGCGCAGCTTGCGCAAATATGGAATTGCCTGTGCGGAGAAATTGCGCCGACGCGCAAAGCTCGCGCCGACCGTGAAGCTGCGCACGCCGACATGCCATTTGGATTCGCCACGGTCGAACTGCACGAAGCGGCGGCTTTCGAGCGTTGCGAGCAACCGGTGCACGGTGGACGCCGACAGGCCGGTGCGGATCGCGAGGTCGCTGAGACGATAACCTTCGTCATCCTCGGCCAGCGTCTCGATGATCGACAGCGCGCGGTCGACCGATTGCACGCCACCGTCGCGGCCCTCGTGTTCCGCCTCCGCGGCCGATCTGGGCTCGAGCGATTTGCGCCGGATCACGTTCTTGCTCATCGCGACCTGCATTAGTTCCTTTTCCCTCTCCCCGCTTGCGGGGAGAGGGTCAGGGGCCTCCGCAGGGACGGTGGCAGTTAGACTCGCGGAAGCTCCCTCTCACCCGGAACTTGCTGCGCAAATTCCGGCCTCTCCCCGCAGGCGGGGAGAGGCGAAGGCAGGCTCAGAGCAACCCCGCGCCGCGGGCCCACTTGTACTTGGCGCCGAGCACCTCGACCGGCAGCTCGGTCGAGTAGGCGTAGGCCGGGATGCCGTTCTGGTAGAGATATTCGGCGGCTTCCTCGACCTCGACGTCACCGGCGAGAGAGGCGACCATCGGCTTCACAAAACCCTTGGCCTCCATCTCCTTCTTCACCTCGACCATGTTGCGCGCGAACACCATCGGCGGGGTGACGATGGTGTGCCAATAGCCGAGGATCAGCGCGTGGATGCGCTCATCCGACAGGCCGAGCTTCACGGTGTTGACGTAGGTAATCGGCGGCTCGCCGCCGGTGATATCCACGGGATTGCCGGCCGCGCCAAACGGCGGGATGAACTTGCGGAAGGCCGCATCCAGATCCGGCGGCATCGACATCAGCGACAGGCCGTTGTCGACGCAGGAGTCCGACAGCAGCACGCCCGAGCCGCCGGCACCGGTGATGATGAGCACGTTCTCGCCCTTCGGCGTCGGCAGCACCGGCACGCCGCGGGCGAATTCGAGCAGCTGGCGCAGTGAGCGGGCGCGGATCACGCCAGACTGCTTGAACACGTCCTCATAGATGCGGTCGTTGCCGGCGAGCGCGCCGGTGTGGGAGGACGCCGCCTTCGCGCCGGCCGAGGTCCGGCCCGCCTTGAGCACGACGACCGGCTTCTTCTTGGAGACGCGCTTGGCGGCTTCCGCGAAGGCGCGGCCGTCCTTGAGGTCCTCACAGTGCTGCGCGATCAGGTTGGTGTTCGGGTCCTGCTCGAAGAAGGCGAGCAGATCGTCCTCGTCGATGTCGGACTTGTTGCCGAGACCGACGATCGCCGAGACGCCCATTTTCGCCGAGCGCGAGAAGCCAATGATGGCCATGCCGATACCGCCCGATTGCGACGACAGCGCCGCGTGACCCTTGACGTCATAGGCGGTGCAGAAGGTCGCGCAGAGATTGGCGGGCGTATAATAGAAGCCGTAGATGTTCGGCCCCATCAGGCGGATGTCGTACTTCTTGCCGACCTCGACGATCTCGGCCTGCAGCTCCGGCGCGCCGGCTTCAGCGAAGCCCGACGGGATCAGCACCGCGCCCGGGATCTTCTTCTCGCCGCACTCGGTGAGCGCAGCGGCGACGAATTTCGCGGGGATCGCGAATACCGCGACGTCGATCACACCAGGCACATCCTTGACGCTCTTGTAGGCCTTGTAGCCGAGGATCTCGTCGGCCTTGGGATGGATCGGATAGATCTCGCCCTTGTAGCCGCCGTTGATGAGATTCTTCATCACGGAATTGCCGATCTTGCCGTCCTCCGCGGAGGCGCCGACCACGGCGACCGCCTTCGGCTGCATGATGCGGTTCATCGCTGCGACGATCTCTTCGGTCGGACGCGGCTTCGGCTTCGGCTTGTAGGCGAAGTCGACCACGATACGGACGTCGGCGGCCGTGGCATCCTTCGGTGTTGCGAACACCGGGTTGAGGTCGAGCTCGACGATCTCGGGGAAATCGGTGACCAGCTGCGAGACCTTGACGATGACATCGGCCAGCGCGTTGCGGTTCACCGGCTCGCCACCGCGCACGCCCTTGAGGATCTCGTGCGCCTGGATGCCGTCGAGCATCGAGAGCGCGTCTTCCCTGGTCGCGGGCGCAAGACGAAAGGTGATGTCCTTGAGCACCTCGACGAGAACGCCGCCGAGGCCGAAGGCGACCAGCTTGCCGAACGAGCCGTCGGTGATCGAGCCGACGATGACCTCGGTGCCGCCGGCCAGCATCTGCTGGACCTGGACGCCCTCGATCTTGGCATCAGCCTTATACTTTTTGGCATTGCCGAGAATGGTCTCGTAGGCCTTCTCGGCATCGTCGGCCGTCTTGAGGCCGACGATGACGCCGCCTGCCTCGGTCTTGTGGAGAATGTCCGGCGAGACGATCTTCATCACGACGGGGAAGCCCATGGACGACGCCATCTTGCCGGCCTCGCCCGCCGACTTGGCCACGCCCTCCTTCGGCACCGGAATGCCGTAGGCGTCGCAGACCAGCTTGCCTTCCGGGGCCGTCAGGCTGGTGCGGTTGTCCGCCTTGACCTGGTCAAGCACCTTGCGGACGGCATCTTTGGAATTGGACATGTGGCTTCTCCCTTGACCTGAGTTCGTTCTTTTCAAAGCGCGCGTGTGCTTGCGGCTGCCCGTGATGCTTGCCATCCGCCGCGCTTTGTTCCATGCGGCGGAACGGAGTGGCATAAGGCCTAAAGATTACTCCGCCGGCGTGGATCAAAAATGGCTGGCGATGGCATTTGGTATGCCAGAAGCCAACTTGTCAAGCTGGTGCATGCCCCAGAACGCCGTAAAAAATAGGCAGCTTGACATTCTGGCATGTGGTATGCCAAAAACTTTCCCGTCAATATTCCTGTAAAAGACGACTCCCACTGGAGGAGATTCGTCGTGTCACTACGGAAACCAACCAAGGCGTTGCCGAACATGGCCGAGGCAGACATCGCAATCGTTCGAATTGCCCCGGAGAGCAGCTTCAAGAACAAGGCGTATGACGCCTTGAAGGAAGCCATCCTCAAGATGGACATCTATTCGACGCCCGAGCCGGTGATGCTGGACGAGCGCGCGTTGTCCGAACGCCTCGGCGTCAGCCGCACGCCGATCCGCGAAGCCATCGCGATGCTCGAGCAGGATGGTTTCGTGAAGACGGTGCCGCGCCGCGGCATCATGGTGGTGCGCCGGACCAAGAGCGAGATCGTCGACATGATCCGCGCCTGGGCGGCGCTGGAGAGCATGGCCGCCCGCCTCATCACCACCACCGCGCGCAAGAAGGATATCACGGCGCTGCGCGACTACTTCAAGGACTTCGGCAAGGACCGACTCCCTGAGGATCACGTCGAGGAATATTCCAAGGCCAACATTGCCTTCCACCAGGCGCTGATCTCGCTGTCGGAATCGCCGGTGCTGGTCGATCTCACCAACGACCTCCTCCTGCACGTGCGCGGCTATCGCCAGCTGACGATCGGCCGCAAGGACCGCACCGCGACGTCACTGCCCGAGCATCTCGGCATCATCGAGGCGCTGGAAGCGCGCGACACCGAGCTCGCCGAGAAGCGCGCCCGCGATCACACCCTCGGCCTTGCCGCTTACGTCGAAGCGCATGGCCAGGAACTCTTCACTTAAGCAACGTTCACCAGAAGGGCGAACCACTCGCCCCCAAAAGCCTAAAACGGCACCTTGAGACCAGGGAGACAAGGCCCATGCTGAATACCGCGACTAAGTCCGAAGCACCGGGCACCGAGCAGGAACTGACGGATGGTTTCCATCTGGTCATCGACGCGCTCAAGCTGAACGGCATCAACACCATCTACAATGTGCCGGGCATCCCGATCACGGATTTGGGCCGCATGGCGCAGGCCGCGGGCATTCGCGTGATCTCGTTCCGCCACGAGCAGAACGCCGGCTACGCCGCCGGCATCGCCGGTTATCTCACCAAGAAGCCCGGCGTCTGTCTCACGGTTTCGGCGCCCGGCTTCCTCAACGGTCTCACCGCCCTCGCCCATGCCACGACCAACTGCTATCCGATGATCCTGATCTCGGGCTCGTCCGAGCGCGAGATCGTCGACCTCCAGCAGGGCGACTATGAAGAGATGGATCAGCTCGCGATCGCAAAGCCGCTGTGCAAAGCGGCCTATCGCGTGCTGCACGCCCAGGACATCGGCATCGGCTTCGCCCGCGCCATTCGCGCCGCGGTCTCGGGCCGTCCGGGCGGCGTCTATCTCGACCTGCCGGCCAAACTGTTCGGCCAGGTCATGAACGCCGAGGCCGGCCAGAAATCGCTGGTCAAGGTGATCGACGCGGCGCCGGCGCAGATCCCCTCGCCGGCTTCGGTCAAGCGCGCGCTCGACGTGCTCAAGAGCGCCAAGCGCCCCCTCATCATCCTCGGCAAGGGCGCTGCCTACGCGCAGGCCGACGAGGAGATCAAGAGCTTCGTCGAGAAGAGCGGCGTGCCGTTCCTACCCATGAGCATGGCCAAGGGCCTGCTGCCCGACACCCATCCGCAATGCGCCGGCGCGGCCCGCTCGACGGTGCTGAAGGAGTCCGACGTCGTCATGCTGATCGGCGCGCGGCTGAACTGGCTGCTGTCGCACGGCAAGGGCAAGAGCTGGGGCGAGGCGCCGAAGAAGTTCATCCAGGTCGACATCGAGCCGAAGGAGATGGATTCCAACGTCGAGATCGTCGCGCCCGTCGTCGGCGACATCGGCTCGGTGGTCTCCGCCTTCAACCAGGCGATGGGATCGAGCTGGACCGCCCCGCCCGCCGAATGGACCAAGGCCGTCTCGACCAAGCGCGAAGAGAACGTCGCCAAGATGGCGCCGAAGCTCATGAACAACAAGTCGCCGATGGACTATCACGGCGCGCTCGGCGTCCTGAAGACCATCATCAAGGAGTATCCCGAGGCGATCCTCGTCAACGAAGGCGCCAACACGCTCGACCTCGCCCGCGGCGTCATCGACATGTACCGGCCGCGCAAGCGTCTCGACGTCGGCACCTGGGGCGTGATGGGCATCGGCATGGGCCAGGCGATTGCCGCCGCGCTCGAGACCGGCCATCCCGTGCTGGCGGTGGAAGGCGACTCGGCGTTCGGCTTCTCCGGCATGGAGGTCGAGACCATCTGCCGCTACAATTTGCCGATCTGCGTCGTCATCTTCAACAATGACGGCATCTATCGCGGCACCGACGTCAACGGCGCCAACTCCGATCCGGCGACCACCGTGTTCGTCAAGGGCGCGCGTTACGACAAGATGATGGAAGCTTTTGGCGGCGTCGGCGTCAACGCGACTTCGCCGGACGAGCTGAAGCGCGCCGTCAACGATGCCATGAAGTCCGGCAAGCCGACGCTCATCAACGCGGTGATCGATCCGGCCGCGGGCTCGGAGAGCGGCCGCATCGGCAACCTGAATCCGCAGAGCGTTCTGCAGAAGAAGAAGTAAGTCCACCCCTTCAACCCTTATTCCCTGTGGTTAGCAGGGGCCGACAGAGTACGGAGCAAGATGATGACCAAAGCGCTCGAGGGCGTTCGCATTCTCGACTTCACCCACGTCCAGTCCGGACCGACCTGCACGCAGCTGCTGGCCTGGTTCGGCGCAGACGTGATCAAGGTGGAACGCCCGGGCGTGGGTGACATCACCCGCGGCCAGCTGCAGGACATCCCGAACGTGGACAGCCTGTATTTCACCATGCTCAACCACAACAAGCGCTCGATCACGCTCGACACCAAGAACCCCAAGGGCAAGGAAGTCCTGACCGAGTTGATCAAGAAGTGCGACGTGCTGGTGGAGAATTTCGGCCCCGGCGTGCTCGACCGCATGGGTTTCCCCTGGGAGAAGATCCACCAGATCAACCCGAAGATGATCGTCGCCTCGATCAAGGGTTTTGGCCCGGGACCGTACGAAGACTGCAAGGTCTACGAGAACGTCGCCCAGTGCACCGGCGGCGCCGCCTCCACCACCGGCTTCCGCGACGGCGTGCCGCTCGTCACCGGCGCCCAGATCGGCGATAGCGGCACCGGCCTGCACCTCGCGCTCGGCATCGTCACCGCGCTGTATCAGCGCACCCACAGCGGCAAGGGCCAGCGCGTCACGGCCGCGATGCAGGACGGCGTGCTCAACCTCTGCCGCGTCAAGCTGCGCGACCAGCAGCGCCTCGCCCACGGCCCGCTCAAGGAATACAGCCAGTTCGGCGAAGGCATTCCGTTCGGCGACGCCGTGCCGCGCGCCGGCAACGATTCCGGCGGCGGCCAGCCCGGCCGCATCCTGAAGTGCAAGGGCTGGGAGACCGATCCCAACGCGTACATCTACTTCATCACCCAGGCCCCGGTCTGGGAGAAGATCTGCGACGTGATCGGCGAGCCCACCTGGAAGACCGATCCGAATTACGCCAAGCCGGCCGCCCGCCTGCCGCGCCTCAACGAGATCTTCGCCCGCATCGAGCAGTGGACGATGACGAAGACAAAGTTCGAGGCGATGGAGATCCTCAACAAGGACGACATCCCCTGCGGCCCGATCCTGTCGATGAAGGAGATCGCCGAAGATCAGTCGCTGCGCGCGACGGGCACAGTGGTCGAGGTCGACCACCCCACCCGCGGCAAGTACATCTCGGTCGGCAACCCGATCAAGCTGTCGGACTCGCCGGCGGAAGTGACGCGTTCGCCGCTGCTCGGCGAGCACACCGACGAGATCCTGCGCTCGGTGCTGGGCTTCAGCGATCACCAGGTCGCGGATATCCACAAGTCGGGCGCGCTCGACCCGCCGCAGAAGCAGGCCGCGGAGTAAGCGACACCCCGCGAACGAGATGAAGGGCCGCCCGAAAGGGCGGCCCTTTTTGCTCGTGAAGTCGCGCCGTCGCAGGGCTCGAACCAAAAAGTGGAAAAACAACCCCATGCACAGTAGCCATCCCCTTGGCATCAAAGGCATTTCTTTTTTAGCGAAATGAGGTTTGAGCCGTCGGGCAAAACAGGGGTATTATGTCATCATGGATGTCATGCCCGGAGTGCACGGCGAGAGGGAGATCACCATGTCACTGCTCGGCAAGGCGGCCGTCGCGATGTGGTGGAGCGTCCGCCCGGAGCAGCGCGCCGAGTTCGGCGATTGGCATTCGCACGAGCACTTTCCCGAGCGGATGAGCATTCCCGGCTTTCGGCGCGGATCGCGCTGGACCAGCACGACGGACGCGGAAGGTTTCTTCGTGCTCTACGAGCTGGAGCAATACGAAGTCCTCACCTCGAAAGAATATCTCGACCGGCTCAATGCGCCGACGCCGTGGTCGACGAAGATGATGCCGCACCATCTCGGCATGGTCCGTAGCCAGTGCCGGACCGTCGCAAGCTTTGGCGGTGGCGTGGCGGGATCGCTTGCGACGATCAGGCTGTCGCCGCAGGCCGGGCGGGAAGCGGAGTTGCAGGCGCACCTCATCGACACGCTCGCCGCATTGGCACAGCGGCCCGGGATGACAGGTGCCCACCTCCTCATCACGGACACGCCCCGCACGAGCGCGCCCACCACCGAGCAGCAGATCCGCGGCAAGGACGGCGCAGCCGACTGGATCGTGCTGCTGTCGGGGTACGATGCCGATGCGATGGAGGACGCGATCGCCGAACGGTTGTCGCCGTCGTCGCTTCACAAGACCGGCGCTTGCCAACACCCAACAAACGGCCGCTACAGGTTGGCATACACGATGACACCGCAGGACTTGGCGACGTAGGACCTGGCGACGTCGGACGTGCCAGCCCCTGCGCGCGTTGAGCCCGCGGCGTGGAGACCCGTTGACTTTTGTTACCTTGCCGCGGCTTGAAGTTTGCGCCCATCATTTAGTTGCAGACCGAACGATGAGCGCATCCTGAACTTACTTCGGCATCGGGCTCTTCTTGGAAGAATGTCCGCCAGGGGCGCTGCTGCCTGAGCCATCCGAGGCACCGGCGTCGGTCGAGGACGTGCCGGTCGTCATGCCGCCCTTGGTTTTGCTGCTGTCCTTCGTGGTGTCGCTTGTCCCGCCCACCCCAGCTTGCGCACCTCCCTGTGGCTGACTGGGCTGCGCCATTCCAGTGGATGCCATCATCGACGCGATCACCGCGCCCAGTATGAGCTTCCTGATCATCTGATCCGTCTCCTGTTGTCATCGCGGACAACAAGCCGATACGCCCCCTGTTCCTCACCCAGCGGTCAAATTCGAGCAGAGTTCCAGCAGCCGGCTGACGATGGCTCGCACAATCAGCTTGATGTCGCGAACGCCCGCCAGGCGTGATGGCAGTCCGGCAGGCCGGCACCCGCGACAAGAAAATTCGCAAGACCGTGTCGGATCGGCAGCATCCCGGTCGTCCTCGTGACATGAATGGGCCATAGACGCCGTCTCGGGCCCATCAACACCAGGGATAACAACCATGCCCAACACTGTCCGCCTGCATCGTGTTCTCGCCACCAGCCCGCAGAAAGTCTATCGCGCCTTCCTCGAGGCCGACGCGATGGCGAAATGGCTTCCGCCGAACGGCTTTACCTGCACGGTGCATCATTTCGAGCCCAAGGTCGGGGGCACGTTCAAGATGTCGTTCCGGAATTTCACGACGGGCCACGGCCATTCGTTCGGCGGCGAATTTATCGAGCTCGTCCCGAACGAACGCCTCCGCTACACCGACAAGTTCGACGACCCCAACCTACCGGGCCTGATCGAGGTGACCGTGATCCTGAAGAAGGTCTCGGTCGGCACCGAGATCGAGATCACGCAGTCCGGGCTGCCCGACGTCATTCCCGTCGAGGCCTGCTATCTCGGCTGGCAGGAATCGCTGCGGAATCTGGCGCGGCTCGTCGAGCCGGAGATCAACCAGTAGCGCAAAAGCGCTGGCAGGGCGGGGCACGGCGCTCTGCCCCGTTTCCCACCGACTCGCACCGCGTGTGCGGCCTTGATGTGCGTCAAACTGTCGGAAGGACAATGCGGTAGGAGCAGAAGTCTTCCCTGCGCGCGTCGGAGGCGAAATGATGCGATCTGCTGTCGAATGGTTGATCATTGCCGGTCTTGCCGCCGGCTTCGCCACCGCCGCCAAGGGCGAAAAGGTTGATATCGGCAAGGCGGAATTTCAGTCTTCGTGCGCGAGCTGTCATGGCGCCGATGGAAGGGGCAACGGACCCGTCAGCAGCCAGCTCAAGACCCGGCCTTCCGACCTGACCATGTTGAGCAAGAACAACAACGGGGTGTTTCCCGCCAACGCCGCTTACGAGACCATATACGGGTCGAAATCGGTCCCGGCGCACGGCACGCGTGAAATGCCGATCTGGGGCGAGCGGTTCAACCCCATCGTCAACCTGCCTCACGCCGTCGATTCCTATTACTGGCAAAAGGCAGGGCCGCAGCAGAACCCGGAGGTCGTCGTGCGGACTCGCATTCTCGCGGTGATCGACTACCTGAACCGAATTCAGCAGAAATAGCGATCGAACAGCAGCCTCGCCGCAGGGACGCGGCTCGCCGCTTGCTACGCCTTCGCGGCCCGCCCTCCGCCTGTCGTCCAACGGTCGGGATCGGGACTGTGCCCGATCAGCGCCAGGCCATAGGCGATCGACTCGAACTGGTCGCCGGACATCAGCCGCTCGTTGCCGAAGCGGTCGGCGAACAGCTTTCGAACCGCGGGCACGAACGAGGTGCCGCCGGTCAAAAACACCTTCTCCACCTCGCGCGAGGCGATACGGGCCTCGGCCAGCACCTTGTCGACGGTGGCACCTAACCGGGCAATGTCGTCGGCAATCCAGGCTTCGAATTGCTTCCGCGTGATGGCCGCGCCGATGTCGACGCCGCCGCCCTTGAAGCGGAAATCCACTTCGTCCTGCGCCGAGAGCGCGACCTTGGCGTCGGACACCGCGCGGTACAGCGCAAAGCCGAGGTCGAGATCGACGATGGTGATGAAATCCTCGAGCAGCTCCGGCTTCAGCGCGGTGCGCTGGAGCTCGCGGAGCTCGCGCAGATCGCCGTTGCTCTTCATCATCGCGAGCTGGTGCCAACGCGCCAGGTTCGTGTAGTGGCCGGTCGGAACCGGCAGCACCTTGTCGAACGAGCGGAAGCTGGAGCCCTTGCCGAGCCGCGGCGACACGACGTGGTCGACGATGCGATAATCGAAGGTATCGCCGGCCACGCCAATACCGGCGTGGCCGAGCGGCTCGGCCCGAAGCGTGCCGCCCGCGCGCGAGAAGCGCATCACGGAAAAGTCGCTGGTGCCGCCGCCGAAATCGGCCACCAGCACGGTGGCATCGCGGTCGAGCCTGCGGGCGAAGGAGAACGCCGCACCCACGGGCTCGTAGACATAGCGCGCGTGGCCGGCGCCCAAGCGCTCGAACGCGGCGCGGTAACGCTGCATCGCCAGCGCTTCGTCCGGATTGCCGCCGGCAAAGCGCACCGGGCGGCCGACGGTGATGTTCGCCGCCTCGAAGCCGAACTTCTCCCCGCCATGGCGCGCCAGCGTGCGCAGGAACGCCGCCAGGATGTCCTCGAACTTGTAGCGCTGCCGGAACACCTGCGTGGTGTTGAAGCTGGCGCTCGCCGCAAAGGTCTTGAACGATTGCAGGAAGCGGTAGACGTGGCGTCCTTCGAGGAACTGTTCGATCGCCCACGGCCCACCTTCGGCCTGGGCACCGGCGCCCGGCCGGTCCTCCCAGAAGCACAGGGCCGACACGTAGACGCTGTGGCGCTGCCCGCCATGGTCGAAGCGAATGGCCTCGACCCGGCGGTCGTCCGCCGCCAGCGCAACGACCGTGTTGCTCGTGCCAAAATCGATGCCGATCGAGACGGCGGGCGAGGCGCTCGACATGAACCACTCTGAATGATGACCGGAAAGAGGGGCAAACCACTAGCGGCTTTGCACTGCCCTGCCAAGCCTCCGGTCCATCATGGCCGCTCGCTGCGCAAGCAGGGTCGCCGAGCCGCGCAACGACCGCGGCTTATCAGCGTGGCGGCGCTTGCACTCCCGTCTCCCATCGCTTGACGAAGCCGCTCTTGCGCTCCTGCTCAGTCCAGGTGATAGCGCGACAGCGCGCGATGGGGCGGCATTCTCCGCCAAGGCAGAGCTTGCCGGAATCGCCTGAGACCTCGAGCTGACCGGTGCCCTGCGCTTCGAGCCCCTGATCGGGCGCGCCAGCAAAGATCTGACAGCTCAGCTCCGAGGTGCAACGCAGATGCAGGATGGGCTGAGGCGGCTCGGAACTGCCGACCTCGAAAAAGACGATCAATCCATCCGCGCCGATCCTGATCGGGCTCCTGACGCATCTTTCCCTGGTGATTTCAGCCGGCTCGTTCGGCGGACCAAAATTGCCGAACCACAGGCCGGCGATCTTGTCAGGCAGCCTCGCCGCCGCGAGCTTCGTCCACATCACTGCCGCGGCACCGCCTCCTGCGAAGATGCGCTGACCGTCCGCGCCGAACGCAATGGTTGCGGTGGCAGAATGATCGCCCTTCAGCACCGCGATTTCACCGCCACCGCCGGCATTCCAGAGCCGCGGGCTTCGATCACCGGATGCGGTGGCAATGCGCGCGCCATCGGGGCTGAAGACCGCATCGTTCACGTCGCTCTCGTGCCCCTTCAGGACGGCGAGCTCGCGGCCGGTGGCGGCATCGAAGACACGCGCCTCCTTTCCGGCGCTCGTGACGATCCGCGTGCCGTCCGGGCTGAAGGCGACGGAGCGGACCGGCGACTTGTGTCTGAGGACGCGCAGCGCGCGACCGCTTGCGGCATCCCAGCTGCGCGCAGTGTTGTCCTCGGACGCAGTGACGATGCGCGCACCGTCCGGGCTGAAGCGCGCCCTGATGGCCTTCGCGTCATGCCCGATCATGATCGCGATCTCGCGGCCGGTGGCGGCGTCCCACATGTGAACCGTACTTTCCCAGCAAGTCGTGACGAGACGTTTGCCGTCAGGGCTGAAGGCGGCGAAGATGACCGGCGACGGAGGCTGGAGCACGGCAATCTCGCGGCCGCCTGCAACATCGAAGATGCGTACGACATAGTCATCGGTTGACGTGGCGAGCCGCGTGCCGTCCGAACTAAAGGTGGCGGAGGCAACCCGCGATGGGTGCTCGAGCGCGGCGAGCTCGCGACCGCCAGCGATGTCCCATAGACGTAGCATCCGGTCGTCGGATGCCGTGACAAGGCGCGTGCCGTCAGGACTGAAGGCGACGAAGCGGATGAGGTCGTCATCCCCACCGCGCGAGCTCGGCACGGCGAGCGACGCGATTTCGCGGCCTGTGGCTGTTTCGCAAATGCGGACGATGCGTCCTTCGGTGGCGTTGGCGACCCGTGCTCCGCCCTCGCTGAAGGCGGCCGTCGATATTGTGACACTTTTCGTGCCGCCTTGCTCCGGAACCCCGCAGAAGGTGAATTTCGTCATTTGATAGATTTCGTCCGCGCTGGCAGCCGGGCCCCCAGCCGCGACGCCGACTCCTAGCAGAACGGCGACCACCCATACCGCCAATCGGAGACGTTGCATCTGCTTCTCCTCGGGCATGCTATTTCCAGGCGAAGATTGGACGCAGTCGCCGGCCAGCGTCGAGGGAAATCTATGAGTAATTGCATTGGGCGGTCCCCACCCGCATTAAGGGAGCATTATGCTGCAATGCGAAGGGCTAAATGCTGCTATGCAAACAAGAGCATGGACACTGGCATCTGGTATACATAAATTCTCCCCAGATGAGACAGCAACGTTGACCGTCTCGAGAAAGGGATTCCCGATGTCCAAGACCGCTTCCGTCGCTCTCGCCCCCTCCTCCTCGCTGTTCGCCCGCCTGATGGCCGCGATCGACAGTTTCCTGATGGCCAGCGCCGAAATCTCGAATCACAACGGCGACTTGCCGCGTTTCGGTCTGTAAGAGGGATCTCGAACCCTCAGGTTGGCAGATCCGCAGATACCTGGTTTGATCAAATGGCCCCGCTTCGGGGCCATTTTCTTTTGGTGTTCTAGCCCGGCTCGCGACCACAGCTGCGACGATTCGTCCGCCGACCCGCCCCCCGATCGGATTGTTTGTCTACTGGCATCTCGCATACCATTCTCGGACCAAGACGATTATGCAATCAAAAAGTACAAGAGGGAGAAACCTAGCGCGTGACGGGAACAGCCGCGGAACGCACGTACGCGAGCCCTCGGCGGAACCTTAGCCGAAAGGAGCGGATGCCGCGCGTTGTCCCTGCTCATAAAGTTTCTACCGGGACTGCCTTGGGAGAATCGGCCGCAAGGGCGACACCAGGCATCTGAATCGAGATGGGCTGACGCAAGCCGACAAAGAGCGGCTGCGTTGAGGTTCGACAGGGAGTGAAACAAGATGAAGCCATTCGTTGTGAATGTCGCCTTGGCGGCAATCGCGATGTCTTGCGCGAGCAGCACCGCAAGCCGTGCCGTCTGGGAGCCGGTCCGTCCGGTCGAGTTCATCGTGCCCGCGGGCACCGGCGGCGGCGCCGATCAGATGGCGCGCACCATCCAGGGCATCGTCACCAAGCACAATCTGATGAAGCAGCCGCTGGTCGTCATCAACAAGGCCGGCGGCGCAGGCGGTGAAGGCTTCCTCGACGTGAAGACCTCGTCGGGCAATCCGCACAAGATCATCATTACGCTATCGAATCTGTTCACGACGCCGCTGGCGACGGGCATCCCGTTCAACTGGAAGGATTTGACTCCGGTCGCGATGCTGGCGCTCGACGAGTTCGTGCTCTGGGTCAATGCCGAGAAGCCGTACAGCTCCGTCAAGGACTACATCGACGCCGTAAAGAAGGCCCCAAGCGGCTCGTTCAAGATGGGCGGCACCGGATCCAAGCAGGAAGACCAGATCATCACGGTCGGCATCGAGAAGGCGATCGATACGAAGTTCACCTACATTCCCTACAAGGGCGGCGGCGAAGTCGCCGTCCAACTCGTCGGCAATCACGTCGATTCAACCGTCAACAATCCGATCGAGGCGGTCGCGCAATGGCGCGGCGGCAAGCTCCGTCCGCTCTGCGTCTTCGACGCCCAGCCGATGGCCTATGACGAGCCGATCGCCGACGGCAAGGCCTGGAAGGACATTCCCACCTGCAAGTCGCAGGGGCTTGCGATGGAATATCTCATGCTGCGCGGCATCTTCATGTCGCCTAAGGCTACGAAGGATCAGATCGAATACTATGTCGAGCTGTTCAAGAAGGTCCGCGCCACGCCGGAATGGCAGGAGTTCATGAAGAACGGCGCCTTCAACACGACCTTCCTGACTGGTGCCGACTACGCCAGGTGGGTCGAGGCTGAGGAGAAGCGGCACGAAGGCCTTATGAAGGAGGCCGGCTTCCTCGCATCGCATTGAGCCACAGCATCGATGCCGGCCGAGGATGCTGGGCGTCCTCGGCCGGCAGCGACTGGAAAGACCGCATCTCCGCCTGGAGGCCTCATGACTGAACGATCCAGATCCGAATCCGGCCCCGCGCACAAGACGCTGGAAATCGGCATGGCGCTGCTGATCGGCGTGTTCGGCCTCATCGTGATCTTCGGTAGCCTGAAGGCCGGCATCAACTGGGGCGCGGAGGGGCCGCGCGCCGGCTTCTTTCCCTTTTACGTCGGCACCGCAATCGTCGGTGCGAGCGCCATCAACCTCTGGCATGCGCGGCGCGACCACGATGGCCGGCTGTTCGCGGAATGGGGGCAGCTGCGCCAGGTCATGAGCGTGGTCGTGCCGACCGCGATCTATGTCGGCTCGATGCCGTTCATCGGCCTTTACGTCGCCTCGATGGTCTTCATCGCCTGGTTCATGCGCTGGCTCGGCGGCTATCGCTGGCTGACGACGATCGCGGTGGCGGTCGGCATGCCGGTCGTGACCTATCTCGTTTTCGAGCGCTGGTTTCTGGTCCCGCTTCCGAAGGGACCGCTCGAGGAATGGCTCGGCCTGTAAGAGCCGCGCATTCATTCAGTTGCTGCTGCAGGACGTCTTGATATGGAAGAGTTGGCCAATCTGTTTCACGGCTTCGCGGTCGCCCTGCAGCCCTACAACATCATGCTGATGGTGATCGGCATCACGCTTGGCGTCATCATCGGCGTGCTGCCGGGGCTCGGCGGCGCCAACGGCGTCGCGATCCTGCTTCCGCTGACCTTCAGCATGCCGCCGACATCGGCGATCATCATGCTGTCCTGCATCTACTGGGGCGCATTGTTCGGCGGCGCCATCACCTCGATCCTGTTCAACATCCCCGGCGAGCCATGGTCGGTAGCGACCACCTTCGACGGCTTTCCGATGGCGCAGCAGGGCAGGCCCGGCGAAGCCCTGACGGCGGCCTTCACCTCCTCCTTCGTCGGTGCGCTGTTTGCCGTCATCATGATCACGCTGGTCGCGCCTCTGGTCGCAGGCTTTGCGCTGCGATTTGGTCCGGCGGAGAAGTTCGCGGTGTATTTCCTCGCCTTCTGCTCCTTCGTGGGCCTCAGCAAGGAGCCGCCGTTCAAGACCATCGCCGCGATGATGATGGGTTTTGCGCTTGCGGCCGTCGGACTGGACTCGATCACCGGGCAATTGCGGCTGACCTTCGGCGTCACGGAACTGCTCAACGGATTCGACTTCCTGATCGCGGTGATCGGCCTGTTCGGCATCGGCGAGATCCTGCTGACCATGGAGGAAGGCCTGGCCTTCCGCGGCGGCAGCGCGACCATCAACCTTCGCGTGGTACTGCAGACCTGGCGGGAACTGCCCGCCTATTGGATGACCTCGCTGCGCTCCTGCCTGATCGGATGCTGGATGGGGGTCACGCCCGCCGGCGCCACGCCCGCCTCCTTCATGAGCTACGGCATCGCCAAGCGCCTGGCGCGACGCGGCAACAATTTCGGCAAGGGCGAGATCGAGGGCGTGATCGCGCCGGAGACGGCCGCACATGCCGCCGGCACCTCGGCGCTGCTGCCGATGCTGTCGCTCGGCGTGCCCGGCTCGCCGACCGCCGCCGTGCTGCTCGGCGGGTTGTTGATCTGGGGCCTGCAGCCCGGCCCCATGTTGTTCGTCGAGCAGAAGGAGTTCGTCTGGGGCCTGATCGCCTCGATGTATCTCGGCAATCTCGCCGGCCTCATCGTCGTGCTCACCTGCGTGCCGATCTTCGCGGCGATCTTGCGCGTGCCGTTCGGCATCATCGCGCCGCTGATCCTGGTGCTCTGCGCGATCGGCGCCTATTCGGTGCACAACAGCACCTTCGACGTGATGCTGATGCTGGTGTTCGGGGTGCTCGGCTATCTCCTGAAGAAGTGCAATTACCCGCTCGCACCGCTCGTGCTCGCCATCGTGCTCGGCGACAAGGCCGAGGAAGCCTTCCGCCAATCGCTGCTGGGCTCGCAAGGTTCGCTCGGGGTGTTCTTCTCCAACGGCCTCGTCAGCACCATCATGGCGCTCGGCCTGGTCGCCCTGTTCTGGTCCGCGATCCAGGAAGGCTACAGCCGGCTGCGCACGTCGTTGGCGTGAGGCGGGAGGCGGGAGGCGGCGGAATGTGCATCGCTGCCATGGCCAGATTGCCGCAGCCCTAACTTCTGGAATACAGAATTCCACTACTAGCAGCGTTTCCAACCTGCCGCGGGCTGGCCGGCCCGACCGCTGCGCGGGTGGAAAACCTCCCCTTGCTCGGACTGCCAGCACGGCCCTGAAAGCCTCGCCACGAACCTGTGAGTCATTTGGAATCAATAGCTTGAGCGGCAAAGACCCTGGCCGCTGCCAACGCGGCGGAAGCGATGGGGGCTTTACAAATCCGCTCTCCTGGCGCATGTGAACAAGCCTGCGCTATTTCGCCGCACCCTTTCGTCCTCCCTTGAATGTTGGCATATGGCATACCAGGATGCACGCCAGCGCATGCATAAAAATGATCGGCGCGTTCGGGAGGGTTTTTGATGACGGACATGGTGCAGTCGGCAGCAGCGGCCCCTAGTGCCGCACGTGTAAGCGACACCTATCGCTGGGCGCAATTGGCGATCGGTGTGGCGGCGATGGTGATGATCGCCAATTATCAATATGGCTGGACGTTCTTCGTCCCCGACATCCAGAAGAAGTTCGGCTGGGATCGCGCCTCGATCCAATGGGCCTTCACGCTCTTCGTCTTGTTCGAGACCTGGCTGGTGCCGGTCGAAGGATGGTTCGTCGACAAATACGGCCCGCGCATCGTCGTGCTGGTCGGCGGCGTGCTCTGCGCCATCGGCTGGGCGATCAACGCACAGGCGACCTCGCTGAACGGCTATTATCTCGGCATGATCATCGCAGGCATCGGCGCCGGCGGCGTCTACGGCACCTGCGTCGGCAACGCGCTGAAATGGTTTCCGGACAAGCGCGGTCTTGCGGCCGGCATCACGGCGGCCGGCTTCGGGGCAGGCTCCGCGCTGACCGTCGCGCCGATCCAGGCCATGATCAAGGACAGCGGCTTTCAGACCACCTTCCTCTATTTCGGCCTCGGGCAAGGCATTATCATCTGCCTCCTCGCCTTCTTCCTGCTCGCGCCGAAGGCAGGCCAGGTGCCGAACGTGGTGGCGAATGCCAATCTGCTGCAGAGCCGCCGCAACTATCAGCCGACCGAGGTGCTGCGTCAGCCGATCTTCTGGCTGATGTACTTCATGTTCGTGATCGTCGGCGCCGGCGGCTTGATGGTGACGGCGAACCTGAAGCCGATCGCGGCCGACTGGAAGGTCGACAACGTCCCGGTCACGCTGATGGCGGTGACGATGACGGCGGTGACCTTCGCCGCCACGATCGACCGCGTGCTCAACGGCCTGACGCGTCCGTTCTTCGGCTGGATCTCCGACATGATCGGCCGCGAGAACACGATGTTCATCGCCTTCGGCATGGAAGGGTTCGGCATCTGGATGCTCTATCTCTGGGGCCACGATCCGGTCTGGTTCGTGCTGCTCTCGGGCTTCGTGTTCTTCGCCTGGGGTGAGATCTACTCGCTGTTCCCCTCGACCTGCACCGACACGTTCGGCGCCAAGTTCGCGACCACCAATGCCGGCCTGCTCTACACCGCGAAGGGCACCGCCGCGCTGCTGGTGCCGGTCGCAAACCTGATGCAGCAGTCGTCGGGGACTTGGAACAGCGTGTTCATCATCGCAGCCGGCGCCAACATCCTGGCTTCTCTGCTGGCGATCGCGGTGCTCAAGCCCTGGCGCAAGGTCGTGGTCGCGAAATCGACGATCTGACCTTCGTACATTTCAGCAAGCACGACGCCCGGCCTTACGGCCGGGCGTTTTCGTTTGACGCACAGGTCGCGCGTTCCCGCAGGGACGGGCCCATGCGCTTTGTTGAAAGGGAGTCCAAATAGAGGCTCCTTCTTTTGGCTCGCCAAACGTCAGCACTCCTGTCGCAAGATTTTTCGGATCCCCAAATCCAGCGCTTGACGATTGGCATTATGTATACCACACTTCGCCAACACTCACCCAGGGAGGTTGCAATGCTGGTCGGAGACATTCTGCGCAAGAAGACGCCGCGCGTTGTCACGGTGCGTATGAACGAAACGGTGGGGATCGCGGCCAAGCTGATGCGCGCCAACAATATCAGCGCGCTGGTGGTCAAGGATGTCGTCCGCTCCGAGGGCAACACCGCGGTCGGCATGTTCACCGAGCGCGACGTGGTGCGCGCGGTCGCCGAGCACGGCGCGGGCGCCGTCAACGTCAAGGTCTCCCAGCTGGTCTCTGTGCAGCAGCTGGTGTCCTGCACTTCCTCGGACACGATCGAGCACGTCCGGCATCTGATGAACCGTCATCACATCCGCCATCTGCCCGTGATCGACGATTACAGCCTCGTCTCCGTCATCAGCATGCGCGACATCGCTGCCGCCGTTGACGAAGCGACCAACTCGACGCCGCAAGCGGCATAAAGCGTCCCTCTTCCCCTGCGACTGCCGGCCCCGGCTTGGATCCCTCCGAGCCGGACCGGATCTTTCGTCCCAAAATCCGGTCTCTGCTCGCGAGGATTTCATGAAGATCTGCATCTACGGCGCCGGCGCGATCGGCGGATATCTCGGGGTTCAGCTCACGCGCGCGGGCGCCGACGTCAGCCTGATCGCGCGCGGCGCGCACCTTGCCGCCATGCGCGAGCTCGGCCTGATGCTGCTCGCGGGCGAGGAAAAGCACATTGTTCATCCGCGCTGCACCGATGATCCCACCGAGCTCGGCGTGCAGGACTTCATCATCATCACGCTGAAGGCCCATTCGATCACCGGCGTGATCGAAAAGATGCAGCCGCTGCTCGGGCCTCATACCCGCATCGTCACCGCCGTCAACGGCATTCCCTACTGGTACTTCTACAAGCACGGCGGCCAATACGAGAACTCGACGCTGGAGAGCATCGACCCCGGCGGCCGGCAGTGGCGCGAGCTGGGGCCCGAGCGCGCCATCGGCTGCATCGTCTATCCCGCCACCGAGATCGAGGCGCCCGGCGTGATCCGCCACGTCTACGGCAACAACTTTCCGCTCGGCGAGCCCTCGGGCGAGATCACCTCGGACGTAGCGCGCCTCGCCGACCTCTTCGTCGCCGCCGGCCTGAAAGCTCCGGTGCTCGACCGCATCCGCGACGAGATCTGGCTGAAGCTCTGGGGCAATGTCTGCTTCAACCCGATCAGCGCGCTGACCCACGCCACGCTCGACGTGATCTGCACCGATCCCGCCACGCGCGCGCTATCGCGCGCGATCATGGTGGAGACGCAAGCCATCGCCGAGACCTTCGGCGTCAAGTTCCGTGTCGACGTCGAGCGCCGCATCGAGGGCGCGCGCAAGGTCGGCGCGCACAAGACCTCGATGCTGCAGGATCTCGAGCGCGGCCGCCCGATGGAGATCGATCCGCTCGTCACCGTGGTGCAGGAGATGGGCCGACTCACCGGCATTCCGACGCCTGCGCTCGACTCGGTGCTGGCCATGGTGACGCAGCGCGCCCGCATCGCCGGTCTCTATGACGGCGTCTCGACACCGGCTGATCCGCGCGCACTGGCGCTGGCGTGATGACGAACGTGACCAAATGGGTGCGCTTCCGCCATGCCGGGACGACGGGTTTCGGCTCGCTGACGTCCTCCGGCATCACCGTGCACGAGGGCGAGATGTTCGGCCGCAACGCCACAACGGGCAAGATTTTGGCGCTGTCCGAGGTCGAGCTGCTGGCGCCCTGCGTGCCCAGCAAGATCGTCGCGCTCTGGAATAATTTCCACGCGCTCGCGGCCAAGCTGAACCAGCCCGAACCGCCGGAGCCGCTGTACCTGCTCAAGGCCACCACCAGCACCGCCGCACCCGGCGCCGTGATCCGCCGCCCCTCTTACTACGATGGCAAGACCACCTATGAGGGCGAGCTCGGCATCGTCATCGGCAAGACCTGCGCCCGCGTGTCGCCTGGCGAAGCCGATGCCTTCATCTTCGGCTACACCTGCGTCAACGACATCACCGCCAACGACATCCTGACGCGCGACCCCACCTTCCCGCAATGGGCCCGCGCCAAGGGCATCGACGATTACGGCCCGTTCGGCCCCGTGATCGCGACCGGTCTCGATCCCGCAAAACTCACAGTGCGCACCATCCTCAACGGCGCGGAGCGGCAGAACTACCCGATCTCGGACATGATCTTCAGCGCGCAGGAGCTGGTCAGCAGGATCTCCCACGACATGACCCTCTCGCCCGGCGACCTCATCGCGGTCGGCACCTCGGTCGGCGTCGGGGTGATGAAGGAGCCCGTGAACACGGTGACCGTCGCGATCGACGGCATCGGCGAGCTCACCAACGAGTTTCGGCTGTAGACTTTCTCGCCGCCGCAGCGCAGCAAAATCGATCCGGCGCAAATCGGCCGTCGCGGCCAAGGCTACCCTCCCGGCAAAAATTGATTTCTGATGCAAGGGAGGACGCAAATGACGAATGCCGGCAACGCACTTCTGTGGACGGCGCTGTACTTCGCTCTCTCGTTCGCCGCGATCTTCGTGGTCTGGTTCGCCGACAAGATGCGGTCGAACTTGCTTGGGAAGAAATAGCCTCCGGGCACGCTGGTTCGTCCTGGCACTGGCTGGCCGGCCCGGGTGCAAGCGGGCCGGGCACGGGGCGTGCACGTCACATGCGTCTGTCCGCAGCGCTTCGCGCTGGCTCCCCGCACGCTCCGGAGCCCGAGCCGGCTGTGGATCGTCCGGCCACAAAACGTCCTGCCTCGCCCCGGCCTCTTGATCTCGGTTCCGCTCTTCAATAGCAACACAGGATATTGTGCCGGCGTGAGGAATTCACGATGTGGCTGCTTTTCCTGGTTGCCTGGATCGCCCTGCTCGCCGTCATCGCAGTCTTTGCCCAGCAGGCGTTCGGTTACGACATCGCCCACCTGCCCGCCTGGTTCGAGGGCCTCTCCGCGCCGCAGCGGATTGCCAGCGGCGCAATCCCAATCCTTGCCCTGGTACTTATCGCCGGCTCCGCCTGGCAGCTCTCGCGGCAGGACCGCAGCCTGAAGACGCTCCGCGACCGCCTCAGGAAGACCCGCGAGGACGTCGTGGTCGCCCACGCCCTGCAGAACCACCTCGACGCCACCGTTCGGCATTTGATCGAGAGCGATCCCCGGGAAGCGGTCTCCGCACTCTACGACAAGCTGGGCGAGACCGAACGGCGCGCCCTGCTCCAGCAAGGCCGCAACGAATCCACCGACATGCACGACCAGCTCGCCGAAATCCGCCGCCGCCAGCAGGAGCTGCGCGAGATGGTCGGCAAGGTCGCCGATCAGCGCCGCGCCGTCGAGCCGGTCTTCACCGAGATCCGCGACCGCCAGAACCAGCTCGAACGCTCCCTGCACGACCTCGAGACCGACGACCGCAAGAACAATCTCGCCGATCGGCTCAAGGACATCGCACGCGACGTCTCAGCGCTGCTGACACGGGTGAGCGCGGTCCAGGAGACGTTTGCGACGCTGAACCGGTACAAGGAGGATCTGGCGAAATCTCACGCGGAGCTGGCGCCGCTGCGGTCGGCGGACGCCGGCATCAACGCGCTGATCGGCGAGCTCAGCCTCAGCCACGACCGCCTCGCCAAGAGCATCGACGAGCTCGACAGCGGCGGCGAGGCGCCGCTTCCCGCCCGCGTGGAGGCGCTGTCGAAGAACAAGACCGAGATCGAGCAGCGCCTCGCCCGCATCGACGACGATTTCAACATCCTGAAAGGCATCCGGCTCGATTTCGAGGAGCTCGGCCAGCGCCGGGCCCAGCTCGAGCGCTCGCTCGCCGATGTCGAGACGGATGCGGACGGCAAGACGCTGGCCGATCGCCAGAACGCGCTGAACGATTTCGTGCTCCAGTCGCGCCAGCGCCTCGGCGCGCTGCAGGAGACGCTGGCGACGCTGAACGCCTTCAAGGCCGAGCTGTCGAAGTCGCAGGCCGACCTCATTCCGCTGAAGGCGCCGGTGTTCGGCATCGAGGCCATGATCGCCGAAGTCGGCGCCACCCGCGACCACCTCGCCAAGACCGTCGGCGAGATCGAGGCGAACGCGGGCGTCACCCTCGATTCACGTGTCGATGCGCTGACGAAAAGCAAGCGCGAGGTCGAAGACCGCCTCGCCCGCGTGTTCGAGAATTTCAACGCGCTCGATGCTCTTCGCAAGGACATCGGCGGCATCTTCGCGACGATCAGGAATAGCCTCAACCGGATCGGGTGAATCTTTCGTAGGATGGGTAGAGCGCAGCGAAACCCATCATCGTCTCTCCTCGCGCTGATAGCCGATGGGTTTCGCTGCGCTCTACCCATCCTACGGCCGAGACGGCCGAAACATCCAGACACATCACATCTGCGCGCGTCCGATCAATGCCGCCAACATGTCCCGCGCGCGCCGCAACTTGGACGCATTCGGTCGCCCTTTTGGAAGGCGTGTCTGGGGGCACGGCATGGCCGTGTTTGGACCAAACCTTCTAGGGGTATCGCTGTGAAGAAGATTGTATTTGCTCTGGGTGCCACGCTTGCTTTTGCGACGGCCGCGAACGCTGCAGATCTGCCGCGCCGGCAGCCCGTGCCGGTCTACCCGGCCGAGCAGGCGCCGATCGGCAAGATGCCGATTGGCAAGAGCCCGGTTGGAAAGGCCCCGATCGGCAAGGCGCCGGGCCCGGTCGCCGCGCGCTACTGAAACGCGTCAGACATTTGCGGCCAATGGTCGAGGGGGAATAACGTGACGAACCAAGCTGGTCGATCGGGATCCTGCATCCTCGCGGGCTTCGCTCTTGCGGCTATGCTCTCGTGCACGACGCCCTCGGCCTCGGCCCATGAAGCCGACAGGCGCGCTGCCGATGCGACCGCGCTTGCCACGAGCGACACCGCCGCGCGACCTCAGCCGCAATCGACGCGGCGCTCCCTCGCGCGTGCGGAGAAAGGCCCCTACTACGTCGACTTCCGCGCGCGCACGGCTGCGAGCTGGGGCCATGCCTTCGTCTGGTACGGCAAGACCAGCGAGAAGGCGGTCGAGGTTGCGGGCCTGACGCCGGCCGGCGATACGCTAGCCTACGTGCTCGGTCACATCACCTTCGTGCCATCCGAGACCGGTGCCAGCTACGGCGATCTCGATCCGGAATATCTGACCGCGAGCTATCGGGTCTACCTGAACGAAGCCGACGCCAAGCGCGTGTTCGCCTATATCAAGGAGTTGCAGGCCAGCTCTCCGGTCTGGAATGCCGAGACCATGAACTGCACCGGCTTCATCGGCGACATCGCGGAGTTCATGGGATTGAAGGTCCCGCATCGCTGGCAGCGCCCGGAAAACTTCGTCAACAGCCTCAAGGAAATGAACGGCGGGCGCCAGATGGTGCGGTTGTCGGCGAAGTAGCTGGCAGCCTCGGTTATCCGTGCCCCGGACGCAGCGCAGCGTCCCTTCGACGATGCGCTGCAGAGCCGGGGCCCATCTCTCAAAGCATTCGCGGAACGTGGGTCCCGGCTCTGCGCAGCAACGCCATAAGCGCGTTCACGCGCGTCTTCGACGCGCTATGGGCGTTGCAGCGCGTCCGGGACACGAGACCATCTAAATTATCCGCCCGGCGGAATCTCCTCGCGTTCCGCATGATCGACCGGACGGCTGCGCAATAGACTTTTCCCACCCCCAGCGGCATCCTTCCCGCCAGTCGATGGATAACGGAGCGCCACGCGGGCCGCGGGGGAAACAGATCATGTTGCAGACACGCTTCACCAAACTCGTCGGCGTCCAGCACCCGATCGTGCAGGGCGGCATGCAATGGGTCGGGCGCGCCGAGCTGGTGGCGGCCGTCGCCAATGCCGGTGCGCTCGGCTTCATCACGGCGCTGACCCAGCCGACGCCGGAGGATCTGACCAAGGAGATCGCGCGCTGCCGTGACCTCACCGACAAGCCGTTCGGCGTCAACCTCACCATCCTGCCGGCGATCAAGCCCCCGCCCTATGCGGAATACCGCGCCGCGATCATCGAGGCCGGCATCAAGGTGGTCGAGACCGCCGGCAACAAGCCGCAGGAGCATGTCGACGAATTTAGGAAGCACGGCGTCAAGGTCGTGCACAAATGCACCAGCGTCCGTCACGCGCTCTCGGCCGAACGCATGGGCGTCGACGCCATCTCGATCGACGGCTTCGAATGCGCCGGTCACCCCGGCGAGGACGACACGCCCGGCCTGATCCTGATTCCGGCGGCCGCCAACAAGATCAAGATCCCGATGATCGCCTCGGGCGGCTTTGCCGATGGCCGCGGGCTCGTCGCGGCGCTGGCGCTGGGAGCCGAGGGCATCAACATGGGCACCCGTTTCATGGCCACCAAGGAGAGCCCGATCCATCAGCTCATCAAGGAGAAGATCGTCGCCAATGACGAGCGCGAGACCGAGCTGATCTTCCGCACCATGCGCAACACCTCGCGCGTGGCCAAGAACGCCGTCTCGACCAAGGTCGTCGCCATGGAGAAGGAAGGCGCCAGGTTCGAGGACATCCGCGAGCTCGTCGCCGGCGCCCGCGGCAAGATGGTCTATGCCACCGGCAATTCCGACGAAGGCATCTGGTCGGCCGGCCAGGTGCAGGGCCTGATCCAGGACATCCCGAGCTGCGCCGAGCTCATCTCCCGCATCGTGCGCGAGGCGGAGGCGATCATTCGCAGCCGGCTGGAGGGAATGATCGTTCAGCCACAACGCGAAGCAGCGGAATAGTCACTGCAACACGTGAGAGCATTGCATGAAAGCCTACGTCTACGGCCCTGAAGGCGCGAGGATTTCCGACGTTGTTCAACCGAAACCGAAGGGCACGCAGGTGCTCGTCCGTGTCCGCGCCTGCGGCCTCAACCGCGCCGACACAGGCATGCGCAAGGGCCACGCCCATGGCGCGGCCGGCGGCGCCGGCACTGTCCTCGGCATGGAATGGGCCGGCGAGGTTGCCGAGCTCGGGCCCGACGCGAAGGGCGTGAAAGTCGGTGATCGCATCATGGGATCGGGCGCTGCGGCATTTGCCGAATATACGCTGGCCGATCACGGCCGGCTGTTTCACGCGCCCTCGAACATGAATTTCGAGGAGGCCGCCACTCTCCCCGTCGCGCTTGCGACCATGCACAACGCCGTCGTCACAATCGGCGGGGTGCAGGCTGGCCAGAGCGTACTGGTCCAGGGCGCGAGCTCCGGCGTCGGCCTGATGGCGATGCAGATCGCAAAGCTCAAGGGCGCCAAGCTCGTGATCGGCTCGTCCACCGATGCCTATCGCCGCGGCCGGCTCAAGGAGTTCGGCGCCGACCTCGCCGTCGACAGCTCCGATCCGAAATGGGTCGACGAGGTGCTGAAGGCGACCAACGGCGAAGGCGTCGACCTCGTCATCGACCAGGTCTCGGGCAAGGTCGCCAACCAGAACCTCGCCGCGACCAGTGTCAAGGGCCGCATCGTCAATGTCGGCCGCCTCGGCGGCACCCACGCCGACTTCAATTTCGACCTGCACGCGGCCCGCCGCATCGACTATGTCGGCGTCACCTTCCGCACCCGTACCATCGAGGAGGTCCGCGAGATCTTTGCAGAGGTTCGCAACGACATCTGGGGCGCGGTGGAATCGCGCAAGCTGCAACTGCCGATCGACAAGGTGTTCGCGTTCGACGACATCGACCGGGCGTTCGAGCACATGGAAGCGAACAAGCATCTGGGGAAGATCGTGGTGAGGGTTTAGGAAGCGGCAACCGTCATTCCGGGGCGGCTCGAAGAGCCGAACCCGGAATCTCGAGATTCCGGGTTCGCCTTCGGCGCCCCGGAATGACGGGCGAGAATGTATTCCGCTCCTGCAACTCACTTGCGACTACGGCTGTGGATCGTCGCTTGATGTCCCACACGGGGCTGCTAAATCCCCGCCATGACACCCCAGCACGATAAAACCTCGGTCGCGGCCATCTCGATCTTCGCCAGCGGCGGCATGGCGGCGGCCAAGTTCGCGGTCGGGATCGCGATCGGCTCGCTGGCGCTGATCTCGGAAGCCCTGCATTCCTCGATCGACCTGGTTGCGACCATCGTCACCTGGGCGGTGGTGCGGGTATCCGACAAGCCCGCGGACGAGGAACACCATTACGGCCACGGCAAGCTGGAAAGCATCTCCGCGCTCGGCGTCACTGCCCTGCTCTACGTGCTCGCCGGCGGCATCCTGGTCGAAGCCTATAGCCGGCTGCGCGAGGGAACCCCGCCGCCGACCATCTCGGCCGTGCCGTTCGCGGTGCTGGTGATCGATATCGCCGTCAATCTCTGGCGCGCCCGCGCCCTGCACCGTGCCGCGCGGGAGACCGGGAGCCAGGCGCTGGCGGCCGACGCGCTGCATTTCGCCTCGGACGTGATGGGCTCCTGCGCCGTGATTGCAGGCCTGATCCTGGCTGGGCTCGGCTTCTGGTGGGGCGACGCCGCCGCGGCCGCAGCGGTTGCCGTGATGATCGCAGCGCTGGGCCTGCGCATGGCCGGCTCGACCGTGCAAACGCTGGTCGATCGCGCCCCCGAAGGCGCGCAGGAGAGGGCCACAGCCGCGATCCGGGGCGTGCCGGGCGTGATCGACGTCGAACGCTTGCGCGTGCGCATGGTCGGAGCGACCACGTTCATCGACACCATCGCGAAGGTGCCACGGACCTATCCGATCGACCGGGTCGAGGACATCAAGCGCAACGCGCAAGCCGCCGTCGCCAAGGCTTTCGGCGATTCCGACCTCACCTTCGCCGCAGTGCCGGTCGCGCGTGACAACGAAACCGTGCGCGACCGCATCATGGTGATCGCGCGCAATTCCGGGCTCGCGGTCCACCACGTCACGGTGCACGATCTCGGCGCCAAGCTGATCGTCGGCATCGACCTCGAAGTCGATGCCGACATGCAGCTCGAGGCCGCCCACGACGTCGCCAACACGCTGGAGCGCAACATCCAGGAGGAGTTCGGCGAGGACGTCGAGGTCGACGTTCACATCGAGCCGTTAGAACCGGAACTGCCGTTCGGCGTCGATGCCGCGCCCGAGAGGGTGCAGACCATCGCCGCCGCACTGGCCGAGTTCGCCGGCGAAGGCGAGATCCACGACATCCATAATGTGCGGGTCCGCAACACCGACGCCGGCGAGATCGTCAACTTCCACTGCCGCGCGGCACCGTCGATGAGCGTGATCAAGGTGCACGAGCATGTCGACGCGATCGAGCGTGCGTTGCGGCGCGCCTTCCCGAGCGTGAAGCGCGTCATCAGTCACGCCGAGCCGCCGCGGGCGTGATGAAGAATGCGCGGCGAGTCACACGTTCCCGTTTCGGACTCGTTGCACCCGTGCGTTTGCGGACACGCGATGCACAAACTGCGCGTTGGATAAGAATAATTTCGCGTTAACGATTCGTTGACTCTCGACAGCCCGCGAAAACTGGATTCAAATCGGTGTGATTCGGAAGCGATGTGGGGCTGCTTCCGACGCTGGTTTTCAGGGGGCCGAAGGCATGTCGCGTGCAGACGCCGCGAACGCGTGCGTCCAATCCGATTCGATCAAGGGATTGGCGCAATCGATCGCGAAACCTGCCTATCATCGGCTCCTGATCGCGGAGCCGGCGTTGCGCCGTGCCGTGCCGACGCTCATCATCGCCTTCCTGATCACGATCTGCCTCGGCGCCTTCGTGCAGGTGGTCGACCAGACGCGCCAGAAGCGACTGGTGATCCGCCACGACATTTCGGCGCTCGCCGACCTGCTCGCCGAGCGCATCGACCGCCTCACCTCGGTTCGCCAGGAGCGGCTCAAGACCATCGAGAGCCTGCCGATGCTGCTGCCCGATCTCATTCCGTCCTGGGCCACGGCTGCGGGCCGCCACGTCATCGTCACCTCCGCCGGCATCGACCGCCGCATCCTCGCCCGCGTCCCGGCCGATAGCGACGCTGTCGGCAACGATCGCCTGCTCGATGCGATCACGACCGCGCAGCTGATCGCCGCGCCGCCGCGCGACGGCGACATCGCCGACATGATGCTGCCGAGCGGCAACGCGGCGATGGCGACCTCGCGGCAGATCAAGTCACTGCCCGGCTTCGTCACCGTGATCCAGGAGCGCAACGAGCCGATCTGGGGCTCGGACGCCGCGCTCTCGGTGACGCTGTCGGCGACGACCGGCTTCGTCGTCCTGATCCTCGGCTTCGCCTTCCACTGGCAGTCGACCCGCGCCCGCGAAGGCGATCTCATCAACGACGCCGTGCGCGGCCGCATCGACACCGCCCTCAACCGCGGCCGCTGTGGCTTGTGGGACTGGGACCTGTCGCGCGGCCGGATCTTCTGGTCGCAGTCGATGTTCTCGATGCTCGGCCTCGACGGCCGTCACGAGCTCCTCACCTTCGGCGAGGTCAACGCGCTGGTGAAGTCCGACGACATCGACCTGTTCGCGATCGCCGACCAGCTGATCTCCGAGAAGATCGACCACATCGACCAGACCTTCCGCATGCAGCATGTCGACGGCCACTGGATCTGGCTTCGCGTCCGCTGCGAGAAGACGCGCGGGGCGACCGATTCCAGCGTGCACCTGATCGGGATCGCCGTCGACATCACCGAGCAGAAGAGCCTCGCCGAAAAGACCGTGGAAGCCGACCTCCGCCTGCGCGATGCGATCGAGACCATTCCGGAGGCCTTCGTGCTGTGGGATGCCAGCGACCGCCTGGTGCTCTGCAACTCGCACTTCCAGCGCCTGCACAAGCTGCCCGACAGCGCCGTCATCCCCGGCACCTCCTACGAGACCGTGCTCGAGGTCGGCCGCATGCCGGAGGTGCGCACCCGCCACAACGAGACCGGCGCCCAAGGCCCGGGCGCACGCACCTTCGAGGCGCAGCTCGACGACGGCAGCTGGCTGCACATCAGCGAGCGCCGCACCAAGGACGGCGGCTACGTCTCGGTCGGCACCGACATCACCCGCATCAAGGAGCACGAGCAGAAGCTGGTCGACAACGATCTGCGCCTGCGCGCCACCGTCATCGACCTCAAGCGCTCGCAGGCCGCGCTGGAGCGCCAGGCCGTCGAGCTGGCCGACCTCGCCGAGAAGTACCAGCGCGAGAAGACCCGCGCCGAGGAAGCCAACCAGACCAAGTCGAAATTCCTCGCCAATATGAGCCACGAGCTGCGCACGCCGCTCAATGCCATCATCGGCTTCTCCGAGATCATGGGCTCGGGCATGTTCGGCGAGCTCGGCAGCGAGAAGTACCAGGAATACTGCCAGGACATCCTGACCAGCGGCCATTATCTGCTCGAGGTCATCAACGACATCCTCGACATGTCCAAGATCGAGGCCGGCCGCATGAAGCTCGACATGGAACAGCTCGACCTTGCGCAAACGCTGGCGGAATCCTTGCGGGTCGTCACCGGCCGTGCGCAGGACAAGCAGCTGACGCTGGATGCCGACATCGCGAAATCCATCTCGGTCGTCGCCGACCGCCGCGCCACCAAGCAGATCATCGTCAACCTGCTCTCGAACGCGGTGAAGTTCACGCCGGACGGTGGACGCGTCGTGGTGCGCAGCCGACAGCTCGACGACCGGATCGTGCTGATGATCGCCGACACCGGCATCGGCATCGCGCCGCATTCGCTGGCGCGGCTCGGGCGTCCCTTCGAGCAGGTCGAGAGCCAGCTCACCAAGACCTATCACGGCTCGGGCCTCGGCCTCGCCATCGCCCGCTCGCTGGCCCAGCTCCACGGCGGCTCGATGCGGCTGCGCTCGAAGATCGACGTCGGCACCGTCGTGCGCGTGACCCTGCCGCGCGACGCGATCAAGGCAGCGGCCAGAATTTCGGCGGCGGCTTGAGCCAAGTGCCTACGGCCATCCTTCGAGACGCCCGCCTGCGGCGGGCCCTCAGGATGAGGACACGGTGCGGGGCAGCAGTTTCAAGAAAGCACAATGGCGCGGAGCCTCATCCTGAGGAGCGCGCCCGGCGCGCGTCTCGAAGGACGAGGCGCTTGCTCGGACCTACAATTGCAGCTTCGGCGCGACTTCGCGCGCGACGTTGACCAGCGCTGCGATCAGCGGCGTCATGGGATCGCGCTGCGGGATCACCAGGCCGATGCTGTAATTGACCTCGGGGTCGACGATCGGAATCGACCGCACGGTGTCGGACAGGCCGAGCGTCTCGGCGAGCTTGGCCGGCATCACGCTCGCCCAGCGCCCCGTCTTCACGTGCGTGAACAGAACCAGCAGCGAGTTCGACGTCAGCGTCGGCGTCGCCTCCGCGCCGACCGAGCGCAGCGCGCGGTCGATGATGCGGCGGTTCTGCATGTCGGGCGTCAGGAGGCACAGCGGCACCTGCCCGACCTCCTTCCACGTCACCGTCTCGCGGTCGCCGAACATCGCGTCCGGCGCGGTGAGGAGGCGATAGCTCTCGTTGTAGAGCGGGATGGTGCGCACCTTGCCGATCGGCTCGTTCTCGATATAGGTCAGTCCCGCATCGACCTCTAGATTTTCGAGCAGCCCGAGCACCTCGGACGAGGTGGTGGACTGGATGCGGAAGCGCACCTCGGGATGCTTGGCGCGGAACGGCGTCGTCAGCGCGGCGACCATGCCGAGCGCGGTCGGGATCGCGGCGATGCGGATCTCGCCGGAGAGCTGATGCTTCAGCCCGTTGATCTCGTCGCGCATCGCGCGGGCATCGCCGACGATCCGCCGCGCCCAGTCGAGTGCCCGCTCGCCTTCGGGGGTAAATCCCTGAAAGCGCGAGCCGCGCTGGACCAGCATCACCCCGAGGATCTCCTCAAGCTGCTTGAGCCCGGTCGACATCGTCGGTTGCGTCACGCCGCAGGCTTCGGCCGCGCGTCCGAAATGCCGCTCCTTCGCCAGCGCCAGCAATAGTTCAAGCTTGTCGATCAACCGGCCGTCCCCTCGAATTCCTTCGTGGCACGCAAGCTAGCACGCCGGGCCTGCACCAACACGTGAAAAACCGGCAGCCGATCCAGCTTTCATGGCCAATCCGTATCGATTGATTGCGGTTGCAGATCGATCGGAACGATGCGGGTGGCGCGGGCCTGGACCGACGTGCGCGAGGCCATCACGGCGCTGAAGCAGGCTATGACCCCTCCAGCAGCGCCCTGAACACGCGCCGCACCTCGCTCTGCGTCTCCTTCACCCGCGCCTCCAGCGAGGAGAAATCCGGCGCGTCGCCGGCGCGCGCCATCACGCGCAGCAGGTCGGTGCCGGCGGTTTCAGGCTTGAAGCGCTCGCTGACGCAGAGCCGCAGGATCTGCGTGAGGTCATGATAGAGCCGCGCCGCGGCCCGCAGGATCTCCGTCTCCGACTGCGCGAGCACGCCGATCCTGCAGGCATTCTCCAGCACCTGCATGGTGCTGACGTCGAGAATCTCGGGCTTGTCGTGCGCGTGCACGAGCTGCAGATATTGCGCGATGAAATCGATATCGACCATGCCGCCGGCGGCATGCTTGAGATCCCAGCAATCCGCCTCGCCCTTCTCCTGCGCGATCGCGCGCCGCATGTCGGCGACATCGTTCGCGATGATGGCGGGATCGCGGCGGCGAGTGAGGACATCGCGGATGACGCGCTCGATCCGTTCCCGGAATTCGGGCGAGGCCGACACAACGCGCGCGCGCGTCAGGGCCATGTGCTCCCAGGTCCAGGCCTCGTTGGCCTGGTAATCGGCGAACGAGATGAGGCTCGAGGCCACAGGACCTGCGCGTCCCGAGGGCCGCAGCCGCATGTCGATTTCGTAGAGCACGCCGTAATTGGTGCGCGTCGTGAACGCGCTGATCAGGCGCTGGGTCAGGCGGGCGAAATAATGCGCGCCTTGCAACGATTTCGGGCCATCGGAGTCCGGATTGTCGCTGTCGAAGTCGTAAAGCAGGATCAAATCGAGATCGGACGAGGCCGTCATCTCGCGGCTGCCGAGCCGGCCCATCGCGATGATCGCGGTCTGCTGACCCCTGATGCGGCCGTGCTGGGCGGCGAAGCGGTCGGCGACGAGGCCGTGCACGGTGTGGACGATTCCCTCCGCGACGTCGGCGAAGGCCGTGCTCGCCTGCTGCGCCGAGACGGTGCCGGAGAGAATGCGCGTGCCGATCAGGAACAGGCTCTCCTGCCCGAACAGGCGCAAGCGATCGAGGAACTCCTCGTATGAACCGGCGTCCTGCACCGTGGCAGCTAACCGCCCGGACAATTCCTGCCGGTCGGGCATGGCCCCGAAGAAGCGCGGATCGATCAGGCCGTCCATGAGCTGAGGCTGCCGCGCCAGCATATCGCCGAGCCGCGGCGCGGCTCCGAGCACCAGCGCCACCAGCGCGACGAGGTCGCGGTTCTGGCCGAGCAGCTTGATCAGCCGGCCGCCGCGCTGCAGTGCCCCGAGGAAATGATCGAACGAAACGACCGCGCGATCCGGCTCTTCGGCATGGGCAAGGCCGTCGATCAAGGCCGGCACGAACTCGACGAAGGCGCTTCGCGTCGCCTCGACGCGGAAGACCCGGTAGTCGCCGGAGATCCAGTCGCGCACCCTCTGCGCGACGGCGGCGGGCTTCTTGAAGCCGAGCGTCGCGAGGTGCTGCAGCAGGCGCGGATCGTCGGGGCCCGCACCGTAGTCGAGCGCCGGCAGCCTCGCCGTGTCGGTGGGGTCGTCGCCCTCGAACAGTTTTTCGTAGTGACCCTGGACGATCTGGAGCTGGTGCAAGAGATCGCGCGCAAACGCCTCGCGATTTTGATAGCCGAAGAACCACGCAAAGCGCTCGACCGCCTGCTTGTCCTCAGGCAGCGTGTGGGTCTGCTCGTCGGCGATCATCTGAAGGCGATGCTCGACCCGGCGCAGGAATTCGTACGCAGTCGTCAGCTCGTCGCGCGCCGCCACCGTGATCCAGTTGCTCGCGGCGAGCATGTCGAGCGCCCTCAGCGTCGGCCGCACCCGCAATTCCGGATTGCGGCCGCCGGCGATCAATTGCTGGGTCTGCGCGAAGAACTCGATCTCGCGAATGCCGCCGCGCCCGACCTTGACGTTGTGGCCCTCGACCGCCACCTCGCTCTGGCCGCGATAGGTCTGCATCTGCCGTTTCATGTCGTGCACGTCGGCAAGTGCGGCAAAGTCGAGATGCTTGCGCCAGACGAACGGCGCGATCTCCGTGAGCAATGCCTCGCCGGCCCTGAAATCGCCGGCACAGGCCCGCGCCTTGATCATCGCGGCGCGCTCCCAGGTGCGCCCTTCCCGCTCGTAATAGTTCAGCGCGGCATCCCGCGAGATCGCCACCTGGGTCGAGGACGGATCGGGCCGCAGCCGCAAATCGACGCGGAAGACGTAACCGTCATAGGTGCGCTGCTGCAGGATGCGCGCCATGCCTTGCGTCACGCGGACGAAGAACGGCTGCGGCTCGATATCGGGCGCGAGGCTCGTCGCATCGGGATCGAAGAATACGATGAGATCGATGTCGCTGGAATAGTTCAGCTCGCCCGCGCCCATCTTGCCCATCGCGAGCACGATCAGGCCGCAGCCCTCTTCAGGTGCCTCGGGATTGGGCGGTGAGAGCTTGCCGCGTGCGGCTTCCTGCCGCAGCAGGTATTGCAGCGCCGCCTGCACCGAGGACACCGCGACGTCGGTCAGCGCCGCCGTCACCCGCATCACCGGCCAGACCCCGCCGATGTCGCACAGCGCGATCAGGAGCGCAGCCTCCGCCTTCATGCGGCGGAGCAGCCGCATCACCTCGGCCTCGTCAGAGGCCGCGAGCACCGCGCTGCGCGCCTCCGCGATTAGCGCCGCCAGGTGCGCGCCCGGATCGCAGTCGAGCAGCCGGATCAGGCGCAAGGCATCGGCGCGCACCAGATCGAACAGATAGGGCGAATATTCCGCGATCCCGGCCAGGATGTCGCGCGCGAACGGATGCGCCAGCTGCGTTTCGAGACGGGCCGATTGTGCCGGCTCGAGCCCGGCCAGCCAGCTTTCGAAACGGCGTTCGTCGGTTGTGGAAGCGGCAATATGGGGAGCTTCCGCGAAGCGTGCGGCCAGCCTCTCACCATGCTTGTCCGCGTTTCCCGGCGCGGAGTGGTTCATGCCACCTTCTGTGGCACATCCGGTATTGGCGGAGCAACCCTGTCGCCCGCACCCGCGCGCGCCGGCAGCACGAGCGTGGCGACGAGGCCGGGATGGGCATCGCCCAGACGCAATTCGCCGCCGTGCAACGTCGCAACCGCCGAGGCGAGGCTGAGGCCGAGGCCCGAGCCCGGCAGCGTGCGGCTGGCCTCCAGCCGCACGAATCGCTCGATGGCGTGCTTGCGGTCGGCTTCGGGGATGCCGGGGCCGCGATCGGTGACGCTGAGCAGCACGTGGTCGCCGTCGCGCCTCGCCTCGATCGTGATTTGCCGTGCGTCCATGCTGACCACGGTTCCCGCCGCCTGTGCCGCGGGCTTGCCGTATTTGATCGCGTTCTCGACCAGATTGGCGAGCGCCTGGCTGATCAGCTCGCGATTGGCATGAACCGGTGCCTGCTCGCACTTGACCTTGAGGGCCACGCCGTCGTCCTCGGCGAGCGGCTCGTAGAGCTCGTGGATGCCCTCCGCGACCTCCGCGGCATCGAAGTCGTCCATGTTGCCGCGCGCCTGTCCGGATTCCGCGCGCGCGATCATCAGCAGCGCGTTGAAGGTCCGGATCAGCCCGTCGGACTCCTCGATCGTCCGCTCCAGTGCGGCCCGATAGTCCGCCTCGCAGCCTGATCTCGCCAATGCCTCCTCGGCGCGATTGCGCAGCCGCGTCAGCGGCGTCTTGAGGTCGTGAGCGATGTTGTCGGAAACCTCCTTCAGCCCCGCCATCAGCGTCTCGATCCGCTCCAGCATGGCGTTGAGGTTCTCGGCGAGGCGATCGATCTCGTCGCCGCTGCGCCCCACGGGCAGGCGCTCGCTGAGATCGCCGGTCATGATGCGCTGCGCCGTGCCGGTCATCGCGTCGATGCGCCTCAGCACCCGCCGCGCGACGAAGATGCCGCCGCCGAGGCCGAGCACGACGACGATCAGGACCGAAAACTGCGCCGCCTTGGCGACGATGCCGAACAGGCGCCGCCGCTCGGCAAGGTCGCGGCCGATCAGAAGCCGGAAGCCGTTCTCCAATTCGGTGACGCGAACGAGCGCGCGATGATCGCGGTCATCGCTGTCCTCGATCCGCCGGTAGGCCGTCTCCGACCAGCCGCGCGTCGCCATCACGCCCGGCGCCAGCGAGCCGACATTGCCGGCAATCGCCTGGCCCGTCGGCGTGGTCACGAGGTAGAGGTTGGCGCCCGGCCGCAGTGCGCGATACTCGATCGTGCGCACCAGGCGAACCATGCCGCCGCGGTCGTAGATCTCGTTGATCTCCGAGGTCTCGGCATTGACCGTCTGCGTGATCTCCTCGGTGATCAGCCGCCGCGTATTCCAGGCGAAATAGGCCAGCAGCGAGGCCGCGAACATCGCGAACAGCAGCAAATAGACCAGCGTCAGCCGGAACGCCGTGGTGCGGACGAGTTTACCGAATGCCGTCACGGATCATGTATCCGGCGCCGCGGATCGTGTGCAGCAGCGGGCGCTCGAAGCCCTTGTCGATCTTGGAGCGCAGCCGCGAGATGTGCACGTCGATCACGTTGGTCTGCGGATCGAAATGATAGTCCCAGACGTTCTCCAGCAGCATGGTGCGCGTCACCACCTGGCCGGCGTGCTTCATCAGGTATTCGAGCAGGCGGAATTCGCGCGGCTGCAGCGTCAGCTCGTCCTTGCCGCGGGCGACGCGATGCGAGAGCCGGTCGAGCTCGAGATCGCCGACGCGATAAAGCGTCTCCTCGGCCGGACCGCCGCGGCGACGCGACAGCACTTCGACGCGCGCCAGCAGCTCGGCGAAGGAATAGGGTTTCGGCAGATAGTCGTCGCCGCCGGCGCGCAGGCCCTTGATGCGGTCATCGACCTGCCCGAGCGCGGAGAGAATCAGCACCGGCGTCGTGTTGCCCTTGTCGCGCAATGCGCCGATCAGCGACAGGCCGTCGCGCTTGGGCAGCATGCGGTCGACCACCAGCACGTCGTACTCGCCGTTCTCCGCCATGGCGAGGCCTTCCTCGCCGTCAGCGGCGTGATCGGCGATGTGTCCGACTTCGCGAAACGCCTTGGCGAGGTAGTCGGCGGATTCGCGGTCGTCTTCGATGATGAGGAGGCGCATCGTGCGTTCGGCGGCGGTCAAGGAGGTCAACCTTCTCTAAACATGGCGCGAGCGGCAATCGCATGCAAGCCGAGCGGGAGAGGCTCGAAGCGGGAAAAAGGCGGGCGGTGAAGCTGGGGGGACCTCACCGCCCTAGGCCTTCCGACGGAGGGGGGCGTAATTCCACCGGAAGGTAGACGAGGGAAGCCAGCTTTGCGCTGCTCCCCCGAAGGGCGCCGGCGGCTGGGGCGACTGATGCCGGCGACACCCTTCATCTCGTAGGCCTCCTGAAGGCCTCAGCCCTTGGCGATGGGCACGGCGACGAAGCGCGACTGGCCGCCGCTCTTCACGCGCATCAGGACGCTGTTCTTGTTCTCGGTCCGCGCCGCGTTGATGGCGTCGCGGACTTCGCCGGCGGTCGCCACGCTCTTGCCGCCGACCTCGAGGATCACGTCGCCTTCCTTGAAGCCGCGTTCGGCCGCGGCGCTCTTCGGATCGACTTCGGTGACCACGACGCCTTCCTTGCCGGCGCCGGCCACGGAATTGGCAGGCGCAACGGTCATGCCGAGCTTCGGCACGTCGGTTCCCTTGCTGGCGCCCTTGCCGCTATCGTTGTCGGTGTCGGCCTTGGCCTCGACCGTGTTCGGCAACTGGCCGAGGGTGAGGTTGATGACCTTGTCCTGACCCTTATGCAGCACGTTGAGCTTCACGGTCGCGCCGGGCGCCATGCCGCCGATGGTGCGGGCGAGTTCGCGGGCATCCTTGACGGGCTCGCCATTGACCGCGGTGATCACGTCGCCGGACTCGATGCCCGCCTTCGCGGCCGGACCGTTCGCCTGCGGCTCCGCCACCAGCGCGCCTTCCGCCTTCTTCATGCCGAGGCTGTCGGCGATGTCGGAGGTGACGGGCTGGATCTGCACGCCGATCCAGCCGCGGCTGACCGAGCCCTTGTCCTTGAGCTGCGCAACCACGCTCTTGACCGTGTTCGCGGGAATCGAGAACGCGATGCCGACACTGCCGCCGGAGGGCGAGTAGATCGCGGTGTTGACGCCCATCACCTCGCCGTTGGTGTCGAAGGACGGACCGCCGGAATTGCCCTTGTTCACGGGCGCGTCGATCTGGATGAAATCGTCATACGGGCCGTTGCCGATGTCGCGGCCGCTCGCCGAGACGATGCCCGCGGTCACGGTGCCGCCGAGACCGAAGGGATTGCCGACCGCGAGCACCCAGTCACCGATCCGCGGCTTGCTATCTGCGAGCTTGGCGAACGGGAAGTTGGTGCTGCCCTCGACCTTGATCAGCGCAAGGTCGGTGCGCTGATCGGTGCCGATCACCTTGGCGGTGTAGGTCTTGCCGTCGTCGGTGGTGACCTCGACCTTGTCGGCGCCATCGACCACGTGGTTGTTGGTCACGGCATAGCCGTCAGCCGAGATGAAGAAGCCGGAGCCCTGCCCCTGCACGACGCGGCCACGACCGCCGCCCTTCAGGCCGGGGATGCCATCCGGACCGCCGAAGCGGCGGAAGAAGCGCTCCATCGGCGAGCCGGGCTGGAACGGCGAGGACGAATCGTCGCCATCATCGTTGCTCGCGGTCCTCTCCTTGATGTTGACCTTGACCGAGATCACCGAGGGCTTCACGCGCTCGACGATGTCGGCGAAGCCGATGGGACGCTCGACCTTGCGGACCTCGTTGTTCACCTGCGCATGCGCCGGGCTCGAGAACAGGTCGGCCGGCGAGGTCGACGGGCTGAAGCCATAGACGGCCGCGCCGAGACCGGCGACGACCGAAGCCATCAGCGCAAGCTTGCGCGCGGAAAACACCGATCGGCGCGGCTGCCGGTAGGACGGGAGGTTCGAAAGGTCGATGCGGTCGGTCATGCAGAAATCTCCAGGGCCTTTGAATTCCTGTTGGTGCCGGATGTCGGCACCTTGCGGACCTGAAGATGGGGATTGCCGCCTTACCGCGCGCTGGCGGTGGGGTTAAACTTTCGTAATGAAGGGTGACGGCAGATGCGGCAGTTTAGCACAGGCTGAAAATCGTTGCGTTGCAGGAACTTAATCGAGTTCCCCAACAAAGCGGCGGGCCCCTATTCTGGCCCGTCAGCTCGCCCTGACACTGACGATGAACTCGTCGACTTCCTGCTTCAAAGTCTCGGCCTGCCGCGACAGATCGACAGCCGAATCCCTGGCTTCGGCGGCCATGCGGCCGGTCTCGGCGGAGGTCGAGGTGATCTGGACGATATGGTTGGAGACGTCGAGGGTTCCGCGCGCGGCGTCCTGGGCGCTGCGCGTGATCTCCTGCGTGGCGTTGCGCTGCTGGGCGGTGTCGATCTCGATGCCCGACATGATGGACGAGATCTCCGACAGCGTTCTGGAAATGCCGTCGATCGCGCCGCGGGTCTCCGCGGTGATGCCCTGGATGCTGGCGACGTGGGAGGTGATCTCCTCCGTCGCCTTGCTGGTCTGATGCGCCAGATTCTTCACTTCCGAGGCGACCACCGCAAACCCCTTGCCCGCTTCGCCGGCCCGTGCCGCCTCGATGGTGGCGTTGAGCGCCAGGAGATTGGTCTGCGATGCGATCGCCTGCACGAGCTGGACGACCTCGCCGATCTTCTCGGCGGCATCCGACAGTGTGTGAATGGTATCGCGGCTCTTCTCCGCCTGGCTTGCAGCGCCTTCGGCGCGCTGGGTCGCGTCCGTGACGCGGCGGCTGATCGTGCCGATCGAATTCGTCATCGCCTCGGCAGACCCTGCGACCGTCTGCACGCTGGCGCTGGCCTGGCTCGCCGCGCTCGCGACCGCATTGGCCTTGGTGCTGGTGTCGTTGGCGGTCCGCGACAGCGTCTCTGCGTTGGTCTTCAGATGCACGGCCGATGACGCCACGCTGGCGACGACACTGGCGACGAGATCGTTGAAGCGCTTGATCCTGTCATCGAGGAACTTCGACCGCTCGGCCTGATGCTGCGCTTCATGCAGCTGCTGCTCGGAGAGGCGGCGCCGCTCGATACCGCTGGTCTTGAACACCTCCAGCGCACCGGCAAGCAGGCCGATCTCGTTGCTGCGGCCGAGCCCCGGCACCGGCGTGTCGAACTTCTGGTCGGCAACCTCGCGCATGGCATGCACGATCGCCGCCAGCGGATTGAGGATGCCGTTGCGCACGGCGAACCAGGTGGTGACGCAGATCGCGACAGCGACGACGGCGATCACACCGCAGGCGACCAGGAAATAAGAGAACGCGGTCTGCGCCTGCTGGTAGATCTGCATGGCATGATCGCGCGCCGGGCCGCTCAGCGCGGCGAAGTCCGAGGACAGGCTGGTGATCTCGTTGTTGAGATAGAGCACCGCGATGAAGCCGGTGCCGCCTCCGATGCCAAGCAGGAACAATAACGCAGCGACGACGGCGCCGACCAGGAAGCGGATCGTCAGATTGCTGTTCGCGAACATCGGGGGACTCAGGGGCTGGAATCAGATCTCGCGACAAGCTTCCAGACAAAGGTCAATTTAGCATGAACCACGCAGCCGTTGCCGCGGACTGCGTGGCACCACGTAGCTGGATGGCTTCAGAACGAATTGGCTTCAGGGCGATTTGGATTCGTCCGACATCAAGGCCGCGAGCCGCGCCTGTTCGTCGGGCGTGAGCGGCGGCGCCGGTACGTCCACACCACTTCGCGAGCGGCGGCGGATTTGCAGCCACAGCGCCAGGCCGCCGCCGATCAGCAGCACCGGCCCGAGCAGCCACAGCAGCAGCGTCTGCCGCTCGAAGCGCGGCTTGAGCAGCACGAACTCGCCGTAGCGCGCCACCAGGAAATCGAGCACCTGCGCATTGCTGTCGCCGGCCGCGATGCGCTCGCGCACCAGCAGCCGCAGGTCGCGTGCCAGCGGCGCATCGGAATCGTCGATCGACTGGTTCTGGCACACCATGCAGCGAAGCTCGCGCGACAATTCGCGCGCCCGCGATTCCTTCACCGGATCCGACATGATCTCGTCGGGCTGCACGGCGTGGGCCGCCGGCAAAGCCAGCAGCAGCAAGGCGACGAAGGCGGCCATCATCCGGCGCATCGGATCATTCCGCGGGCTGCAGGCGCTGCTTGGCCCGCGCCGGTTTCGGCGCGCCGACCCGCAGGCGGCGGTCGGACAGCGAGAGCACGCCGCCGAACGCCATCAGCACCGGCCCCCACCAAATCAGAAGGACCAGCGGCTTGTGATAGATGCGCACGGCAATGGCGCCCTCGGCGGTGGCGTCGCCGAGCGATACGTAGAGCTGGCTCGCCCCGCGCGTCAGCAGCGCCGCCTCGGTGGTCGACGAGCCGCGCGTGGTGAAGCTGCGCTTGGACGGCGTCATCACCGTCACCGCCTCGCCATCGCGGCTGATCCTGAACTCGGCGATCATCTCGCGGTAGTTCGGGCCCTGGCGTTGAAACAGCCCGTCGAGCTTCAGATCGTAACCGGCGACATGGGCGACGTCGTTCGGCTTCATGGTCGCGATATATTCGCTGTTCCAGGTGGTCTCGCAGACGATCCCGATCAGCGCAACGCCGAGGCCGGCATGCGCGAACGCGGTGCCCCAGGCCGAGCGCGGCAGGCCGCGTGCCCGGTGCAGCACCGTTGCGAATGGCAGGCGCACCAGGCCCGTCCGTTCGACCAGGTCGGTGACCGCGCCGGCGATGACGAAGACGCCGAGCCCGATCGCGAGCGGCGCCAGCGCGCTGCCGCCCCGCACCCAGGCCCAGACGATGGCGACCACGACCAGCCCGGCGACGCCGGCCGCCAGCAGGCGCTGCATCACGCCGAGCAGGTCGCCGCGCTTCCACGCCAGCATCGGCCCGAACGGCACCGCGAGCAGCAGCAGCACGAACAGCGGCGCGAAGGTGAGATTGTAGAAGGGTGCGCCGACCGACATCTTGAAATCGGCGAGCATCTCCATCGCGAGCGGATAGAGCGTGCCGAACAGCACCACGGCGCAGGCCACCGTGAGCAGGAGATTGTTCAGCACCAGCGCGCCCTCGCGCGAAATCGGCGCGAACAGGCCGCCCTGCTTCAGCGAGGTGGCGCGGCCCGCGAACAGCGACAGGCTGCCGCCGATGAACAGGCACAGGATCAAGAGGATGAACACGCCGCGGGTCGGATCGGTGGCGAAGGCGTGCACCGAGGTGATGACGCCCGAGCGCACCAGGAAGGTGCCGAGCAGCGACAGCGAGAAGGTCAGGATCGAGAGCAGAATGGTCCAGACCTTCAGCGCGTTGCGCTTCTCCATCACCAGCGCCGAATGCAAGAGCGCGGTGCCGGCGAGCCAGGGCATCAGCGAAGCGTTCTCCACCGGATCCCAGAACCACCAGCCGCCCCAGCCGAGCTCGTAATAGGCCCAGTACGAACCCATGGCGATGCCGAGGGTCAGGAAGATCCATGCGACCAGCGTCCATGGCCGCACCCAGCGCGCCCAGGCCGCATCGATCCGGCCCTCCATCAGCGCCGCGATCGCGAATGAGAACGAGATCGAGAAGCCGACATAGCCGAGATAGAGCATCGGCGGATGCACGGCGAGACCGATGTCCTGGAGCACGGGATTGAGATCGCGTCCCTCGATCGGCGGATTGACGATGCGCAGGAACGGATTCGATGTCATCAGGATGAAGAGGTAGAACGCGCTTGCGATCCAGGCCTGCACGGCCAGCACATGCGCGCGCAGCGAGAGAGGCAGATTGTTGCCGAAGCTCGCGACCAAGCCGCCGAACAGCGCGAGGATCGACACCCACAGCAGCATCGAGCCTTCATGATTTCCCCACACGCCGGTGATCTTATAGAGCAGCGGCTTCATCGAGTGGGAATTCTCGTAGACGTTGGCGACGGAGAAATCCGAGTTCACGTGCAGCATCACCAGCGCCGTGAACGAGGCGCCGACGAACAGCAGCTGCGCCAGTGCGGTCGAGCGCGCCACGTTCATCAGGGCGGCGTCGCCAAGGCGCGCACCAATCAGCGGTACCACGGACTGGATCAGTGCCAGAGCGAGCGCCAGCACCAGCGCGTAATGCCCGGACTCCGCGATCACCGCACCGCTCCCTGCGGATTGCCCTGCGCGGTCGTCGCCGCGGGTTTGGCGGCACCGGAGGCTTGGGTACCAGAGGCTTGGGTAGCGGAGCTTTGGGCGCCGTAATCGTCCTTCCAATGCCCCTGCTTCTTCAGGGCATCGGCGACGTCCTTGGGCATGTAGGTCTCGTCGTGCTTGGCAAGGACGGTATCGGCCTTGAACACGCCATTGGCGTCGAGCGCGCCTTCCGCGACGACGCCCTGCCCTTCGCGGAACAGATCGGGCAGAATGCCTTTGAAGGCGACCGGCAGCTTGGCGTTGCCGTCGGCGACCTCGAACGTCACCGCGAGATTGTCGCCGCGCTGGAGCGAGCCGGGCTGCACCAGGCCGCCGAGGCGAAACCGTTTTCCCGGCTCGACATGCTTTTCGGCGACCATGGTCGGGGTCGAGAAGAACACGATGGAGTCGCGCAGCGCGTTGAGCACCAGCGCGGCCGCGAGCGCGAGCACGGCGAGCGATCCGCCGATGATGGTCATACGTCGCTGCTTGCGCGTCATGGCGTTTCCGTTCTCCGCATCTGTCGTCCCGAAATCGTCATCCGCCGATCCCGAGAGTCCTCAGGCCTTCGTTGAGCTGGCGCAGCCGCTCGGCGTTGCTGGCAACCGCCTGCCGGGCATCGGCCGAAGCGCCCAGTGCCTTGTCCCGCTCGCCCATCACCAGATAGGCGCGCACCAGACGCAGCCAGCCTTCGACGTCGTCGCCGTTCTGCTTCAGCCGCGTCGCCAGACGGTCGACCATGCCGCGCACCATGGCAGTGCGATCGGTTTCGGCCATGTCCTTGGAGGCCGCAATCGTCTCGTCGGACAGCGCCGGCAGCGTGCTGCCCCCACCGACCCGCGCCAGCGAAGATTGCACCAGTGCGCGCCACGGCGCATCCGCCGGCGCTCTCGCCAGCAGCCCACGCCAGATATTGGCCGCGTCGTCCTTGCGGCCATCCTGCTCGGCGGCAAGGCCGAGGAAATAGTTCGCCTTGGGATCGTCGGCGTTCAAGGCGTGTGCGCGCTCGAATTCGGCCTTGGCCTCGGCAGTCACCACGCCACCGGCGGCGGCCGAGATCGCTTCACCGAGATCGGACCGGCGCTCCGCGCTCTCGCCATTGTAGGTGAGCGAATTGCGATAGGCGCGCACCGCGTCGTCGAAGCGGCCGAGCCGCTCCAGAACCGGCGCGAGCACGTTCCAGCCGCGCCCGTCCGTCGGATTCTTTTCCAGATGCTGCTCGACCTGCACGACGAGGTTCTCGAGCGACTGCGCCATGCCGGACCCGCGCTCCCGCTGCGCCAGGGGAAAGTCCTGCAGCCGCGGTGAGCCGAGCGGCATGTAGACCCCGACCGCAACGAGCGGCAGGCCCGCAAGCGCCAGCACGGCCGCCGCACGGCGCCATTTGAGATTCGACGTCGGCGCCGTTGCCGGCTCACTGGCCGCCGCCGCGAGCAGCCTGCGGCTGATCTCGACGCGCGCAGCCTCGGCCTCGGGCGCCAAGATCAACCCTGCGGCGAGATCACGCTCGATCTCGGCCAATTGGTCCTTGTAGACCGCGACCTCGCTACCCTGATCCTGCGCGCGGCTGCTGCGGCCAAGCGGCCAGAGCACGGCGAAAATCGCCGCGACCGTCATCAGCGCGAACACGAACCATAGCGTCATCTGGCAAGCTTCCGGCGGCGCCTGAACCGCGCCTGTAGGTGCCTTTACACCACGGCCGGAGGATGCGGCAATTGACAATTGTCAATTCGGCGCGACCCGCATGTCGTCCCGAAAAGGTGAAAATCCAACGGCTTAGCCGATCTCGAAGTCGACACTTTGCGCGGCCTGCTCGCCGTGCCCGTTGAAGGCCTTCAGGAAGTATGTCCCCGGCTTGATTGCATCCGGCAATCTGATGCGCAGCGCTCCGACCGGAACCCGAGATGCAACCCTCGTGACGGTCTCAGGCAGATGCCGATCGCTGGCCTTCTCGACCAGCACCACCTTGGCCCCAACCATCAGCCGTTGATACTTGGCCACGACGACGCGGTTCTCGATTTCGATCGAGCTGATAACGGGTTTCATGCGCCCACAGATAGAAATTCCCAGACTTGCACCGGAAAAGTACGGTGCGCCGTCGGCGCCGTCAACCTCTACTTGCGATCGAAAAAAATGCGCGCCGATCAGCCTGCGCGCGACGATTTGCGCTCGCCCGTGAGTGCATTTTCGGCGGCCCGGCTCATCAATGAGGCGTAATCGTCGCCGAACAGCACCTGGCAGAAGCGGATCGCGGCCTGCACCTGCTGCTGCCGATAGGTGCGAACTTTGTGATCGGCGGCGCGCAGCGACTGCACCAGCTGCTCGGTCGACCGTTCCACATATTGCTGGAGATCGGAATAGGTGCGCAGCGTCACCTCGTTGATCGCAAGCTCGCTCGCATAATTGCGGCACGTCGCGACGAAGTCGATCAGGGCCACCGTCTCCTCGACTTCGGTGCTGTCGATCCGCGCCCCTGGCGGAATGTCCTTTTCGGGGCGCTGGCGCAGGATGCGGCGGACGCGGCCGGGAACGCTGTCGATCTCGGACTGCAGCGCATTGGAGATGTCGGCCCGGATCGAGGTCAGTTGCTTGCCCCAGGCGGAATCGTTGCGCAGGTCGAGCTCGGTGCGCAGTCCGCGCACGCCGTCGTGCAGCGTCTTGAGGTTGCCGGCGACATTGTCGAAACGGCCGCGCTTGATGTCCATGCGCAGGATCGCGGCGACGCAGGACAAATCGTGCAGAGCAATCGTGACGGCGATACCGTAGGGCGTCGCCGCGACGCGGATCTCGTCATCGGACGCCGCTATCTTGACGGCAAGGCGGATGATCTGCCAGGGCGCGGTCATCCGCTGCACGACGATCGACAAGGCGAAAGGCAGCATCTGCGGCGTCTGAAGCGCCGGAATGTTGAGCGCCGACGTGACCGAAGCGATCTGGGAATCCCCGAAGGCCCGCAAGGTGCGCGGCAATTTCTCGTTCAACGTCGCAATGGCGTCCCGGACCTGGAGCACCGCACCGATCGAATAGAGATCCTCGATCACGTTGGGCGGTCCGACCCGGGCAAGCGCCCGCGACTTGTCGCCGCCCCCCGGCCCAGTCAGTTGAAAGATGGCGGCCGCGGCCACGGCCTGAAGCTTCTGCGCCAGGGCTTCGACCTGCCCTGCACTGTCGGCCGGCATGCGCGACAGCACCGCCTCGAATTCGTTCAGTTTGTCCGGTGCGCCGTCGCGGCCAAGCCACTGCCAGATCGGCTGCAGCGAGGAGCGGCGAATCTGGCCGGCCCGGAGCGGAGTGCCCGCTTCAACGAGGAACGGTTCCAACACCTGGAACAGCAGCCGCGACAGATCGTCCGTGCGCGGCGGCAAAGCCTCGTTGGCCTCGCTCTTGCGGACGATCTTGCGCAGCTGCTCGAGCACGAGGGTGGCCACCGCCGTGTCTTGGCCGCGCTCCAGCGCACGCTCGAACTCCCGCATCAGCAGCGCCTGCGACTGCGGCGGGAGCTGCGCGAGATATTCCCTCAGCCGCTCGATCGATGTCTGGCTCATGCGCCCGGTAATGCACGGTAAAATGGCGGACATGGGATGGGTCCGGCGCGATCATAGGGGGTCCCCACTTAAGAAGCCGTTTAGGAAGCTGCCTTGAATGCCTCCCGTGCTTCCTAGAGGAGCCTCGGCCGAGCCGGAAATTGTCGTCGAAACAAGGGATTATACTCCCGGAAGAACCAGCTCGGCGCGCAGGCCCCCAGTCGGCGCGCTGCCGAGCGAAAGGCTGCCGCCATAGAGGGCGGCGAGGTCGGTCACGATCGACAGCCCCAGTCCCGACCCGGGCTTCGACTCGTCGAGGCGTTGGCCGCGCCGGGCGACCTGGGCGCGCTCGGCTTCCGTCAGGCCGGGGCCGTCGTCATCGACGATGACCCGCAAACGCGGGCCGGCGCCGGCCTGCTGCGGCGGCTCGACGAGGACCTCGATGAGGACGCGCGAGGCCGCCCATTTGCAGGCATTGTCGACGAGGTTGCCGACCATCTCCTCCAGATCCTGCCGCTCGCCCCGGAACTTGGCCGATGTATCGGCCTTGGCCTCGACCACGATGCGGCGGTCGCGATGGATCTTTTCCATGGTTCGCCGCAGCGCCTCGATGGCAGGCGCCACCTCCGTCACGGTGGCGACCACCGAGACCCGTGCCGCGATGCGGGCCCGCTCCAGGTGATGGGCAACCTGGTCGCGCATCACATCCGCCTGCTCCATCACCTTCTCCGCAAACGGATCGGCCGCATGCGCGCTGGCTTCGTTGACGATGACCGAAAGCGGCGTCTTGATCGCATGGGCGAGATTGCCGACATGGGTACGGGCCCGTTCGACGATCTCCCGATTGGCATCGATCAGCGCGTTGGTCTCGCGCGCCAGCGGCGCGATCTCGACCGGGAATTCACCCTCGAGCCGTTCCGCCCGCCCGGAGCGGATGTCGGCGATCGCTTCCGAGATGCGCTTGAGCGGTGCAAGGCCGAAACGGACCTGGAACACGGTCGTCAGCAGCAGCACGATGCCGAGCGCAGTGAAGGTGCCGCCGAGATAGTAGTCGAAGCTGCGTGTCTCGTCGAAGATCTCGGTGTCGTCCCCGGCGACGCTGACCAGAAATTTGCCGTCGGCACCGAGATCGACCGGCCGTTCCACCATGCGCAGATTCTGCCCTTCCGGCCCGTCGACATAGGCGAGGCGGATACCGGCGGCGGTGAGCTCGGCACCCTGCTCTTCCAGCTTCGGCAGCTTCTTGTCCCAAAGCGAGCGCGAGGAGCGCACTTCCGGCTTTTCGGTGTCGGTCCGCGTGATCTGCCAGTACCAGCCGGAGAGCGGCAGCTCGAACAGGGGCTCGCCGAGCGACTGGAACTGGCGGTCCGGGGGCTCGTCGGGGGTTGCGACCTCGGCGATGAGGGTGCGCAGATAAAGATTGAGCCGGCGGTCGAAGGCGCGCTCGGTGGCGTTCTTGTAGACCGACGACAGCACGACGCCCGTGATGGCCAGGATCACCACGAGCCAGGCCGTCGCCGACAGGAACAGTCGGTTCGCAAGCGAGCTAGCGGCCATCGGAATGATCCCGGGCGGCACAGGATGGCAGGTCGTCGGAGGTCATGACCGGACCAAGGGCCCTGTTCGGCCTCCCGTCAAGCCAAGATACTAAAAGGCCGGAACGCCTCAAGCGCCCGGGGCCGGCGGCGGGGTCAGGAGATAGCCGAGGCCGCGGACGGTCTGGATGATGTCGACATCGAGCTTCTTGCGGATGCGGCCGACGAAAACCTCGATGGTGTTGGAGTCGCGGTCGAAATCCTGGTCGTAGAGATGCTCGACCAGCTCGGTGCGCGAGACCACCCGCCCGGAATGGTGCATCAGGTAGGCCAGAAGCCGATATTCGTGCGAGGTCATCTTGACCGGATTGCCCGACACGCTGACCCGGCCGGTTCGGGTGTCGAGCGTGACCGGGCCGCAGGTCAATTCGCTCTGGGCATGGCCTGTGGAGCGGCGCAGCAGCGCGCGGATGCGCGCCAGCACCTCCTCCAGGTGGAACGGCTTTGCCACGTAGTCGTCGGCGCCGGCATCGAAGCCCTGCACCTTGTCGCTCCAGCGGTCGCGTGCGGTGAGGATCAGGACCGGCATGGTGCGGCCGTTGCGGCGCCAGGCTTCCAGGACCGAGATGCCGTCCTTCTTCGGCAGGCCAATATCGAGCACCACGGCGTCATACGGCTCGTTGTCGCCGAGATAGTGCCCCTCCTCCCCGTCGAAGGCGCGATCGACGACATAACCGGCGTCGGTCAGCGCCTTGGTGAGCTGGCGATTGAGATCGGGGTCGTCCTCAACAACGAGCAGGCGCACGCTTATCTCCAAAGATGGGCTGCAGGAACAGACGACATGAACACTGCCAGAGATGAGCAATTCCGGCGTGAACTGAATATGAACGAGGGGAACCGGTCTACCTTACTTTTTGGTCATATACGACCTGGCGCGCGCAAATGCGACTGCGCCCACCATGCCGCCGGAGGAGCCGGTGGCATGGTGGGCGCAACGTGCCGCGTCGCGCGGCGAGCCTGAAGGTGCCGGCGTGCTGATCCCGCCGTCAGGTCCGGAAGAACACGAACCAGACCACGGCGAGGATCAGGATCGCAAGCCCGGTCGAGATGGCGAGCAGCGCCGCCACCGAAGGCCCGGGCTCGCCCTGGCGCGCCTCGGTCGGAGTTTCGACGATCCGGTTCTGCTCTCGCGTGGTTGCCATGTTGACCTCGATCTGTGGCTGTCGCGTCGGGTGGCCGCGACCTCCTCGCGGCGATGAACTGCGGGGGCAACGCGTCATCTCGGGCGATGTTCCGGTCCATCCGCCCGCCAGGCCACACGGCGCAGGCGGCGATTAACGCCGTTGCAAGATTCCACGCCGGCGGTTGCTATGATTCGCAACTGGGCGATGGTATCCTCAGGGCTTGTCCTCTGTTGTGTCTGGAGTAGCCCATGGCCCCCCGCGCCAATTGGAAGGGTTTTCTGCGTCTGTCGCTCGTGACCTGCCCGGTCGCGCTCTATCCGGCCACTTCGGATACCGAGAAGGTCTCGTTCAACCAGATCAACCGCAAGACCGGCCACCGCATCAAGTATCTCAAGGTCGATGCCGAGACCGGCGACGAGGTGACGTCCGAGGACATCGTCAAGGGCTACAAGGTCGACACCGACACCTATATCGAGGTCACCAAGGACGAGCTGGACGACATCGCGCTCGATTCCACCCACACGATCGAGATCGACGAGTTCGTGCCCAAGGCCGACATCGACAACCGCTATCTGATCCGCCCCTACTACCTCGTGCCGGACGGCAAGGTCGGCCACGACGCCTATGCGGTGATCCGTGAGACCATCCGCAGCATGGACAAGGTCGCGATCGGCCGCGTGGTGCTGACCAACCGCGAGCACATCATCGCGCTGGAGCCGCTCGAGAACGGGCTGATGGGCACGCTGCTGCGCTACCCTTACGAGGTCCGCAGCGAGAAGGAATATTTCGACGACATCCAGGACGTGAAGCTGACCAAGGACATGCTCGACCTCGCCAAGCACATCGTCGAGAAGAAGTCCGGCACGTTCGAGCCCGAGCTGTTCGAGGATCATTACGAGACCGCTCTGATCGATCTCATCAACAAGAAGCGCAGCGGCATGCCGATCACCGCCAAGGCCGCACCGACGACCGGCGGCAACGTCATCAGCCTGATGGACGCGCTGAAGAAGAGCATCGCGAACGAGAAGGACGCGGCTCCCGCGGCGAAGGTCGCCAGGGACACGGGCGGCGCGAAGTCCAAGAAGCCGAAGAAGCGCGTCGAGGGCCAGCGCGAAATGCTGCTGCCGATATCGGGCAAGGGCGGCAAGGAAGCTGCGGCGAAGGCTGCGACCACGCCGAAGAAGGCCGCCGACAAGCCGGTACGCGCGCCCGCGCGGGCAAAGAAGGCCGGCTGACAGCATCACACCCCGCGATCGCGCCGTGATGTCTCTCCTCGCCGATCGGCCGGCCTGACATGCCCTGGTCGACGGCGTTCGACGATCCCGTTCGCGTGAGCAACAAGCGCAAGCTGCTCACGCTGCAAGAGGCAGCCGACTACATCATGCAGCTGCCCGAGGATGCCCAGCACGAGGCGCACTGGCAGACCGCGATCGAGACCTTGATCAATGCGGCCGAGACCGGCGGCGGCTGGCTGATGTTCGCCCGCATCGCGATGTTGCGGGCGCTGAATGCGGACGGGCGGCGCGGATGAGCGCGATCGAGACATCCTTGCCTATTCGTTGACGAACAGGCTCAACAATCGGTTAAGGCCAAGCCACGATGGGCAATTTGCCGAACAGCCCGCGCCGGGCAGTCGGTTTGACTTCATTTGAACGGGTCGACGGAACCTTAATTTAATGAATGCCGTCGTACGAGGTAAGGTGCGATCGCCCTGTTTGGCGCGCATGAAGACTTATTCGATCGATTTGCAAGTCCGATAACGACGCGACCATCCATCGGATCGGATGAACAGGAGTTGGCAATGCGTCTGCTTAGGTCCTTCCTTGCCGATGAGAATGGCGCAACCGCAATCGAGTACGGCCTGATCGCCGCAGGGATCGCTCTGGCAATCGTGACCATCGTCAACAGCACGGGCGCTGCGCTGCTCAACAACAAGTTCAACTCGGTCAGCTCGGCGATGAAGTAACGACCGGCCTGGCCCGCGCCCGCCAGACTGGCGGGCCATGATCTGGGTCAACAGCATTGGGGCGGCGGCGTCTAAGCATGGAGGTCCAACTCCGTGCTGCCGGCCCGTTCATGCATCCAGACCTTCCGCATTCCCAACTGAAGATCCGCCGCGTCCGTCTCGACACCGGCCGTGAGAACGTCGTCGTCGTCGCCAGGCGCTCCAAGGCACTGCGCGCGGAGATCTTCCGCGGTTTCAGCCGCGTCGAGCTTCGTCAGGGCAGCAAGGTTCTGCTGGCAACCCTGCTGATTACGGACGACGATATGCTCGCGTCTCCCGACGAGATCGGCCTCTCCGAGCCTGTGCCACAACGCGCGTCTCTCGTGTCCCGGACGCGCTGCAGCGTTCTCACGCTGCTGCGCAGAGCCGGGACCCAGAAGCTGCACGCTCCGCTGATGCATCGGCCCCGGCTCTGCAGCGCACCACGCCGCACTGGACGATGCTTCGCATCGCCAGGGGCGCGCTGCGCTGCGTCCGGGGCACGAGACCGATTTTTCGCGATGGAACTTTTTCGCGATAGACATGGCTGCTCATCCTCGCGCCTATGTTTCGCCCGAGCTTTGCTCTCGTCTTAGGCCCTGTTCGAAACAAGGGCGCAGGGAAGGCCGGGCGCCGGCTGGCACCCGAAGTCCCGCGTGTGCTGAAAAAAGCGCACGGGATGGACGACAGGTAGCGCCGGAACGTCCGGCCTTCCCTGCGCGGATGGTTTTAACGGTGTCCTTCGTGCTCTCCCCGGGGAGCGATGCACTATTGCCCCCGTCGCCATACAGATGGCTGATGTACGTGCCCGGTTGGGCCGTGAGCATCACCACATGACTTGACGCACAGACCCCGGGCGTCAGGACCACACGACTTCTCCGTCCGCGCACGTCCTCGCTGGGTCCTCCACGGCTGGCGTGCGCTCACCGTGAAGACCATGCGAAGACGCTGTCAGTGCCGTGTCGTACCGCGCCTGTCGCTGCTCACGGTTTCCCGCCCTGCAACACCATCGCGCGCCGACGCCGTCGCGGCCACCGCATCCCATCCCGCGCTTCGTGACGATCGCGAAACGCCCCTCGTGGCGGGCCAGGACGTTTCGGGTTGTACGGCAAAACAGAATTTCTGTAAATACGAATATTTTGATCATTGAGGATTGACCCAGCCCTGGCATGTTTTGCCCGTCGGGCAACGCAAGGCGTCGTGGCGGCGCTTTGACCGCCGCCCGAGTCCTGATATTGATCTGCACCAATGCGGCAGAACGCACCCTGCGGGCCGAACCATGAGCCGGAACTGTTTGGAAGGATGCGGATGAGACGTGCGACGCTCTTGGCTCTCAGCCTCATATTAGCCGGCATCTGGTCGTATGACGGCGCGCGAGCGCAGAGTTCGGCCACGCCGCCAGTTTCGCTGGCGCCGCCCAATGCATCTCCACCGCATGAGGGCGCCAAGAATTCCAAACCGAAGCGCGCGCCGGCTGCGGTAACGAACAATAGAATCCCGACGGCCAGAGAGCCGTCTCCACCCGTGATCGGCGGGCCTGCGGCGATGCCAAATCCGGCCGCCGACTATGACGGCTTCAGCGCCAGCACTGACGGCAACGATGCGCCGAGCCAGGTGACGCCACCTGCGAGGTCGATCGCCGGCAAGGGCTCTAGCATCGACTCCCAATCGTTGATCGATCAGGACGACGAGGCGTTGAAGCGCAAGCTTACGATTTGCAAGAACTGCAAATAGGACGTTCGCCCAAACCTGTATCCCGGATGGCGCGAACGCTCCATCCGGGATACAGGAGCGCACTGCATAGCTGACCTACCGCTGCCCTCGCATCCCCGCGCTTTACCGCTCCAACATTTCCTGATCCCCTCTCCTGCAATGGCCGGATCAACGGCCTTGCCAGGGAGAGACGCCATGAAGCTCGGCACCGCCATTGCGGAAATCATGAGGCGCGAGGGCATCGAGATCCTCTGCGGCTATCCGGTCAACCATCTGATCGAGCACGCGGCCAAGGCCGAGATCCGGCCCGTGATGGTGCGGCAGGAGCGCGTCGGCATCCACATGGCCGATGCGATCTCGCGGGTGACGTCGGGGCGCCGCATCGGCGCCTTCTGCATGCAGCACGGGCCAGGCGCGGAGAATGCGATGGGCGGCGTCGCGCAATGTTTCGGCGAATCCGTGCCCGTGCTGGTGCTGCCGATGGGCTATCAGCGCAGGCTGGCGCATGTCGAGCCGAACTTCAATTCCAGCGAGGCGATGAAACCGTTCGCGAAATCGTCCGAGCCGATCATCCTCGCGACCGAAGTTGCCAACATTTTCCGCCGCGCCTTCACCAGGTTGAAGAACGGCCGCGGCGGACCCGTCATCGTCGAGATCCCCTCGGACATGTGGAACGAGGAGGTGCCGGAGCCGCTGAACTACACGCCGGTGCTGCGCACCCGCTACGGCGCCGACCCCGTTCACGTCAAGGAAGCCGCCAGCCTGCTCGTGAATGCAAAACGGCCGGTGATCTATGCCGGCCAGGGCGTGCATTACGCCCAGGCCTGGCCGCAACTGAAACGGCTGGCCGAGCGGCTGGCGATCCCCGTCACCACCAGCTTAGGGGGCAAATCATCGTTTCCAGAGACGCATCCGCTGTCGCTCGGCTCCGGCGGCCTCGCAGTGCCGCGCGCGGTGCCGAAGTTTCTGGCCGAGGCCGACGTCATCTTCGGCATCGGCTGCTCCTTCACCGAGACCAGTTTCGGCATCGCGATGCCGAAGGGCAAGACCATCATCCACTCGACGCTCGATCCAAATCATCTCAACAAGGACGTGGAAGCCAGCATCGGTCTCGTCGGCGACGCCGGCCTCGTGCTCGATGCCCTGCTGGAGGAGATCGGCAAGACCGTCACCGCGGATCGCGACGCTTCCGCCGTCGCGGCCGAGATCGCGGCCTCGCACAAGGAATGGCTGGCGAAGTGGATGCCGAAGCTGACCAGCAATGACGCACCTTTGAGCCCCTATCGCGTGCTGTGGGACTTGCAGCACACCGTGGACATCGAGAATACGATCATCACCCACGATGCCGGCAGTCCGCGCGACCAACTCTCGCCGTTCTGGAAGGCGGTCGAGCCGCTCACCTATCTCGGCTGGGGCAAGACGACGCAGCTCGGCTACGGCCTGGGTCTTGCGATGGGCGCCAAGCTGGCAAAGCCCGACAAGCTCTGCATCAACGTCTGGGGCGATGCCGCGATCGGCTTCACCGGCATGGATTTCGAGACCGCGGTGCGCGAGCGCATCCCGATCATGTCGATCCTGCTCAACAATTTCTCGATGGCGATCGAGCTGAAGGTGATGCCGATCTCGACCGAAAAATATCGCTCGACCGACATTTCCGGCGACTACGCCGCGATGGCCCGCGCCTTCGGTGGTTATGGCGAGCGGGTGACGCGGCCCGAGGACATCGTGCCGGCGATCAAGCGCGGCATCGAGAAGACAAGGGAAGGCGTGCCGGTGCTGCTGGAGTTCATCACAGCCAAGGAGACCGAGGTGTCGCGGCCCGGCACGTGAGCGGGCCGGTGCGGGGCATGGCGGCGAGCGCTGGCTCCGGCCGCGGAAGATGTGATAATCCGGCCCGGTGCCGCGCACGTCGCGGCATCAAGCTGGATGAGGAATGACCACCCCTTCGCACGAAACCGATGAACTCGAGCGCCGATTGCAATCGGCCGCGGCCGAGAATGCGCAGCTGCGCGCCGAGCTTGCGACTGCGCGGGATCGCCAGAGCGCCAGCGCCGAGATCCTGCGCACCATCGCGGCCTCGCCGTCCGATGCGCGGCCGGTCTTTGCGGCAGTCGCCTCCAGCGCGAAGCGCCTGCTCGGCGGCTTCTCCGCCACCGTGCTTCAGTTCATCGGCGACGAGCTTCACCTCGTGGCGTTCACGCCGACCAGCCCGGAGGCGGACGCGGGGCTGAAGGCGTCGTTCCCGCGCAAGATCGCGGACTTCCCGACCTTTGCCCTCGTGCGCGAGGGCGAGACGATCCAGTTTCCCGACAGCGAGGCCGCGGACGTCCCGGAACCGAACCGGGAGCTGGCGCGGCTGCGCGGCTTCCGCAGCGTGCTGTTCATGCCGCTGATGAACCGGGGCGCGCCGGTCGGCATGATCAGCGTCACACGCGCCGTCACAGGTGCATTCGCGCCCGACCTCGTAGAGCTGCTGCAGACCTTCGCCGACCAGGCCGTGATCGCCATCGAGAATGCCCGCCTGTTCAACGAGACCAAAGAGGCGCTCGAACGCCAGACCGCGACGGCCGACATCCTCAAGGTGATGGCGGCCTCCCCGTCCGACGTGCAGCCGGTGTTCGCGGCCATCGCGACCAATGCCAACCGGCTGATCGGCGGCTTCTCCACCGCGGTGCTGCGCTATATCGACGGCGCCGCGCACCTTGCGGCATTCACCCCGACCGATCCGGTCGGCGATCGCGTGCTCCAGGACTCGTTCCCGGTGCCGTTCGCGCAGTTTCCGCCCTATCAGCTCGTGGCCAATGGTGCCGCGGCACAATTGCCCGACACCGAGCTCGAGCCCGCCGCGCGCGACATCGCACGCGCCCGCGGTTATCGCAGCATGCTGTTTGCGCCCTTGATGAGCGAAGGCGAGGCCATCGGCATCATCATCACGACGCGCCGCGCGAGCGGGAACTTCGCCGAGCATCATGTGCACCTGCTGCAGACTTTCGCCGACCAGGCCGTGATCGCGATCAAGAATGTCAGCCTGTTCAACGCGACCAGGGAAGCACTGGAACGTCAGACTGCGACCGCCGACATTCTCAAGGTGATCGCGGCTTCACCGTCCGATGTCACGCCGGTGTTCCAGGCCATTTCCGACAGCGCCAAGGCGCTGATCGGAGCGCATTCCTCCACCGTCACCCGCGTCATCGACGGGATGCTGCATCTGGCTGCCTTCACGACCGACAACGAGGCCGGCAATGCGGACCTGCTGAGCTCATTTCCGACGCCATTGTCCTCGCCGGGCATTCACAGCCGGGTGGCGAGGAGCGGCGAGTATGCCTTCCGCAGCGACATGCAGAACGAGCCTGATCTGACCGAAGCCATGAAGGAGCTGGCGCGAACACGCGGTTATCGCAGCATCCTGGTGGTGCCGATGCTGCGCGACGGCGTTGCGATCGGCACCATCGCCGTCACGCGGCGGGAGCCCGGTCATTTTCCGGACAAGGCCATCAACTTGCTCAAGACCTTTGCCGATCAGGCCGTGATCGCGGTCGAGAACACGCGCCTGTTCAACGAAGTTGCGACCCGCACCAGCGAGCTCGCCAGATCGCTCGATGATCTCCGCGCCGCGCAGGACCGCTTGATCCAGACCGAGAAGCTGGCGTCACTGGGCCAGCTCACGGCCGGCATCGCGCACGAGATCAAGAATCCGCTCAACTTCGTCAACAATTTCGCCTCGCTATCTGCCGAGCTGACCGAGGAGCTGAACGAGTTGCTGGCGCCGGTCCTCCTCCCCGAGAACGTCCGCAGCGAGGTCGACGAGCTGACGGGGCTGCTGCAGGACAACCTCGACAAGGTCGTGCAGCACGGCCGCCGCGCCGATTCCATCGTCAAGAACATGCTGCTGCATTCGCGCGAAGGCGGCGGCGAGCATCGCTTGAGCGACATCAACGCATTGGTCGAGGAGAGCCTGAATCTCGCCTATCACGGCGCCCGCGCCGAGAAGCCGGGATTCCACGTGATGCTGAAGCGCGAGCTCGATCCGGCGGCGGGGCAAGCCGAAGTGTTTCCGCAGGAAATCACCCGCGTGCTCCTGAACCTGATCTCGAACGGCTTCCACGCGGTCACCCGGCGCAAGGCCGATGGCGCCGCCGGTTACGAGCCGACGCTGATCGTCGCTACGCGCGATCGCGGCGACGACGTCGAGATCACGATCCGCGACAACGGCACCGGTATTGCCGACGATGTGAAGGAGAAGATGTTCAATCCGTTCTTCACCACCAAGCCGGCCGGCGAAGGCACCGGTCTCGGGCTGTCGATGAGCCACGACATCGTGGTGAAGCAGCACGGGGGCACGATCGACGTTGCAACGGAGCTTGGCGGGTTCACGGAGTTCACGATCCGGCTGCCGCGGAAGAGCCGCTTCCCGGACGCAGGCCGCTGAGCCTTACTCGGCCATTTCCACCGGCTGCTTGGCCGACGGGCCGGCCAGCGGCCGCTCCTCCATCGCGATCAGGCACAGTGCAGCTGTCGTCATCAGCGCGGTGGCGGCACCGAACACGAAGCGGAAGGCGTGCCGCATGTCGTCGGCGGGTATCGCGACGGCGCCCGCGGCGTGATGCTCGCCGGCAAGCGGGATGTCTGTGCCGAGCGCGATGAGCAGGATCGCGGCGAAGGCCGCAACCGTGAACGAGGACATCAGCGAGCGGAAGAAGTTCAACGCGCCGGTGATGGTGCCGACCTGCGGCCGTGCAACCGAATTCTGCACCGAGACCACGCAGACCGGGAAAGTCGTGCCGAGACCGAGCGCAAACGCGGCCATCAGCGTCAGCAGGCCCCAGAGCGGGAGCGTCGTCAGCGTCAGACCAAGGCCGCACAGCGCGGCCCAGGACGTACCGATGATGGCGACGCGCTTGTAGTGCTTGGCCCGCGCCATGGTACGGCCGGCGATGGCCGCGCCGCAGGTCGAGACGGCCGCGAGCGGAATCAACGCAAGCCCCGCCTCGCTGGCGCTGAGGTGATAAACGGATTCGTAATAGAGTGGCAGCTGGACGGTGAGACCCGTGATAGCGCCGAGCGCGCAACCGCCTGCCATCAGCCCGAACGGCACCACGCTGCCGCCGAGCAGCGGCAGCGGCAGGAACGGCTCGTCGGCCCGCCGGGCGTGCCAGACGAAGGTCACCGCGAGCGCAACCGCGCCGCCGACCATCGCGAGCACGGTCGGCGACAGCCAGGCATAGCGCGTACCGCCCCAGGTCAGCACCAGCATGAAGACCACGGCGGCGGCCATCAGCAAGACGCCGCCGAGCCAGTCGACCTTGCGCTTGCGGTGGAACACCGGGATCTTGCTCATCTTGGGCAGCAGCAATGCGAGCGCCGCGGCCGAAAGCGGCAGGTTGATCCAGAAGATCATCGACCAGTGCAGATGCTCGGCGAACACGCCGCCGATGACCGGGCCGAGGATGCCGCCGACCATCCAGACGCTGGAGAAATAGGCCTGGTACTGCCCGCGCTCGCGCGGGCTCACCACGTCGGAGATCACCGTCTGCACCACCGGCATGATGCCGCCGCCGCCGAGGCCCTGAAGCCCGCGTGCCAGGATCAGCATCGGCATGTTCGGGGCGATCGCGCACAGCACCGAGCCCGCGACGAACAGGCTGAGCGAGGTGATGATCATGGCCTTGCGGCCGTAGATGTCGCTGAGCGTGCCGAACACCGGCGCGACCGCAGTCGAGGCGAGCAGATAGGCGGTGATCACCCACGAGAGATTGGAGACGTCCTGGAACTGGCGTCCGATGGTCGGCAGCGCCGTCGCCACGATGGTCTGGTCGAGCGCGGCCAGGAACATCGTCAGCATCAGGCTGATGACGATGGTGCGGACCTCGTCGGAGCTCAGCGGCACCGGCGGGGCGATCGACGGCGCGTCGTCGACGCTGATGACCTCGCTCGGCAGGCGGGACAGCTCTTCGGCAATATCGTCGGGCAAGGCCTGGATGTCGGCAGAATTGCTCTGCCGGTCGAACTTGTTCATCTCGATCGGGCGTCGTGACGCGGCGCAACGCCGCGAAGGATTCGTTCTATGCAGCCCAATGTAGAGGGGAAATTTCTTCACAGGCAGGCACCGCGGCGCATGGGTGCATCCCGCCCTGAGGTCATCCCAAAGACGTGAGCCCGGCGCGGCGGATCAGTCCTTCGGGCGTCGCTTCAGGCGGGCTCGTTTCGGCAGCAATGCCGGCCATTGCACGATGTGATCCTCAAGCTCCTCGTCCGGGACCTCCTCCTCGCTGCCCTCGACGCGGCCGCGCACGGAGACGCCGGCTTCGTGCACGGTGTTGGGGTCACCCGAAACCAGCGGATGCCACCAATAGAGGTCGCGCCCTTCGGCGACGAGCTTGTAGCCGCAGCTCGGCGGCAGCCAGTTCAGGGTGCGGACATTGGCCGGGGTCAGGCGGACGCAGTCCGGAACCTTGTCGGAGCGATTCGGATAGTCCTTGCAGGCGCAGCTCATCCCATCGAGCAGCTTGCAGCCGATATGGGTGAAGTAGATCTGGCCGGTGTCCTCGTCCTCGAGCTTGTTCAGGCAGCAGCGGCCGCAGCCGTCGCACAGGCTTTCCCACTCGTCCCCAGACATCTCTTCCAACGTCTTGGTTTTCCAGAAGAATCCTTCCTGGCCTTGAGATCGTTTGGGAGCTGCGGTCATGCGCCTCAACAAGAGTTCGAGAAAGCTACGGCAACGCCATCTAGGGCGCGCGGCGGCGTGGGTGCAAGCGAGGCCCCTTTGAGGCCCGTAATGAACCGGGGTCGATTAGGCCTGTTGTTCAAAATCCCGAGCGTGACCATTGGTTTATGGGCCTCGCTCGGCTAGAAGGAACAGCAAGTCCCTCGGATGCTGGCCGGGCGCCTTGGGTTTGCCGCAACATTCCCCCAAGACGTCTCGATGCCGCCCCGGCCGGGTGCTTGAACGCTTTCGAAGCGAGCCTCAAGGGTTCTAGGTGCGCCAGATCATACCACCGCATTGGAAGCAGAGGGTCCGGAATTTCTTCCTGGATCTTGATGCGCGCATCGACTCCTCGCTGTTCTCCTCGGCCAAGGGCATCCGCGAACTCTACGAGCGCTACTCGACCTTCATGGACCGCTTCTATGTCGGGCGGTGGAAGCGCTGGGTGTTCATCGAGCCGCTGTCGGAGGCCGCAACCCTCGGGCTCGGCGGCCTCGTCGTGATGCTCACCCTCGCCATTCCCGCCTTCCGCGAGACCGCGGACGAGGACTGGCTGAAGAAGTCCGACCTCGCGGTGAGCTTCCTCGACCGCTACGGCAACCCGATCGGCAGCCGCGGCATCAAGCACAACGACTCCATTCCGCTGGAAGATTTTCCGGACGTGCTGATCAAGGCGACGCTGGCGACCGAGGACCGCCGCTTCTACGAGCATTTCGGCATCGACATCGCCGGCACCGCGCGCGCGCTCGTCACCAACGCGCAGGCCGGCGGCGTGCGCCAGGGCGGCTCCTCGATCACCCAGCAGCTCGCCAAGAACCTGTTCCTGAGCAACGAGCGCACCATCGAGCGCAAGGTCAACGAGGCCTTCCTCGCGATCTGGCTGGAATGGCGCCTGACCAAGAACGAGATCCTGAAGCTTTATCTCGACCGCGCCTATATGGGCGGCGGCACCTTCGGCGTCGACGGCGCGGCGCATTTCTACTTCAACAAGTCCGCGCGCGACGTGACGCTTTCGGAAGCGGCGATGCTCGCCGGCCTGTTCAAGGCGCCGACGAAGTACGCCCCGCACATCAACCTGCCCGCGGCCCGCGCCCGCGCCAACGTCGTGCTCGACAACCTCGTCGATGCAGGCTTCATGACCGAAGGCCAGGTGTTCGGCGCCCGCCGCAACCCGGCCTTCGCCGTCGACCGCCGCGACGAAGCCTCGCCGAACTATTATCTCGACTTCGCCTTCGACGAGATGCGCAAGCTGGTCGACACCTTCCCGAAGTCCTACACCGAGCGCGTCTTCGTGGTCCGCACCGCCATCGACACCAACGTGCAGAAGGCGGCGGAAGACGCGGTCGAGAACCAGCTGCGCCAGTTCGGCCGCGACTATCACGCGACGCAGGCGGCGACCGTGGTCGCCGATCTCGACGGCGGCATCCGCGCCATGGTCGGCGGCCGCGACTATGGCGCCAGCCAGTTCAACCGCGCCACCGACGCCTATCGCCAGCCCGGCTCCTCGTTCAAGCCTTACGTCTACACCACCGCGCTCTTGAACGGCTACACGCCGAACTCGGTCGTGGTCGACGGTCCGGTCTGCATCGGCAATTGGTGCCCACAGAACTATGGCCATTCATATTCCGGCTCGGTGACGCTGACGCAGGCGATCACCCGCTCGATCAACGTCGTGCCGGTGAAGCTGTCGATCGAGATCGGCCGGAAGAACGAGCCCAAGGCGCCGAACCCGGCCAAGGTCGGCCGCGCCAAGATCGTCGAGGTCGCGCGCCGCTTCGGCCTCAAGGCGCCGCTGCCCGACACGCCCTCGCTGCCGATCGGCTCGGACGAAGTCACCGTGCTCGAGCATGCGGTGGCCTATGCGACCTTCCCCAACCGCGGCAAGGCGGTGACGCCGCATTCGGTGCTCGAAGTGCGCACCGGCGCCGGCGACCTGGTCTGGCGCTGGGACCGCGACGGGCCGAAGCCGCGGCAGGCGATCCCGCCGAACATCGCCGCCGACATGGCCGGCATGATGAGCCACGTCGTCAGCGAAGGCACCGCGCGGCGCGCCGCCCTCGACGGCATTCCGACCGCAGGCAAGACCGGCACGACCAATGCGTATCGCGATGCCTGGTTCGTCGGCTACACCGGCAATTTCACCTGCGCGGTGTGGTACGGCAATGACGACTATTCTCCGACCAACCGCATGACCGGCGGCTCGCTGCCGGCGCAGACCTGGCACGACATCATGGTCGCCGCCCATCAGGGCGTCGAGGTCCGGGAAATCCCCGGCATCGGCATGGGCCAGAAGCTGCCGCCGCAGCATGTCAGCAACGCGCAGGCCAACGCGGCGCCGAAAGTGCTGGAGACCAAGCCCGGTCCGCCCCCGGTGCTGACCAAGCGCGGCGCCGACATCCTGGTGCGGGTCGAGAAACTGCTGGACGATGCGGCCAAGGCTGCGAACAAGTCGACGGCGAATGACAGCAAGCCGGCCTCGTCGACGAGCGCGCTCGCCTTCCCGCAGAATTATGCGGAAGAGAACGCCAACACCTCCGCCCCGCGCAAGAACTGATCGAAACACGTGCGGCTGATCCTGATCACATTGACGGCGCTTCTTCTCGCTACGGTCGTCGGCGTCGGCGCGACGTGGATGACCACGACGCGCGGCACCGAGATCGGCGCACTGACCATCGGCGCCTGGACCGCGCGGCCGCGCACCGGCACCGCCGATGTCGATCCCTATTCGCGCGCCACCATCGTCCGCAACGGCGAGCTGCCGATCGGCACCGGCGACGGCGTCGCCTTCACCGCCACCACCGACGACAGGAAGAAGGCGCTCGACGGCCGCTGCGACGTGATCGTCTCCGGCGTGACGCCGCCGGCGCGGTTCTGGACGCTGACGCTCTACGACCGCAAGGGCCACCTCGTCGCCAATTCGCTGCAGCGCTACGGCTTCACCAGCCAGGAGATCGTGCGCGCGTCCGACGGCTCGTTCGAGATCCGGATCGCCTCGCGCTCGCGCGCGGGCAACTGGCTGCCGACCGGCGGCATCGAGCGCTACGCCTTGATGCTGCGTCTCTACGACACGCCGGTCGGCGTTGCGACGCGCACCCAGCGCGATGCGCCAATGCCGAGCATCACCACGGTGGGCTGCTCATGATCCGGCTCGTCTTCACCGTCGTTGCCGGCGTGGTGCTGGGCCTCGTGGTCCATCTCGTCAGCGTGCTGTCGCTGCCGCGGATTGCCACCCAGGATGCCTATTCGCGGCTGACGCCGATGACCAAGGTGAACGCCGTCACCCAGCTTCCCCTCGCCGATCCCAACAATTCGCCGATGCCGTTCATGGATCCGGCCTTCGCGCTGGCGATCTGCCGCTACGACCTCTCGGGCGGGCCGATCAAGCTGACCGTGCCGGTGAGCCAGGCCTACACCTCGGTGTCGTTCTACACCCGCAACGAGATCGCCTATTACGCCATCAACGACCGCTCCGCGGGCCGCAAGGTGATCGAGCTCGACCTGATGACGGAAGCGCAGCACAACGAGCTGCCGGAGGACGAGGAGGTCACCGCGGCCGACCGCCTCATCATCGATTCCCCGACCACGACCGGCCTGATCCTGATGAAGGCGCTCGCACCCGAGCCCGGCCTGATGCAGCAGGCGCAAGGCTCGCTCCAGGCTGCGACCTGCGCCCCGCAGACCGAGCCGCGGGCCAAGGCCGAGGCACCGCGCGGCCGGCGGTGAGCGCGGCCGTTTCGGCGAGCTAAAACAAAAAGTGCGAAAACAACCCCATGCACAGTAGCGGGGGTGTTGAAATCATTGCGTTCTTCGGATCGGTGATGTTGAGGCTGCCGGCTGTGCGTGTGCCCCCTTTTTGACTCGTCGGGCAAAACACCGGCATACTGGCATCATCGAGAGTTCGTCGCACCCGCGCGGAGGCATCCGTCGCAGGTGTTTTCATCCAACTCGCATCGCGCTTTAGTGGATGATCTGACCGAGAAAATCCCTCGCCCGCTCCGTCCTCGGCGCGCGGAAGAAGGCCTCGGGGTCGGCTTCCTCGACGATGCAGCCGCGATCCATGAACACCACCCGGTCCGCGATCTCGCGGGCAAAGCCCATTTCGTGCGTGACGCAGACCATGGTCATGCCGTCTTTCGCGAGCTCCACCATGGTGTCGAGCACTTCCTTGACCATCTCCGGGTCGAGCGCGGAGGTCGGCTCGTCGAACAGCATGATCTTCGGCTGCATGCACAGCGCCCGCGCGATGGCGACGCGCTGCTGCTGGCCGCCGGAGAGCTGCCCCGGATATTTGTTCGCCTGGTCGTGGATGCGCACCTTGCGCAACAATCCGATAGCACGTTCACGCGCCTCGGCGCGGGACAGGCCCCGCACCTTCATCGGGGCCAGCATGCAGTTCTCGACGACCGAGAGATGCGGAAACAGGTTGAAGCTCTGGAACACCATGCCGACCTCGCGACGAACGACGTTGACGTCGGTCATCCGGTCCGAGAGCTCGATGCCGTCGACGACGATGCGCCCCGCGTCATGCTTCTCGATGTGGTTGATGCAGCGGATCAGCGTCGACTTGCCCGAGCCCGAGGGACCGCAGAGCACGATCTTCTCGCCGGCCGCGACCGTGAGATTGACGTCGTTCAGGGCCGTGAAATGGCCGAACCGCTTCACCAGATTTTCCACGGTGACGATGGCCGCGGACGGCCCCTTCTCAATCCCCGCGACGAGCTGAAGCATTTTTCCTCTCCAAAGAGCAGAATGATGATACGCTAGCGGCGCATTCCCGCAATCGCATACCGCTTGCGCAAGAAGGCCACGCATTGCGATGCTGCCGAGCTGATGGCGAGATAGACCACCGCAATGACCAGATACATCTCGACGAGGCGGCCGTTGAGCTGCGCGAGCTTCGAGGCTGCGCCAAGCAGATCGGTGAGCGAGAGCACGTAGACCAGCGAGGTGTCCTGGAACAAGATGATGGTCTGGCTCAGAATGATCGGGCTGGCGACGCGGAGCACCTGCGGCAGGATCACGGAGCGATAGGTGTCGAAGGTGGATAATGCGAGCGCCTGACAAGCCTCGAACTGTCCCCGGTTCACGGCGCGCAATCCGACGCGGATGATTTCCGAATAGTAGGCGGCCTCGAACAGGCCGAAGGTGATGAACGCCGTCCAGGTGGCGCCGATCGGGACCGGCCGTCCGCCTCCACCGAGATGACTGATCACGATCGGCACCAGGAAGAAGAACCAGAACAGGACCAGGATCAGCGGGATCGAGCGCATCAGGGCGACATAGCCGCGCACGAGCCTGCCGAGCACGGGCAGTTCAAAATGCTGCACCAGCGCCAAGCAGGTGCCGAGGACCAGGCCGACCACGAAGGCGACAGCGGTCAGCGCCAGCGAAAACAGCAAGCCGGACCAGAGGTAAGGCCACGCCTGAAGCACGACGGAGAAATCGAGGCTGTTCATTTCACGACCTCCATCGCATCAGGCAGGGAGTCAATCGGTTGGATGGCGTGCGTCGCGGCCGGCTCGATCGCATCCTCCCCGCGCCCGGTGCCCGGAATGCGCACGGCCCTGTCGATCAGCGCCATCCCCTGATAGGCGATGAGCGCCAGCGCGAGGTAGACAAGCGTCGCGGCGCCGAAAGCGGTAAAAGTCTGGAACGTCGCTTCGCTGATCTGGCGGGCCTGCGCGGTCAGCTCCATCAGCCCGATCGTGAGCGCGACCGAGGTGTTCTTGTAGATGCCCATCACCTCGCTGGTCAGGCTCGGGATGATCAAGCGCAGCGCCTGCGGAACGATGACATGGCGATAGGTCAGATAGCCGCTGAGCCCGAGTGCGCTTGCCGCTTCGACCTGTCCTTTCGGCAGGGCCTCGATCCCGGCACGAACCTGTTCGGCGATCCGGGCCGCGGTGTAGAGACCGAGGCACACCAGTGCCGGAAAGAACGATCCCCAGGGCGGCGGAATCTGCTTGATGGCGTTCCCGAGCGCGACGGGAAGGATCTCCGGCAGGACGAAGTACCAGAGAAACATCTGCACCAGCACGGGGATGTTGCGGAAGATCTCCACATAGAGCCGGGCAAGCGCCGCGACGGCCCGGTTCTGCACGGTGCGGCCGATGCCGACGACGACCCCAACCGCGAAGGCGATCCACCAGCCGAAGAACGCCAGCGCCAAAGTCCAGCCGAGGCCCGACACGAGCCAGTCGATATAGCGCTGGCCATCCGCGGTCTGTTCAAGAAGCACTGCAAACATGACGAACCTCGGGGCTCGGTTTGCGGGACACTCTCCGCCGGCGTCGCAATTAGTCGACCGCGTCGCTGGGATGCGCGATCCGTTCCGTGAGCTCGACCGTCAGCGGGAACGCCAGGTTCTCATTCTTGGGCGGAATTGGCCTCGTGAACCATTTGGCGTAGGTCTTCTCGAACTGACCCGACGCCATCTGCTTCGACAGCACGTCATCGACCAGCGCCTTGAAGCCCGTATCGCCCTTCGTGAACATCAGGCCATAATAGATCTTGGCGTAACCCTCGGGGAGAAATATCAGCGCATCCGGGTTCGGAGCTGCGGCCTTGAGGCCGGCGAGGAGAATGTCGTCTTCCATGAAGGCGGCCGCGCGGCCGGTGTTCAACATCAGGAAGGATTCGGCATGGTCCTTTGCCTGGACGATGTTGAAGCCGAGCTGCTCCTTCGCATTCACGCCTTGCGCGAAGCCGACGGCATTGGAGCCTTGGGTCACGACGATGGTCTTGCCTTTGAGATCGCCGGCCGTCTTCAGGCCGCTGTCCGCTTTGACCAGCCAGCGCGGCTGACTCACGAAGGTGGCGACGGAAAACGAGACCTGCTCCTGCCGCTTTCTGTCATTCGCCGTGCCGCCGCATTCGATGTCGACGGTGCCGCTCTGGATCAGCGGGATGCGGTTGGACGAGTTCACCGGAACGTAATTGACCTTGAGGCTGGTCAGGCCGGTCTCCGCCTTGATACGCTCGACGATGGCCGCGCAGAGGTCGAGCGAGAACCCGATCGGCTTCTGGTCGGGACCGAGATAGGAGAACGGGATCGAGGCCTCGCGGTGGCCGATGGTGATGGCGCCGTTCGACTTGATCCTGGCGAGCGTGGGGCTGTCGACGGCAGCCGCGGCGCCGCCAAGGCCGCCTATGACCGCGAGACCTGACAGAATGCTCAAGACACGCGCAAATTTCGTCATGTACGTCTCCTTGCTGGACAGCCTATGCGGCTCTCGATGATGGCCTCACGCCGCGCCGCTGGATGACCTCGATCAGGCGGTCGACGTCGGCTATCGTGTTGAACATCCCGAACGACACGCGAATGCCGTCCCGCTCGGGCGACACGCGGACGTTATTCTCCTCGAAATGGCCGAGCCATTCGGCCGCGGGCAGCGCAATAACGTAGATGTGCGGCGCGCGATGTTGCCGCGCGCGAGGACCGACCAGGCGAACGCCCAGCGCATCGATACGGGCGATGAGATGATCGCCGAGATCGAAGCAATGATTCTGGATGTTCTCAACGCCCAGCGCTTCGATCATGTCGAGCGAGGCACTGAGCGCATGGATCGCCGGAAGATTGAAATTGCCGAGCTCGAAGCGGCGCGCGCTCGGGGCCGGATCGAGCCTGTCAGGCCGGGCGATCAGGTCGGCCGGGACGTCAGCGAGGCCCGCGGCCGCAAGATAGGCAGGCTCGAGCTCGGTCCTGGACTTGTCCCAATAGAGCAGGCCCAGCCCCTGCGGCACGAGCAGCCCCTTATGGCTGCCCGACCCGATGAAGGTCGCGCGCATCGCCTTGGCATCGATTGGCACGACGCCGATCGCCTGCATCACATCGGCGACGAAATAGAGCCCCTTCTCCGCACAGAGGGCCCCAATGCTCTCGACGTCGAAACGGTGACCGGCATGGAATGTCACCTGCGACATCGAGATCGCCCGCGTGCTCGCATCGATGTGCGAACGAAGGCTTTCGGCGTCGACGACCTCCGTCATCGGCACGAATTCGACGGTGACACCCCTGCGCCGCAGATTGAGGAACGCATAGGCGTTGTTCGGATGATCGCCGTGGATCATCAGCACCTTGTCGCCGGCGCGCAGCGGCAGCGCGTTCGCGGCGATGTTCATGCTCTCCGAGGTGTTCTTGGTGAAGGCGATCTCGTCGGCCGATACGCCGAGAAACCGCGCCAGTTGTTGGCGCGTCTGCTCGACGCGATCGAGCCAGACGCTCTTGGGGCCGGCGGTCTCGAGACCTTCGCTCAGGAAACGATCGATCGCCGCTTTGACGGGACGCGCAAGCGGCGTCTGGAAGCCGGAGTCGAGATAGGTGATCCGCTCGGCAGCCGGAAACTGCTTCCGCACCGCATCGACGTCGTAGTGGCCTGACATCCCGATCTCCTGAGCACGCGCGGTGGCTTGCACTGCACAAATCCTATTCACCGCCGGGCAACGCCAACGATATGAGCACAGCACAAATGCGCCTAGACAGATTTTCATATTTCAGTATGTTTCATTCCGAAAAATGATAATTTGTTATATCTGGGGTGGAGAGTGGGAAAGATGCAGCAGCCGAATACCGATGGGCCACTGGACCGCGCCTTCGCGGTCATTGGCTATGTCGCAAGTCAAACCAGAGCAGCCTCGGTCGCCGAAATCGCCGCTGCGCTGTCCCTGCCGCTGCCGACTGCGCATCGGCTGATCGGAAATCTGGAGCAGCGCGGACTGCTTCAGAAAGCCGTGGGGACGAAGCGCTATGTTGTCGGCAATCAGCTGGTCACGCTGTCGGCCCGCGTCATCGGCGCAGCGTTCCGCACCGCGCGCCGGCACGCGGTGCTCCGCGCCGTGGCCGCCGAAATCGGCGAGCAATGCGAGATCGGGGTCGTGCGGGACAATGTCGTTGCTTACGTCGACAGCGTCCGCGTGTCGCAACCTCAAGGCCTGCAGTTCAATCCCGGCGAAGCGGCGCCGCTCCACTGCACGTCGAGCGGCAAGATCTACATGAGCCGGCTGCCGGAGCGCGCGCGAGAGAAGCTGTGCCGTGCACTCACGCTGACGCGATACACCGAAACCACGATCGTCGATGTCGACCGCCTGATGGAGGTGATCGAGGAGACCCGCAAGCGCGGCTGGGCCAAGACCAACGAAGAATATGTGCGAGGCGTGGTCGGCTGTGCCGTTCCCATCCTCTCACCGGATCGCGAGCTGATCGCGTGCCTGGGTGTCTCCGTTCCCGTGGCACGCGTGAGCTTCACTGAGCTGGATCGGTTCATAGCTCCACTGCAGAAGGCCGCGGCACTGCTATCGGAGACGATCCTCGGGGACAATGATGACGACGTGAGCGACGCATCCTGATCCGTCTCGTTCGACGCGCGAGCGTGTCCGCCCCTCAAAATTCCAGCTTGTCGCGAATGGCCTCGATCCCGGCTTTCGCGCACGCTTCGTCGGCGTCACCGCCCGCCGCGCCTGATACCCCGACCGCGCCGACCAGTGAGCCGCCGGCTTCGACGACCAGCCCTCCTCCTATGATGACCGCTCCGGGAAGGTTCCGGATGCCCGATTGCATCATGCCGGGCTGGCTCATTGCGTTCAGCTCGGTCGTACTGGTTTTGAACGATGCCGCTGTCCACGCTTTGCCGGATGCCGTCGAAGGCGTGTGGGCGCCAGCAAAGCGATCGCGCAGCACCACTTGGGTGATACCGAAGCGATCGACGACGGCGACGGCAACCTGATATCCACGGCTGCGGCAGCTATCCAAAGCGGCGCGCGCAAGATCGAGCGCCAGCTCTGGATTCAGCGATTTGTAGCTGACGAGGGCCTCTTCCGCCTGCACTGGGCCGACAAACGCAAACAGCAGAATCGTCGCGACCGACAGACGGCGAAAGCTCATGATCATCTCCGACAGAGGTGGACAACTTCTATCTGGTCTCACCATATGTCAGATCATCGAACAAGGTCACACTATCTGCCTTGGTCCACAGGCCGATCATGCCCGCGTCCGGGATCGTGGTGTCCTCCACCTCGAACAATGGCTTTCCGTCAAACGTCACCTTGAACCGGCTTCCCGCGAAGTCGCAACGCAGCGCGTGCCATTGCCCGGACGGCACCGGCGTCTTGACGCCGTAGCCGCCCTTGCGACCGACGATCTCCAGCGAACTTCGTACGCCCTTGATCGTCTTGTAGAGCACCACGTTGTCCTCGAGCGCGTTTGCCCGGACGACGTAATAATTGTCGGCGTCCTTGGCACGCCAGATGATTCCCGCGGCGCGATCCTCGGACCCGGACACCGCCTTGAATTTCACTTCAACGAAGCCGTCCTTGATGCTGGTATCGCTTTTGATGGCGACAGGAAACGTCGCCCGTCCGGATTGCTTGAGGACGTTCGGCTTGCTCGGCGCCGTGGGCTCCGCCTCGACGCTCCATTTCGGTTCACCCTTGCCTGTCATCGTGAGAGTCCACCCCGCCGGGGCTGTTCCAGCAGAAGCATTGTCAAAATTCAGGGTCTCGGCCATGGCGTTCCCTCCCATTGGCAAAGCCAGCACAAGCGCCAGGACGAGACTGGCCCGTGCCAACGGCCGCGATGGAACGGTCAAAGCGGCGCGCATCGTCGGCTGTCCCAACATCTGACATTCAATCATTTCCATGCCCTGGCTCAGCTCTTGGTGCTGGCGGTCTTCTCGATCGCCGCACGCAAACCTTCAGCAAGCTTGACCGCGTCGTCGTTGGCCCAGAAGTGCATGAAGAAGAGTCGCGGCTGTTCGTTCAGCATGTGGCTGTGCAGCGCCGTCACCTCGATGCCATGTGTCCGCAGCGCCGCGATGACCGGATTCACCTCGCCGCTGGTCAGCACGAAGTCGCCCGTGACGGCCGCCTTTCCGCCGCCGGTCGGCTGGAAATTGATGGCGGTCGCGACGCCCATCGCACCGACCGGCGTCAGCAGCACGCCATCGTCGGAGACAGGGTCTCGCCGTTTGACGTTGAACTGGTAGACGCCGCCATTGGCTTGCCCCTTGACGCCAAGGATTTGATCGAGCTTCGCCGTATCGAGATCGATGGAGGGCGGATTCCCTGCCGCGGCGACCGTCAGGGGCGTCTTGCTTTCGGCGAGGGCATCGTGGATTGCCGACGCCAGCTTGACGGGGTCGCCGTGTCCGGCGACATGCATGTAGAAGGTCGCCGGGCTTGCGCGCAGCAGATGGTTGTGCACGGCTGTGATCTCGAGACCGCTCGCGATCATCTTCGCCATCACAGGGTTGACCTCGCTCTCGAGCAGCACGAGATCACCCATGACCATGGCTCCACCATGCGCAGGCTTGAACGCGAGCCAGCCGCCAAGCGCCAGCGCCGGCTTGATCGTGACTCCGTCCAAAGTCACCGTGAGATCGGTGCGCGGAAAGCCGTAGCGATGGACATCGTCCGCAACCATGGGCTTGCGCCCCAGTGTCTCATCGACCTTTTGCCAGTCGATGCCCTGCGCGTGAGCGCTCGTGATCAAGCAGGCAGCGACGCCGATCAGTGTCGAAACAGTCTTATGCATGGATCAGCTCCCTTGAGCTCTGGGTGTGGTCCCTGCCCCAGGTGACGTCGGATAGGTGAGGCCGGCTCCGGCCGCGCCCGCCAGAGGGAGGGGACTTGCCGCCGAGTGCATGTCATGGCGGTTCGGCAGCCGGATGCCGGCAAGTCGGGCGGATTGTGGAATGGAGCTGCGGTACGTGATGACATGCTGCGCCCTTGGTGATCAGGACGCGATGCTTGGGCATGTCGCCTCGCGGGGAGATCGCACATCCCCGTCGCGCTGACTAAAAACCCGGAAGACCGAACTGTCAACCAGCGCACGGCGACGCCACGTCACGAAGAGTTCAGCTTTCGGAGGAACCCGCCAGCCACCATCTTGAAACGACGAAGCGGTTTCACATACATTGTCCGGGTGGGGACGATGCAGACTCCCCGTGAGACCCAGGTCCAAGCTCTGCGCAGCACGCAAATCCGTGGAGCTTGCGCATGGACACCGAACGTCAGTCCTCTCCTCTCCGAACCATAGCCATTCTTTCGCGCGGCGACGCTGCCGCGCGCCGCGAGGCGACGGCGCAGAACAGCCGTTTCGTCCGCGTCTTCGAAGCGCTCGCCGCCGCAGGTATCGACGCCTTCCCAGTGATCTACGACGAGAGTTTTGCGAGCGCGGTCCGCGATCAATTGCTCACAGCCGACGGCGTGCTGGTCTGGGTCGATCCGATCCACCAGGGCAAGACCCGCGCCGAGCTCGACGGCCTGCTGCGCGACGTCGCAGCGCGAGGGCCATGGGTAAGCGCGCACCCGGACGTCATCCTGAAGATGGGCGTCAAGGAGGTGCTCTACCGGACGCGGCATCTGGGCTGGGGCGCCGACACGCATCGCTACGATAGCGCAGCAAGCTTCCACAACCAGTTTCCGGCGCGCCTTCGTGCCAGCGGCCCGCGCGTGCTGAAGCAGAACCGCGGCAATGGCGGCCAGGGCGTCTGGAAGGTGGAGGCCCTGCCCGATAGACAAGGCATGGTTCGCGTGCTGCATGCGCAGCGCGGCAGCATGCCGGAGGATATGCCGCTCGATGTCCTGCTCGCGCGGTGCGAGCCCTATTTCGGCTGGGGCGGCTGCATCATCGACCAGGCGTTTCAACCGCGCCTGCCCGACGGCATGATCCGATGCTACATGAGCGGCGCCAAAGTCGCAGGCTTCGGCCACCAGAAGATCAAGGCCCTGATCCCGCCGCCGCCGGAGGGACCGGAGGCGCCTGAGGCGCAGCCCGGGCCGCGGATCATGCACGGGCCTGATGCTCCGCAATTCCAGGCGCTGCGAGGAGCGATGGAGGACGAATGGACGCCGCAGATGATGACAACGCTCGGCATCGACGAGCCATCATTGCCGGTGATCTGGGACGCGGACTTCCTATATGGGCCGAAAGATGCCGCCGGCGCAGACACCTACGTGCTGTGCGAGATCAACGCGAGCTCGTGCTTTGCGATTCCCGAGGAGGCGCCGGCTGCGATCGCGCGGACGGTGAAGCAACGCCTGATGCGGATCGAGAGCCCACAGGCGCAAGGATAGCCTGTCGGCAGAGCCGCAGCTGCGCGCGCTGCGGCTCTGCCCGGCTTGCGGCCTGCCGCTCGGCTTGACTCGTCGCGGTTCCCGACAAACCACGCAATGGCAGCAGCTGTCAGGCGACAGTAGGACGCAATCTCGAATTGGTTGCGTTGTTGAAGCCACAGGGCTCGAGAGCTATCGATCTGAAAACTTGACTTCGATCGGAGGAATGCATGGGCACCATCACGGGCGGCTGTCACTGCGGCGCGATCCGCTACGAGGTCGAGGGCGAGGCGATGGTCCACGCGCTTTGCCACTGCCGCGATTGCCGGCTTCACGCCGGGGCTCCTGTCGTCGGCTGGACGATGTACCCGGACAGCGCCGTCAAGGTCACCAAAGGCGAACCCAAGGTGTATCGCTCCTCGGAACACGGGCGGCGGCACTTTTGCGGCGCGTGTGGAACCGGACTGTTTTACGTCAATGAAAACATGATGCCGGGGATCATCGACATCCAGAGCGCGACCTACGACGATCCCGAGGCGGTGCCTGCGACGATGCAGATCCAGGTCGCCGAGCGCCTGCGCTGGATGGAGCATGCGCACGAACTGCCGGCGTTCGAGCGCTATCCGCCGCAGCCATAGGGGTGGCTAGGTATCACGCAGCACCGTCAATCAATCTCCTGCGCGCCGATGAAGCGCATGAACGGCTTCTGACCGTCGGCACCGAACAGCACGACCTCGTAGCGTTGCGGCTTGCCGCCTTCCATCCCGGGCGATCCGACCGGCATGCCCGGCACGGCGAGGCCCTTCGCGTTTGGACGCTCGGCGAGGAGGCGCCGAATGGCCGCAGCCGGCACGTGCCCCTCGACGACATAACCGGCGACCTCGGCCGTGTGACACGCGACCAGGTTCGAAGGGATGCCGAGACGCGCCCGGATCGGGTCGAGGTCAGGCGTCTCCTCCACCTGGACGGTCAATCCGGCGTCCCGCAGATGCTGCACCCAGCCGGCGCAACAGCCGCAGCTTGGATCCCGGTGCACCGTGAGCGTGGCTGCGTCGGACACCGCCACAGCGGGCCTTGCAAAGGCTGCCGCAGCCATCAGCCCGACAAGCGACCGGCGGGTCATCAGATATGCGCGTTGCTTCATTTCGGCTTCCTTTCGTTTCATCGTTGCATCTCAAGTCGGAGCGCGCCACAGGCATCAACGAGGACTCGCTTGGCCCTCATACATGAAGGTCATGGGCTTCAGGCCATTCATATATCCAGTGCGCATCTCGTCGATGCGAAAGCCGTTCCGGGTCAAGACGTCGGCGATGTCCCGGTTGAGATGACAACCGCCCGAGATGCGCATCCACGTGGGAGTCAGGAGATCCTGCCACCAGCGCACGCGCGGTTCGGGCGCGCGGCCGTGCTCGACGAAGACCAGCTTCCCTCCCGGTTTCAGCACACGCCGCACCTCTGTCATGGCGCGACCGACGTCCGGAATGCTGCACATAGTCCAGGTCGTCACGACCGTGTCGATGCTGCGGTCGTCGATCGGAATCGCCTCGGCCGAAGCTTCAACAAAGTCAACCGAAGTGTCCGGATGGGGAGCGCTCCGCGCCATCTCGAGAAGCTTCGGACCGGGTTCGAGCCCCACAACCTGCGTCACCGCAGCCCCGTAGAACGGCAGGTTGCGGCCGGACCCGATGCCGATCTCGAGGACACGGCCCTGAGCCGCACCGATCGCGCGTTGCCTGTACGGCGCAAGCTCCTTGTTGCGCATCGCAAGGTCGCAAAGCCGGGGAAGAATGACGTCGTTGTAGAAGCCCATGCGCGCATCTCCTAGCATCGCCGCTCAATGGTCTTGCTGATCTCTTCAGGTGACGCAAAAATCACATCCGCACGGTCGCCCATCATGCCAGCAGGTACCAGGGCCGGCGCGCTACTTTGTGGACCATCTTTGCCGGAATCCGTCTTCAAGCGCAGATTGCGCTCCCAGAAGGCGTGCGTCTTGCCGTCGGCGGTGGTAACGCGATAGGTGTCGTGGCAATAATGCCCTTCACCTGCATAGCAGCCTCCAGACTTTTCAAATTGGGATCGCGTCCGCCGCCACCCATCATTCCGCCCATCATTCCACCCATTCGATCTTCGACGCCCGACTGCGGCCGAGCGCCCGGCTTGGTGGCCTGCTCCAGGAACGCAAGCAGATCGGCGCGAGCGCGATCATCCTTGATACCGTCGAATGGCATTTCGTTCCTCGGCACCATGCGCTCCGGATTCGTGATCCAGGCATCAAGCGAGCGTTCGTCCCAAATGATTCCAGATGACTTGAGGGCATCGGAATAGCGTTCGAAGCTTTCCAGGCCGCCGGCCTTTCGGCCCCACAGTCCTGCGAGGCTTGGGCCAGTCATGTTGCGGCCCGGCTCGAGTGAGTGACACGGCATGCAAACTCGGAAATCGCGCTGGCCCCGTACTGCGGCATCCTGTTGCGCGAGACCCGGCGAGGACGCCAGAACGGCCGCCAACCCGATCAGATAGCAGCGATGCATCTTTAATCTCCCTTGAAGAGATATTTGATCAGCGCTGCCGGCCCCGATACGAGAACGATGACGATCAGTGCCGTGATCAACCCGATCGTCCCGAACATTCCCGACATCATGTCGTTCATAATAGCTTACCTCATTCCGCAGGCTCCACGACGCGCAATCTGGCGGCGATCGGCTTTGGCATTTCGGCCGGTCGTCCTTTGTCCTCGCGCTTCGGCGGCAGGCGGACGCCCTTCACCAACCCGAAGATCGCCGGGATCACGATCAGCGTCAGCAGGGTCGACGAGATCATGCCGCCGATCATCGGCACCGCGATGCGCTGCATGATTTCCGACCCGGTGCCGGTGCTCCACATGATCGGCAGCAGGCCCGCCATGATGGCGACGACCGTCATCATCTTGGGACGGACACGCTCGACCGCACCCACCATGATGGCCTCGTGGAGATCCTGCCGGGTGAAGCCCCGGCCCTCGGCGCTGCACGTCGTCTTCATCTCGGCCAGGGCATGCTCGAGATAGATCAGCATCACGACGCCGGTCTCGGCGGCGACGCCGGCGAGCGCAATGAAGCCGACGGCGACGGCGACCGACAGGTTGAAGCCGAGCCCCCACATCATCCAGATGCCGCCGACCAGCGCGAAGGGCAGCGACAGCATCACGATCAAGGTTTCGGTCATGGCCCTGAAATTCAGGTACAGCAGCAGGAAGATGATCGTCAGCGTCACCGGCACCACGATCTTCAGGCGCGCCGCGGCGCGCTGCAGATATTCGTACTGGCCGCTCCAGACCACGTAATATCCGGGCGGGAACTGGATGCTGTCAGTCACGGCGCGTTGCGCATCGGCGACGTAGCTGCCGATGTCGCGATCGCGGATATCGACGTAGACGTAGGTCGCGAGCTGGCCGTTCTCGGTCCGGATCGAGGTCGGCCCCCGCGCCGGCTCGACCTTCGCGATCTCGCCGAGCGGCACCGCGCCGCCTGCGGGCATCGGCACCAGGATATCGCTGGCGATCGCCTTGGGATTGTCGCGCAGGTCGCGCGGATAGCGCATGTTCACCGTGAACCGCTGCCGCCCCTCCACCGTCGTGGTGACCGTCTGACCGCCGAGCGCGGCCGCGATGGTGTCCTGAACGTCCTGGATCAGGATGCCATAGCGGGCGAGCGCCGCGCGATCCGGGACGATCTCGAGATAGTAGCCGCCGATGCCGCGCTCGGCATAGGCCGATGCGGTGCCCGGGACCGTCTTGATCACGCGTTCGACCTGCTTCGCCAGCCGGTCGATCTCGACGAGATCGGTGCCCATCACCTTGACGCCGACGGGGGTGCGGATGCCGGTGGACAGCATGTCGATGCGCGCCTTGATCGGCATGGTCCAGGCGTTGGAGACGCCTGGAAATTGCAGCGCCTTGTCCATCTCCGCGATCAGGCTGTCGATGGTGACGCCGGGGCGCCAAAACTCCTTCGGCTTCAGGCTGACCACCGTCTCGAACATCTCGGTCGGCGCCGGATCGGTCGCGGTCGCCGCCCGTCCCGCCTTGCCGTAGACCGACAAGACCTCCGGGAACGATTTGATGATGCGGTCTTGCGTCTGCATCAGCTCGGCCGCCTTGGTCACCGAGATGCCGGGGAGCGTGGTCGGCATGTAGAGCAGCGTACCCTCGTTCAGCGTCGGCATGAACTCGGTGCCGAGCTGCCGCGCCGGCCAGATCGTGACGGCGAGCACGACCAGCGAGGCCAGGATCACCAGCGTCTTGGCGCGCAGCACGCCCTTGATGACCGGGCGGTAGATAAAAATCAGGAAGCGGTTGATGACGTTCCTGCTCTCCGGCACGATCCTGCCGCGGACGAAGATCACCATCAGGGCCGGGACCAGGGTGACGGACAAGAGGGCCGCGGCCGCCATCGCGAAGGTCTTCGTGAACGCCAGCGGGCTGAACAGCCGCCCCTCCTGCGATTCCAGCGTGAAGATCGGCATGAACGAGACGGTGATGATGAGCAGGCTGAAGAACAGCGCCGGGCCGACCTCGGATGCCGCGTCGATCAGGATCTGGACGCGCGACCGACCGGGCTCGGCGCGCTCGAGGTGCTTGTGCGCGTTCTCGATCATGACGATCGCGGCATCCACCATGGCGCCGATCGCGATCGCGATGCCGCCGAGGCTCATGATGTTCGATCCCAGGCCCAGCAGCTTCATCGCGCCGAACGCCATCAGCACGCCGACCGGCAGCATCAGGATCGCGACCAGCGCGCTGCGGACATGGAGCAGGAACACGATGCAGACGAGCGCGACCACGATGCTCTCCTCGAACAAGGTGTGCTTGAGCGTGTCGATCGCCGCATAGATCAGGCCCGAGCGGTCGTAGACCGGGACGATCTCGACCGATTTCGGCAGGCTGCTCGCGATCTCCTTGAAGCGCTTCCTGACGTTTTCGATGACATCGAGCGCGTTGACGCCGAAGCGCTGCAGCACGATGCCGCTCGCGACCTCGCCCTCGCCGTTCAGCTCGGCAATGCCGCGCCGCTCGTCGGGTCCGAGCTCGACATTGGCGACGTCCCGCAGCAGCACCGGCGTGCCGTTGCTCGTCTTCAGGACGATGTTGCCGAGATCGTTGATGCTCTTGATGTAGCCCTTGCCGCGAATGACGTATTCGAACTCCGACAGCTCGACCGTGCGGCCGCCGACGTCGGCGTTGCTGGCGCGGATCGCCTCGCGGATCTTCTGCATGCTGATACCGCGGTCGCGCATGCGCTGCGGGTCGAGCACCACGTTGTACTGCTTGACGAAGCCGCCGATGCTGGCGACTTCCGCGACGCCTTCGGCCTTGGCCAGCGCGAACTTCAGATTCCAGTCCTGGATGGTGCGCGTGTCGGCGAGGTTCAATTCTTTCGACATCACGGCGTATTGGTAGACCCAGCCGACGCCGGTCGCATCGGGCCCGATGGTCGGGGTGACGCCGGCGGGAAGCCGCGACGTGGCGCTGTTCAGGAACTCCATCACGCGCGAGCGCGCCCAATAGATGTCGGTGCCGTCCTCGAAGATCACGTAGACGAACGACACGCCGAAGAAGGAGAAGCCGCGCACCACCTTCGATTTCGGCACGGTCAGCATCGCCGTCGTCAGGGGATAGGTGACCTGGTCCTCGATCACCTGCGGCGCCTGGCCGGGATATTCGGTGTAGACGATGACCTGGGTGTCGGAGAGGTCGGGGATCGCATCCAGCGGCAAATGGAGCAGCGCGTAGAGGCCGGCGGCGGCCGCAAAGCCGGTGCCGAACAGCACCAGCAGCAGGTTGCGGGCCGACCAGGCGATGATGCGGGCGATCATTTGTGCTCTCCCGTCGCATGGCCCGCGTCGGAGGCTTGAGGCGCAGCCTCGGCAAAGCTTTTCAGCGCGGCCTTCAAATTGCTTTCCGCATCGATCAGGAAGTTGGCGGATGTGACCACCGCTTCGCCTTCGGCAAGGCCGTCCCGCACCTCGATCAAGCCGCCGCCGCGCCGGCCGAGCTTCACCTCGCGCGGCTCGAAGCGCCCGTCCCCCTTGTCGACGAGGACCGCCTGCCGCGTGCCGGTGTCGAGCACCGCGCTGTCCTGGATCGCCAGGACGGGCGCGCCATCCGCCGTGTCGACGTCGGCATCGACATACATGTCCGGCAGCAGCATCGCGTCGGGATTGGCGAGCTCGATGCGGACGCGAACCGTCCGGGTTTCGCGGTTCACCTGCGGATAGATCACCGCGATCCTGCCGGTGAAGCTTCGGCCGGGAAAGCTGCGCGCGCGCACCGCAACGGACTGCCCGACCGCGATGTTGCCGAGATCGCGCTCGGCGACGTCGACCAGCGCCCAGACCAGCGAGGTGTCGGCGATGCGGAACAGCACGTCGCCGGGATTGGCGCGCATGCCTTCGATCGCGTTGCGCTCGAGCACGATCCCGTCGCGCGGCGCCGACCAGTGGATGGTGACGGGCGCGACATGCGTTCTCTCCATCTCGGCGATCACCCGCTCGGGGACGTCGAGATTGATCAGCCGTTGCCGCGAGCCGCGGCCGTAGATCTCGACACCGCCGACGGTCTTGGAGGTGATGGTCGCGAGATATTCGGCCGCCGCGGAGGCGACCGCCGAACTGTAGATCTCCATCAGCGGCTGGCCCGCCTTCACGCGGGAGCCGGTGGTGACGTCCGCGATCTTCTGCACGAAGCTCTCGGCGCGCATCGCGATCACCGAGACGCGGCGCTCGTCCAATTGGATCGTGCCGGGCGCCTTGACCAGGACCCGGACAGGTCGCCGCGCGACCGGCTCGGACTTCACGCCGCTGCGCTGGATCTTGCCGGGCGAGAGCTTCACTGTGCCGTCATCGACGTCGTCGCCTTCGTAGACGGGGATATAGTTCATCCCCATCGGGTCCTTCTTCGGCACCGGCGAGGTGTCGGGCAAGCCCATCGGATTGCGATAGTAGAGGATTTTTCGCGATGAAGCCGCCTGCGGTGGCTTCGGCTCTGCCTGGGCGGCCTTGTCGTCATCGTAGACCGGCAGATAGTCCCGCCCGCGGTCATCCTTCTTCGGACCGGCGGACCAAAGCGGCGCACCGCTGGGATCGCGGTAGTAGAGCGGAGTCCCCGCTGGCGCCGCAGCCGGGGTCACCTCGGCATGGACGGACCAGCGCCCCTCGTTCGAGGACCAGTAGGCGCCAAGGGCGAGGCCACCGCCGAGAGCGAGAGTCGTCAAGAGACGCAACGTCTTCATGGTTGTATTCGCGCGCGCGGAGCGCGCGTCCATGTGAATGGGAAAGAGAAGTTCGGGCGCCATCCGGCGGCGCCCGAAAGCTCACTTGGTCGCCTTGACGATGACCTTGCCGGTGACCGTCTCAGGCTCGCCCTGCACCTTCGCCGAGAGCGTGACCTGGTAGCGGCCGGCCATCGGCAGGTCCGTCTTGAAGGCGTAGACGCCCGGCTCCCTGGACGGCAGCGCCGCGACCGCCGATTCCATCTCGGCCATGCCGTCGGGCGCCATGTCGACGCGCGTCTTGAAGATGACGGCGTCCGGCACCGGCTTGCCGGTCTGCTTGTTGGTCAGGCGAACGGCGAGCGTGACGTCGTCGCCCTTCTTCATCTCGGGATTGACCGGCTCGAAAGCGTAATCGCCGGCGCCCGCCAGGGCGACTGAAGTGGCAAGCGAAAGGGTGGCGGCAACAGCCGCAGTGCTGAACTTGGAAAGCATCTGTACTGTCCTCATGAATTGATCTCGACCGTGACGCATGCAACGCGCACATCAGTCATCATCGCGCGGGGCGTGCCCGCGCGCATCTTTGGGGAGATCAGATTCGAGGAGGCCGGAAGGGAGGACTGCCGCCACGGGAGGCGACGACCTGATCGGCGGGAATAGCCGTTTCCGCTGCCGCGACGGCAATGAACTCGAAAGCCAGGGGACGAAAGTCCGCCAGTGCGACGGTGCCGCCCACACAGCAGAAGCCCATCCCGCACTTGTAGCCGCTGTCGGAGCCCGTTCCCTTCATGTCGGGACAACAATCGTCCATCGCCATATCGCCGTCGCCGCCGACCTGCATGGCCGCCTGCATGTCACCCGGCGACATCGTGAGGCTGGAAGCGGACGCGCCAGCCGGCAGCATCGCCAGGGATATGGCGATGGCGAATGCCAGGATGGTCCGAACGATCCGCATCAGACGTGCATTTACCTTTTGGATACCTTTTGGAACCGCAACGCGGCCTGAGTAACATAGTCTGCGGCCGAAAGCATTCCTTGATCCGGGTCAAGCATTCGTGAGCAAGGCTCTGATGCTGTCAGGCCGGACGCCCGCATCCTGCCTCGCCTATTGCGACCTAGATACCAGTTCGTCGGACCGAGCCGTTCGCGACCATAGCAACGCGAGCGGGCCGAGTGCGATTCCGGCCGCGAGCACGATGAAGACCAGCAACCAGCCCTCCGCACTCTGAGGACCGCCAGCGGCATCGAGGGCAACCCCGGTTCCCCAGGCTCCGATCGCCGACAGGCCGAATCCGACGGTCGAATGCAGGGCCAGAGTCGCTCCGCGATGCTCGAAGACGGCTGCAGCCGACATGCCGGCCGTCAACGCACCGGAATCCGCCGGCACCGTGAGGCCATAGATCATCAGCAGCAGCGCCAGCACCCATGCCGGAGCCGCCGCATTCAGGCCGATGACGAGCGCAACACAGGCCGAGGCGATCATCACCACCGTGATGGCCCGATGTCGCCCGAACTTCAGTGCGGCCTCGTTGCCGAGGATGCTGGCCGGCATGGAGATCACTGCAAAACAGAAGCTCATCACGACCGGGCTCAGCCACGAGGGCACGCCCTGATGCGCCACGACGTAGGTCCAGAAGCCGACCAGCCAGGTGCGAATGCCATAGAGCTCGAAGCAGTGCGCGCCGTAGCCGAAGATGTAACCGAGTGCCTCGCGGTTGGCGAAAACGGGCGCAAAGTTCAAAAGGCGTCCTGCCCTTGGAGCGGCGCTGCGCCGCTCGATCAAAAGACAAGCGACCACCATCGCGACGGGACCGATGCCGGTCACGTAAAACGCGGTCCGCCATCCCCACCCGTCGGCAAGGACTTGCGCAATCAGGAACGACAGTCCGACGCCCACCGAGAAGCTCGACGTGTAGAGCGTGACCGCCCGCGAGGTGTCGCCGGCGGGCAACCGGTCCGTCAGTGCCTTCAGTCCCGGCATGTAGGCACCGGCAAACCCAAGTCCGGCAATCGACCAGATGATCGTCCCCGACCAGAAGCCCTGCGCGAAGATGCCAAACGCGACGGTCGCGAGTCCGCTGACGACAGAGCCGCCCAGAAGCACGAGCCGTGCGTCGATGCGATCAGTCAGCGTCGTGAGCACGGGCACCGCGAGCATGTAACCAAACGCGTAGCCGCTCGCCATCATCCCGCCCTCGGCGGCCGACAACCCCCACGCCGGCATCAGATGCTGGGCCAGATTCGCGGACAAGGTCACGTGCGGCAGCAGATTGCCGAGCTGGCCGATACACATCACCGCAATCAGCGGCCAGCCGCGCAAGCTACGAATGTTCTCCTCCCATCGTCTCGCCGCCTCGGCTCATGAGCAACCGCACCCCGCACCGCCCGCTTTCCTGGCGGATTCATCGGCGGCACAGCAGGCCGAGGGTTCGGCCTTGGCCGGACCGCCGCAGCATTCCGCTGCGCCGGCAGACGCCACGCTGCCGCGCGTGCAGACGCCGGTCTCCGGCAGCACGAGCTCGACCCGTGCCGCGGCCTTCTTGTCGCCGGCGATGTCGGCGACGATCGAGCGGACCTGCTCGTAGCCGGTCATCATCAGGAAGGTCGGCGCCCGGCCGTAGGATTTCATGCCGGCCAGATAGAAGCCCGGCTCATCATGCGCGAGCTCGCGCGCGCCGTGCGGCCGCACCGTTCCGCAGCTATGCTCGTTGGGGTCGATGAGCGGCGCGAGCGCGAGGGGCGCCTCGATCGCCGGATCGAGCCGCAGCCGCAGCTCGGACAGGAACGAGAGATCGGGCCGGAAGCCGGTCGACACCACCAGCTCATCGGCAACTACACTCCGCGCAGCAGAGCCGGCGCCTGCCGAAATCCCGAGGCGGCCTTCGCGCTCCGAAATATGAGTGACACCGAAGCCAGTCTCGACCGCGATCTTTCCGGCAGTCACGAGCGCGGCGAAGGTTGCGCCCAGCTCGCCGCGTGCGGCAAGCTTGTCGTTGCGGCCGCCGCCGAAGGCCTTTGCCGGATCGTCGCCGCGCAACAGCCAAACGGGCCTGGTGCCGGGCGCCTCCTCGGCGAGCTCTACGAGATCAATCAGCGTGCCCAGGGCGGAATGGCCCGCACCGAGCACGGCAACGGTCTTGCCCGCATATCTGTCGCGAGCGGAGCCGCGCACGGCCGGCATGCCATAGGCGATACGACCGGCGCATTCGCGTTCGCCGAACGCCGGCAGACCGTTGCTGCCGGCGGGATTGGGCGAGAACCACGTGCCGGAGATGTCGATGACGGCATCGGCGCGCAGCACCTCGTCGCCTTTGCCGTTCTGGTAGCGGATTTCGAACGGTGCTTGGCCCCGCCCCTTCGTCTTGGCCTTGTCGAAGCCGGCGCGGCTGATTGCCGTGACGCGGCTCGAGGTCCGGATCGTCTCGCGCAATGGCGTTCGCGTTGCCAGCGGCGCGAGATAGCGATCGATCAGTTCGCCGCCGGTCGGATAGGAGCCTGGGTCCGGCGAATTCCATCCCGTCGGCGCAAGCAGGCGCGCCGCGGCCTTGTCGATATTGTATTCCCAGGGCGAGAAGAGCTGGACGTGCTGCCATTGCCGCACCGCGTGCCCGGCCTCGGGTCCGGCTTCGAGCACGACAGGGGACATGCCGCGTTCGAGCGCATGGGCGGCGGCTGCGAGGCCGACCGGCCCTGCCCCGATGATGGCTACGGTCTTGTCCATTCGAATTCTCCATCCTTCTAGAATTATCGAATAATTAGCCAAATGAATCAGGCTGCCGTCTGGGCACCCTTGCATCCCACTTCGTCTGCACAGCACTCCGCGGCCAGGAAGTCGACCAGCCCGCGCATCGCATCGAAATTGGCGCGGCAGATCAGGGTCGTCGATTCCCTGCTCTGACTGACCAATCCGACTGAGACCAGGGTCTTGATGTGGTGTGACAGCGTCGAGGCCGGAATCTTCAGCTTGTCCTGCAGGCGGCCGACCGGCATGCCCGCGTGCCCGGCCCGGACCAGGGCCCGGTAAATCTGCAGGCGGGTCCGATTTCCGAGGGCTTCCAGGCGTGCCGCTGCGTCGTCGATCTTCATGCGCGCCACGATGTGCCCCGTACACATCGATTGTCAAACGTTATTTCTAGAATATTCGAAATTCTAGCTCGCGCGTTGGCCGGGAGGTTGACACGGCGCCCATAATTTCCATAAATCTGGATACATGGAAACAGAGCAAGCCGTCCTGGCGCTCGCCGCGCTGTCTCAACCGACCCGTCTGGAGGCGTTCCGGACGCTGGTCAGGCACGAACCTGAAGGTCTTGCGGCCGGCGACCTCGCGCGCCTCTTGGAAGTCCCGCAAAACACGCTGTCGGCGCATCTGTCGATTCTGAGCCGCGTGCGCCTCGTGTCTTCCGAGCGGCAGAGCCGCTCGATCGTCTACCGCGCAAATCTCGGCGAATTTCGCGACGTCGCGGTCTTCCTGCTGCGCGATTGCTGCGGTGGACGGCCCGAAGTTTGCGAGCCCGTTGTCGAGACTTTGCAATCGTGCTGCTCGCCAAAGCCCAGGAGGCCTGCCCGCTGATGGACAATTTCGGTCTCTCGCGGCGCCTCGCCGCCGAAGCGCTCGGCGCAGGCATTCTCGTCGCCACCGTGGTCGGCTCCGGCATCATGGCGGAAACGCTGACCAGGGACGTCGCGCTTGCGCTGCTCTGCAACACCTTGCCGACCGGCGCCATCCTGGTTGTCCTGATCACCGTGCTCGGTCCGATCTCCGGCGCGCACTTCAATCCCGCAGTGACGCTCGTCTTCACCGGCAAACGCGAGCTGCCGGGATCCGAAGCTGCGTTCTATATTGTCGCGCAAATCGCCGGCGGCATCGCGGGAACGGTGGCGGCGCATCTGATGTTCGGCCTGCCGCTGCTCGAGCTCTCGACGAAGGTCCGGACCGGAGGGCCGCAATGGTTTGCCGAAGCGGTTGCCGCCTTCGGCCTGGTCGCGACGATCCTGGCCGGCATCCGGTTTCAGCGGACGGCGATCTCCTGGCTGGTCGGCCTCTACATCACCGCGGCCTATTGGTTCACGGCCTCCACCTCGTTCGCCAATCCAGCCGTGGCCATTGCGAGGTCCCTGAGCAATACGTTCTCGGGGATTCGCCCGGCCGACCTGCCCGGCTTCATCATTGCCGAGCTGTGCGGAGCGTTCGCCGGCATGCTGCTGATGCACTGGCTGCTCGGACGATCACGCGCGTCCGCCTCGATCGCAATCACGGAGACAGTTCGATGACCGTCACGATCTATCACAACCCCGCCTGCGGCACCTCGCGCAACACGCTGGCGATGATCCGGCAGAGCGGCACCGAGCCCGTCGTCGTCGAATATCTCAAGACGCCGCCCTCGCGGGACAAGCTCAAGGAGCTGATCGCGGCCATGGGCATTCCGGTTCGCGCGCTGTTGCGCGAGAAGGGAACGCCTTACAAGGAGCTCGGCCTGGACGATCCCAAATGGAGCGATGACGAGCTCATCGATGTCATGATCGCCCACCCTATCCTTATCAACCGTCCGATCGTGGTGACGCCAAAGGGCACGCGCTTGTGCCGGCCGTCGGAAGCCGTGATCGATCTCCTGGACAATCCGGTCGGCCGATTCGTCAAGGAAGACGGCGAAGTGGTGGAAGCACGATAGGCCTGCAAGTGCGCAGCGATCCGCATGAACGGTGATCGCGCGACGGACCGCGGACCGCTCAGCCCTTCGAGACGACCGCGCGGCCGTAAGGCGGCTGGCTTGCGACCGGCGGATTGGCGGTCTGGGCGGCGAGCTCGCCGATCAGGCGGTCGGCATCGGCGGCCATGCCGTCGGGGGCCTGGATCACCAGGCGTTCGAGTGCCCAGCGGTAGGACGAGATGCGCTGCTCCAGGCATTGCTGCACCCACTGGATGATCAGCGAGTTCTCCTGCATGCGCGCGACCGCGTCGTCCCTCTCCCGCGGCGAGAGCGCGGAGACGCGCGCCATGCTGGCATCGCGCTTCCTGTCGAGATCGATGACGCGGATCGCGGATGCGAAGAACGGCTCGAAGCGGGTGATGTCGTTGCGCACGTCCTCGATCAGCTGTGCATATCGCGAGGAATGCGAGCGGTGCGGCTCATCGATCAGCGTACGCCCGTACATGGTGCGGTCGAACACGACCTTCTGCCGCCACGGCGAGGGCAGCGCCTTGTAGTCGCCGAACACGCTCTTCCATGCGGGGCGCGACAGCGGCGGCTCGATCATGGGATAGGCGAGGTCGCGAAGCTGGCGCTCTTCGTCGGTGAGCTGGAATTGCGAGGGCTTCAGGCCGACGCTGGAGGTGACCTCCGCACCCAGCCAGCGATGCATGTCGTCGCTGCGCATGCTCTCGCGGGTGCGGCCGAAGTCACCGCCGCTGCAGGCCGCGAGCAACGCGCCTAGCAGCGTGAACAGGGCGGCCGACAGGACAGGCCGGATCTGGCGGATGAAGTCCGGCATGGCATGAAGCCGGATGTCAGCGACGGCGACGACGGCGCCCCGGCGCTGTGCCCTGCTCCGGCCCACGATCGCCGCTGGTTTCGTCCGCCTCGCGCTCGATTCGAATCACGGGAAGGATCAGGACCGTTCCCATGTCCGTGCGCGGAGCGACATCCCCCGACGAACCCACTCGGCGACCGGCCGGAAATTCGATGATGGTCCCCATGTCAGCTCTCTTCGATTGCCGCGCGACCGAACGCGCCCCAGCAACATGCATTCATTAAGATCAGCTCATGGTTAACGGGGTGTAAACGCGCCCCTTCGACCGTAGCCGCACGGACCGCGCCGCGCCGTCCCGTTGCGGCACGACAACGCTTCAAATTGCAGGGCCGGCTTCACGCCTCGTTTTCCTTAACGAGGCTTTAAACGAAGCTGCGCTAGGTTCGCCCCCAAGTCTCTTTTCCGAGTTGCGTACGCCTCCATGACCAAGTTGCTGTTTCCCGGATTCGACGGGCTGATGACCCTGTCCCGTCGCGAAGGTGTCGATGTCCGTCCGACGCTGCTGCGCGTGCTGACCGACCTCTATGTCCAGACCAGCACCCACAGCGACGACGAGCAGCGGCAATTCGTCGAGCTCGCCACGCGGCTGATCGACCAGGTCGACGATGCGACGCGCGCGGCCGTCAAGGCGCGGCTCGCGGTCTATCCGCAGACGCCCGTCCCGATCCTGCAGAAGCTCGGCCTGGTCGCGAGCCAGGAAGGCCGCCGGGTACCGTTGGCCCGGGAGATCCCCGCTGCGCCGCGCGCGCCCTCGCCGGTGCGCATCCCGACAGAGGCCGAGCAGCGCATGGCCGCCAACATGGCGATGCAGCCGAAAGAGGCGGCCGAGATCCACGACATGTTCTTCCGCGCCGGCGCCTCCGAGCGCGCGCTGATCCTGCACAATCTGGCGCAGACCCCACTGAAGGCCGCCCCCCGTATTCCGACCTTGCGCGCCAAGCGCGCGATCCAGATCCTGGAGATGGCGGCGATCGCGGGCGATATCGAAAACTTCACCTTCGAACTCGGCGACAGCCTGATCCTGCCCTCGCGCGTCGCAGCCCAGATCGTCGACGATGCCGGCGGCGAGGCGCTTGCGGTCGCCGCGCGCGCGCTCGACATGCCGAGCCCGGTGTTCCAGCGCATCCTCTTGTTCTTCAAGCCGGAGATCGGAACGTCCGTGAACGCCGTGTACCGTCTGTCGCGGCTCTACGACCGCCTCGCCGAGCGATCGGCGCTGGTGATGCTGGCGGCCTGGCGCGGCTCGACGCTCGCGGTCACCCGCGCGAAGTATCAATCGGCGCTGCATGACGGCGAACGCCAGCGCGCGCGTGCCAGCGCGAGCCAGCCGCGGCCGGGCGTGCAGCCGGGGTCCAGTCCAACGGTGCGCACCGGCACCGGCGGATCGTCGGATCAATGATCGGCTCGCGCTAGCGCCGGTGCCGAGCGTTGGGGCCAAACGTGCCCAAGCCCGTCATGGCGAGGAGCACTTGCGCAAGCAATCCTGAGTCTTCCGCGGACGCTTGGCGTTACGCCTTCGCCAATTCCAGAAAATGCCGCCCGGCGCGGTCCTCGGTCTCGACGATCCAGGCGTCCGGATCGAAACGGATTTCCTTGGTCAGCCGCTCCTCGATCGTGTGCTCCGGTAGAGGCTGCGGCGCGACCGGCACGAAGAAGCGATCGATGGGGCGACCGTCGTCATAGACGGTCTGCGGCGCCGGCGCGTACAGCATCGCATTGCCGTCGAGCAGCGACACCTTGACGAACACCGCGCCCGCCTCCTCGGCACCGCGACGCCGCACGGCGCCGAACACGCCCTCGGCCTGGCAGCGGCGTAGGTAGGCTGCGACCCAAATGTTGGATTTCAAACGCATGAGCTAACCTGCGGCGGAGGTGCGCTTGCGCTTCACCACCTTGACCAGCTCTTCGTCGATCCTGCTCTGCCAACCCGGACCTTCCGCCTTGAAATGATCGAGCACGGCCGGACTCAGGCGCAAGGTCACCTGTTGTTTCGTCGGGGCTCTATTGGGACCGCGGCCCTTCCGCATGCCTGGGAAAACCTCATCGAAAGTCTTGGCCCTCGCAAAGTCACCCTTGGTCCATTCCGGATTGTCGCTCACAGCTTGCATGTCCCGTGCGGTGTAGCCCTTCTTAGCGCCGGTTTTCTTCATAGAGCCTCCTTTCTTTCCTGCTGGCAGGGCGCATGCTGACGATGCTGACGCCCTCAGCTCCGAGGGTCGCGAAGATCACCGAGATGACGCCACGAATATTGATGCCGATCGCGCGCCAGCGGTTGCCGTACGTGGCCAAAACCAAAGCATTGTCGAAGAAGGTCTCGTTGAGATCTGCGAAATCCATCCCGTGCTTGTCGAGATTGGCTCGGCGCTTTGGCTCGTCCCAAACGATCTTCACAGGATTATTTTGTAACTACAAAATAATCGGAAGTCAAATCGTGGCGACATCCCGCCGTGCGGAGGCACCAAGCGTACCGCTTGAGAATGTGGCCCTACCCCTGGCTTGGCGCTTATTCTATTCGACCGGGTGGCCGATCGCAGCGGCGAGCTCGCGCAGCAGGCGGTCGGACACCTGACCGGTGACCTGCATCTTGTGCTCGCGCTCGAACTTCTGGATCGCGGCCTGGGTCTCGCCGCTCATGCTGCCCGTGACCTTCAGATTGCCGTAGCCATATTCGGACAGCGCGCGCTGCACGCCGGCGATGCGGCGTGCGGCCGGGCTTTGCGCCGGGATCGGCGTCGGCGGACGCACGGCCGCGGGCGGCGTCGAGGTCGTCGCCTTGACCAGATTGGTCATCGGATCGTTGGATCGCGTCGATGCGGTCGCCTCGACCGGCTTTTCGGGCGCCTTCTCGGCGCCACGCTCGGCGGGCTTGGGCTCTGCGGGCTTGGACTCGGCAGGTTTGGGCTCGACGCGGAACTCGGTCGCGCGCGGCTCGAGCGGGGATGTGTCCGCGCCGACTGGACGCGGACGCGGCAAAGGGTTCGGCAGCGTCACGGACGACGGCACGGGAAGATTGATCACCGTGCCGAACATCGGCGCGGGATGCCGGCCGGTCTGGAGGAACAGCGCATTGGCAACGATCGCGGCGATCGCAGCGACGGCGACGAGACCGGCCAGCGTATCCTTGGGGCTGTGCAGCAGCACGCGCATCACGAGGTTGCGCTCGGTCTCGACATCGATGACCGCCGCTTTGGTGCTGTCCTTGGCGCCACGGCGGCGCGGAGCGGCTTCGTCCTTGGCAGACTTCTTAGGCACTTTTCTTCACCAGAGCGGGTTGGTCCTGGGACTGGTCGTGAGCTTGGTCTTGAATATCCTGGCGCAGCGCCGGCGTCAGCGTCGCAATCTTGCGCTCGGCCGGCTGGAGTTGCGGCGGCGTGTAGACGAGCGGCAGCTTGACGGTGACCGCCGTGCCCTCGCCTAACCTGCTTTGTACCGTCAATTCGCCGAGATGCAACGCCACGAGGCTCTTCACGATCGAAAGTCCAAGGCCGGTGCCCTCGTGACGGCGCTGATAGGTCGTGCCGGTCTGGAAGAACGGCGCGCCGATGCGCTTGAGATCGTCAGGCGCGATGCCGACGCCGGTGTCGCTGACGCGCAGCGTCAGCTGCGAGCCGGACACCGCGGCCGATACGCTGACCTGACCGCCGCGCTCGGTGAACTTGATGGCGTTGGCGACGAGGTTGAGCACGATCTGCTTGAAGGCCCTGGGATCGCCGGTCATGACGGGCAGGTCCTGCGGCGCATCGGTGATCAGGTCGATGCCGTTCTCCCGCGCCTTCAGCGCCAGCAGATTGCAGCAATGGAGCAGCGAGGCGCGCGGCGCGAACGGCTCGGACGCGATCTCGAAATTGCCCGATTCCATCTTCGACATGTCCAGGATGCCGTTGACGACCGACAGCAGGTGCTGGCCGGAATCGTTGATCAGCTGAGCGTATTCCTTGCGCTGCGCAGCACCCAGCATCAGGGTCTGCTCCTGCGCGATCATCTCGGAGAAGCCGATGATGGCGTTGAGCGGCGTGCGCAGCTCGTGGCTCATGGTGGCGAGGAAGCGCGTCTTGGCGGCATCGGCCGCTTCGGCGGCGTTGCGCGCCTGGTCCAGCGCCTGCTCGAACAGCTTGCGGTCGGTGACGTCGCGCATCACCGCAACGACTTCGGCTTCGCACGTGACCTCACGCGCCCTGTCCTCGTCGAGCGGGCGGCAGCGCATCTCGACCCAGATGAAATCGACCTGACCGCGCTCGGCGGCGGGCTCGCGCCGCAGCCTGAACTCGACGCTGCGCACCTCGCCGCGCGCCGCGTCGGACAATGCCGTGAGATAGGCCGGCCGATCGGCGACATGGACGCGGTCGAACAGGCCGTGGCCGAGCAGTTGCGCCACCTGCATGCCGAGCATGGCCTCCACCGCCGGCGAGATGAACTGCACCGCACCGTTGCGCTGATGCCGCGAGATGACATCGCTCATGTTGCGTGCCAAGAGGCGGTAACGCTCCTCCTCGCGCGACAGAAGCGCGACGCTGGTGCGCGCGAGCGATTCCGCGCCGAAGGCGAGGCCGGCGGCATAAAGAGTGGCAGACGCGATGCCGAAGGCCATCAGCACGCCGCGCTCGGCCGCGCTCGGCTCAACCACCGGCAGCCAGCCGAGCTGGCTGAACAGGATCAGCATTCCGGCGCAGGACAGCGCGAGCAGCGAGGCGAACGCCGCGACGCGGCGCGAAGCCGACAGCGCAGCTTCGAGCGGAACCACGACCAGCCAGACCGCGGCGAAGGATTCGATGCCGCCCGTCGTGATGGCGATGGCCATGATCAGCCCGGCGAGCGCCAGCGACGACAGCACATGCGCGCCCTCGTAGCGGCCGGTGCGTGACAGGAACCAGGACAACATGATCGGCGCGATCAGCCAGGCGAAGGCTGCGACCTCGATCGCGCTCGGCGCGCCGCGCATGGCGAGGTAGACCGGGAATGCGGCGAAGGCGGCGAGGCTGCCGAGCAGCCGCGGTGCCATGAAGGCGCGATGGCGCGCGCGCATCAGCGCATCGTAGCGCGCGGAGGGATGCAGCAGTGCATCGAGACAATCGCGGATGATACTCAAAACTGTCACGGGTCTCGCGCTTCGGCTCAATCGTCTAGAGAAGACGCGCCGGAACGCCTCCTTGTCGTTGAGCCACCGTGTCAGAGCGACCTTAAACGAGTGCTAAGGCGGGACAGCGCGCGGCCGGACACCGCGTTATCGCGGAGCTTTTTAGACGATTTGGCGACGTCTTCGCTGCGAATGGTGAACGCAGGGTTTCACCTTGCTCCACATGGTTTCGAATTGGTGGATGCGGGGCGGCCGGCAGAAACACGGGGGCGAGTGTCAATCGAAAATTTACCGGAACCTCGCTCCGGAAGAATCTTGCGCGAATTTTCCGCGAATTAAGCTCAAGGCAATCACTTGCGATTTATCGAGGATTGCTAGGTCCGACATCCGCGGGAGATCGCCGCGGGCGGAGCCTAACGGACAGGTCGACAAGATGCGCTTTCTGCTTCGCATCACATTCTGGCTCGGGCTGGTGCTGGTGCTCCTGCCGCGGGACAAGACTCCCGAATCGGAGAAGCTGCCGCAGATCGGCGCCGCCGACGCGGTGCAGGCCGCGACCGCGGCCGTTTCCGACGTGACCCAGTTCTGCAAGCGCCAGCCGGCCGCCTGCGAGGTCGGCGGCCAGGCCGCGACCATCATCGGCCAGCGCGCCCAGGATGGCGCCAAGAAGCTCTATCAGATCATCAACGACAAGAAAGAGCAGATCACAAACGATAAGAACGACGGCAGCAAGACCGACAACAACAAGAAGGCGCCCGACCATACCGGCTCGATCGCGCTGGCCGGCGAAGCCGATCTCGCAGCGAGCGAGGCGCCGCGCGATACCCTGACCCAGGACGACCTTGCGCTCGAATGGCGCGGACCAGGGCCGGCGAATTAGCGCCCAACCCCTATCGATTTCAGGGCTTCGCGTCCCTATATTGGCCTGAACGGAAACCGTGGGCCGATATGACGACGATCGACGAAATCAGGGACAATTTCGAGCTTCTGGACGAGTGGGACGACCGCTACCGGTACGTCATCGAGCTCGGCCGCACCCTGGAACCGATGCCCGAGGCGGAGCACTCGGCCGAGAACAAGGTGCAGGGCTGCGTCAGCCAGGTCTGGCTGCAGAAGATGGTCGATCGCAGCCATGGCGAGCCGGTCCTGAAATATCGCGGCGACAGCGACGCCCATATTGTGCGCGGGCTGGTCGCGATCGTGCTCGCGCTGTATTCGGGGCGCACGCCGCGGGAGATCGTCGACACCGACGCGATCGCCGTGTTCAACGAGTTCGGCTTTCGCGACCATCTGACGCCGCAGCGCTCCAACGGCCTGCGCTCGATGGTCGAGCGCATCAAGACCGATGCGAGAGAAGCGCTCGCGGAAGCTTCATAGCAATCTTACTTCCGCTTCCGCTGCTGCTGACCCAGGCCCATCTGCTTGGCCAGCTGCGAGCGCGCCACTGCATAGTTCGGAGCGACCATGGGATAGTCGGGCGGCAAGCCCCACTTCTCGCGGTATTGCTCCGGCGTCATATTGTACTGCGTGCGCAGATGGCGCTTCAGCGACTTGAAGCGCTTGCCGTCTTCGAGGCACACGAGATAATCGGGCGCGATCGACTTCTTGAGCGAGACGGCGGGCTTGGCCGGCTCCAGCGGTGCGGTCTCGGTGCGGCCTGACGAGACCCGCACCAAGGCGCCATGCACCTGACTGATCAGGTTCGGAATCTCGGCCGCCGGCGTCGGATTGTTGCTGAGATAGGCCGACACGATGCTCGCGGTCAGCTCGATGAAATTCTTCGCCCCCGCATCCGACATGCGCCGCTCCCTTCTCCCGCGTGTGGCTACGGATTGACGACACCGAAGTATTCCCTGTCAAGAATACATTAGTATTCCCTGTCAAGAATACATTCGGCTGAAACACGACGACTGTTTGCGATGCGCTGATTACTGGTGAAAGGCGCTGCTTTACTTCAGCGCGGCCGCTTCAACCGCGCTGGTCGAGATGGGCGCGGAGCTCGTCGATCGAGGCAAAGCGCATCATGCCTTCCGGCATCTGCGCCTCGATGGAACCATCGGAATAGAGCGAATAGGCCATGCCATCGACGACGCCGGACTTGAGCACTGTCACGGGCGCGGGCTCGACAGATGGCGGCGGCTCGGGTGGCGGCGCAGCAGTGGTCTCCGCGAAGGTCGCGGGCGAGCGCGGCGGCGGAGGCGGCGGCGGACGGCGCGGGGCGGCCAGCGGCTCCGGCGTGCGCGTACGGTCCGGCTTCGGCCAAGCGACGTCAAAGCTCGCAGGTGGAAGGTTCGGGGCCTCACCCAGCTCGGCCGGCGGCGGGGCAGTTTCAGTGGATTTCGCCTCCGCGCGCTCGCGCTCCTTGCGGGAGGTCGAGGCGAACAGCAGGTTGCGCCGGCGCGGCGGTTCCGGACCGGGAGGCGGTGTCGGGGCTTCCGGCTCCTGCTGCGGTGCCTCGGCACGCGGACGCTCGCGCGCTACAGCTTCGCTCTGCCATGGTGCCGGACTTGGTGGCGGTGGCGGCGGCTCGGCTCTCACCGCCGCAGCGGCCACCGGCTCGGGTGCGACCGCGCCGGGCACGGCGAGGCCCGGCAGCACGGGCCTGACCCGAACCTCGGATGGTGCGACCGCCCCGGCCAGCCGGCGCGCGATGCCCTTGAGCTCGAGCAGCACCAGATGCAGGCCGACCAGTAACATTCCGGAGCAGACGCCAATGGTACCGGAGACTATGAGAGTCCCACCGAGGCTGAATTCCCTGATCGTCATGCCGAAAATGATCGCGAGGAGACCCGCCAGCACGGCGCAAATCCCCACGATCAGCAATGCCAAATTCATCGAACTCACCCCCGGCCGCGCAGCCACGCGCGAGAACCGCTACGCTACGATACCGTCATACGCTGTTCCACGCCAACGGCGAATTCTGGGCGGTTGTTCCTAAAGGGAAGGAAATCAGGGACTTATTCACATTCCCTTCAGCCGGGCCTCGCTACTGCTAAAGCTGCTCGCAAGTCAGTGCCAACCGGAATTGCTGCGTCGCATCAGGAATTTAGCCATAATGCCCAATTACTTGGTAATGGAACTGCGCTATAGGGAATCCGGGGTTGCGGCCCGCGCGCACCAGCAGGGCCAAGAGGGGATTCCGGGGCACCGATAGCCATGACATCCATCACGACTTCGGCGATCGACACGCCTCAGCGGCGCTCGATCGAACGGACTTGCGACGATCTCGCCATGCTGGTGCTGGCCGCGGTCGCCATCATTGCGGGCTTGACCTTCCGCGACTACGGGCTCGGCTGGGACGACTACACCCATGCCGAATATGCCGACCTGCTGCTGCGCATGTTCGGCTCCGGCTTCAAGGACACCGCAGCGCTCTCCTTCGCCAATCTCTACATGTATGGCGGCGGCTTCGACATGGTCGCGGCCCTGCTGCACAAGGTCATTCCGCTCGAGCTGTTCGAGACCCGCCGTCTGGTCGGCGCCATCGTCGGCGTGATCGGGCTTGCCGTGACGTGGCGGCTCGGCCGCCGCATCGGTGGTCCCCTTGCCGGTCTTGCTGCCCTCCTCCTGCTTGCGCTCTGCCCGATCTTTTACGGCCACATGTTCATGAACCCGAAGGATGCACCCTTCGCGGTCGCCATGATCGTCCTGATGCTCGGCCTCGTCCGGCTCGCCGAGGAATATCCGCAGCCCTCGCCGCGCACGATCCTGATCGTCGGATTGGGGGCCGGCCTTTCGCTCGGCTGCCGTGTTCTCGGTGGACTCGCGCTCGTCTACGCCATGCTCGGCTTCGTGCCGCTGTTCCTGGAGGAATTGCGCACCGAAGGTCTGCGCGAAGCCGTTCGCCGCTTCGCCCACGTCGTCTATGTGCTGCTGCCCGGCCTCGTGCTCGGCTATCTCGTGATGGGCCTGATCTGGCCGTGGTCGATCATGGAGCCCAGCAATCCCTTCGAGGCGCTGACCTACTTCTCGCATTTCTTCGAGAAACCGTGGAAGGAGATGTTCGACGGTGCGATCGTGTCGGTGCCCGACATGCCCTGGTCGTATCTGCCGACGCTGTTCGCACTGCAGCTGCCCGAGGTGATGCTGGTTCTGATGGGCGGTGCGATCGTCAGCACCTTCGCCATGCTGCCGCGGCGCGAGGTTCCGGCGCGCCGCAAGACCATCCTCCTGATGCTGACGCTGGCTGCCACCCTGCCGCTCGCGATCGCGATGGTGAAGCGCCCGGCGCTCTACAACGGCATCCGCCATTTCGTCTTCGTGATCCCGCCGATGGCGGTGCTGGGCGGCGTCGCCTTCGCCTGGACCATGGAGCGCCTGCGCGCCAACCACCGCACCTGGCAGCCTGTCGTGCTCGCCACCTTCTGCTTCGGCCTTGCGCTGTCGCTCGCCGAGATGATCCGGCTGCACCCCTATCAGTACACGCATTTCAATCACATCGCGGGCACGGTGCGCGGCGCCGACGACCGCTTCATGCTGGACTATTGGGGCCTCGCCTTGAAGCAGGCCTCCGACGGATTGCGCGAGCAGCTCGTCGAGCGCCAGGAAGTGCCGCCGACCAATCGCAAATGGAAGGTCGCGGTGTGCGGTCCGCAGCGCCCGGCGCAGGTCGCGCTCGGGCCCGACTTCACCATCGGCTGGGATTCCAACGCGGCCGATTTCGCCATGACGCTCGGCGAATTCTACTGCAAGGGGCTCACCGCCCCCGTGATGGTCGAGATCAAGCGCGACGACGTGGTGTTCGCCCGCGTCTACGATATCCGGGGCCGCAGCATTTCCAGCCTGCTGTCGATCCCGGCGCCGTAATGGTTTTCTCTCGACCGTGGCCAGGATGGAGCGCAAGCAAAATCCGGGATCGCTCGTGAGGCCCCGCATTCCGGTTCGCTCCATGCGGGCTACGCTTGACAGCCACGCTCCTCGCGCCTTGCCGCAAGCCTCAGCCGCGACTACGCTCCCGTTCCGCAACAACGAGGTTCGGAGAGATCAGCCATGTCGCCAGCAGAAGCCCGCCTGAGGGACATCCCCTCCAACATGACGGAGGCGGAATGGCAGCAACGGGTCAATCTCGCCGCATGCTATCGCCTGGTCGCGCTGTACGGCTGGGACGATCTGGTCGACACCCACATCTCCGCGCGCGTGCCCGGCCCCGACCATCACTTCCTCATCAATCCCTACGGGCTGATGTTCGAGGAAATCACGGCCTCCAGCCTCGTCAAGGTCGACCTGCACGGCAACCAGCTCTCAGAGAGCGAGTACAGCATCAACCCCGCCGGCTTCACCATCCATTCGGCGATCCACGAGGTGCGCGAGGATGCGATCTGCGTGCTGCATCTCCACACCCTCGACGGCACCGCGGTGTCGAGCAGCGCGGAAGGCCTCTTGCCCCTGAACCAGACCGCCCAGCTCGTCACCCACGACCTCGCCTACCACGACTATGAAGGCATCGCGCTCGACCACGAGGAGCGGCCCCGGCTGCAGAAGGATCTCGGCGACCACAACCACATGCTGCTGCGCAATCACGGCACGCTGACGGTCGGCCGCTCGGTCGCCTCCGCGTTCGAGCGCATGTACCACCTCGAGCGCGCCTGCTCGATGCAGGTGCGCACGCGCGCACTGGGCACGCCGGTCTATCCGGTCGAGGAGATCGCGATCGAGAAGAACACCGAGCTCTTGTCCAACCGCGACCGCGCCGAGCTGCGCGCCACGACGCTCGTGTGGCCGCCCTTGCTGCGCAAGCTCGACCGCGTCAATCCCGGCTACAGGTCTTGAGATATCTGGGATCTGGTGTAGAGTAGCTCCCAACGAACCTCTACGCCTTTTGGAATGAAACGCCGCCCAATTCCGGGCGGCGTTTTTAATTGGTCATCGCGCCCGTCATTCCGGGGCGCGCGAAGCGCGAACTCTGGTGCGCAATTGCGCACCTGAGAACCTCGCGCCACAGTCTCCGGATTCCGGGTTCGCCTCTTCGAGGCGCCCCGGAATGACGGCGACGCGGTCACTTCACCTCCGCCAGTGCGGCGAGGATGCGGGCCCAGGAGCGGATGCCCTTCTGGAAGCTCTGCAGGTCGTATTTCTCGTTCGGCGAGTGGATGTTGTCGTCGTCGAGGCCAAACCCCACCAGCAGCGAGTCGAGGCCGAGCGTGCGCTTGAAGTCGGCGACGATCGGGATCGAGGCGCCGGAACCCATTAGCACGGTCTCTTTGCCCCATTCCTCCGCGAGCGCCTTGCTGGCTGCGGCGAGCGGCTTCATGGTCCAATCGAGCGCGACCGCGGGCGCGGCGGAATGGTCGCCGAACTCGACCTTGCAGTCGCCGGGAATGCGCGCCGTCACGTAATCGCGGAAGGCCTTGCGGATCTTTTGCGGGTCCTGGCCCTGGACCAGGCGGAACGAGACCTTGGCCGAGGCATGCGAGGGGATCACGGTCTTGGAGCCCTCGCCGATATAGCCGCCCCAGATGCCGTTGACGTCGCAGGTCGGACGCGTCGAGGCCTGCTCGACCAGCAGCCTGCCCTTCTCGCCGGCCGGAAGCGACAGCCCGACCGGCTTGAGAAAGGTCTCGGGCGTGAAATCGAGCTTCTTCCACTGCTCCAGGATGTCGGGCGGCGTGTCCTTCACGCCGTCATAGAAGCCGGGGATGGTGATGCGGTTGTCGTCGTCGAACAGGCCGCCCAGGATTTTCGTGAGCAGGCGGATCGGGTTCATCGCGGTGCCGCCGAACACGCCGGAATGCAGATCGCGATTGGCGGCGGTGATCTTGAGCTCTTCATAGAGCAGGCCGCGCAGCGAGGTCGTGATCGCCGGCGTGTTGCGGTCCCACATGCCCGTGTCGCACACCAGCACGTAATCGGCCTTGAACTCGTCCTTGTTGGCCTCGATGAAGGGCACGAAGTTCTTCGAGCCGACCTCCTCCTCGCCCTCGATCAGGAAGGTGACGTCGACCGGCAGCGAGCCCATCACCTTCTTCCAGGCGCGGCAGGCCTCGACGAACGTCATCACCTGCCCTTTGTCGTCCTCGGCGCCGCGCGCGACGATGATCTTGCGGCCGTCGGCATGATCGGTGACGACGGGCTCGAACGGCGGACGGTGCCAGAGCTCGAGCGGGTCGACCGGCTGCACATCGTAATGGCCGTAGAACAGCACGTGCGGCCGCCCGCCCGCGCCGGTCTTGCCGACGACGGCGGGATGACCCGCGGTCGGCCTCACCTCGGTGGCAACACCGAGGCTGGCGATGTCCTTGGCGAGATGCTCGGCGGCAGCCTTGCAATCATCAGCGAAGGCGGGATCGGCCGAGATCGACTTGATCCGCAACAACGAGAACAGGCGCTCCAGGCTGTTATCGAAATCCTTGTCGATGTGGTCGAGCACGGATTGGAGCTGCGCGTTGGCCATGGTTACTATCCTGGTTGTTGAGTCTCGAGCGGTCCCGGGTTTTAGCGCCGGTACCGCCTCGGGGCTAGCGCCAGTCGGCGGATGCCGGATGTGCCAGACGAGCAGGATTGCCCGCGGCGGTGGATAGATGAAATCGACGGGTTTCCTTCCCCTGCGGCGTACTGCCTAGCGCCGCAGCAATCCGCCGAGCGCGCCGCGGACCAGCGTACGGCCGATCGAGCCGCCGAGCTGGCCGCCGATCGACTTGCCGATATTGGCGGCCATCCCGCCGATCACCTGGTTGGTGACCGATCGCGTCACGTCGCGGGCAATGACCTGGCCGGTCGACAGACGACCTCGCTTGACGTTGGTGCCGAAGATGGTGCCGACGATCGAGCCGATCTGGCCAAGAACGCCGCCGCCTCCGCCCGCCGGGACCTCGACCGTCGCCGCCGTGCCGGCGATGCGCTTCTGGATCATCTCGTAGGCGGACTCGGCATCGACCGCGGTGTCGTATTTGCCCTTCACCGGGCTCGCCGCCATGATCGCCTTGCGCTCCTCCGGCGTAATCGCTCCGATGCGGGCCGACGGCGGCCGGATCATCACGCGCTCCACCATCGAAGGTGTGCCGTTGCCCTCGAGGAAGGACACCATCGCCTCGCCCTTGCCGAGCTCCGTGATCACCTTCACGGTGTCGAGCTTCGGGTTAGGCCGGAAGGTCTGCGCCGCAGCGGCGACCGCCTTCTGGTCGCGCGGGGTGAAGGCACGCAATGCGTGCTGCACCCGGTTGCCCAATTGTCCGAGCACGCGGTCGGGCACGTCGATCGGGTTCTGCGTCACGAAGTAGACGCCGACGCCCTTGGAGCGGATCAGGCGGACCACCTGCTCGATCTTGTCCAACAGCGCCTTGGGCGCGTCATTGAACAACAGATGCGCCTCGTCGAAGAAGAACACCAGCTTCGGCTTGGGCAGATCGCCGGCTTCGGGCAGCTGCTCGAACAGCTCCGACAACATCCAGAGCAGGAACGTGGCGTACAGTCTGGGACTCTGGAGCAGCTTGTCGGCGACCAGGATGTTGACCATGCCGCGGCCGTCGCGGTCGGTCTTCATGAAGTCCTTCAGCGCCAGCGCCGGCTCGCCGAAGAATTTGGTGCCGCCCTGGTTCTCCAGCACCAGGAGCTGGCGCTGGATGGTGCCGACCGTCGCCTTGGTGACGTTGCCGAACCCCTGAGCGGCCTTGCGGATGACGGCGAGCGGATCCTCCTGCGCGTCCGCAGACTTCCTTCCGCTGTCGGGCACGATGGCGTCGAGCAGCGCCCGCAAGTCCTTCATGTCGATCAAGGTCAGGCCGTTGTCGTCGGCAACGCGGAAAGCGACGTTGAGCACGCCTTCCTGCACGTCATTGAGATCGAGCATGCGCGCGAGCAGCAGCGGCCCCATTTCCGTGACGGTCGCGCGCACGGGGTGGCCCTGCTCGCCGAACACGTCCCAGAACACCGTCGAGAACTGATCGGGCTGGAATGTCAGCCCCATTTCGGTGGCGCGCTTGACGATGAAATCCTTGGGCTCGCCGATCTGGCTGATGCCGGAGAGGTCGCCCTTGATATCGGCCGCGAAGACCGGAACACCGGCGCGCGCAAATCCTTCCGCCATCACTTGCAGCGACACCGTCTTGCCGGTTCCGGTTGCACCCGTGACGAGGCCGTGGCGATTGGCCAGCGCAAGCGTCAGCCAAGCCTGCTCGTCTCCCTTGCCGACGAAGATCTTGTCGTCGGTATCGCCGAGCTTGCTGTCCTGTGCGGTCATTATTCTCTCTGATCTCTCTGCCGGTTCACGTCTTGAAACCCGAATGCACCAGTTCCGTAGTTTAACGCATCTCGCGCGCCGATTGAAACGGTTCAGCGGCTCCTGCGCTGCGACATTGTCGGACACGGACGGACGAGATCAGCCCAAAGTAGCAACGAGGCGTTCGCAGAGCGGCAATTTTTCGCCGATTCGTTCTGGGCTCTTGCACGGCGGCAACACTTTTCGCACGTTCGCGGCGGCGCATGCGTTCATCGCTTGTATTTCACATCGCACCGGCTCAAGATCATTTTCGAAAGCAATATTCCGGCATGCAACCGGCTGAGGGGCGGGTCTTATGGATGAGCTGATCGGACGGCTGGCGACAAACGCCAGCATAAATGGTGCTGTGGCTGAAAAGACCGTCGGCATTATCCTGGCGTTCCTTCGCAGCGAGGGCCCTTCCGACAGCGTGCAGGCTCTGATCGACCAGATCCCCGGAGCGGAAGCCGCGATCGAAGCGTCGAGGAGCGGTGGCGGCCTGTCGCGGCTGATGGGCGGCGGCTTGATGGCGGTCGGCACGCGCCTGATGGGCCTGGGGCTTGGCATGTCCGAGATTCAGAACGTCGCCCGTGAACTTTTCCGCTACGGGCGGGACAAAATCGGAGCGGATCAGATGGGCAAGATCATCGCGGGGACGCCGGGCCTCAGCCAGTTTGCCTGAGCGACGTTTTTCATATCGAGTATCATGACATATCCGATCTCCGAGATTGAGGGCCTGCCGGCCTTTGCCGCCAACAAGTTGAAGGCGCAAGGAATCCGCACCACCGACGCGCTGCTCGAAGCGGCCTCCACCGTGAAGGGCCGCAAGGCGCTTTCGGCCAAGACCGGCATCAGCGAGCAGCAATTGCTGGAATGGGCCAACGTCTCCGACTACATGCGCATCCCCGGCATGGGCAGGGCCAAGGTCGGGCTCGTCCGCGCGGCCGGCGTCACCACCGTGCGCGAGCTCGCCTATCGAAATCCGGCGAGGTTGGCGCAGAGCATGCGCGAGGCCAACGAGAAGAAGAAGCTGGTCCGCGTCCTGCCTTCCGAGAAGTCGGTCGGCGACATCATCGCCAAGGCCAAGAAGCTGCCGCCGAAGATTACGTATTGATCGGATTCGGCTGGCCAGATAGGGCACCGCTACTCCCAAATCGTCATTGCGAGCGCAGCGAAGCAATTCAGAATCTTTCCGCGGGGACAGTCTGGATTGCTTCGCTGCGCTCGCAATGACGGAGTGTGGGCGAGAACATCGCTTCCTCTTGGCCGTCTGCGTGCATCGGAATGGCCGCGATCGCCCCCAATCCGTCTTGACACCCCCTTCGCGACCGCGCAAAGCGGGCCGCATGAACGCCTCGCCCTCCCCTTCCGTCCCGCCGGCCGGCTCGGCCGGGATCGACGTACTGCGGACGCTCGTGGGCCGGCCGCTTCCAGCGGTGATGGGCGTGCTCAACATCACCCCGGATTCCTTCTCCGACGGCGGCGCGTTCATCGCGCCGGTGCGGGCGCTGGAGCGGGCGCGGGCGATGATCGCCGCCGGCGTCGACATCATCGATATCGGGGCCGAATCCACCCGGCCTTACAAGGGCGCCCGGCCGGTCACGGCGGCGGAAGAGCTCGCGCGGCTGAAGCCGGTGCTGTCGGACCTCGTGGCGCTCGGTGTGCCCGTCTCGATCGACAGCATGAAGGCGGAGGTGGTCGCCTTCGCGCTCGACCAGGGCGTGGCGATCGCCAACGACGTCTGGGGCCTGCAACGCGACGCCGAGATGGCATCGCTGATCGCCGCCAGGGGCGTGCCCGTCATCGTCATGCACAACCGCGACAGCGTCGATCCCGCCATCGACATCGTCGCGGACATCAAGACATTCTTCCTGCGCACGCTTGATCTCGCCGCAAAAGCCGGCATCGCGCGCGACAAGATCGTGCTCGATCCCGGGATCGGCTTCGGCAAGACCGCCGAGCAGAGCATGACCGCGCTGGCGCGCTTGCGCGAGCTCGACATGTTCGGCCTGCCGATCCTGGTCGGTGCCTCGCGAAAACGCTTCATCGCCTCGGTGTCGCCCTCGGAACCATCGGAGCGGCTCGCCGGCTCGATCGCCGCGCATCTGATCGCCACGCAGCAAGGCGCCAAGATCATCCGGACCCACGACGTCGCCGAAACCCTGCAGGCCCTGCGGGTGGCGCATGCCATCGAGAGCAAGCAATGACCGATACGATCTTCGTCACCGGCCTGTCGATCCATGCCCGCCACGGCGTGATGGATCACGAAACCGAGGTCGGCCAGCGTTTCGTCATCGATCTCGAACTCTATACCGACCTGTCGGAGCCTGCGCGCAGCGACCGGCTCGCGGACACGGTGTCCTACGCCGATGTCGTGGCGACGACGACGGCGGCGTTCAAGAACACCAATTACAAGCTCCTGGAGCGCGCAGCCGGCGCGGTGGCCGATGCCATCCTGTCGCACTTTCCCCGCATCCGCGCGGTAAAGGTCACCGTACACAAGCCGCACGCGCCGATCGCCGCGATCTTCGACGATGTCGGCATCGTTCTGACGCGCTCGCGGCACCCCTGATGGCGAGCGTGCTGATCGCGCTGGGCGGCAATGTCGGCGACGTCCGCGCGACGTTCAAGAAGGCGATCGCGCATATCTGCGGCATGGCACAGGCGGCGCTGATCGCGCGCTCGTCCGACTATACGACCCGGCCCTGGGGCGACGAGGAGCAGGATCCCTTCATCAATGCCTGTATCGAGATCGAGACCAGCCTCGATCCGCACGCGCTATTGTTCGTGTTGCAGAAAGTCGAGCAGAAATTTGGCCGCACGCGAACCAAGGAGCGGCGCTGGGGCCCGCGCACGCTCGATCTCGACATGATCGCATATGACGACGTCTCCTTGCAGAAGCCCGACCTGACGCTGCCGCATCCGCGCCTGTTCGAACGCGCCTTCGTGCTGGTGCCTCTGGCTGAAATCGCACCGGACCGCGTGATCTCGGGCATTCGTGTGCGTGACGGGCTCGCCGGCGTCTCGACGCAAGGCATTGAGCGGCTTCCGGATACCGGTTAACCAAAAACAACCGTTTGCAGGGACGGTCCGCCGTGGCAATTTCGCCTGCGAATAACAAGACGTTCGGGAGCCCCGCGCCGCATGACCTCCGTGACTGACGACCTGCCGCTGGCGGCGGATTTTCCCAAAGCCAGCCTCGAGGACTGGCGCAAGCTGGTCGACGGCGTGCTGAAGGGCGCGCCGTTCGAGAAGCTGGTCGGCAAGACCTATGACGGCATCAAGATCGAACCGCTCTATCCGCGCGCGAAGGGCGTTGCGCCGGTGGTGGGCCGGCCGCCCGCCGCGCCGTGGCAGGTCGTGCAGCGGATCGATCATCCCGATGCGGCGCTCGCGAACGCGCAGGCGCTGCAGGATCTGGAGAACGGTGCGACCGGGCTTGCGCTGGTGTTTGCCGGGGCCAATGGCGCGCGCGGTTTCGGCCTGGAACCGTCGGCCGAGGCGGTGGCAAAGATCCTGAAAGACATTCACCTCGACGCCGGCATCGGCATCGAGCTCGAGATCGGACCGCAATCGCGGATGGCCGCGATCCATGTCGCGGAATATGTGAAGAGCAACGGCCTCGATCCCGGCGCCTGCAACATCCGCTTCGGGCTCGATCCGCTGGCAGCCGGAGCGGTATGGGGTCACAGCCCCTATACCTGGGACGAAATTGCCCCCGCGATCACGGGCGCCATCAAGGGCCTCGCCGGGCTTGGCTTCAAGGGGCCGTTCGCCTCCGCCGACGGCCGGGTGATCCATGATGCCGGTGGCTCGGAGGTGCAGGAGCTCGCCTTCGTGCTCGCCTGCGGCGTCGCTTACCTGCGCGCGATCGAAGGCGCGGGCATTCCCCTCGAGCAGGCGCAGGGCATGGTCTATGCGCGGCTCGCCGCTGATGCCGACCAATTCCTGACCATGGCCAAATTCCGCGCGCTGCGGCTGTTATGGGCGCGTGTCGAGACCGCGTGCGGGCTGACGCCCAAGCCGCTGTTCATCGCCGCCGATACCGCCTGGCGCATGCTGACGCAGCGCGATCCCTACGTGAACATGCTGCGCGCGACCATGGCGGCGTTCGCTGCGGGACTTGCCGGCGCCAACGCCATCACCGTGCTGCCGCATACGCTGGCGCTCGGCCTGCCCGATCCGTTTGCGCGGCGCGTGGCGCGCAACACTCAACTTCTGCTGCTGGAGGAAAGCAACCTCGCCAAGGTCAGCGATCCCGCGGCAGGCAGCGGCGGCATCGAGACCTTGACGGCGCAGCTATGCGAAGCGGCCTGGGCACTGTTCCAGGAGAGCGAGAGCGCCGGCGGCGCGTTCGCCGCGCTTCAGCGGGGTGTGTTCCAGAGCAAGGTCGCGGTCACGCGCAAGGCCCGCGAGGCCAATATCGCAAAGCGCCGGGACGTCCTGACCGGCGCCAGCGAGTTTCCGAACCTGCATGAGAGCGAAGCCACTGTGCTCAAGGCAACGCCGATCGCGCTTCCGCCCTACGGCGAACAGACATACAAGTTCGAGGCGCTGGCGCCGATCCGTCTGGCGGAACCGTTCGAGGCGCTGCGCGACAGATCCGATGCGATGCTGAAGGCGCGCGGCGCACGGCCAAAGGTGTTCCTGGCCAATCTCGGCACGCCCGCCGATTTCACCGCGCGCGCGACGTTCGCGAAGAGCTTTTTCGAGGCCGGCGGCATTCAGGCCCTCGACAGCGAGGGCTTTGCCGATCCGGCCAAGCTGGCCGCGGCCTTCAAGGCCTCCAGTGCCGAGCTGGCCTGTCTGTGTTCCAGCGACAAGGTCTATGCGGAACATGCCGACGCCGCGGCAAAGGCCCTGCAATCGGCCGGCGGGCGACATATCTACCTGGCAGGCCGCCCGGCTGAGGCCGAGGCGGCGCTGCGGGCCGCCGGCGTCACGGGTTTTGTCTTCGCCGGAGGCGATGCGCTTGCGACGCTGCAGGACGCCTATCGACGGATGGAGCAGCCATGACGGACACCAGCAAACCCGTTCTCACCGGCGGCTGCCAATGCGGAGCGGTGCGCTTCAGCGTCACGACAGCGCCGAACAGGGTCTCGATCTGCCACTGCCGGATGTGCCAGAAAGCGAGCGGCGCGCCGTTTGCCTCCTTTGCTGACATCAACAGGACGGATTTCGCCTGGACCAAGGGCAAGCCGTCGTTCTTCCGCTCTTCCACGATCGCCGAGCGCGGCTATTGCGCCGCCTGCGGCACGCCATTGAGCTTTGGCCGCATCGACGGCGACCGGATCGAGATCATGACCGGTACCTTCGACCACCCCGATCGCGTCATCCCGACGCGGCAGTTCGGCACCGAATCCCGCCTCGGCTGGGTGGTCGGCATCGCCAATCTGCCGAGCCAGACCACGCAGCAGAATTACGGACCGGAGAAGATGGCGACCATCGTCAGCTATCAGCATCCGGATCATGATTGAGCGCCTAAGATTGGTTGAAGCCATGAGCCGCATTCCCAATTTTTCCGACGTCACTTTCGAGCGAGCTGCAACAGCTGCGCCTGCCGGCAGCGACGAGCCGTGGCTGACGCCCGAGGGTATTCCGGTGAAGCCCGCTTATGGCGAGGCGGATCTCGCCGGGCTCGATTTCCTCGAGACCTATCCGGGCATCGCGCCGTACCTGCGCGGGCCCTACCCGACCATGTACGTCAACCAGCCCTGGACGGTCCGGCAATATGCCGGCTTCTCCACGGGCTGTTCGCGGGGATTCCGCTCGACCAGATGAGCGTGTCCATGACCATGAACGGCGCGGTGCTGCCGATCCTCGCGCTCTACGTCGCCGCCGCCGAGGAACAGGGCGTGCCGCCGGAAAAGCTGTCGGGCACCATTCAGAACGACATCTTAAAAGAGTTCATGGTGCGCAACACCTACATCTATCCGCCAGCGCCCTCGATGCGGATCATCTCGGACATCTTCGCCTACACCTCTCAAAAGATGCCGAAGTACAATTCGATCTCGATCTCCGGCTATCACATGCAGGAGGCCGGCGCGACGCAGGATCTTGAGCTCGCCTATACGCTCGCCGATGGCGTCGAATATCTGCGCGCCGGCCTTGCCGCAGGCCTCGACGTCGACCGCTTCGCGCCGCGCCTGTCGTTCTTCTGGGCGATCGGCATGAACTTCTTCATGGAAGTCGCCAAGCTGCGCGCGGCGCGCCTGCTCTGGGCGAAGCTGCTCAAGCCGTTTGGTCCGAAGGACCCGCGCTCGCTGGCGCTGCGCACGCATAGCCAGACCTCGGGCTGGTCACTGACCGCGCAGGACGTCTTCAACAACGTGATGCGCACCACGGTCGAAGCGATGGCGGCGACGCAAGGCCACACCCAATCGCTGCACACCAACGCGCTCGACGAAGCGCTGGCGCTGCCGACGGATTTCTCCGCGCGCATCGCCCGCAACACCCAGCTGTTCCTGCAGCAGGAGAGCGGCACCACCCGCATCATCGATCCCTGGGGGGGCTCGTACTATGTCGAGCGGCTCACCCGCGACCTCGCCGCCAAAGCCTGGAGCCATATCCAGGAGATCGAGGAGCTCGGCGGCATGGCAAAGGCGATCGAAGCCGGCGTGCCGAAGCTGCGCATCGAGGAGGCCTCGGCCAAGACGCAAGCGCGCATCGACGCCGGCAAGCAGGCGGTGATCGGCGTCAACAAGTACAAGCCGACCGACGAGGACAGAATCGAGATCCTGAAGGTCGACAACACCAATGTCCGCCGGCTTCAGATCGACAAGCTCAAGCGGCTGAGAGCCGAGCGCAACCAGCAGGAGGTCGATGCCGCCCTCGCCGCGCTGACGCGTTCGGCCGGCGAAGGCAACGGCAATCTGCTGGCGCTCGCAATCGATGCGGCACGCGCGAAGGCGACCGTCGGCGAGATCTCGGACGCGATGGAGAAAGTGTTCGGCCGGCATCGCGCCGAGATCAAGTCCATCACCGGCGTCTACAAGCGGGAGGCGTCCAGCATGGGCACCCAGGTCGAGAAGGTTCAGGCGCTGATCGACGCCTTCGAGGAGGCGGAGGGCCGCCGCCCGCGCATTCTGGTCGCCAAGATCGGCCAGGACGGCCACGACCGCGGCCAGAAGGTGATCGCGTCGGCATTCGCCGATATCGGCTTCGACGTCGACATCGGGCCGCTGTTTGCCACCGCCGAGGAAGCCGCGCGGCAGGCGGTCGAGAACGACGTCCATATCCTCGGCGTCTCCTCGCTGGCCGCCGCCCACCTCACCGCCGTGCCGGAGCTGAAAGCCGCGCTGAAGAAGCAGGGCCGCGACGACATCATGATCATCGTCGGCGGCGTCGTGCCGCCGCAGGATTACGATGCGCTCTATGCCGCCGGCGCCGAGGCGATCTTCCCCCCGGGCACGGTGATCGCAGACGCCGCCGAGGAGCTGATCCGCAAGCTGAACGCCCGGCTGGGGCATAGCGAGGCGGCGGAGTAGCTGATAGACTGGCGGCGCGACGAGCCAGGTGTGTCAATGACGCGAGACGAAATCATCGCGGCGATACGCAAGAATGCGGACGCCATCAAAGGCAAGGGCGTGTCGAAGCTCGCCATCTTCGGCTCGCGGGCCCGCGACGATTATCGGCCTGACAGCGATATCGATATTCTCGTCGAGATCGAACCGGACACCTCTTTTTCGTTGCTCAACTTGATCGATGTCGAGCACATCATCGAGGATGCGACCGGCTTGCAGACGCAGGCAACCGTTCGCCGCTCCATATCTCCCCGCTTTGCGGAGCGGATCGCAGACGACATCCACGAAGTATTCTGACGTGCCCCCGACTTTTGCCGACCGCGTCGGTCATGATCTGCTTTGGGCCATGATCAAGAACGATCTCCCTCCGCTGGAGACTTTCATTCGAACCATCGTCGAGGGGTCAAAAGCTTGAATTCATTCGAACCATCGTCGAGGGGTCAAAAGCTTGAATTCCGTCCTGAAATTGAGCCTGGCGCTGTTGCTGGGCACGATCAATATTTCCTCTTCGCTCGCCGCTGATCCCAAGCCCGACGCCGCCATCAAGACCAAGAGCATCGACGCCCGTGTTTTTCTTGACAACAAGATCAAGGCAGATCCGCCGCTCGCGGCCGATTGCCTTGCGGAGGGCAGGAAATGGCTCGATAAGAATGCTGCGGAGGCCGCCGCCGCGCGCAAAGCCGATCCGCAGTTCTCTAGGGAGAGCGGCTGGGAGTTCGAGCGCAAATATGAGATCCGCTCCGTCGTTGCCGACCGCTATGTCAGCATCCTGCGCAACGACTACATGAACACGCACGGCGCCCACCCCAATTCGAACGTCAACACGATCCTGTGGGACAAGGCCGGCAACAAGCGCATCTCGATCCGCCCGTTCTTCGCCGAGACCGCGGACAACGGCGCGACCATGAAGGCGATGGTGAAGGCCATCATCGCCTCGCTTAGGGACGAGAAGAAGAAGCGAGACGCCGGCGACACCGCGACCGACGAATGGTTTAAAGGCGTTGCGCCGAGCCTGCTCAAGATCGGCGCGGTGACGCTCGCGCCTTCAACCGAGGCCGGCAAGAGCTCCGGCCTCACGTTTCACTATCCGCCCTATGCCGTCGGTCCCTACGCCGAGAGCCAGTATGTAGCCTTCGTGCCGTGGGAGGCGCTGAAGCCGTACCTCGCGGCTGAAGGCGCGCGCATCTTTGGCGGCGTGCGGCCGAAGGGCGAGGCGGATGAGCCGTGAGCGATCGCTAACGAGTCCGGGCCAGTGTCCGTGCCAGCGAATCCGTCCAATCCGGAATCCATGACTCAAACAGGGTCCGCCAGCGCTCGGCGTCCGCAGCTTCGGTTTCGAGCGCAACCGACCATTCGATGAGGGTGCGGTCGCCTTCGATGATCGGGCGCAGATGCATGGTGCCTTGATAGCGCGTCGGCGCCGGACTCGGGCCGCCGTCCTCTTGCGGATAGGGTATCGCTTCGAGACCGGCATAAGTCAGAGTGTGCTGCCGGTCCGAGTGATCGACCAGGCGCTGGCGGATCCAGTTTCCGAGATAGCAGAAGCGTCTGATGGCGCCGACTTCATCGCCGCGCTTGTTGTCTTCGATCTCGCTCTCGCTCACACCGTCGATATAAGCGGGGTAGTTGTTGAAATCGCGGATCAGTGACCAGACGTCGTCGAGCGGGTGGTCCAGCACGGCGCTGTAGTAGACTTGGGTCATCGATGGCTTGCCTTTGGTTTCGTTACGCGCAGAGGTTGGCTACCCGCGCGGACAAAACCCACCCGATTTCCGATCGCCCATTCGAGGCCGTCTGCTTTCGCACAACATGACGCTTCCAATTGGTAGCGCTACCTTGCGGCGGCGACGCAAAGCCGACTAGAATGCCGGAGTTGACAAGAGCGCCCGGCATCACGGGCGCCGCTGGGAGGCATTCGATGTCCAAGATTTCGCGCCGCACCTTCGCGGCTTCCACAGCCGCTATCGCGGCCTCCGCCGCTTTCGGCTTGAAGCCCGCGCTCGCACAAGCCTATCCGGCCAGGCCGGTCACCGTGATCGTGCCCTGGGGCGCCGGCGGCGGCACCGATGCCACCGCGCGCATCGTCGCCGCGCTGCTGGAGAAGGACCTCGGCCAGCCCTTCAACGTGGTCAACCGCACCGGCGGCTCCGGCGTGGTCGGCCACAGCGCGATCGCGACCGCACAGCCCGACGGCTACACCATCGGCATGCTCACGGTGGAAATCTCGATGATGCACTGGCAGGGCCTCACCGACCTAACGCCGAAGAGCTACACGCCGCTGGCGCTGATGAACGAAGATCCGCCCGGCATCCAGGTCTCCTCCTCCTCGCCCTACAAAACGGTGAAGGAGCTCGCCGACGCGATCAAGGCGGCGCCTCCCGGCAAGTTCAAGGCTTCCGGCACCGGCCAGGGCGGCATCTGGCATCTGGCGCTGGTCGGCTGGATGCAGGCGATGGGCCTGCCCGCCAACCAGGTCGCCTGGGTGCCGTCGAATGGCGCAGCGCCCGCAATGCAGGATCTCGCCGCCGGCGGCCTCGATCTCACCACCTGCTCGGTGCCGGAGGCGCGCGCGATCATCGAGGCCGGCAAGGCCAGAAGCCTTGCCATCATGGCGCCCGCGCGCAACCCGGTGTTCAAGGACGTGCCGACGCTGAAGGAAGCCATGGGCATCGACTACGCAACCGGCGCCTGGCGCGGCATTGCCGGACCAAAAAATTTGCCGCCGGAGATCGCAACGAAGCTCACCGCGGCGCTGAAGAAGGTCTACGACTCCGCCGAGTTCAAGGACTTCATGAGCAATCGCGGCTTCGGCACCGTGTGGGGCGATGCCGCCCATTTCGCGGCCTTCATGGACAAGGGCGACGCCCAGATGGGCGAAGCGATGAAGGCCGCGGGCCTGAGCAAGGCATGACGTTTTCACCTCTCCCGCGCTTGTCCGCTGAAGCTTTAGCGAAGGCGGATGCGGGGAGAGGTCGAATTCGAGCTTTGCTCGAATTCGGGTGAGGGGGAGTCTTACGCGAGTCCAGCTCTCACCGTTCGCACGAAAAGTCCCCTCACCTCAGGCCCTCTCCCCGTAAGAACGGGCGAGGGAGAAGAAAGCCTACAGGACCCTCCTATGCGTCTTCCCGACTCCGTCACGGGATCGTTTCTCGTCGTGCTCGGCGCAGCTGCCGCCTATGGCGGCTACATCTTGCCGCCAGTGCCGGGCCAACCCATCGGTCCCAACGTGTTTCCGCTGGTGATCGGCTGCGGCCTTGCGCTGTGCGGGCTCGCGATCGTATTCGGCATCGGCCATTCCTTCGAGGAGGAGGAAGAGCTGGTGCCGTTCGAGGACGGTCAGGCGGCAGCCCCGCCGCCGCAGGGCAGGCTCTACGGCCTGCGCGCGCTGCTGCCGCCGGCGCTGCTGCTGTTCTACGTTGTCGCCGCCGACCGACTCGGATTCATCGTCACCGCGGCGATCATGGTCTACGTGACCTCGACCGCGCTCGGGGCGAAGTGGAAGCTGGCGCTGCCGCTCGCGGCACTCTCGCCGTTCGCCATTCATCTCATCTTCGGCAAGCTGCTCCGCGTGCCGCTGCCCGCCGGCCTGTTGCCGACGCCCTGGTAATCCCATGCTGAAAACTCTGCTTGACGCCTTCGCGCTGATCTCCACCTGGGAGGTCATCATCGCGATGATCGCGGCCTCCGTGTACGGCCTCGTGATCGGCTCGCTGCCGGGCCTGTCGGCGACGATGGCGACCGCCCTGCTCGTTCCCGTCACCTTCTATTTGTCGCCGATCGCGGCGATCGCGACCATCGTCGCGGCCTCCTCAATGGCGATCTTCTCCGGCGACATTCCCGGCGCGCTGCTGCGTATCCCGGGCACGCCCGCCTCCGCCGCCTATGCGGATGAAGCCTACGCCATGACGCGCAAAGGCCAGGCCGAGCTGGCGCTGGGTGCAGGCGTCTGGTTCTCCGCCGTCGGCGGCATCGCCGGCGTGCTGTCGCTGATGATCCTGGCGCCGCCGCTCGCCGAGATCGCGCTGTCGTTCTCGACCTTCGAATATTTCTGGCTGGCGCTGCTCGGCCTGATGTGCGCCACCTTGGTGGCGCGGTCCTCGCCGGTGAAGGCGATCGCGGGCATGTTCATCGGCCTGCTCGTCTCCTGCATCGGCATCGAGAATCCCGGCGGTATCCCGCGCTTCACCTTCGGCATCACCGATCTGTTCGGCGGCATCGAGCCGATCCCGGCGCTGGTCGGCGTGTTCGCGGTGGCGCAGGTGATGCGTGCGATGCTGACACCCGAGCCGCCGCCGCTGCCGCGGCGCAAGTTCGGAAGCATCATGGCCGGCCAGTGGAGACTGACCAAGCTCTATCACTGGCAGATGACGCGCGGGAACATCGTCGGCATCATCATTGGCGTGCTGCCCGGCGCCGGCGCCGACATGGCCGCCTGGGTCTCCTATGCGATGTCGAAGCGCTTCTCCAAGGAGCCGGAAAAGTTCGGCACCGGCCATGTCGAGGGCCTGGTCGAGGCCGGCGCCAGCAACAATGCCAGCATCGCCTCGGGCTGGGTGCCTTCGCTGCTGTTCGGCATCCCCGGCGACACCATCGCCGCGATCGCGATCGGGGTGCTCTACATGAAGGGGCTCAATCCCGGTCCGACGCTGTTCACCGAGAAGGCGTCGAGCATGTACGCCATCTATCTGATGTTCATCATCGCGAACATCCTGATGATCCCGCTCGGCATCGCCATGATTCGCGTCGCCGCCTACATCCTGCTGGCGCCGCGCTCAACCGTGATGCCGATCATCATGCTCTGCTGCGCGGTCGGCTCGTTCGCGATCGGCAACAACATGTTCGGCGTCGTCACCGTCGCCGCCTTCGGCGTGATCGGTTACGTCATGGAGGCGAACGGCTATCCCGTGGCCGCCATGGTGCTCGGCATCGTCATGGGCACCATGGTGGAGCAGGCCTTCGTCACCTCGCTGATCAAGTCGGACGGCAGCATTTTGCCGTTCTTCGAGCGCCCGGTCGCCGCGATCCTCGCCGCGATGGCGATCGGCGCGCTGCTCTGGCCGGTGATGGTGTGGGTGTGGCGCAAGGTGAAACAGCCGCAGACCGCCGCGGCGACGACCCGGTGATATCGGGCGGGCGGCCCTCGCCTGCCCCGCCGGGGCAAGTAGAGCAGGCCCGCTATCGCTGGGCCGGGCCCTCGCCCTGTGCTAATGTCCCGTCATGACCCAGGTCGCAGACATTCCACTCCAGACTCTTGTCGGGAAGCTCCGAGAGCTTGCTCCCGCCCTAAGGGCTGCGGGTGTCACCCGGCTTTACCTGTTCGGGTCCCGCGCGCGCGGCGACGCCCGCCCAGACAGCGACCTCGACGTGCTGGTCGAGACGACCTCACGCGAGGAAACACCGCGGTTCGACTATTTCAGGGTCTTGCACCTGATCGAGGACCATGTCGGCCTTCGAGCGCAGATATCGATGCGCGATTTGCTGAAGCCGCGCATGGCTGAACGGATCGCGGATGATCTGGTCGAGGTCTTCTGAATGCCGCCGACTGTAGAAGACCGGCTGCGAGATATTCTGGAGGCCATCACCGACATCGAAAGCGTCGTAAGAGGTCTCTCCTTCAATCAGTTTGTCTCTGAAAAGACCTCCCGTCTGGCAATCGAGCGCCTGCTCGAGATCATCTGCGAGGCATCGAGATTCATTCCAGAAGAGGTTAAGCGAACGGAGCCTGGAATCGACTGGCGGAAGATGATCGACTTCGGAAATCTTCTGCGTCATGCCTACCACATGACGAAAGCCGAAATCGTTTGGGACATCGTTCAAACTCACCTTCCAGCACTGAAAGCCTGCGCCGAAAGACAGATTCGCATGTCCGGCCGCTAGCGGCTGGACGCGAAAGCAATGATGACTAATAGCAAATCCATCGATGTCAAATCCCTCGCCCGCGACCTGCGCGCCGGTAGTCGCGCCGCCCTGGCCCGGGCCATCACGCTGGTGGAGAGCCGGCGCAGCGATCACCAGGTGCTGGCGCGGGAGCTGGTGCAGATGCTGCTGCCCGACACCGGCAAGGCGTTTCGCGTCGGCATCACGGGATCGCCGGGCGTCGGCAAATCCACCACCATCGATGCGCTGGGTACGTATCTGATCGAGCAGGGCCACAAGGTCGCGGTGCTCGCGGTCGATCCGTCCTCGGCGCGCAGCGGCGGCTCGATCCTCGGCGACAAGACCCGGATGGCGCGGCTGTCGGCCTCGAACGACGCCTTCATCCGCCCCTCGCCTTCGTCGGGCACGCTCGGCGGCGTCGCGGCGAAGACGCGCGAGGCGATGCTGCTGTGCGAGGCCGCCGGCTTCGGCGTCGTGCTGGTGGAAACCGTCGGCATCGGCCAGTCCGAGACGGCGGTCTGCGACATGACGGACTTCTTCCTCGCCCTCATGCTGCCGGGCGGCGGTGACGAGCTGCAGGGCATCAAGAAAGGCCTGGTCGAGCTCGCCGATATGATCGCGATCAACAAGGCCGACGGCGACAATTTGAAGCGCGCCAAGATTACCGCGGCCGACTATCGCGGCGCGCTGCATATCTTGGTGCCGCGGTCCGAGCATTGGCATCCGCCGGTCGAGACCTATTCGGCGCTGACCGGCGACGGCATCGCAAAGATCTGGCAGAAGGTTCTGGATCACCGGAAGGCGATGAATGCGTCCGGCGATTTCGCCGCGCGGCGGCGCGAGCAGCAGGTGAAGTGGATGTGGTCGATGCTGGAGCAGCGCATGCTGGCGCGGCTGCGCAGCGAGGCGTCGGTGCGAACGAAAGTCCGCAAGATCGAGGCCGAGGTCGCCGATGGTCATCTCACCCCGGCGCTCGCCGCCGAGCAGATCCTGGAGTTGCTGCAATGAGCGACAAGCTCCGCATTCTCCTCACCGGCTTCGGTCCATTTCCCGGCGCGCCCTATAATCCGACCCAGCCGCTGGTGGCGCGGCTCGCGCAATTGCGCCGGCCTGCGCTCGACGATGTCGCGCTATCGAGCCACATCTTCCCGGTCACCTATGCCGCGGTCGACCGCCAATTGCCTGACGTGCTCGCTGCGCAAAAGCCCGACGCGCTCCTGATGTTCGGCCTCGCCGCCCGCACGCCTTACCTGCGCATCGAAACCCGGGCGCGCAACGCCGTCACCATGCTCTGGCCCGATGCCGCCAACACCCGCTCCAGCAAGCGCGGCATCGCCGGCCAGGCCGACGCGATGATGTTCGGTCCGCACACCGCAAGGCTGCTGCGCGCCGCGCGCCGCACCGGCATCGACGCCCGCCCCTCGCGCGACGCCGGCGCCTATCTCTGCAACTACTTGAGCTGGCGCGCGATCGAGCACGTGAAGGCGGGCGGTCCGAAGCTCGCGGCGTTCATCCACATTCCCCTGCTCGCGCGCAGCGGCGGCGTGCGCCGCAAGGGCGCGGGCCGCATCACGCTGGAGGAGCTGGTGGACGCGGGGGAAGCGATGCTGATGGAGATGGTGCAGTTGACGCGGAAGGCGCGGAACGCGCCGGCCACCGTCCCTGCGGTAAACATTTAACCCTACCGCGAACAATCCCCGCGCCCTCGCCCGCCCTGCGCTACCTAATCGGCGCGGACCCCCGCGTCCGCCGGAGGACGCGTCATGGACCTCAATCGCCGTCATCTCATCGGGGCTTCGACCGCAGGCATTGCCGGTGCGCTGGCCATGCCCGTTGACGCCGCGCGCGCCGCACCGCTGACGTCGCTGCTCGGCCGCGATGCCACGCAATACGGTGTGCGGCCCGGCAGTAGCGAGGACCAGACCCGCGCGCTGCAGCGCGCCATCGACGAGGCCGCGCGGGCGCAATTGCCGCTCGCCTTGCCGCCCGGCGTGTACCGGACCGGTCTGTTGCGGCTGCCGAACGGCGCGCAGCTGGTCGGCGTGCGCGGCGCGACCAAGCTCGTCTTCACCGGCGGGGCCTCGGCGATCCAGAGCGACGGCTCCGATGCGATCGGCCTCACCGGCATCACCATCGAGGGCGGCGGCATTCCGCTGCCGACACGGCGCGGCCTGATCCACGTTCTCGGCGGGCGCGACGTGCGCATCACCGATTGCGAGATCACGAGCTCGGGCGGCAGCGGCATCTGGCTCGAGCAGGTCGCGGGCGACATTTCCGGCAATATCTTCACCGACATCGCGGTGACGGCGGTCGTGTCGTTCGACGCCAGGGGCCTCGCTGTCTGCCGCAACACGATTCTCGGCACCAACGACAACGGGATCGAGATCCTGCGCACCGCGATCGGCGATGACGGCACGCTGGTCGCCGACAACCGCATCGAGAACATCAAGGCCGGCCCCGGCGGCTCGGGCCAATACGGCAACGCCATCAACGCCTTTCGAGCCGGCAATGTGATCGTGCGCGGCAACCGCATCAGGAATTGCGACTATTCGGCGGTGCGCGGCAACTCGGCCTCGAACATCCACATCGCAGGCAACAGCGTCAGCGACGTGCGCGAGGTCGCGCTCTATTCCGAGTTCGCATTCGAGGCCGCGGTGATCGCCAACAACATCGTGGACGGCGCGGCCGTCGGCGTCTCGATCTGCAATTTCAACGAGGGCGGCCGCATCGCGGTGGTCCAGGGCAACATCATCCGCAACCTGATTCCGAAGCGGCCGATCGGGACAGCGCCCGACGACGATGCCGGCGTCGGCATCTACATCGAGGCGGATTCTTCGGTGACCGGCAACGTGATCGAGAACGCACCCTCCTACGGCATCGTCGCCGGCTGGGGCAAATATCTGCGCGACGTCGCGATCACGGGCAACGTGATCCGCAAGGCGCTGGCCGGCGTCGGCGTCTCCGTCGTGCCCGGCGCCGGCACCGCGCTCGTCAACAACAACATGATCTCCGAGACGCCGCGCGGTGCCGTGGTCGGCCTCGATCACGCCCGCACAGTGACGTCGGACCTGTCGGCCGACGGCGCACAACGCTTCGCGCAGCTGATGGTCGGCGGCAATGCGGTGCGGCGTTAGAACGCGTTCCTGAGCAGCGGGTACTTCGCTTCGAGGCCGTCGAGGCTGAAGGTGAATTCGACGACGCGCTCGGGGGCGGCGACGATATCATCGGCGGGCGGGGCGAACTGCGGCAGGAGCGCCGCTATCGCTGCAGGCGCGGCTTTCGGCGGCTTCGCGGCAGGCACCGGCGGCCTCACGTCCGGCGCGGTCAATGGGGCGGTCCCGGTCGGCTCTACGAGCGGCGATCTCACGGCAGGTGCGGTGAACATTGGCTTCGCAGCGGGAGCCTTGAGCGGCGTCATCTCGGCAGGCGCGACGAACGACGGCCTCGCTAGGGGCGCGGCAAGCGGCGCGATCGGGGCTTCGGTGATCTCCGCAAGCACGTCGGGCTTCGGATCGAGCCCGACCGGCGTGGCGGTCCCGGGAGCGATGTGAACGGCCTTTGGCTGCAAGGTCTTGGGCTGCACGGTCTGCGCCTGCTCGCGCGGCGCCAAGCGGGGCATCGTCGCCGGCGACCAACCAAATGCCGGCGTCACGGTCGCAGCCGCCTCGGCGACATCCCCGCCGGTTGCAAGCGCGCGCCAGGTCTGGACGGCGCGTTTGGCTTCCTGGATGTTTTCGAGGAACGCGATCTCGGAATGATAGCGGCGCCAGCGGCCGGTCTCGAACATCTCGGAGAGATGTTGCAGGCGCTGCTCGGCGAGAGCGCACCAGCGCGCCGCGATTTGGCGGCTGCCGGCCGCGTCGCGAACGAACTCTTGGCGATGTGTCATGAACCAGCCCGTCAGGAGAAAACACGGACGCGGGGGACGCAACGCACACGAATCAATTTAGACGCGACATGAATATTTTGTGGAAAAGTTTTGACTTGTCCAGCAACGACGCGGCATTCGTCACCAGACACCGTAGTCGTGCGGTGATTTTCCGTGTTTTCGAGTCAAGCTTCGCACAAGCATGACGGCGTTGCGGCGTGTCGCGCGCGCGACGGCGACCGACGCCACGGCGATCTTCAACCGCAGGCTGAACAAATGCGGAGCTTCGAAAAATCGGACGCCCGATTGTTGTTTTGACGCGTCTCCTTCACGCGAACCGGCATCCACTTCGCTCAAAAACGCTGCGAAAAGAAAAGACCCGTCCGGGGGGACAACCGGACGGGTCGAGCCATATGGGCGCTTGGGGTGGATGGGCGCTCGCGCCTGATATGACTGATGGGGAGGGATGACCGCTCCCACATCAGTTGGTCGTGGCAGCAGGCTGAACGTTCAATGCGGGGTTCGCTTTTTTGACTCTCCGCAGTCGCGCAGCTTGGTCGCGGCGGCTATCGCGCCGCCGGTCTATCTGCCTGAGAAACCGCGGATTTATCCTCCGCGCCCGACAGCGAAGGCTGCTCGATCGCGCGTATGCCCGGCTCGTCGCGACGCTTTCCCGCATCTTCACGTTTTGTTGTACCGGAGGCAGCGGCGACCGGCGTCGCGCTGTCGACGGGAACGGCCATGACGGCGGCAAACGCATCGGCCTGGCCGTCGCCGAAGAGGTCGTCACGCCCGGGTGAGCCGAGGTCGCGTGCAGTCTTCACCAGCGTCATGCGCAGCACTTCCGGCTTCAGTGCGTAGTTGCGCTCGAGCAGCAGCGCCGCGACGCCGGAGACATAGGCGGCCGAGAACGAGGTTCCCGACGTCATCTGGTATTTGCCGTCGGGCGCCGGCAGGAAGATGTCGACCCCAGGCGCTGCGATGGCAATGTAATTGCCGCGGTTGGACGCGGTGAACAGCCTGTCCTGCCGATCCGTCGCGCTGACCGCGATCACGTTGGGATTGGCCGCCGGATACAGCGGCGGCGACTTCGCGCCGGCATTGCCGGCGGCCGCAATCAGCACGAGACCACGCGCGGCCGTCGCCGCGATCGCACGCTCGATCACCGCGTCCTTTGGACCGGCAAAGCTCATATTGACGATCTGCGCACCGTGCTCGGCGGCGTAGTTCAGGGAGCGCAGGATGATGTAGGACGAGCTCTCGGCACCGCCATTGGCACCGCCGAAGGCCCGGATGGCGATGATACGGGCTTCGGGCGCGCTGCCCATCAGACGGGCATGGGCCGCGATCGCCCCGGCGATGCCGGTGCCATGGACGTGCGGCCCTTCGGCGCTGCCGAGCGCGTCGAAATTGTCGGCGACGGAATTGGCGAGCTCGGGATGCCGGGCGTCGATGCCGGAATCGATAACGGCGATCGTGACGTTGGCTCCGTGCGCCAGCGTATGCGCCTGCGGCAGGCGGAGCTTCGCCAGCGCATATTGCGCAGGATCGCCCTCGGTCGTGGCCGACGATTTCTGGTCCTGGAGCACGTAGCGGAAGTTCGGCTGCAGCGAGCGCACGCTGCCGTCGGCGGCGAATTCGCGCCGCACGGTCTCGTAGGGCCGGCCGTCGGTGATGCGGAACAGGCCGAACGTGGCTCCGATCAGCGGGAAATTCTCGGAAGCGAGGCGGGTCAGGCCGTGGCGACGTGCCAGATCGTCGGCCTCGGCCGTCGACAGCGCGCCGTCGATCTCGGCGACGAATTCGCCTGCGAAGCTGCGCGAGGTCAGCACGACCGGCGTGTCGTTGCCGCGCCCTTTGCCGGCGCTCTTCTTGCCGGATTTTCCGGTGCCCTCGCCGCCCGCGTTGGGCTGCGCCAGACATTCGCCGTCGCTACTGCGATAGGGCGCGGTGCAGGCCGGATACAGATTCGGCGAGTAACGCGCATAAGGCAGCACCGGCGTCGTCGGCCGGATCCGCGACGTCGTGGTATGGGGAATGGTCGCCATCGTCCGCGGGCCGCGGTCCACGCTCACCGCGCGCGCAGCGACGTTCGGGCTGACCCGCGGGGTGATGTTGGGAGAGACGGTCGGCGTGCGCGAGGGCACGCTGATCGTTGGCGTGCGCATGATCGCCTGCGCCTGCGCAACCTCGACGCCGAAACAGGAGGCGACCAGAAGCGCAACGCCGACGGACGAAGCGCGGGCCCCGGCGCGCACCCTGCTCTCGGATTTGCCGGTCATCGGCTCGGCGGCGCGCCTAGGGCGCCGCGACGGCGAGATTGACGAACTTCTCGCGCTGCATCCTGCCGAGCAGCGAGGCGAGTTCGTCCTGGCTCATCGCCTTGTCGAACTGGAGGCGGAACATGCCGCCCTTGGCATCGCCGATGATCGAAGCCTGGTAGCTGTCGAGCAGCGCGGTGATGTCGGCGACGCGCGCTTCGGGCGTGAAGCGCACCAGCGCGCGCGCCGGCGCGGCCGTGCTGCCAAGCTCACGCGTGATCGGCGCGCTGGTCGAGAGCGAAGCGGTCTGGAAGGTCGCGGGCTGGTTCTTCATCAGCACGGCGCCGATGATTCCGGCCTGCAGCACGAGCGCGACGGCGCCGAGGCTCGCCGACCACGCCAGTGTGCGCGGCGATAGGCTCGCGAAGAAGGTCGAGATGCGCGCCGACAGCGGCAGCGAGCCGCTCGCCCTCGCCGGCTCGGCATCGATCGCGGCGAACAGCTTCTGCATGGCGCGCGCCGACGGCGCCCCCAAGCTCTCGTTCAGGTGGATGGTCTCTTCGTACTCGGCGCGGATCGCGGCATATTGCCTGGCAAGCTCGGGATCGCGCCCCAGCGCTTCCTCGACACGGCGCGCATCGCGCGCGTTCAGCGTGCCGGCAGCGTGCCAGGGCAGCAGCAGTTCAATCTCACTGGGCTCTTGCTCCAGCATCTTCTTGCTCAAAGCCATCATGGCCAGCCTCGCTCGACGCCGGCTGCCTTCAGCAGTTCGGCCAGTTTCTTGCGCGCATAGAACAAGCGCGTCTTCACAGTGTTCTCCGGTATCCCGACGATTTCGGCCACCTCTTCCACGGATTTCTCGTGGTAGTAGACGAGATCGACGATTTCCCGATGATCCGGCGAGAGGCCCGTCAGACACTCCCGCAACGCCGCACTGGTATCCTTCTTCTGCACCACCGTTTCCGGATCGTCGGACGTGTCCTCGATCGCGTTGGCGGCTTCTTCGTCCAGCTCGAAATCCTTCCTGCGCCGGAGCGCAGACAGGGCCTTGAATCGGGTGATTGCCAGCAGCCAGGTGGAAACGGCCGATCGGCCCTCGAACTTGCCGGCTTGACGCCAGACGTCGAGAAACACCTCGCTGATGAGGTCTTCCGCCGCCTGCTCGTCCCGCACGAGCCTCAGCCCGAACCTGTAAACCCTGACATGGTGCCGCCCGTACAGCACCTGCATGGCGAGCCGGTCACCTTGGGCGATCCTGGCGATCAGGATCTCGTCCGAAGCCGCCTGTGTCGCGCTCAATGGCCGTCTCGCAAGGTTGGTCGGGTCGATGCGGTGGACGGTTCGACGTTGGGGGCAAAATTGTTCAACCTACCGCAGTCAAACGGGGGCCTGTGTGAGCTACCCCACATCCAGGCATTTTTCTTGTCCCACCGGTGGTGGTCAGCCTCGCCAATCCGAATTGGTACCATAATACTTAGATATTCCCTGCGGAATGCCTGCCCGGGCACAGGCGCATCATCCGGTTCCATAGCAGCCCCGCACTACCTTTGTCGCGCCAAGCCTGACTTCGGCTCGACCGCAGCGCACAGGATGCGTGATCACCGGTAAAATTCTCACGCTGGATGATGGCCTTGTTCCCTGCTGTACGGTCCGGATTCGGTTTCAAAGGATACCAAACCTAAAGGCTTGCCACGTAGGTTTTTACGCTGACATCCACCATTGGCGGGACCATGAGTACGGCCGCGACGTCCTTTCCGGAGAGGAATGCCGCAGAGGTCGCGGATCTCGTCCTCGCGCCCGAGACGGCGGCTCCCGAGGTCAGGGCGCGCCGCGCCCGGCAGCGCCGCCAGATGTATGTCGGCCAGGTCGCGAGCTACTCGCTGGGCGGCGCGGTCCTGCTGCTCTACGCCTATGACGGCGCGATCTCCATGGCCGTTCCGTCGCTGTTCTGGCTCGGCGGCCTCCTTATCATCGGGACCTTCACGGTGCTGTCGGAAGCCGGTTTCGGCGACCGTTTCGAAGATCATTACCTCACCGTCTATCAGATCTCGGCGCATATGGCGCTGCAACTGGTGTTCCTGCTCGCGGTGCCGACCATCGGGGTCGCGTTCCTTGCCGTGCTGTTTCTGATCTTCGCGTTCGGCACGCTGCGGATGACGTCGAGCCAGGCGATGCTGACCTGGGGCCTCGCCACCTGCGGGCTCACCGTGGTGTTCCTGGGATCGGACCTGCCGATCGGACTGCCGGTCGCGAGCCGGCTGCAGCGAACCGCCTCGATGCTCTGCTTCGTGCTGGTGATCGGGCAGTGCGCCTTCCTCGGCCTGTTCGGCGCCACCCTGCGCAAGATCCTGTACCAGCGCAGCATCGAATTGAAGGCCGCCTATCGACGCATCGAAGAACTGGCCGAGCTCGACGAGCTCACCGGCTCCTACAACCGCCGCTGCATCATGCGGCTTCTCGACGCTGAGATCGAAAAGTCGCGGCAGGCATCCACGCCTTGCGGGATCGCGCTGATCGATCTCGACTGGTTCAAGCGCATCAACGACGCTTACGGCCATCCCATTGGCGATGAGGTGCTGCGCACCTTCGCGATCACCATTTTCGCCAATATCCGGCCGACCGACAGTTTCGGCCGCTACGGCGGCGAGGAATTCCTGCTGCTGCTGCCGGACACGTCGGGCGACGTCGCACTTCGCATGCTCGAGCGCCTGCGCGGCATCGTCGCCGATCTCGACTGGGGCGCGTTCTCCCCAGGCATGCGGGTGACCATTTCCGCGGGCGTCGTGACGCTGCGCGACCTCGATACTGCCGACACGTTTCTCGCGCGCGCCGACGGCGCGCTCTATTCCGCCAAGGCGCAAGGGCGCAACTGCATTGCAACGAGCTGACCGATCCATTTTCCTCCGGCGCGACAGAAGCCGCTGCCGGGCCGGATGCTCCAGGACAGAGCGATGAGATCCAATTCCGCAAGACCATCCGAAAGCCTGCTCGAGGAATTGCAGGCTGCCCTCTCGCACGGGACCGTCGCGCGCCGGCTGGAGACGCTCCGCCGCGTCACCGATCTCTTCGTGGGCAACGCGGTCGACTATTCCGACGACCAGATCCGCGTGTTCGACGACGTGTTCCAGTGCCTGATCGAGCAGATCGAGACATCCGCCAGGGCGCTGCTCGCCGAACGGCTCGCGCCGATCGCGGCTGCGCCGCCGCAGATCATCCGCACGCTCGCGCTCGACGAGGTGATCGAGGTCTCAGGCCCCGTGCTGTCGAAGTCGGAGCGGCTGGACGAGGCAACATTGATCCAGATCGCGCGCACCAGAGGCCAGGCGCATCTCAAGGCGATCTCGCTGCGGCGGACGCTGTCGGAAGCGCTGACCGACGTGCTGGTGGCTCGGGGCAACGAGGACGTGGTGCAGTCGACCGTCGGCAATCCGGGCGCGCGGCTCTCGGAAGAGAGTCTCGCCGATCTCGTCGTCCGCGCCGAGCGCGACGACGACCTCGCCAGCTGCATCGGCCTGCGTCCCGACCTGCCGCGCCATCACTATCTGAGGCTGGTCGCCAAGGCATCCTCGAGCGTGCGCAGGAAGCTCGCGGCCGCGCATCCCGAGCTCGCGGACGAGGTGTCGAGGGCCGTCGAGGAAGCGGCCCAACAGGTTCGCGCCGTCGCCAGGACGAAGCAGACGGAGATGGCTCGCGCGCTGGTGAAGTCGCTGCACGAGGACGGCCGCCTCAACGAGCTCCAGGTCGCCGCCTTCGCCGAGCAGGGCAAGTTCGACGAGACCAACGCGGCGCTGGCCGCACTCGCAGGGATTGCGATCGAGACCGCCGAGACCATGATGATCGAGAGCCGCACCGAAGGCGTGATGATCCTCGCCAAGGCCGCGGGCATGCAATGGTCGAGCGTGCGCGCCATCATCGCCTTGCGTGAGAAGCTCTCCGGGGGGTCGCAGACCGACATGCTGAAGCTGCGCGACAGCTATGAGGCGCTGCGCTCATCGACCGCGCAACAGGTGTTGCGCTTCCACCGCATGCAGTTGCAAGCGACGCCGGCGACGTGAAGCCGGCGCTAAAGCGCGATGCGATCGCGCTTTAGGTTGTTGTTCGAGCATGATCTTTTCGGAAAACCGCTAGACACTTTTCCAGATCATGCTCTAATACCGCAACACCTTCGATCCGACCGCTGCGCCGATCGCCGTCACCAGCGCGGTCGCGAGCGTGTACCAGGTCGCGACGAACAGCGGAGAATCGTCGGTGCAGTGCGAGGCATAGAGGGTCGCCGCAAGTCCGGCCGACACCAGCCCTGCGAGCGCTCCGGCGAGCGCGGGGCGGGACGGCGCGCCGTGGCGGAGGCCGAACAGCGCCCCCGCAAGCAGCGGCAGCGCCATCGCGGGGATCGCGACCAGGCACACCCTGGAGTTCTTGCCCACCAGGCGCATGGTCATCGGCATGGCCGGCGCCATCATCGCCTCGCTGCCGATCGCCACCGCGAGCAGCCCGACGGGAAGCAGCAGCAGCCAGCCCCAGCCGCGCAGCAGGGCTTCCGGACGCGACAAATGCAGGCTGACGATGATGGCAGGGATCGCGAGCGACAACGTCACCGCGAACTTCATGTCGAAGAACGGATTGCGCATGGCGCTCATGACATCGGCCCGCACGCCGAGGAACGTCGCGAAGATCAGGATCGACAAGGGCGCGACCACCAGCAGCGCCATGGTCAACACGGCGCCGACGCGTGGGGCACGGTGTGCGTTGTCGGCCGCGAGCGAGCGAATGAGTTGATCGGTATCCATGATCAATGGTCCCGCAATTTGGTCGTCAGCGCCGCAAGCCCGCGATGCAGCGCGACCCGGACCGCACCCTCGCTCATCGACAACTTTGCCGCCGTATCCTTGATCGAAGCGGCCTCGACCGCGATCGATTGCAGCACGTCGCGCTGACGCTGCGGCAGGGTTCCGAGCTGGGCGGCGACCTCGCCGGCCGAAGCGGTCTCCTGCGGCGCCTCGCCCGGCAGCGTCTCGGCGAAATCGTCGATGTTGACGAACACGCGCCTGCCGCGCCGCCGGAGCGCATCGATCAGCTTGTTGCGGCCGATCGCAAACAGCCAGGGCGCGAAGGGGGCTTCGCTGTCCCAGGTATGCCGCTTCAGATGCACCGCCAACAGAATCTCCTGCACGATATCCTCGGCCTGGTCGGGCGGCTGACCTGCCCGCGCCAGGCCACGCCTCGCGGCGGCCCGCAGCACCGGCGTGACTGCCCTCAACAGACGATGATACGCCGCATCATCGCCTGCCATGGCCGACCGCATCAGGCCGGTCCATTCGTCCTCACGTCCGCGCACCCGCGCCCTCACCATGCAATTCGGTCGCTCTTTCAATTTGTTACGCGGGCACCGAATATATCACGAATTCGTGATCGATCGGGGCCGCGCGACCGATGCGGCCGCAAACATCTGCGACGGCTCATAACACCGATCGCTGCGTCCTGCATCGGGGGGACGGCTGCGGGAGGGGGTTTGCCGCGTTTTTGGCGAGTGTAGCCCGAAGATTCCCATTTTCTGCCGCGCTGTCGTCACGCCCCGGGGTCTCTGTTCGCTGCCGGGACGGGCGGAATTGGGGAGATCGTCGACATGATGAAAGCCAGCGCGCGCGCGGCCCTGATCGCTTTGGCCGGGCTTTTCCTGCTGTCCGGGGGTGTCGCACAGGCGGCGCCGAACTCGACCGCAGGCAACAAATCGGAGAGCGCGGACAAGGGGGCCGATACGCCCAAGCAGCGGCGCCACGACTCGCGCCGCACCGACAGCAAGAAGACGGTGCAGAAATCCGAGGACAAGGCCGACAAGAAGGAGACAATGGCCAAGCCCGACGCGGCCAAGGACGACAAGACCGACAATCAGGTCCCGGCCTCGAGCCAGATGGCCCCGGAGGTCGCCAACGCCAATGCGCAGCTCGCCGATGCGCCGACTGCCGCGGCCGCGGCCGCGATGACGAACCGCGCCAACGACAACGTCCAGGCCGCCGCCGATAATACCAACGCCGAGAACTCCGAAGGCCAGGTCGTCGCGCCCGATCAGCTCAACGACATCGATCGCGCCTTGCAGGAGACCCCGCCGCCGCAGAAGACGGTGATCGCCGCAACCGAGGCGCAGCCACGGCCGGCGCCGGTGATGGCCAGCAGCCAGCAGAGCTCGGCCTGGGACCAGAGCTCCCTGATCGGCAAGATCTTCATCGGCGTCGGCACGTTGCTGACCCTGGCCTCCGCCGCGCGCATGTTCATGGCCTGACGGCCGGTTCCGCCGGGACGCGACCCGCACGCGTCCCGGCCTCCGGCCCCCTTGAAGGCATCCGCGCCAGCGGGCACATTGCCCGCTCAATCAAAAGCGTGGGTGGAGCATGAGCACGTTCGAACACATCATCGTCGAGAGCATCGGTGCGGTCGGCATCGTCAAGCTGAACCGGCCGAAGATGCTCAACGCGCTCTCGTTCGGCGTCTTCCGCGAGATCGCCGCAGCGGTCGACGATCTCGAGGCCGATGACGCCATCGGCTGCATCGTCGTGACCGGCAACGAGAAGGCCTTTGCCGCCGGCGCCGACATCAAGGAGATGCAGCCCAAGGGCTTCATCGACATGTTCTCCGAGGATTTCGCCGCGATCGGCGGCGACCGCATCGCGCGCTGCCGCAAGCCGACCATCGCCGCGGTCGCCGGCTACGCGCTCGGCGGCGGCTGCGAGCTCGCCATGATGTGCGATTTCATCATCGCCGCCGACACCGCAAAGTTCGGCCAGCCCGAGATCACGCTCGGCACCATTCCGGGCATCGGCGGTACCCAGCGGCTGACACGCGCGATCGGCAAGTCCAAGGCCATGGACCTCTGCCTCACCGGCCGGATGATGGACGCGGCGGAAGCCGAGCGAAGCGGCCTCGTCAGCCGCATCGTACCCGCCGATAAGCTGATGGACGAAGTCATGGCGGCCGCCGAGAAGATCGCCGCGATGTCGCGCCCTGCGGCCGCAATGGCCAAGGAAGCGGTGAACCGCGCCTTTGAGACCACGCTGTCCGAAGGCATGAGCGTCGAGCGCAACCTGTTCCATTCGACCTTCGCGCTCGAGGACCGCTCGGAGGGCATGGCGGCGTTCATCGAGAAGCGCAAGCCGGTGAACAAGAACCGGTAACGCACATACGGTCAGGCAGGTGTAAGGCTCTGGCGCATCCCCGCCCACATCCTGTGACGCACCTGCAACAAGCACGGAATACATGGGAGTTTTCCCCGCGGCAGTTTGCCTGCGCGACCCCGGCTGGCTAAACAGTTAAGAGGCCATCGTCGGCGGGGGCGGACAGCCGGGGTTAAGCGGGATTACATGATTGGGCGTGCCGCCAGAGCTGGTCGCGGGGTGACGCGACGTCGATCGGGCGCGGGTCATGTGCTTGCGACATGGACCACGCTGGCGCTCTCGTGCGCCTTTCCCTCCGCGGCATGGGCCGAAGCCCTGCCGGAAGCCCTGGCAAGAGCCTATCAGACCAATCCGCAGCTCAATGCCGAGCGCGCGCGCCAGCGCGCCACCGACGAGAACGTGCCGCAGGCGCTGGCGGGCTACCGGCCGCAGATCGTGGCGAGCCTCAGCGCCGGCCTGCAATCGGTGCGCAATCTGCTGCCCAACAACACCATCCAGACTGCGGATCTGAAGCCCTGGATCATCGGCGTCACCGTGACGCAGACCCTGTTCAACGGTTTCCGCACCGCCAACGGCGTCCGCGCCGCGGAGCTCCAGGTGCAGTCGGGCCGCGAAGCGCTGCGCAATGTCGGCCAGGGCGTGCTGCTCGATGCGGTCACCGTCTATACCAACGTGCTGGCGAACCAGTCGCTGGTCGAGGCGCAGCGCTCCAACGTGGCATTCCTGCGCGAGACGCTCGCCGTCACCCAGCGTCGGCTCAACGCCGGCGACGTCACGCCGACCGACACCGCGCAGGCCGAGGCCCGCCTCAATCGTGGCCTTGCCGATCTCAACGCAGCCGAGGTCGCGCTTGCGGTCAGCCAGGCGACTTATGCGCAGGTGATCGGGAATGCACCGTCGCAGCTCAGGCCTGCCGAGGCCGTCGACCGCTATCTGCCGAAGAGCCGCGAGGACGCCATGACGATGGCGATCCGCCAGCATCCGGCAGTGATGGCCGCCAGCTTCGACGTCGATGTCGCCTCCACCAACATCCGCATCGCCGAAGGCACGCTGCTGCCGAGCGCGACCATCCAGGGCAGCGCCAGCAAGAGCCGCAACAACGACCCGACGCTCGGCACCTTCGCCGAGGACCAGGCCTCGATCGTCGCCAACGTCACCGCGCCGATCTACGACGGCGGCCAGGCCGCGGCGCAGACCCGGCAGGCCAAGGAGATCACGGCGCAGAGCCGCCTCGTGCTCGACCAGGTGCGCAACCAGGCGCGCACGGCGGCGGTCAGCGCCTGGGTTGCCAATGAAGGCGCCAGGATCGCGGTCTCGGCCTCGGAGTCCGAGGTGAAGGCGGCGACCGTCGCGCTGCAGGGCGTGCAGCGCGAGGCCGCTGGCGGCCAGCGCACGACGGTGGACGTTCTGAACTCGCAGGCCGACCTGATCCAGGCCAAGGCCCGCCTGATCGGCGCGCAACGCGACCGCGTGATCGCCTCCTACACGCTGCTCAGCGCCATCGGCCATCTCGATGTCAAGACGCTGAATCTGAACACGCCGGATTACCTGCCCGAGGTGCACTATCACCAGGTCCGCGACGCCTGGCACGGCCTGCGCACCCCGTCGGGGCAGTAGGTTCAAATCTCTCTGGTGGGTGCCGATGAAAAGCCGCCGCATCCATCTGATGGGAGCCTCGGGGTCTGGCGTGACCACGCTCGGTCGCGCGCTCGCGGGCCGGCTTGCGCTGCCGCATCACGACAGCGACGACTATTTCTGGCTGCCCACCGTGCCGCCCTATCGGACGACCCGCCCGGCCCTCGACCGCCTGCGCCTGATGCGCGAGATGTTCTTGCCGCGCCTCGACTGGGTGCTGAGCGGGTCCGTCACCGGCTGGGGCGAAGAGCTCGTTTCGTACTACGACCTCGTCGTCTTCGTGACCGCGCCGCGCGAGATCCGGATGAAACGATTGCGCGCCCGCGAGGCCGCCCATTTCGGCGCTGATGCCGTCGCGCCGGGCGGCTGGCGCCATGCCGAAACCGAAGACTTCGTCGAATGGGCCTCCCATTACGAAGCCGGCGATCGCGAAGGTCGCAGTCTCGCCAAGCACGAAGCGTGGCTCTCGAGCCTGCCCTGCCCGGTCGTGCGCGTGGACGGCTCACGTCCGCTTGCTGGTCTCATCGAGCAGCTATGCAGCGAAGTGGAGCGATTGCCCGGCTGATGTGATATTCTTCTCCCGCTCGCCTACAAAAAAATAACCGGGAGAGAAACCATGCTCAGCCGACGCAGCGTCCTGCTTGCCTCCCTTGCGGCCGGAGTAGCCATGACCAGCAAAGCCCATGCCCGTGCGGCGCAGCCCGCGACGCCTGTCAATTTCGACGTCCCGGCGCATGCCTGCGACTGTCACACCCACATTCATGGCGATGTCGAAAAGTTTCCGTTCTTCGCCGGGCGCGTCTATACGCCGGAGCCGGCTTCGCCGGAAGAAATGACCGCGTTGCACAAGGCGCTGCACATCGAGCGCGTGGTGATCGTGACGCCGAGCGTCTACGGCACCGACAATTCCTCCACGCTGTTCGGGATGAAGGCCCGCGGCGCGACCGCGCGCGGGGTTGCCGTGATCGACGACAAGACGCCGGAGAGCGCGCTCGATACGATGCATCAGGACGGCTTCCGCGGCATCCGCCTCAACCTCGCGACCGGCGGCGTCAATGACCCCAATGTCGGCCGGCCGCGCTTCACCGCCGCCGTCGAGCGCATGAAGGCGCGCGGCTGGCACGTGCAGCTCTACACCACGCTGGCCATGATCGCCGCGATCAAGGACCTCGTCGAGGCGACGCCGGTGCCGGTCGTGTTCGACCATTTCGGCGGCCTCGAGGCTTCGCTCGGCCTGGAGCAGCCGGGCTTCTCCGATCTCGTCGCGCTGGTGAAATCCGGCAAGGCTTATGTGAAGATCTCCGGCGCCTATCGCTCGTCGAAGCTCGCGCCCGATTATCAGGACATGGTGCCCTATGCCCGCGCGCTGATCGCGGCCAATGCAGACCGCATCGTCTGGGGCACCGACTGGCCGCATCCGGATTCGAGCCGCGTCGAGGGCCGCAAGCCCACCGACATCGCGCCGCTCTACCAGATCGACGACGGCCGCCTCCTCAACCAGCTGCCGGTGTGGGCACCGGATGCCGAGGTGCGCAAGAAGATCCTGGTCGACAACCCGGCGCGGCTCTACGGGTTCTGACGATCAGCGCGCGCGGCGGGAGAAGAAGGAGATCAGCACCGGCAGGGTCACGAGGATCACGACCGGCGCCAGCATCATGCCGGTGACGACGACGACCGCGAGCGGCTTCTGCACCTGGGAGCCGATGCCTTCCGACAGCGCCGCCGGCAGGAGGCCGACGCCTGCGACGACGCAGGTCATCAGCACCGGCCGGAGCTGCAGCTCGCCGGTGCGCACCACCGCGCTCATGCGGTCCATGCCCTCTTCGATCAGCTGATTGAACTGCGACAGGATGATGATGCCGTCCATCACGGCGATGCCGAACAGCGCGATGAAGCCGATCGCCGCGGAGACGCTGAACGCTGTGCCCGAGATCAAGAGGCCGAGCACGCCGCCGAAGATCGCCATTGGGATCACGCTCATCGCGAGCAGTGTGTCCGTCATCGAGCCGAAATTGAACCAGAGCAGCACGCCGATCAGCGCCAGCGAGATCGGCACCACGATCGAAAGCCGCCGGATCGCGTCCTGGAGATTGCCGAACTCGCCGACCCACTCCATATGCGAGCCCGCCGGCAGCTGAACCTGCGCGGCGATCTTATCCTGCGCCTCGCGGATCGCGCTGCCGAGATCGCGTTCGCGCACCGAGAACTTGATCGGCAGATAACGCTCCTGCTGCTCGCGATAGATGTAGGCGGCGCCGGAGACGAGGCTGATGGTCGCGACCTCGCTTAAGGGGATCTGCGTGACGGTGCCGTTCGGCCCGGGCGCGCCGATCCGCAAATTCTGGATCGCCTCGGCGCTGCGGCGGTATTCGGGCGCGAGGCGGACGATGATCGGGAAATGGCGGTCGCTTCCGGGCTCATAGAGGTCGCCGGCGGTGTCGCCGCCGATTGCGACCTTGATGGTGGCGTTGATGTCGCCCGGCGCGAGGCCGTAGCGCGCGGCCTTGGCGCGATCGATGTCGATCTGAACGGTCGGCTGGCCCAGCGAGGTGAACACGGCAAGGTCGGTGACGCCTTGCACGGTCGACAGCACCTGCTTGATCTTGTTGGCGGTGTCGGTCAGCGCCTGGAGGTCGCTGCCGAACAGCTTGATCGAGTTCTCGCCCTTCACGCCGGAAACGGCTTCGGAAACGTTGTCCTGGAGATATTGCGAGAAGTTGAACTCGACGCCGGGGAAGCGATCGTCGAGCTGCTTGAGAAGCTGCGCGGTCAGCTCTTCCTTGTCGCGGGTCCCGGGCCACTGGCTCACGGGCTTGAGCGGCGCGAAGAACTCGGCGTTGAAGAAGCCGGCGGCGTCGGTACCGTCGTCGGGACGGCCGTGTTGCGACACGACGGATTCGACCTCGGGCCGGGCGCGGATCACCTTGCGCATCTCGTTGACGTAGCTGTTGCCTTCCTGCAGCGAGATGGTCGGCGGCAGCGTGGCACGGATCCAGAGGTTGCCCTCCTCCAGCTTCGGCAGGAATTCGAGGCCGAGCAGCCGGGCGAGCGCGACCGTCATCAACACCAGGCCGACCGCGGCGCCGAGGACTATGTTGCGGTTGGCCACCGCCCAATTCAGCACAGGCATGTAGAGCCGGTGCAGGATCAGCATCACCTTCGTCTCAGTCTCCTCGACATGCGCGGGCAGGATGATGGCGGACAGCGCGGGGGTCACGGTGAAGGTGGCAAGCAGGCCGCCGGCCAGCGCATAGGCATAGGTGCGCGCCATCGGCCCGAAGATGTTGCCCTCGACGCCTGACAGCGTGAACAGCGGCAGGAAGGCCGCGATGATGATCGCCGCGGCGAAGAAAATCGATCGCGAAACGTCGGCTGCCGCGCTCAGGATGGCATGGCTCTTCATGCCGAACAGCGTCTCGTTCGACATATGCTCGGATTCCGACATCGGCGTCGTTTGCGTGAGGCGGCGGAAGATCGCTTCCACCATGATCACGGTGGCATCGACGATCAGGCCGAAATCGATCGCGCCGACCGACAGGAGGTTGGCCGATTCCCCGCGCAGCACCAGGATGATCACGGCGAAGAACAGCGCGAACGGGATGGTGGCGCCGACGATCAGCGCGCTGCGGAGATCGCCGAGGAAGATCCACTGCAACAGCACGATCAGGAGAATGCCCACCACCATGTTGTGCAGCACGGTGTGGGTGGTGAGCTCGATGAGGTCGCCGCGATCGTAGATGCGCTCGATGCGCACACCGGGTGGCAGGATGCTGGAATTGTTGATCTGCTGGACGAGTTCGTGGACGCGCTTGATGGTCGGCGAGCTCTGCTCGCCCCGCCGCATCAGCACGATGCCCTGCACGATGTCGTCGGAATCGTCGAGGCCGGCAATGCCGAGACGTGGCTTCTGACCGACGGTGACCGTGGCGACGTCCCGGACCAGCACCGGATTGCCGCCGGTCTGCGCCACCATGGTGTTGGCGAGGTCGTCGATCGAGCGGATCAGGCCGACGCCGCGCACCACGGCGGATTGCTGGCCGATATTGACGGTGTTGCCGCCGACATTGACGTTGGAATTGCCGACCGCCTGGAGCAGTTGCGGCAGCGTCAGGCCGTTGGCGACCAGCTTGTTGAAATCGACCTGGATCTCGTAGGTCTTGCTCCTGCCGCCCCAGCCGGTGACGTCGATCACGCCGGGCACCGCGCGGAAGCGGCGCTGCAGCATCCAGTCCTGGATGGTCTTGAGGTCGAGCACGCTGTAGTTCGGCGGACCGACCAGGCGATAGCGGAAGATCTCGCCGATCGGGCTGAGCGGGGAGATCTGCGGCTGCACGTTGCCGGGCAGCGGCGCGAGCTGCGCCAGGCGATTCAGCACCTGCTGCAACGCCTCGTCATAGGTGTAGGCGAAGGAGAACTGGATTTTGACGTCGGACAGACCGTAGAGCGAGATGGTGCGGATGGTCGTGATGTTCTTCAGGCCGGCGACCTGGGTCTCGATCGGGATCGTGATGTAGCGCTCGATCTCCTCCGCCGACAGGCCCGGGCTCTGCGTCACGATGTCGACCATCGGCGGGGTCGGGTCGGGATAGGCCTCGATGTTGAGCCGGTTGAACGCGATCAGGCCGCCGATCAGCACGGCGACGAACATGCCGACCATCAGGAAACGCCGGTTGACGGCAAGGGCAACGAGACGATCCATTCAGGTCTTCAATTTTCTTGGGTCGTCGATTAGCTGCCGGACGCCGCGCGGTCGATGAACAGACTGCCTTTGGTGACGATCTGCTCGCCGGGCTTCAGATTGCTGGTGACCTCGACGAGGTTGCCGTTGATGAGACCGATCTTGATCTGGCGCAGCTCGACGGACTTGTCCTCGCGCGCGACCCAGAGGCGGACCTTGTCGGCCTCATAGATCAGCGCCTGCTTCGGCACCGCCGGCGCGGGGCGGTCGCCGGCCGAATAGATCGTGACGTTCGCGAACATTTCCGGCTTGAGCAGCCCGTCCTTGTTGTCGATCGTGGCGCGGACCAGCAGACGGCGCGTGGTGGGATCGATCGCGGCGGCAACGTAGTTGATCTTGGCGCTGAACGGACGGCCCGGCAGCGCCATCACGTTGACGGTGATGTCCTGCCCGATGCAGACCGCGGCCGCATCGCTCTCGCGCACGAAAGCGGTGAGCCAGACCGTGGAGAGGTCGCCGACCACGAAGACCGGATCGCTGGCGCCGGAATTGACGTATTGGCCCGGGCCGATCTTGCGCTGCACGACGGTGCCGGAGATCGGCGAATAAATCGTGATCTCCCGATCGATGACGCCTTTTTCCTGGAACGCCTTGATGGCTTCATCGGTGAAGCCGAGGATGCGCAGCTTGTTGCGCGCCGCTTCCAGCGCCGTCACCGAAGAGCGCATGTCGTTGCGCGCCTGCACCTGGGCCGCTTCCGCCTGCTGGTAATCCTTGAGCGGAATGGCGTGGCCCTCGTAGAGGTCCTTGGCGCGCTTGAACTGGATGTCGGAAAGCTCGAGTGCCGACTTCGCCTTGTTCTGCGAGGTCATCGCCGCGATGAAATCGTTCTGGGCCTGCACGGTGTCGGCGGCCTCGATCGTAAACAGCGGTTGACCTTGCTTCAGCGTCTCGCCCGGCTTGGCAAGCAGCTTGGTGACGCGGCCTGCATAGGGCGAGAACACCGGCGTCGAGCGGTCCTCGTCGACGGCGACCTTGCCCTCGGTGACATACTCGGCCCGGAAGCTCCTGGCGGCGACCGGCTCGATCGTCAGCGTCGCCCATTCGGAGGGCGTCGGCGTGAAGTTCTGCGCGTTCCTGCGCGACTGGCTGGAGATCTCGGAGTGCTTCTTTTCCTTCGGGCCCGAAGAGAAGAAGCCGTACGCTCCGACACCGGCGCCGGCGAGAGCTAGTAAAACTACGGATGCGATCACCCGTTGTTTTGTAAGCACCTGCAATCGCTTGGTATTCTCAACTACCATGGGGCCCGGTCGTGTCTGCGACGATCTCGGCAAATGACTGCCTCATCGATCGCGCTAATAGTGCCGAATTGGGATTTCAAACAACCTAAAAAACGCCTCGCACCTTTCCGTTTGCGTTAAAATTTTGCGACGCGTCAGCTTCACGTCAGCTTCGCGCCGGCCACTGTGCCGGATGACTGCCGAGCGGCATCGCCGGACGGCTCCATTGCGCCGGCGTCTTGGACAGACGTGCGGAATGCCGCACCGCCTTCAACGTGCCGAAGCCAGATGGCATGCTTTCGATGAACGCAGCATGTACGGCCTCCCCCGTAATATCCGGGGTATCCAGTCCGCCCTCGAGCCGGCCGAGATTCCACAGCCAGCGGCCGGTCTGCGCCAGCGACACGCGCGCGTGCCAGCTGCCGCCTTCGTACGCCTGGCGTGCCTTGGCCATCATCGCGCCGAACGCCATCAGAAAGCCGGTGGCGTGGTCGAGCATCTGTGCCGGCAATTCCCTGGGACCGTCGATGCCGGCGGCCCGGCCCTCGGCATGGTTGAAGCCCGTCGTGGTCTGCACCAGGGAGTCGAAGCCGCGCCGCTCGGCCCAGGGGCCGGCGTGGCCATAGGCCGACAGCGTGACATAGACGATGCCGGGGCTGATCTGCGCCGCTTGCTCCGGTGCAAAGCCGAGCGCGGCGAGTGCGCCCGGACGATAGCCTTGCGAGAAGATGTCGGCGTCCTTCAACAGCTCGCGCAGCTGCGCCCGCCCGGCCTCGCGCTTCAGCTCGATGAAGGTGGTGAGCTTGCCGCGGCCGGTATCGATGGTGAGCCAGTCGATCGCGGGCAGCCCCGGTCCTGACACCAGCAGCACGTCGGCACCGTGCGCGGCGAGCGTACGGCCGGCGACGGGGCCGGCGATGACGCGGGAAAGATCGAGGACGCGAAGACCCGAGAGCGGACGATCGCCTTCCGGCCACGGCCTTGGCGGCGCCTCGCCGATCTTCTCGATCGAGAGCAGCGGCAATTGCGCGAGCGCGCGCGCCTGCGGGTGCGCGGACCATTCGTCGTAGGAGCGCATCAGGGCGACGACGCCGCCTGCGGCGTAGGCCGCGGTTTCGAAATCGTCGCCCTTCCACTGCATCAGCGCGGCCTGCACGGATCCGCGCACGGGCTCGCAAGCAAGCACCTTGCAGACGGCGTCGCGGTGATGCGGAAAATTCGTGTGGCAGCGAACGAAGCGGCCATCGCCCGTTCTGTAGACGCCGGCGATGGCGTCCCAAGCCGGTGGCGGCGGCTTGTCGTCGAGCCGCAGATAACGCTCGGAACGGCATTCGGCGACGGCATGGCGCATGTCGACGGAGACGTGCTGCGCCTCGCCGCTGCGCAGCTTCCATATCTCGGCGGCGGCAAGGCCGGCCGCCGCGATCGTGGTCTGGCCGGCGACGGCAACGCGAAACGAGGACGGGATCTGCGGCTCCTCGCCGGTCAGCCGCACGCGGCCGAGCGCAGTCGGATCGCCGCCAGCGGAGGTCCAGATGCTCTGGAGAATATCGGCGGGGCTTTGCATGGCCGCTTCTCTCCCTGCTCGTTTGCTGTACTTTTCGCGACCATGTCATGACCGCAGAAAGGATTGCAATGGCCGCCATCGACCCCCTCACCGCGGGTGCCGTCTTCATCGCAACGGCGGCCACCGACGCGGTCTACGTGATGTTCACCTCGGCCGTGGTCGCGCGCAAGCGCATCCCTGCGGCGACCTGGAGCGCGATCTGGTATCTGCTCTCCTCCTATGCCGTGATCAGCTACACCGAGAACGCCTTCTACGTTGCCTTTGCCGCGATCGGCTCCTGGGCCGGCGCCTATGCCTCGCTGACCTTCCTGCACCGCCCGCCCGGCGGCCCGCCGGTCGGGGCTGCGCCGGAGTGAAGTCTCTCCGCCGTCATTGCGAGGAGCCCTTGCGACGAAGCAATCCAGGATCCTTGCGCGGATGCATTTCTGGATTGCTTCGCGGAGCCTGTCATCGGGCCGCGCTTTTGCGCGGACCCGGTGGCTCGCAATGACGAATTGGAGAGTTCAGCATACCAGCCGAAACAGCTACACTTGCGGCACCAACAAGAAGGAGCCAACAATGGATCTCGGTCTCAAAGGCAAGAACGCCGTCGTGCTCGGCGGCACGCGCGGCATCGGGCGGGCGATTGCAGCGACGCTGGCCGGTGAAGGCGCCAATGTCGCGGTGTGCGCGCGCAACGCCGATCAGGTCGCGGCAACCATCGCGGAGTTGAAGGCGAGCGGCATCCGCGCCACGGGCGGCACGGTCGACGTCACCGACGGCGCGGCGCTGAAAAGCTGGATCGAGGCTGCAGCAAAAGAGCTCGGCGGCATCGACCTGCTGTTCTCCAATGCCGGCGCAATGGCGCAAGGGCACGATCCCGCATCCTGGGAGCAGAATTTCCGGCTCGACGTGCTCGGCGCCGTGCACGCCTTCGACGCCGCGCGGCCGTTCCTCGAGACAAGCGGCGCCGAAGGCGGCGATGCGGCCTTCGTGATCATCTCGTCGATCTCCGCGGCGCAGGCGGACACGGCGAGCTCCTACGGCCCGATCAAGGCCGCGCTGATCCACATGGCCAAGGGACTTGCGCGGCAATATGCGAAGAAGAAGATCCGCGTGAATGTCGTGTCGCCCGGCACCGTCTATTTCAAGGGCGGCGTCTGGGAGATGATCGAGAAGAACATGCCGGAGCGTTACAACGACGCGATGAAGCGCAACCCGACCGGCCGCATGGCGACGCCGCAGGACATCGCGAACGCGGCGGTGTTTCTGGCAAGCCCGGTGTCGGGATTCACCACGGGATCGAATCTGGTGGTGGACGGCGCGATCTCGAACCGGGTGAATTTTTGAGGGTGGAGTTTGCGGCGCTCCCTCCGCCGTCATGGCCGGGCTTGACCCGGCCATCCACGCGCCGCCGCACGTTCGGAAAGACGTGGATGCCCGGGTCAAGCCCGGGCATGACGACTGTTAGTGACGGGCCCAATCGCGCAACAAAACTCGTCATTGCGGCTTTGCCGCATCCCGCACCTTCCCCTCAATGGAAATCCCGCGACGGCGGCAGGATGCGGACGTTGCGAGGGTGGCGGATTTTTTGCGCTGGGCTATCCGCGAGGGCGCGGGGGTCTTCGTTGAGCGGCTCGACGACGGTGGCTCCTGCCGGCACCGGATGCTTGCGGCCGAGCGCGTCGTTGGCGAGGCCGACCAGATCGTGCGAACGGTCGACCATGCGCTGGGCGATCAGGTGCGTCACCTTCTCCGGGCTGCTCTGGATGTAGCCTTCGACCAGGATGAGGCGCGCGCCCATCACCTCTTTCCGATACTGCTCCATGATCTTGGGCCAGACCACGACATTGGCGATGCCGGTCTCGTCCTCCAGCGTCATGAACACAACGCCGCTGGCGCTGCCCGGGCGCTGCCGGACCAGGACCACGCCGGCGCAGCGGACGCGGCGCCGCTCGTTCTCATGGCTGATCTCCTTGCAGGCGACGATACGCTCGCGCGTCAACATCTCGCGCAAGAATTCCATCGGGTGGCCCTTCAGCGACAGGCGGATGGTCTGGTAGTCCGCGACCACCTGCTCGGCGCGCGGCATCGCCGGCAGCGGTTTTGCGCCTTCGTCCGGCTGCTCGCGCGCGGTCGCCGCCTCGAACAGCGGCAGCGGCACGTCGTCGGGCAGCCGCCGCACCTGCCACAGCGCCTCGCGGCGGTCGAGCCCGAGCGAACGGAACGCGTCGGCATCCGCCAAGAGGATCAGCGCGCGCTTGGGCAGGCCGGTGTCGCGGGCGAAATCTTCCAGCGAGGTGAAGGGACGACGGTTGCGCGCGGCGACGATGCGGTCGGCCCAGTCCTTTTCACTGTCATTCCGGGGCGTCGCGTCAGCGACGAACCCGGAATCCATTTCTCCAGGCGTATGCGGCTCGATGGATTCCGGGTTCGCGCTACGCGCGCCCCGGAATGACGACTGAGAGCGCTTCAGGCGTTCCTCGTCTTCATCCAGCCAATGGAATCCGTCGATCTGACGGAAGCCGAGGCGCACGGCGCAATATTTTCCGTCAGTGTTCTCCAGCGTGTTCTGCGCAAAGCTGTAGGACACGTCGATGTCGCGCACCTCGACGCCGTTTTTGCGGGCATCGCCGACGATCTGCGCCGGCGCATAAAAGCCCATCGGCTGCGAGTTCAACAGACCGCAGCAGAAGGCGTCGGGATGGTAGTGCTTCAGCCACGAAGAAATGTAGACCAGCTGTGCAAAGCTCGCGGCATGGCTCTCCGGAAAGCCGTAGGAGCCAAATCCCTTGATCTGGTCAAAGCAGCTTTTGGCGAAGTTGGGATCGTAGCCGCGGGCGACCATGTTGCCGATCAGCTTCTCCTCGTACTGGCCGATGGTGCCGACATTGCGGAAGGTCGCCATCGAGCGGCGCAGGCCGTTGGCTTCCTCGGAGGTGAAATGTGCGGCCTCGATCGCAATGCGCATCGCCTGCTCCTGGAACAGCGGAACACCGAGCGTCTTGTGCAGCACCTTGTAGAGCTCGTCCTTGTCGCCATGCTCCGGCGACGGCGAAGGATAGCTCACCTGCTCGAGCCCGTTCCGCCGCCGCAAGTACGGATGCACCATGTCGCCCTGGATCGGCCCGGGCCGCACGATCGCGACTTCGATGACGAGATCGTAGAAGGTACGCGGCTTCAGCCGCGGCAGCATGTTCATCTGGGCGCGGCTCTCGACCTGGAACACGCCGAGCGATTCCCCGCGGCACAGCATGTCGTAAACCTTGGGGTCGTCCTGCGGGACGCTCGCCAGCACAAGACGCTCACCCTTGTGCTGGTCGATCAGATCGAAGCATTTCCTGATGCAGGTCAGCATGCCCAGGGCGAGCACGTCGACCTTCATCATGCTCAGCGCATCGACGTCATCCTTGTCCCATTCGATGAAGGTGCGGTCGTCCATCGCGGCATTGCCGATCGGCACATAGGTGTCGAGCCGGTCCTGCGTCAGGACATAGCCGCCGACATGCTGGGACAGATGACGCGGGAATTCGATCAGCTCGGTCGCAAGCTCGACCGCGAGATTGATCATGGGATTGCCGGGATCGAGCCCGGCCTGCCGGACCTGCATGTCGTTGAGGCCCTTGCCCCAGCTGCCCCAGACGGTGTCGGCAAGCGCGGCGGTGACGTCCTCGGTCAGGCCGAGCGCCTTGCCGACGTCGCGGATGGCGCTGCGCGGGCGGTAGTGGATGACGGTGGCGATGATCGCGGCGCGGTGGCGGCCGTAGCGGCGGTAGACATATTGCATCACCTCCTCGCGGCGCGAATGCTCGAAATCGACGTCGATGTCGGGCGGCTCGAGCCGTTCCTTGGAGATGAAGCGCTCGAACAAGAGATCCACCTTGGTCGGGTCGACCGAGGTGATGCCGAGCACGTAGCAGACGGCCGAGTTCGCCGCCGATCCCCGTCCCTGGCACAAAATGTTCTGGCTGCGCGCGTAATGGACGATGTCGTGCACGGTGAGGAAGTAGTGCGCGTATTTCAGCTCGGCGATCAGCGCGAGCTCTTTGTTCAAGGTCGCGCGCAGCTTGTCGTCGATCTTGCCGCCGAAATACTTGTCGACGCCCGCCCAGGTCAGATCCTCCAGATGACCTTGCGCGGTCTTGCCCGGCGGCACCGGCTCGTCGGGATATTGGTATTTGAGCTGGTCGAGCGAGAATTCGATTGCGTCCGCAAAGCGCATGGTCTGCGCGATCGCATCAGGAAAATCGCGGAACAGCCGCGCCATTTCGCGTGGCGTCTTCAGGAAGCGCTCGGCATTGGCTTCGAGCTTCCGCCCAATCGCCTCGATCGTTGTCTTTTCCCGGATGCAGGTCAGCACGTCCTGAAGCGGACGGCGGCCGGGATCGTGATAGAGCACCTCGTTGGTCGCGAGCAGCGGCACCTTGGCTTTTGCGGCGAGATCATCGAGCCGCGAGAGGCGACGCTTGTCGTCGCCGCGATAGAGCAGGCTCGCCGCCAGCCACACGCCATCGGCGCCACTGGCTTTGAGCTTTGCGAGGACATCCAGCGCCCGCGCCGGCTCGAAACGATGCGGCAGCGTCTGGACCAGGAGCTGGCCTTCCGAGAATTCCAGGAGATCGTCAAGCCTGAGATGACACTCGCCCTTCTCGATGCGCGTGATGTCGTCGCCGCGCTTGCCCCTTGTGAGGAGCTGGCACAGCCGGCCATAGGCTGCGCGGTCGCGTGGATAGACCAGGATGTCGGGCGTGCCGTCGACGAAGACGATGCGGGCGCCGATCAACAGTTTCGGCTTGTGCAGCACCTCGTCATTGTCGAGCTCCTGGTAGGCGCGCACCACGCCGGCGAGCGTATTGTGGTCGGCGATGCCGATCGCGGAAATCCCGAGCTTGCTCGCCTGATGCACATAGGCGCGCGGATCCGAGCCGCCGCGCAGGAAGGAGAAGTTCGTGGTGATGCCGATCTCGGCATAGCTAAACGTATTCATGCGAAGAGACCGTGCACATACCAGCCGGGAGACGCAGGCTTGCCGTCGCCGTCGAACACCTCGCCTTCATAGAGACCGTCGCGAAAGATCCAGAAGCGCAGGCCTTCGGCATCCTCGATGCGGAAATAATCCCGTGTCAGCTGCTTGCCGTCCTGCCGCCACCATTCCATCGCGATGCGCTCGGGCCCTTCCACCCGCACCACCGAATGCAGCGCGCGGCGCCAGGTGAATTGATGCGGCGGGCCGTCGGGCACGGTCGCGAACGGCACCTTGATTGGCTCCGGCTTGTCGAACAGCCGCAAGGGACGCAGCGGCGGCTCGCTCGCGACGCGCGCCGGCCATTCGGCCAGCATGGCAGCAGCGAGATGATGCTGCGCCGATGTGGCCAGCACCGCGCTTTCGGGAATATGCGTGTCCTGCGGCAGGTGCACGACGACGCGTTTTCCCCCGATGCGCGCGGCGATGCGGTCGATCAACGCGGCGAGCTCGTCATTGTCGTGGACATGGGCATCGAGATCGCGCTGCTCCTGCACCACGATCTCGGTGCGGCTCGCCGACAGCCGCACCATGTCGAAGCCGAAGCCGGGATCGAGGGGATCGGCGAGTGCATCGAGGCGCTCACGGAATAGGCGGTCGACCACGGCGCTTCGCGTCACGGGACGTCCGGTCTCGACCGTGATCGTACGCACCACACCGTCGGTGCGGAAGAAGGCCGCTTCCAGCCGCCGCGCGCCCTTGCCCTGCTTCTCCATGGACGTAACAAGCGTGTCGGCGAGCCGCGACAGTGTCATCGCGATCATGGTGTCGGTCGCGATCGGCTCGGCAAAGCGCTTCTCGACGATGTAATCGGGCAGCGGTTTGCGCGGGCTGATCGGCGCATCGCCCTGCCCCAGCGCATGTGCGAGCAGCGTGGAAAAGCGCGCGCCGAACCGCGCCGTGATCTCGCCCGGCGCGCGCGAGGCGACATCGCCGATGGTCTTCAGCCCGGCGCGGCGCAGGCCGGTGGCGATGGCCTCGCCCGCACCGAGCGCGGAAACTGGAAACGACCTGATCGCCTCCACCTCTCCGCCATCAGCGACGATGGTGCCGGATGCCTGCCGCGTCAGCGTGCGGGCGCAGATCGAGGTGCCGGCGATCGCCGCGCTGACGGCAAAGCCCTGGCGGGCTAATGCACGGACCAATGTCCGCAACAACGCGGCCTCGCCGCCGAACAGATGCGCACAGCCGGTGATATCGAGGAACAGCCCGTGCGGCGGATCGAGCGCCACCAGCGGCGTGAAGCGATCGCACCAGTCGGCGATATCGCTGAGTGTCTTCGCATCGGCCACGGTATCGGCGTCGAACACACGCAAGTCCGGGCACATCGCCCGCGCATTGGCCAGCGGCTGTCCGATATACAGGCCGAGGCGCTCGGCGGCCTCGTCCAGCGCATGGATCACCAGCGCATTGTTGTCCTTGATGACAACGATGCTTGGCTCATGATTGGTCTTACCCAGCCCGGCGCTGTTGAAGAACCGCTGGATCCTGTCGATGGGCAGGCGCGGCAGCCACAGGCTGAGGATACGTCGACGGTTCACTGAACTGGCACTCATCACAATTCCATTCCATGATCCACCGGCCGCACGGGCCATGACGATTGCGCAAGAGCTCGGCATCGAACACCGGCGCGCCCCAGGCATCCCATGCTGAGCCCGGCGGCGAATGCGCCGCACGCAGCATCCACCTGGTCTCCGCGGTCGAGGGCAGCGGCTGCGCGGCCATCCGCAGCAAGAGGCCGGTAACGCCCGAGCCTTGCGCAGCCAGCGTCAGCTTGCGGCTCGCCACCAGATCGAACTGTCTGATCTCGCCCCAGAGCTCGAGCACGACGGCGCCCAGCGCATCGCAGGCGAGCGCATCGGCCGAGGTGCGCAGCGCGCTCTCGACATCGGCGGCGCGCACCATCACCACACGGCGCGGATCGAGGCCGAGCTCGGCCAGCCCGCTCATCGACAGCGCGCCGGTTTCAATTTCCGAAAAATCCTGCCGCACCCACAATAGCGGCCGGCGCGCGCTCACGCGTCCCGCAAGGCCCATGACAAAGCCCGTCGCGGCCGCGCCCTGACGCCCCTCACAAAACACCTCGTGGATCGCCGCGCGCGCGAGCCCGCCCTTCAGCGCGCTGTCGGCCTCGCTGTGGCCGAGCGCGATGCAATCGCGCGGATGCACGACCTCGGCCGTCTCGATGCGCTCGATCTGGCCGCGCAGGACCGCAAGCGCGCTCATACGTGCGCCGCTCATGCTCGCCGCTCCTTTAGAGATTGATGCCGTGGTCTTCAAAAGAAGAACCGGCGACTGGCTCATTTGTTCATGATATGTTCTAATATAAAGCTAACAGTGGCCGGAGAGTCAATCGAATTGGCGCGCTGTCGGATTCATGAGCGGAATCAAGAGGATTCGAGTGCCATGTACCTCGTCACCCTGGATAACGAGACCGATTTCGATGGCTGGCGTAAAGCCGCACGCACATTCGCACTGCATCACGTGGCCCCGGCCGACGTGGTGTGGCACGTGCAAGGCCAAACGAAAGACCACGGGCCCGGCCTGTCCGAGCCGCCGAGCCTTCCGCCGATCGAGACCGAGAGCACGTTCACCGTGCCGGCCAATTTCATCGAACTTGCCCGCATCGCGATCCTGCATCGCGACGACGAGCGTTTTGCCCTGCTCTATCGCCTGCTCTGGCGGTTGAAGGCCGATCATGGCCTGCTCGCAACGATGAGTGATTCCGACGTGGCGCAGGCAACCACGATGGCGGGCGCGGTGCAGCGCGATGCGCAGCGGATGCGCGATCTCGTCCGCTTCCGCGAGATCGGGCGCGAGCAGAAGGCGCATTACGCCGCCTGGTTCGAGCCGGAGCATCATATCGTTGCATTCGCCGCGCCGTTCTTCGCGCGTCGTTATGCCGACATGCCCTGGTCAATCCTCACGCCTGACGTTTGTGCCCATTGGGACGGTCATGCGATCTCCTTTACGCCTGGGATCAGCCGGACAGAGTGGCCGGCCCCCGGCCGACTGGAAGAAACCTGGCGGTGTCATTTTCAGCCCGACCGGCTGACGAGGCCCGACGCGCCTTTGAAACGCCGGAGGAACCTCGAGGACGCTTCGATACTTGGACCTCTGCTCGCCGATGCCGAACGCTGGACCGGCGGACGGATCTCCCCACATACGGAAACCGTCATGAGACGAAAATCAGCTGCCGACGATCTCGAAACCCTCCGCGAGGAGGCCGCGCATTGCCGCGCCTGCCATCTCTACAAGGACGCCACGCAGACCGTGTTCGGCGAGGGGCCGAAGAACGCCAACATCATGCTGGTCGGCGAGCAGCCGGGCGACAAGGAAGATCTTGCCGGTCATCCCTTCGTCGGCCCGGCCGGGCAAATGCTCGACCGGGCACTGGAGGAGGCCGGCGTCGACCGCAAGAAGGTCTATGTCACCAACGCGGTGAAGCACTTCAAATTCGTACCGCGCGGAAAGATCCGTCTGCACCAGAAGCCGAACACACCCGAGATCCGGGCGTGCCGGCAATGGTATGAGCGGGAAGTTTCGGCAATCCAGCCCGACCTCATCGTGGCGATGGGCGCCACCGCCGCACAGAGCGTGTTCGGCAAGATCACTCCCATCGGCAAGAACCGCGGCCGCCTCATCGACCTTCCCGACGGCCGCAAGGCGCTGGTGACGGTGCACCCGTCCTATCTGCTGCGGCTGCCCGATCCGGAATCCAAGGTGCTGGAATATCAGCGCTTTGTCGAAGATCTGAAGATCGCCGCGACCTTGCAGAGGAAGGCCGCGCGCGCCGCCTAAATACTGGCAAGAAGGCACTTTTCAACCGGCGCTTGTCATCCGGCCTTCAAATCCATCGCGGACAATACCCTTACCTGAAAGTTAAGGGGCGTCCACATGACCGATGTTGCATTCGACCGCGCGGTAGCCGATCCCGCGCCTGTCCAGCCGGCCTCGCGGCCAAATCTCGACAAGGGCTTCAATCCGCTGACGATGATCCTGTTCTTCGGCATCCTCGCTGCGGGCCTGTTGTTCGTCGCCTACAGCATCTATGTCGACATCAACGCCACCGGCACGCGGGTGACGACCTACCTGCCCTACATCCTCTTGTTCGTTGCGCTGCTGATCGCGCTCGGCTTCGAGTTCGTCAACGGCTTCCACGACACCGCCAACGCGGTGGCCACCGTCATCTACACCCATTCGCTGCCGGCCGAAGTTGCAGTGATGTGGTCGGGCTTCTTCAACTTCCTCGGCGTGCTCTTGTCCTCCGGCGCGGTCGCTTTCGGCATCGTGTCGCTGCTGCCAGTCGAGCTGATCCTGCAGGTCGGCTCCAGCGCCGGCTTCGCCATGGTGTTCGCGCTGTTGATCGCCGCGATCCTGTGGAACCTCGGCACCTGGTTCTTCGGCCTGCCCGCCTCCTCCTCGCACACGCTGATCGGCTCGATCATCGGCGTCGGCGTCGCCAACGCCGTCATGCGCGGCCGCGACGGCACCTCGGGCGTGGACTGGACCAAGGCGACCGAGATCGGCTACGCGCTGCTGCTGTCGCCCCTGTTCGGCTTCATCTGCGCCGCCACGCTGTTGCTGCTGCTCAAGTTCATCGTGCGCAACCCGGCGCTCTATTCCGCGCCCGAAGGCAACAAGGCGCCGCCGCTGTGGATCCGCGGCCTCTTGATCGCGACCTGCACCGGCGTCAGCTTCGCGCACGGCTCGAACGACGGCCAGAAGGGTATGGGCCTGATCATGCTGATCCTGATCGGCACCGTGCCGACGGCCTATGCGCTCAACCGCGCGCTGCCGGAATCCCAGGTCGCCCAGTTCCAGAAGACTTCCGAGGCCGCATCCAAGGTGATCTCGGCCAAGGGCGCCGGCCACAGCATCATCGGCGATCCCCGCCCTGCCGTGACGCAGTACATCACGCTGCGCCACATCAACGAGGGCACCTATCCCTCGCTCGCCGTGCTGGTGAAGGACGTCGGCGATCAGGTCGCCAAATACGGCACGCTGAACAAGGTGCCGGCGGAAGCCGTCGGCAACACCCGCAACGACATGTACATGACCTCCGAAGCGATCCGCTTCCTGATGAAGGACAAGGAGAACGATCTCAACAAGGAGGAGATCGCGACCCTGAATGCCTACAAGGGCTCGCTCGACGCCGCCACGAAGTTCATCCCCAACTGGGTGAAGATCGCGGTCGCCATCGCGCTCGGCCTCGGCACCATGATCGGCTGGAAGCGCATCGTCATCACGGTCGGCGAGAAGATCGGCAAGAGCCATCTCACCTACGCGCAAGGGGCGTCCGCCGAGCTCGTGGCCGCTGCCACGATCGGTGCGGCCGACGTGTTCGGCCTGCCGGTCTCGACCACGCATGTGCTGTCGTCGGGCGTCGCCGGCACCATGGCGGCGAACGGTTCGGGCCTGCAATGGTCGACGATCCGCAACCTGCTGATGGCCTGGGTGCTGACGCTGCCCTGCGCGATCATGCTGTCGGCCACGCTCTACGTGATCTTCTCGCGGATGTTCTGAGCCGACCGGCAAACTGAAAAGCGTATGGCCGGGCTTGCGCCCGGCCATTTACATTTGCAGGGTCATTCCGGGGCGATCCGCAGGATCGAACCCGGAATCTCGAGATTCCGGGTCTGGTCCTTCGGACCATCCCGGAATGACGACTCAGACGCTTTACGACGCCGCCAGCTGCTCCTCGACCAGCTTCACCCAATAGGACGTGCCATAGACGATCGCCTCGTCGTTGAAATTGTAGGCGGGGTGATGCAGGCCGGCGCTGTCGCCGTTGCCGCAGAAGATGAAGGCGCCGGGTCGCGCTTCCAGCATGTAGGCGAAATCCTCGCCGCCCATCAGCGGCGCCATCTCGTGCACATGGGCCTCGCCCGCGACCTGCGTGGCGATGCGCCGTGCCACCTCGGTCTCCGCGGCATGATTGTTCACGACGGGATAACCGCGCTTGTAGTGCAGATCGATCTTTGCGCCGGTGATCTGAGCGACGCCGGCCACGACCTCATGGACACGCTTCTCGACCAGCTTGCGCACCTCCGGCGTCAGCGTGCGGATGGTGCCTCTCAGCGTCGCGGTCTGCGGAATGACGTTGCGGGCGTTGCCGGCGTGGAATTCGCAGATCGAGATCACCGCCGATTCCAGGGGATCGACGCTGCGAGAGACGATCGACTGCAAGGAAGTGATCAGCTGCGCACCCACGAGAACGGAATCGACGCATTTGTGCGGACGCGCGGCGTGGCCGCCGAGGCCCTCGATCATGATGTCGACCTCGTCGGTCGATGCCATGATCGGGCCGGGCCGGATCGCAAACGAGCCGACCGGGATGCCCGGTCCGTTGTGCATGCCGTAGACCTGCTCGATGCCAAAGCGCTCCATCAGACCGTCCTTGACCATGGCCGCGCCACCGGCGCCACCCTCCTCGGCCGGCTGGAAGATCACCACGGCATCGCCGGCAAAATTGCGCGTCTCGGCGAGATAACGGGCCGCCCCGAGCAGCATCGCGGTGTGGCCGTCATGGCCGCAGGCGTGCATCTTGCCGGGGATTTTGGAGGCGTAAGGTAGCTTGGTCTGCTCCTCGACCGGCAGTGCGTCCATGTCGGCACGCATGCCGATCACCTTGAGCCCCTCGCCGGCGGGCTTGTTGCCCTTGATCACGCCGACGACGCCGGTCTGGCCGAGGCCCGTCACGACTTCGTCGCAGCCGAACTCCCGCAACCGGTCCGCAACGAATGCTGCGGTGCGGTGGACATCGTACAGCAGCTCGGGATGCTGATGGATGTCCCGCCGCCAGGCCTGGATATCGAGTTGGAGGTCGGCGACGCGGTTCACGATGGGCATGGAAGGTCTCGAGCTGTTGGAAATGCAGGACTGTCTACCATGCAAGCGTCGGTCCACCCAACCGCCGGCAATCGGGGTCTAGCCCTGATCACCCGGCATGGCCGGGCTTGTCCCGGTCGGCTGCGTCTGCCTAATAGACGGAAAGCAAAGAGACCATTCGGGTGGAAGCAGAAATGCCGAGACGGCTTGAAGGTGAGTTTGACTACATTGTCGTCGGAGCCGGCACCGCGGGCTGCATCATTGCCAACCGGCTGTCGGCTGCCCCAGGCAACCGCGTTCTCATCCTCGAAGCCGGCGGCGACGACAACTGGATCTGGTTCCACATCCCGGTCGGCTATCTCTTCGCCATCGGCAATCCGCGTTCGGACTGGATGTTCAAGACGGAGGCCGAGCCCGGCCTGAACGGCCGCTCGCTAGCCTATCCTCGCGGCAAGGTGATCGGCGGCTGCTCGTCGATCAACGCCATGATCTCGATGCGCGGACAGGCCGCCGATTACGATCATTGGCGCCAGCTTGGGCTGACCGGCTGGGGCTACGACGACGTGCTGCCGCTGTTCAAGCGGCTGGAGGATCACTTCCTCGGCGCCAGCGAGCATCACGGCGCCGGCGGCGGCTGGCGCATCGAGGCACCGCGGCTGTCATGGGCCATTCTCGACGCGGTCGGCGACGCCGCCGAGGAGATGGGCATCAAGCGCATCCCGGATTTCAACACCGGCGACAACGAAGGCACCAGCTATTTCCACGTCAACCAGAAGCGCGGCCGGCGCTGGTCCTCGGCGCGCGGCTTCCTCAAGCCCGCCTTGAGGCGTCCGAACCTGCGGCTCGAGAAGCACGTGCTGGTCGACCGCCTCATCGTCGAGCAGGGCCGCGCCGTCGGCGTGCGCTTCATCCGGAACGGCGAGATCACCGAGGCGCGCGCGAAGCGCGAGGTGGTGCTCTCGGCAGGCTCCATCGGTTCGGTGCAGGTGCTGCATCGCTCCGGCATCGGCCCTGCCGACTGGCTGTCGCCGCTCGGCATCGACATCGTCATGGACAAGCCCGGCGTCGGGCGCAATCTGCAGGATCACCTGCAACAGCGCGCGATCTACAAGGTCGAGGGCGTGCGCACGCTGAACGAGACCTATTACAATCTGTTCCGCCGCGGCCTGATGGGGCTCGACTACGCCTTCCGCCGTCGCGGTCCGCTGACCATGGCGCCGTCGCAGCTCGGCATCTTCACGCGCTCCGATGCCACGCGCGCCCGCGCCAACATCCAGTTCCACGTGCAGCCGCTGTCGCTCGACAAGTTCGGCGATCCCCTGCATCGTTTCCCTGCGATCACCGTCAGCGCCTGCAATCTGCAGCCGACCTCGCGCGGCACCGTGCGGCTCCGTTCGGCGAGCCCCGACGAGAAGCCGATCATTGCGCCGAATTACCTGTCGACCGACGACGACCGCCAGGTCGCCGCGGACGCCATTCGCACCACGCGCCGCCTGATGCAGCAGAAGGCGCTCGCCAAATACCGACCTAGCGAATACCTGCCGGGGCCGACGGTCGGCGATGACGACGCCTCGCTGGCAAAGGCCGCCGGCGATATCGGCACCACGATTTTCCACCCCGTCGGCACCGCCAAGATGGGCACGGCGAACGATCCGATGTCGGTTGTGGATGAGCGCCTGCGCTTCTATGGCCTCGGAAGCTTGCGCATCGTCGATGCCTCGATCATGCCGACGATCACCTCGGGCAACACCAACACACCGACGGCGATGATCGCGGAAAAGGGCGCGACGATGATCCTGGAGGATGCGAAGTAGTATCCAGCCATCATGATCGGTCAGCGCTTTTCAATCGGCCCCGCCGACGCAGAGATCGCCATGATGCAGTGGGGCGAGAGCGGCAAGCCGCCTGCCCTGCTCGTACACGGCACCGGCTTCGCGGGCGACGTTTGGGACAAGGTCGCGCGCGAGCTTGCCTCGACCTACACGGAGGCGCGCGCCGCGGCGCTGATCCCGCAAGTCAGCGAGAGAAGTTTTGCCGGAGTCGGCCATTGCGCCGGCCAGGAAAATCCAACGCCTTTGCTCGACGCCTTGCGAATATTCGCGGCGAACGACCGCTAGCTCGTCGCTTCGTCATCACGGAATCGAACTTCACTGGTTGAAGAACAGATCGAGCCCGCGTGGTCGCGGCGCGCCGACTTGAAGACGATGCTCGATCAATGGAAGCTTACCTTCAGCGAAGCGAAACAATCGATGAGCGAGTTGGCCCGAGACTCTCATTTCTCGATCAAGATGCGAATCTTCGCTGGGTCTGAATCCGGTGAGAAAACGCTGTTCTGATCGATCATGCGTGATATACTAGTAGTTGAATTTTGAATTTTCGGAATTGATTGCACACCGGTTAATTCTAAAAAAATAGGGATATTCTCGACCTCTAGAAAGAAATTCCAGATGCGTTGTTGGCCGTAAGGACAGCGGCGGCAGTCTGTCCGCAGAAGGACGTGGCGCGACACCTTGTCGCTACTGCTCTTTCGGTCACGTAGGCCTGCAAAAGCACACGCTTTGTGGGTGGCGACTTCTTGTTCAACGCAAGGGTTAAGCCGAACTCGCGAAGTTCTATTCGCGTGCGAGCCACATGATCGCTCGAGTTATCGCCGATTTGATGTCAACCGACCGACAGATCGCGGAGATGCAAGATGCTTCGGTATAAAGCGCTCGGAGTGTGGCACGAGGTGACGCTAGTTCAACTTGGCGGTCTTGGTGGGGGCGATGTCCCGCTCCCTGCTGCTGCCGGAAGGCGAGCGGCTCGTATTTCGGCTCCGGCCTATACCCGAGCTATTGAACAGGCCGTCGGCGCTTCATCAGTTCTGCGATCACGCATCTCCGATCTGGGAAGTGTTGCTGTCGTCCAAGCCCAAGTGGCAGCGCGTCCCAACCATGGAACGAGGCGCGGCGCTATGTCACCGATCTCCACCTCATCCACGCAAACGCTTCTGACGCAGACTGTGATCGCCGAAGGTTTGAGGCAAGCTGATTTTGCGGCAGCGAAGGCCTTTGGAGCAACCGTGATCGAGGAAGGCCTCGATGGCAAGGTGCTCCTGCGCGTCGAGTCCGTCGAGCAAGTGTTTAGCCTCGTTGAACTTCTTACAAAACGGGAAATAGGATCTGCTACGCCCAATTTTGTTCGACGCATTTCCCCCATCAACAAATCGGCACCGACCAGGGCCTGGTCTCATAACAAGATCGGTGTGGCGGCCGCATGGGCCATCACCCGTGGCAGCGCCGATGTAAGAGTCGCCGTGCTCGACGAAGGGGTGGATACTGCCCACCCCTCTTTGAAAGCAGCGGTGGTTGCGGAGAGAGATTTCATCGGAAGCAATGGCAACTCGGCCACGCCCGCCGGTAACGACGCACATGGCACCGCATGCGCAGGCATTGTGTTGTCACGGGACGACACTTACCCGGGCATCGCTCCGAATTGCTCCCTCATCGCAGCACGCATTGCCATGGATGACGGCAGCGGGAATTGGATTTTCGACGACTTCGCGACTGCGGATGCCATCGATTGGTGTTGGCGGCAGGGCGCTGCGGTACTCTCGAATTCCTGGGGTGGCGGCGCTCCGAGTGACGCAATCAGTCGCGCCTTCGCGCGTGCGCGAACTCAAGGGCGCGATGGGCTAGGTGCCGTGGTTGCCATCGCGGCAGGTAATTTCCAGAACCCGATCGACTTCCCCGGCAACCTACCTGGGTATGTCACGGTCGGCGCCTCCAATCCCGACGACAAGCGCAAGACGCGAACCTCCTCCGACGGAGAAAATTGGTGGGGCTCAAGCTATGGCGCAACCATGCAGCTGCTCGCCCCGGGTGTCTTCATCTGGACCACCGATATCTCCGGGCCCGCAGGCTACGATCCCGGCGATTTCACAAAGACCTTCAACGGAACCTCTTCCGCAACGCCAGCGGTTGCTGGCGCCGCGGCCTTGATGATCAGCGCGAACCCCGCGCTCAGCGCTAGTAGCATCCGCAATTTGCTCGGAACGACCGCAAAGAAGATCCAAGGCCAAACCACTTGGACGCCCGAGCTGGGTTGGGGCAGGCTCGACGTCGGACGTGCGGTGGCAGCCGCAAAAGTCGCCGGAGAGCCCCAAGCTGTCAAGCCAGCTGGAAAAAAGGCCAAGAAGCAGGCAAAGAAGGCCAAGAAGAAGGCCAAGAAAGCAGCCAAAAAGAAGTAGAGGCCGAAATCACAGTGCGGGGTGGCGCCGATCCACCCCATGGCCCGTAACGTCATTAGGCTGTATACTCGCCATATGAGCGCATACTACTATGCCGCCGGCAAGAAGGTGAACTTGGAGCCGGACGAAGAGCACGTGGCGGTGGACCAAGCCGCCGCCAAAGAGGCAGGACTGGACGCCAAGGTCAGTGCTTCCCCGGGTACTGCGGTGCGCGCAGGAGCAGGCGTCCTCGTGACGTCGCGCTCGTCGTTGACTCCCGACACCATTCAGCGACTTCAAGAGGCCGGTGCTCTTCAACCCGTGTACAGGCGTGACAAAGCCGTCGTCGTGGCGATGCCAGAGGTGCGCGTCGAGTTCGACACCCCTGATCAGCGCGGAAGGGTGATGAACCTTCTGTCTCCGAATGCTTCCGACGTCTCATTCACCGAGGACACAGCCGACCGCCTGGTGCTTCGGCCTGTCTCTGGCCACGGCGAAGATGCCTTGAACCTCGCCAATCGCATCCAGGAACGTGCAAAGCCGGCCGCCGTATCAGTACGCTTTGTGCAGTTCGTTCCCAAGCCGAAGACCACTGCGCCCTAGGTGTGGTCTTTCGCGGGCGGCGGGCCGCGCTCGCTCGGCATCATCGATGTCGCTGAGGCCGCGACCGCGGCCGCGCCCGGCATGAGCTTCCTCCAGATCAGCGACAGCCATGTCGGCTTCGACAAGCCGGCCAATCCCAACACGCTCGGCACGCTGGAGGATGTGATCAACGCGACCAGATCGCCAGACGCGATCTCGGCAAGGTGCTCGAGCGCAACGAGACCGTGAACAAGCTCAGGGCAGCCTGAGCGATCGGCCTACGCCGACCTTCTCACCGCGTTGTCCACCAGCGTCTTGCCGAGCGACCAGATCGCACCGGGGACCTTGTGGCTGCCGGCGATGACGTCGTCGAAGGCGCGCTCGATCCAGGCGCAGTCTTCCTCGGTGATGGTGAGCGGCGGCAAGAGCTTGATGGTGTGGCTGCCGTGGCCGGCGACTTGCGTCAGGATCTTGTGATCCTTGAACAGCGGCACGGTGATGAGCTGGCAGAACAGGCCCTTGTTGGCGGTCTCCAGCACGTTCCAGGAGGCCCGCAGGCGCAGCGACTTCGGGGGGCCGAACTCGATGCCGATCATCAGGCCCTTGCCGCGGACTTCCTTGAGCAGCTCGTAGCCGGGCACCATGCGCGTCAGCGCGAGGCGCAACTCGGCGCCGCGCTTGGCGGCCGCATCGATCAGCTTCTCCGATTCCATGACATCGAGCGTGGCGATGCCCGCGGCCATGGCGAGGTCGTTCTTGGAGAAGGTGGAGCCGTGCACCACCGCGCGGTCCATCTGGTTGAAGATCCTGTCGAAGATGCTCTTCCGCGTCAGCACTGCGCCGACCGGCACGTGGCCGCCCGACAGCGACTTCGACAGCAGCACCATGTCGGGCTCGACGTTCCAGTGCTCGACCGCGAGGAAGCGGCCGGTGCGGCCCATGCCGGTCTGGATCTCGTCGGCGACGAACAGCGTGCCGTATTTCTTGCAGAGCGCGGCCGCGCCGGGCAGGAACTCGTCGGTGGGCATGTTGACGCCCTTGCCCTGGATCGGCTCGACCACGAAGGCCGCGACCTCGCGCGAGGCCAGCGCCTTTTCCAGCGCCGCCAGATCGTTGAACGGGATCGGGGTACAGCCCGGCAGCAGCGGCTCGAAGCCGGTGCGGAAATTGGCATCGCCGGTCAGCGACAGCGCGCCGTAGGTCAGGCCGTGATAACCGTGGGCGCAATAGACGATGCCGGGACGCCCGGTCGCGCCACGCGCGAACTTGATCGCGGCCTCGACGCATTCGGCGCCGGAATTGGCGAAGAACGCCTTGTCGAGATAGGGAACGTATTTCAGGAGGCGCTCGGCCAGCACACCGGCGAGCGTCGAGACGTCGAACTGGACGAGGTTGGGCAGGTCGGCATCGAGCACGCTCTTGAGCGCCTCGCGCATGACGGGATGATTGCGCCCGATCGCAAATACGCCGAAGCCGGACAACAGGTCGAGATAGCGCGCGCCCTCGCGGTCGTAGAGGTACTGCCCCTGCCCCTTCTGGAAGCCGACATCGTAGCCGATGGTCTTGAGGACCCGAACGAACTGCTCGTTCAGATAACGGTTATGCAGGGTGCTGCGCTGGGCCTGACGGTCCGCGAATAGCTGAGACATGTCTGGATTTGGGCTGTGCATCCGCTACATACTTCGCTTGAGGGCCGTCTCGTCAACTGAAAACGGAGCGTTACTGAAAACGGTCTGTGCGGCCTTTTGCCCTTTTTCGGACCATCTTCGCAAGCACAGCTTTAGACCATGTTGCACTGCCAAGGAACACTCATGCGTTTGGCCCTTTACACCGGACTAATACTGGCTGGCGGTTACGCCGGCCTGACGCCAGCCCTCGCCGCGGATCCGACCGGCGACTGGCGGGTCGCCGACGGCGTTGCCAACATCCGCGTCGCCCAATGCTATGGCAGCATGTGGGGCGCGGTTTCCTGGGAAAAGCAGCCCGGCGGGCGCGACCAGAACAATCCGGATGTCTCGAAAAAGAACAGGCCGACACTCGGCATGGCAACCCTGATCGACATGAAGAAGAAGCCCGGCGTCGATCAGTGGGAAGGACAGGTCTACAACGCCAAGGACGGCCAGCTCTACAGCGCGACCATCACGCCGGTCGGTCCCGACCAGCTCGAGATCAAGGGCTGCGTCATGGGCTTCCTCTGCGGCGGCGAAACCTGGACCCGGGTCGGCCCGCCGATCCCCTCCAACCCTGCCAATGCCATGGCCAAGGGCGGGGCGAAATCCAGCAGCACTGCGCCGAAGCCGCAAGGGGCCCAAGCAGCCCAAGGAACAGCCCAAGCCCCGACCGGCGCCACCACGCCTGCGCCCGCAGCTCCCAAGTCCGCCGGCGCAGCCAAGCCCGGTCAGAAGGGCGCCGCCGACCCGGTCGGCGACATCTGCCTACTCCCTGAGATTGCGGGGTTTGCCCATTAGGGCCGGCTGGAACAGCAGCACGGCGGCGAGCGTCGTCACCAGCGAGAGGGCCAGCAGCTTGCCCATGCTGGACGTGCCGGGATGGCTCGACAGCCACAGGCTGCCGAACGCGGTCGCGGTCGTCAGCGCGCTGAAAAAGATCGCGCGCGTCAGGCTGGTCTGGAGCAGGTTCGTCCTGCCCGAGCGCCAGGCCACGACATAATAGATCTTGAAGGCGACGCCGACGCCGAGCAGAAGCGGAAACGCGACGATGTTGGCGAAGTTGAGCGGCAGGCCGATCAACACGCAGATCTCCAGCGTCACCGCGCCGGCGACCAGCAGCGGCACCAGCGTCATCAGCACGTCGACGAAGCGGCGGAGCGTGATCCAGAGCAGGAGCCCGATCACCAGCAGCGCATAGATGCCGGCGTGAATGAACGCCTTCACCACGGTGTCGCCGGATTTCAGGATCGAGACCGGCCCGCCGATCGCAGTCGGCTCGGCCTGGAGCACCGCCGCCGCGAATTTGCGCAGCGTGTCATTGTCGTTGGGATCGCCCTTGGGCAGCGCCTCGACGCGGATGACGCCATCCTTGCTCTTCCAGGCGCTGACGAGATCGGGCGGCAGCGAGCTCAGGGTGACGGGACCTGCGTGCATCGCGTTCCTGAGCTGGTCGAACACGATCTTCAACGGCGCGACGAACACGTCCTGCGCCTTGTTGCGCGTGGCCTCATCGCCATTGGCGAGCTTCTCGAGCGCGTCGGCAAGACGGCGCGAGGCGACAGCGCCCGGGCCCTTCGCGTCACCCGCAGTCCGGCGCAGATTGTCGACCGAAGATTTCAGCGCTTCGACATTCTCCTGGTCCGTCGGCGCCGCATCGATCTGATCGGGGTTGAGCGCGGGATTCAGCACCTTGGCGCCCTGCGCGATGAGCTTCAGCTTCGGCGGCTGGTCCTGCGGCACGAAGCTGTCGAGCGACATCACCCTGAGCACCTCGGGCACCTTCTCCAGCTTCGCCTCGACCTGCCTCGCCTGCTCTTCCGACGTCGTCATCACGTTGACCGCATTGGCCCCGGTGTTCGGATCCTTGCGCAAATCGAGGAAGGTCGCGATCGACTCGGCGCGCGGATTGCGCAGGTTCATCGGGTTGAAGTCGAACTTCATGAAGTAGAGCAGCGGCAGGCCGCCGAGCGCGAGCAGCAGCGTGCCGCCGACGATCAGCACCCGATGCTTCTCCAGGAAGTGATCGAGCGGCGCCAGGAACGCGTAGCCGACGGGTTCCGGCTCGCCGGGCGGATTCAGAAGCTTGAGCAGCGCCGGCAGCACGGTGATGCTGGACAGGAACGCCACCAGCATGCCGACGCCGGCGATCTGGCCGAGTTCCGAGATGCCCTTGTAGTCGGTCGGCATGAAGCAGAGGAAACCCGCCGCGGTGGCCATTGCCGCCAGCGACAGCGGCACCGCCGAGCGCTTGGCCGCCAGCACCAGCGCACCGGCGAGGTTGTCGTGCTTGTAGCGCTCGGAGCGGTAGCGGACGCTGTACTGGATGCCGAAATCGACCCCCAAGCCGACGAACAGCACCGCGAAGGCGATCGACAGCAGGTTGAGCGAGCCGACCATCATCAAGCCGGCGGCCGTCGTGATCGCGAGGCCGACGAAGAGATTGACGAAGACCGCGAAGATGATCTTCGCCGAATGCAGCGCCAGCCACAGGATCAGCAGCACGACGAGAACCGTGCCGACGCCGTTGACGACGGCGCCCTCCTGGACGGTGGCGTATTCCTCGTTGGCGATCGGGACCGGGCCGGTCAGCCGCACGCGGGCCTGGTATTTGGTCGGGAAGTCCAGATCCGCAGCAGCCTTGCGGATCGCATCGGTCGCGGCCTTGCCCGGCTCCAGCGCGTTGTAGTCGAGGATCGGCTTGAACTCGATGAAGGTGCGCTTGTCCGAATCGTTGAGCGGCTCGTCGCTGACGAGCTCGCGCCAGGAGAAGCCGGCATTGCCCTTGTTGAGCACGGTCTCGACCGTCTGCGCGATCAGGTTGAAGGGCCGCGCGGTGTTGTCGAGCTTGACCTGACCGCGCTTGACGCCGGCAAGGCCCGTCTCCAGCGCCCCGGTGAGGCCGCGGATCGAGGGATCGCCGGCCATGATCTCGATCAGGGGCGCTGCGGATTCGAACTGGCCGGTGATCTTGCCGACCTCCTCGGTCGGCAGGAACAACAGGCCGTTCTTCTCGAAGAACTCGCCGCTGCCGAGCTGCTGCATGGACTGGAAGTTGGTCTTGTCGTCCTTCAGCTTGGCGTAGAGCGCGTCCGACGCCGCGCTCGCCATTTCCGGGGTCTTGGCCTCGACCACCGCCGTGATCGTCGCATCGCGGTCGAAGGCACGATCGAATTGCTGATCGCGCTGGCGCCAGTCCAGATTCTGGGCAATCAGCGAGTTGATGTCGGTGTTGATGGCGAAGTGGCGCGCAGCGTAATAGCTCGCCCCCACCGACAGCAGGAGCCCGAGAACGACGACGAGGGAGGCAAACCGGGTGCAGGCCCTGACGATGGCAACGACGACGCTTTGCAGCACTTCTTTTCTTTCTGCGTTTAACAGCTTGCCGGAAACGCCCGCTGTTTATCGGAGTTCCCGGGCGAAACCTATTGCTGTTTTGGGTGGTTCTTGCCGCCGGAAGGTTCGAGGTAAACGGCGGCAGACCGTGGCAAAATCATGCGGGCCGCTGGTATAGCCGGGGAGTTGAGGCGGGAAAGTGACGAAGGACTACGCAGGAATGTCGCGTACGCAGGCACGCGGCACGCCCTACTACAATACCTCAGAAACCCTCCGCCGGCGGTTCCACCTTTCCATTCTGCCGATTTTTTGACACAAAGTATTGCGCCTCCATGCGCCTGAGCGGCCCACAGGGGTGGGCAGCTACCGCAGGTGCGGACCAATGGTGCGGATATTGCAACTCATTGGTCAGTATCGGAGTGCCGCTTGGGGACTTAGACAGCGGATTGGTGCAACTTGCGTGATGGGCGTCCAATGGAAGTTTATCTGGCGCAACCGCGCGGCTTCTGCGCGGGCGTGGTGCGTGCGATCGAGATCGTGGAGCGGGCGCTGGAGAAGTACGGCCCGCCCGTCTACGTGCGCCATGAGATCGTGCATAACAAGTACGTCGTCGAGAGCCTGAAGGCCAAAGGCGCCATCTTCGTCGAGGAACTCTCCGAGGTTCCGCCGAAGGCGGTGACGGTGTTCAGCGCCCATGGCGTCGCCCGCAGCGTCGAGGAAGAGGCCGCCGCGCGCGATCTTCCGGTGCTTAATGCCACCTGCCCGCTGGTCACGAAAGTTCACAATCAGGGGAAGCGCTACGTCGGCAAAGGCCGCACCCTGATCCTGATCGGCCATGCCGGCCACCCCGAGGTCGAGGGCACGATGGGCCAGGTCCCGGGGCCGGTGCAGCTGGTCCAGAGCGTTGAAGAAGTTAACGCGCTGACCCTGCCGGCGGATACGCCAGTGGCCTACATCACCCAGACCACCCTGTCGGTCGACGACACCAAGGACATCATCGCGGCCCTGCAAGCCCGCTTTACAGATATTCAAGGTCCGGATATCCGGGATATCTGCTATGCGACACAGAACCGCCAATCTGCGGTAAGGGACTTGAGCAAGCTGGTCGACGTGATCTTGGTGGTGGGCGCTGCCAACAGCTCGAACTCGAACCGGCTCCGCGAAATCGGCACTGAAGCCGGCGTCGCGAGTTATTTGATTGCCGACGGCAGCGAGCTCAATCCGGAGTGGTTGAAGGATGCGAGGACCGTCGGCATCACGGCCGGCGCTTCGGCGCCCGAGGTACTCGTGGATGACGTGATCGAAGCGATGCGGCGGATCGGACCGGTGAAGGTCCAGGTGTTGCCGGGTCGCGAGGAAAACATCGAATTCCGGCTTCCGGCCCAACTGGCCGCGAGCTGACCCATCCGAATTCAAAAGCCCAGAAAGAAACTTGTAATGGCTATCCCGTTCTTCAAGGAAATGCGTATCGGCGGCTATTTGCTCAAGCAGAAACTGCTTGGCCGCAAGCGCTATCCGCTCGTGCTGATGCTGGAGCCGCTGTTCCGCTGCAACCTCGCCTGCGTCGGCTGCGGCAAGATCGATTATCCCGATGCGATCCTCAACCGCCGCATGACCGCGCAGGAGTGCTGGGACGCGGCCGACGAGTGCGGCGCGCCGATGGTCGCCATTCCCGGCGGCGAGCCGCTGATCCACAAGGAGATCGGCGAGATCGTGCGCGGCCTCGTGGCGCGCAAGAAGTTCGTCTCGCTCTGCACCAACGCGCTGCTGCTGGAGAAGAAGCTCGATCTGTTCGAGCCCTCGCCCTATCTGTTCTTCTCGGTGCATCTCGACGGCCTGCGCGACCATCACGACAAGGCGGTGTCGCAGAAGGGCGTGTTCGACCGCGCGGTGTCGGCGATCAAGGCGGCCAAGGCGCGCGGCTTCACCGTCAACGTCAACGCCACCATCTTCGACGGCCACCCGGCCGAGGAGATCGCCAAATTCCTCGACTTCACCACCGAGCTCGGTGTCGGCGTCTCGATGTCCCCGGGCTACGCCTATGAGCGCGCGCCGGACCAGGAGCACTTCCTCAACCGCACCAAGACCAAGAAGCTGTTCCGCGACGTCTTTGCGCTTGGCAAGGGCAAGAAGTGGAATTTCATGCATTCCGGCCTGTTCCTGGACTTCCTCGCCGGCAACCAGGAATACGAGTGCACGCCGTGGGGCATGCCCGCGCGCAACATTTTCGGCTGGCAGAAGCCCTGCTACCTGCTCGGTGAAGGCTACGCCAAAACCTTCAAGGAGCTGATGGAGACCACCGACTGGGATTCCTACGGCACCGGCAAGTACGAGAAGTGCGCCGACTGTATGGCCCATTGCGGCTACGAGCCCACGGCCGCGACGGCCGCGCTCAACAACCCGCTGAAGGCGATGTGGGTGGCACTGCGCGGCGTGCGGACCAGCGGCCCGATGGCACCGGAGATCGACCTCAGCAAGCAGCGCCCGGCGCAGTACATCTTCTCCGAGCAGGTGCAGAAGAAGCTGTCGGAGATTCGCCGGGATGAGGCCGCCGCGGCGCAGGCGAAAGCCGCGGAGAAGGCTTCGACGGCGGCGTAAGCGCGCACGATCAAATCTCACGACGAAGCCCGGTCGCCCCGCGACCGGGCTTTTTCGTTTGTGGGCCGTTGTGCCGGCGGTTCGTGTCCCGAACGCGCTGCAGCGCCCTTTGCGCTGCTGCGCAGAGCCGGGACCCAGCAGCCGCGTGCCGTGTCGATGCATGGGCCCCGGCTCTGCAGCGAATCGTCGAAGGGACGCTGCGCTGCGTCCGGGGCAGGAGACGCGAGTGTGTTGCTCGCTCTCTCCACGCCGTCATTGCGAGGAGCTCTTGCGACGAAGCAATCCAGACTGCCTCCGCGGAAAGATTCTGGATTGCTTCGCTGCGCTTGCAATGACGGAGTGTGTGGCACTGGCCTGCTCCTCTCGATCAGCGCTCTCTTCTCGCAGACACACTTGGGCGTTCTCGCGACTTCTCTTGCCCGAGCTTTGCTGTTCGTTTCGCCCTCTTAAGACCAGAAGGCGCAGGGAAGGCCAGGCGCCGACGGCACCCGCGGTCCGTATGCATCAAAAACGCACACGGGGTGGATCACAGGTGATGCCGGTCGCCCGGCCTTCCCTGCGCGGATGGTTTTAACGGTGTCCTTCGTGCTCTCCTCGGGGAGCGTTGCACTATTGCCCCCGTCGCCTCGCGGCTGATCGATGCGCGTACCCGGTCGGGCCGCCGCATCACCGCGAGCCTTGACGCCAGAACCCCGGGCGTCGGGACCACACGACTTCTCCGTACGCGGACGGTTTGGCCTGATCGCCGGAAGCTCGCGTGTGCTCGCCTCCGGTGACGACCAAAACCGCTTTGACGGCGCCGTGTCGTATCGCGATGCGCATGACTCACGGTTACCCGCCCCTGTCACCGCCTTTCGCGCCAGCGCTGCCGCGTCCACCGCAGCCCGGCCCACGTCTCGTGACGATCGCGAAGCGCCCTCTGGCAGGGCCGGGATGAGCGTTCTATGCCATAAATCCGAAATTCGGGAAAGTGGAATATTTTCGCAAGGAGGGGTTGACGGGCGTAGCGGTGTTTTGCCCGACGCTTCCTGGAGTGTCCTTTCGCAAAGATGAAAAACAGCTCGTAGGATCGTCGCTCCTTGCATCCCTTAGCGCTGCGCATATACGTTCTAGCATACACATGAGGTGGCCATGCCCGACATCGTCAAGGTGTTCAAGTCAGGCAATTCTCAAGCCGTCCGGCTGCCGGAGGATTGCCGTTTTTCGGTCGACGAAGTGGAGGTCTCCCGCGAAGGTGATGCCGTGATCCTCCGCCCGAGGCAGAACGCCGCTGGCCCCTGGATGTCGCTTCGCGCGGCCGTTGCGCGCGGCTTCAGCCCGGACTTCATGGCCGAGGGCCGGGAGCAGCCTGAGAAGCAGGCGCGCTCCGATCGCGATCAGGCGATGCGATGAGGAAATGCTTCTCGACATGAACGCGGTCATCGCACTGGTCACGCGTCGCTCGGAGTGCACGGCGCGGCACGCCGGGGTTCTGTCGGATGCTGGCCCAGGTCATCATTGAAGTGCCCATCCCTTGCCTCGCTTCAGGGGTTCAGCCGCCCACGGCCTGAACCATCCCGAGTTAAGACAAATGTAAAATAAGCGCAGATGGACTCGCATTCGAGCCGGTGGACGCCACGCGCGCGTGACTATCGCGCAGTTCAAAACAAAGGCTCGGTCAGACGACCGGCCCTCGTTTTTGCCACCCCGAAAGGAGCGGCTCACGCCGCCTTCGATACCAGCTCTTCGCTCTCGACGAGCTCCGTCCCGATCAGATAATCGCGGCAGCCGCGCAAGCTCCGCAGCGCGCGGTTGAAGTCGAGGCCGGTCGAGACCAGGGCATGCAGCGTTGCCGGATTGCGCACGATGCCGCGCAGCACGGCTCCGAGGTCGATCTGGCCGTTCGGCTTGATGGCGGCGCGGGCGATTGCCGGCAGCGCGCGGTGGGCGGGATCGCTGATGACGCGGACCGCGGCGAAGGGCAGCCCGGCTTCCGCGGCGTAGGCGGCTGCGATGTGGCTTTCCATGTCGACGGCGGCCGCCCCCGTCTCGGAGTGCAGCGCCGCCTTGCAGGAGCGCTTCGTGACCACTTCTTCGGCCCCGGCGAGGCTGCCGCGCACGACGCGGCGGCGGCCCGAGGTCAGGCGCTCGATCAGGTCGTCGCCGAGCGACAGGCCGGCGGCCCAGCGGGCGTCGCCGGACAGCACCTCGGTCGCCAGCACGACGTCCCCCGAGCGCAAGCTCGGGTCGAGCCCGCCGGCCACGCCGAACGAGATCACGCCCCGAATCGTCTCGGGATCCACTACCGTCAGAAGCGCCCGCAACTGGGTGGGGCTGCTGGATGAACAGATCACCGCCATTCCGGGCCCGGCCGCGATGCGGGCCTCTTGCACCAATCCGGTCACGATCAGTATCGGCCGCGGGTCGATGGCCTGACCCACGGTAACATAGTCCCCCGTCCCCAAAGTCACATTCCGACCCCTACCACCCTGCTGTTGGTGTTCCGCAAGTTCCGATACCGCGCCAATGCCCACAGCGGAAAGAACTTTGGGTAACCATGATAACGTAGATAGAACACGCGGGGGAAGCCTGTGGCGGTGTACCGCTGCTCGTCCCACAGTCCTTTTTTGTTTTGTGTTGCAATCAGGTACTCCACCCCGCGAGCGACGGCCGGGTGATCAACCTCACCTGCCGCCATCAGCGCAAGCAAGGCCCATGCCGTTTGCGAGGCGGTCGAGGGAGCGGCTTCCCAGCCCTTGTAGTCGAGCCGATAGCTGACGGCGTCCTCGCCCCAGCCGCCGTCGTCGTTCTGGATCGAGGTCAGCCAGTCCGCCGCCTTGCGGATCATGGGGTCCTTGTGGTCGACGCCGGCCACGTTGAGGGCGCACAGCACCGACCAGGTCCCGTAGATGAAGTTCATGCCCCAACGGCCGTACCAGGACCCCTCCGGGTGCTGGGTCTTGCGCAAATAGGCGACCCCGGCGGCAACCTGCTTGCTGGTCTTCTCGGTCTCGCCGAGCTGGGCCAGCATCGAGATGCAGCGCGCCGTGACGTCCTCGGTCGGCGGATCGAGCAGCGCGCCGTGGTCCGAGAACGGGATGTTGTTCAGGTAATATTCGAGGTTGTTGACGTCGAAGGCGGCCCAGCCGCCGTCGTCGCTCTGCATGCCCTCGATCCACTCCCGGGCGCGGGCGATCGCGGAATCATAGCCGGCCGCCCCGTGCTCCCGCCGCATGCGGTCCATCGACATCACCACGACGGCGGTGTCGTCAAGGTCGGGATAATGCGCGTTGTTGTACTGGAAGGCCCAGCCGCCCGGGCGCACGTCGGGCCGCTTCACTGCCCAGTCGCCCTTCAGCTCGAGCTCCTGCCGCGGGATCAGCCAGTCGAGGCCCTGCTTGGCGGCCGGCACCGCCTTGTCGCCGCCGGCTTCCAGCAGCGCATGCGCGGTGAGCGTCGTGTCCCACACCGGAGAGACGCAAGGCTGGCAATAGGCCTCGTCGTCCTTGATGACGAGCAACTTGTCGAGACCCCGGCGCGTCGTCGCGCGCGGCGGATAGTTCTCGTCCTTGCCGAGCGCGTCGTACATCATGACGATGTTGGCCATCGGCGGGTAGATCGCGCCCATGCCGTCCTCGCCGTTGAGCCGCTCCTCGGTGAAGGCGAGCGCGGCGTCGATCGCGCGCTTGCGCAGGCTCTTCGGAAACAGCGGCTCGACGACGCGCAGGATCGCATCGAGCGAACGGAAGAGCAGGAACCAGGCCATGCTCTGATGCGGCGCCTTGGCGGTCATGCCGATCGAGCGCGGGTCCTGCAGGAACAATTCGTCGATGCCGACGCCAAGCGGATTCCTCGCGCGCGGCTTCAGCGCAGCGATCACCATCAGCGGCACCATCGTGGTGCGCGCCCAGTAGGAGATCTTGTTGATGTGGAACGGGGACCAGAACGGCAGCAGCATGATCTCGACCGGGAGCACCGGCACCGCGCGCCAGGCCAGCACGCCGTACATCGCCAGCGTGAAGCGGGTGAAGACGTTGCTGTGGATCGCGCCGCCGCGCGAGCGGATCGCCTCGCGCGCACGCACCATGTGCGGCGCATCGACGGAGTCCCCGATCATCTTCAGCGCGAAATAGGCCTTGACGCTGGCGCTCATGTCGAACTCGCCGTCATGCACCAGCGGCCAGCCGCCGTGAGCGCCCTGGATGCGGCGTAGATAATTGCCGATCTTGGCCTCGAGCACGGCATCGACCGGCTCGGCCAGATGGTGCCGCAGCAGAATGTATTCCGCGGGAATCGTGGCGTCGGCCTCGAGCTCGAACACCCAATGGCCGTCGGCCTGCTGGAAGCCGAGGATGCCCTGGGTGGCCGACGCAATGCTCGATTCCAAGGCTTCGCGGCTGGTCGCGGTCACGGAATCCATGTCGCTCGATTGCTCCGATAGTCGATTGAATGTTGAGCGGACAAATTGCCGGCCGCCTTTCAGGATGCTTTGGCGGCCAGAACCAGATCGGCGGCGCGGTCACCCGACCGGACCGATCCCTCGATGGTTGCCGGCAATCCCGTAGCAGTCCAGTCGCCGGCGAGGAACAGGTTTTTCAGCGCAGTGACCGGCCCCGGACGCAGGGCATTCTGGGCCGGCGTCGCCGCAAATGTGGCGCGGCGCTCGCGCACGATCTGCCACGGGGGCAATTCGCCGGATACACCTCCCGCCTCGCAGACCTCGTTCCAGATCGTCTGCGCCAGCTCCTCGCGCGGCATGTCGACCAGGCGGTCGCCATTGCTGATGGTGACCGAGAGCCGGTTCGGAAACGCGAACAGCCATTCCACCACGCCGCCGATCACGCCGAGGATCGCCGCCGAGCCGGGCGGCGGTGTGATGCGGAAATGGGCATTGACGATGGCGCGGAATTCGGTCGGCGTCTTCAGGCCCGGCAGCAGGCTTGCTGCCGCGCGCGGCGGCACCGCCATCACGACGACATCGCCCGCACCGAGCTGGATCAAATCCTCGCCGCCGAAATTCAGCGCGGTCGCCTTGCCGTCTGTGCTAACGAATTCGCGCAGCTCATGGCCCAGCTGAACGGTGTGGCCACGCTCCTGCAGAAACTTCACGGCGGGCTCAATGAGAACCGCGCTGAGGCCATCGCGCGCGATCAGCGGACGGCAGGCCTGCCCGCCCGCCAGCAGCGTCTCGCGCACGATCGCGCCGGCGAGCCCGGCCGAGCCCTCGGGCGGATCAACGTTGAGCGCGGCCAGCAGCAGCGGCTGCACCAGGCGCTGATAGAGGATGCCTTCGGTCGGAATCGACTTGCCGACCAGCGTCTCCTCCGACGCCCAGATCAGCGGCGCCAGCTTGAGATAATCGGCAAGGCCAGTGTCGGGCACGCGGCGGCTTTCGTCGAGCACCCAGGTCGGCCATCGTCCATCGCCGAGATCGATCTGCCAGCGCTGCCCGGTCTTGATGTCGACGAAGGGAAATTGCGCCCGCTCGGGACCGACGAGGCCCGCCTCGGTGCCGATCGCACGCGCATAGGCGCGCGCATGGAAGTTGCCCGACAGCAACAGATGATTGCCGTTGTCGATGGTGAGACCCGTCGCGCCGTCGAAATAGGACCGGCAGCGGCCGCCGGCCTGGTGCGTCGCCTCGTGCACGGCGACCTTGAAGCCGGCATTGGCGAGCCGCACGGCGGCGGAGAGGCCGGAAATTCCAGCACCGATGATGTGAGCTGTGTTTTGCATCAGATGAAAGCGTAACGGAGCAGGATCAGGATCCGTGTGATCTTCGACACACGCACCGGCGCGCGCGGCGCGGAGAAGCCACGCGCGATCAGGAGGTCCAGAATGGAATGATAGTATTTCGACATGATCCGCGGCGCGCGCACGGCGCGGCGCCTGTTGCGGTTCATGATCTCGTCCGACTTCTCGAAATGCGCCTTCGCGCGCTGCGCCAGCGGCATGCAGACCTTGGGCAGCGCGCGCTCGGCGATCACGCGGTTCGGATCATCGGAGGTGATGCCGGCATGCAGCAGCGCCTCGCGCGGCAGATAGAGCCGGCCGAGGCCGGCGTCCTCGTCGATGTCGCGCAGGATGTTGGTGAGCTGCAGCGCGCGGCCGAGATGGTGCGCGAGCAGGATGCCGTCTTCCTCGGGCATGCCGAACACGCGCACCGACAGCCGCCCCACGGCGCTGGCAACGCGGTCGCAATACAGATCCAGCGTCGCCATGTCGGGCGCACGGATGTCCTGCGGCACGTCCATCTCCATGCCGTCGACGATGGCGAGGAAATCCTCGCGCTTGAGGCCGAAGGTCTTCACCGAGGCGACGTAGTCCTTCAGCCGCGGCGGCGGATGACCCTGATAGAGCGCGTCGATGTCGTTGCGCCACTCCTGAAGTGCGGCGAGCCGCTCGTCGCGCGGGCCGTCGGAATCGGCGATGTCGTCGACCTGGCGGCAGAAGCTGTAGATCTGAAACATCGCTTCGCGCTGATCACGCGGCAGGATGCGCATCGCGGCATAGAACGAGCTGCCGGATGCGGTCGAGCCGTAATTGGCGCCGGGCGTGGTCGCCTCAAGCGTCATGGGCAGTCCCCGGTCTGGAAATGGCCTTGCGACCGATCGCACGGCGGCCGACTTCGCCGATGATCCCGGCGAGGCTGAAGGCGAGCAGCTCGAACTTGTTCAGATGCACGCGCTCGCGCAGGGGATCGCGCACCTTGAGCAGGCGCACGATGCGGTCGGCATAGGCCTGGATGACGGAGACGTCGAGGCCGAGACGGAAATCCCGGATCTCGGCTGCGAGCGACCTGCCCTCGTCGAGCAGCGCCGCGTTGCGCGCGGCGAGCGACTGCAGGCAGGCCAGCATCGCCGGCGGCGACTGGGCGAGACCGAGCTGCTCGACCGAGGCGCCGTGTGCCGCCAGCGCATCGCGCGGCAGATAGACGCGGTTGAGCTCGCGATAATCCTTGCCGCAATCCTGCAGGTGATTGTTGATCTGCAAGCCTGCGCAGAGCGCGTCCGAGGCGGCCCAGGTCGAGGTGCTCTCGCCGTGAACGTCGAGCATGAAGCGGCCGACCGGCATCGCCGAATAGCGGCAATAATGGATGACCTCGTCCCAGGTCTCGTAGCGCAGCTTGGTCACGTCCATGCGGAAGGCGATCAGCACGTCGAGCGCGTGACGGGGCGTCATGCCGCGCTCGGCCAGCGCGCGGCGCAAGCTGACGGCCTCAGGCTGGGTGTCACCCTTGCCGAGCAGTTCCGCCTCGAGCAGATCAAGAAAGCTAAGCTTCTGGTCGGGAGACAGCGTCGCGTGGTCGGCGATGTCGTCGGCGGTGCGGACGAAATTGTAATAGGCCAGGATCAGGGCGCGATGACGCGGATGAATGATCCAGGACGCGACGGGAAAATTCTCGTCGCGGTCACCCTTCCCGGATCGCAATTCGCTCGCAGAGGTCATCGAGGGCTGGTTTACAATCGTTTGGACAGGAAGGGCTTTTTCGCTCGCGCGGGCTCACGCCGGCGACGCCGCCGCGGCCCCCATATAGGGGAATACGGCCGCAAAACCAATCCTGTCCGTCGATGGCTGCCCCTTCGCGGATTGGGCCCGGAAAAGCAGCCGAGAACCGCTTTGGGGGCCAATGGCCGAGTCTATTGATTGTGGTTCTTCAGCACCTGGTCGCAGGCCTGCGAGATCTTCGCCCGGTTCTCCTTGAGGCAGGCCAGGATGGTGAAATCGCCCTGGTCGATGACGGGACGGCAGAACTTCTGCACGTCGCGGGTGCAGGCCTTCTGCTCGGCCTCGGTGCCGCGCCCTTGCTGGGCGAACGCCGCCGTCGAAAGGGAGGCTGACAGCAGGGTGAGAGCGACGAGAAGCTTACGCATTGTATTCCTTCATTCTGACGGCAGAATCGCACCGATCCCGGACTGCGCAGGGCGGATGGCCGGAACGGATTGGTTCTGATGGCAAGTCGCCGCGGCTGGCGGCCTCAGAGAAGGCACAAGCACTGGCAAATGCGGCCAAATTGGCGCCGCACCCGCCGAATCAGGTCTTCCCCGCGCTTTCATTGGCAGATGTAAGGGCTTGATACTACGTCATAATCCGGGGGTGTTGCGTTTTAGTGCAGACCTGTTGCTGCGCTGCATCTCTTGGCCCGTCCTCCGCTGCCGGAAACATGCCGAAACGCGGCAAATCGCGGCCCCGAAAGCACAGCGGGCCGCGTGAACCGCCGTCTCTGGCCGCCGGGCTTTGAACCTGCCACAAGCTCGGAGCACTAAACTTTCGATGTGGCGAGACGTTCTCAATCGTGAGCGAACGTCGTTCCAAAACGGGATATTTGCGATGACATTCTTTGGGCGATCTGGACTGGCAATCACGGCGGCCGGCATCGGGGCGGCGCTGCTCTTTTCGGTGACGGCAAGCCATGCTCAGTCGTCCGGACCGTTTGCCGGCTTTGACGGCGCATGGAGCGGCACCGGCACGGTGTCGTTGTCCGACGGCTCCACCGAGCGCATCCGCTGCAAGGCGGACTATAAGGTGGCCGGCAGCGGCCTCAGCCTGAAGCAGGCGCTGCACTGCGCCTCCGACAGCTACAAGTTCGACCTCACCAGCGACGTGACGAGCCAGGGCGACCGCATCTCCGGCAATTGGAGCGAGGCCAGCCGCAATATCTTCGGCAATCTCCAGGGCACCGCCGGCGGCGGCCAGATCGACGTCTTCGTCGAGGCCAACGGCTTTGCCGCCAATCTGTCGCTGCGCACCAACGGCACCAAGCAGACCGTGCAGATCTCGTCCAAGGGCGAGATCCGCGGCGTCAACATCACGATGACGAAGGGCTGATCGCGCTCCACTTCAATGGACATCATGGCCCCCGGCTCTCGCGAGTCGGGGGCTTTTTGCTGATTGGCGTTGTCTGCAACTGGTCTGCGCGAGGCCGCATGCGACGGCCTTGCCGTCCCGCCGTTCAGATCGCCCGCTTATCGGTGCCCTGCAACCTCTCATGCAGGTTGATCAGCCACATTGCGGTCGGCCTGAGGATGAAGAGGTCGGCGACGAGCGCCATGACCATCGAGAAGGCGCTGAGCCAGCCGAACAGCCGCAGCGACGGCAGGTCGGAGAACACGGTGACGACGAGGCCGCAGGCCAGCACCACCGTGGTCAGGATCAGCGCAGGCCCCACCAGTACGGTCGCCCGCTCCACCGCGAGCGCGGAGCCGACGCCTGGCTTGCTCTCGAGCCTGAGGCGGTTGAGGAAGTGGATGGTGGCGGAAAGGCCGAGGCCGAACGAGACGGTGAGCGCGACCACGCTGGCGAATTGCAGGCCTTCGCCCATCGCCCACAGCACCGTGCCCGACATCACCACCGGGAAGATGCCCGGCAGGATGCAGGCGAGCATCACGACCCAGGATCGGAAGGCGAGGCCGATGAAGATCGCGACCAGCGCGAATTCGACGGTGAGCCCACGGTTCAGCTTCTCGATCATGTTGGCCGAATTGCGCGCCGCAATTGCGGCGAGACCGGTCACCGCGACCTCGTAGCCGGGATGCTTCTTGCGGACGGCGTCGAGCTCGGTATCGAGCTTGTCGACGATCGGCAGGAGCTGGCTGGAATCCTTGTCCGGCACGCGGCCGGCGACGACGACGGCGTCCTGCTCGGCGTCGATGAAGCGCCGCACCAGGTGCTCGGGGATGACGCTGACATATTCCTTCAGCGTCGCGACGTCGGCACTGCCGGCCTTTTCCGCCAGCCAGCGGCGCAGCGTCTCCAGCGACCAGACGTTGCCGACGCCCGCGGCCTTCTCGACCGTCGCATGGACCTCGGCGATGGTCTGCAGCGTCTGCGGCGAATAGAGCGATTCACCCTTGGGGAACACGATCAGCACGTTGACCGGATTGGCGCCGGTGAGCTTGGCATCGAGCCGGTCGCTGGCAGCGACCGCCTGGCGCTTGTCCGGCACCTGGTCGGCGAGCCGGTAGCGCGGCTCCAGATTGGCGTAGATGACGCCGAGGCCGCCGACGAACAGCACCGCGATCAGGCTGAACAGGCCGGGCCGGCCGACCATCCGCACCGCGATCCAGTAGCAGAAATTGCGCAGCGCCTGGACGCCGGCGTCCGCGCCCTGAAACTTGACCGCGAAGACCTTCTCGTTGCGCACGAACAGCACGCCGAACACCGGCACCAGCGACAGCACCGCGACCAGCGCGATGATGGTGGCGGCAAGCCCCGCCTCGCCGAACTTGCGGATCAGGTCGGAGTCGGAGAATTGCAGCGCGATGAAGGAAATGCCGGCGGTGCCGTGCGTCAGCACGCAGGCCGGCCCCACCACCAGCACCGCGTTCTTGAACGCGGTGAACTTGTCCTGGCCGGCGATGAGCCGGTCGCGCGCGGCGAAGGTCAGCTGCATCGAATCCGAGAAGCTGATGACCATGATGAGCGGCGTCATCACGTTCAGGAACATGTTGAGGTTGAAATTGGCCCAGCCAAGCGCGCCGAGCGCCAGCAGGATCGCGATCATCGGCGGGAATGCCGCCGCGATCATGAACGAGATCTTGCGGAAGAAGATGATGGCAATGATGCAGCCGGCAAGGATGCCGAGGATGTTGTAGGTCAGCCCGTCACGCTCGACCGCATTGCGGATTTCGAGCTGCATCACCGGCACGCCCGAGAGCTGCACGTTAAGCCCGGTGTCGCCGAGATCCTCCTTCATCAGCGCGCGGATGTCGCCGACCGTCTTGGTCAGCTTGTTGGAGCCGACCACTTCGGGATCGAGCGACAGCACGATCAGCGCCAGCGTGCCGTCCTCCGACAGCAGCTTGCCGCGGATGATCTCGTTGTTCTTGACGGTCTCGATGAACGTGTCATAGGCCGCGCCCTCGGGCAGCTCGGCCGGGAACAGCGCCGCCGGCAACTTGCCCGGCGCCGGCGCCTGGCGCGCCGAGAACAGCGAGACGAGGCCGCGCGTGCCTTCGACCAGTTGCAGGTCGGTGACGAAGTCGCGCAGCTTCTCCAGGTTGTTCCGCTCCAGCAGGGTCTTGCCCTCGACGACGACGAGGACGTCGAACTCCTCCGCCGGGAACTTCTTGGTGACCTCTTCGTACTGGCGGAACTCGCGGCTGTCGGAGCGGAACAGCTGCGACAGCGAATCGTCGATCTTGATCCGGTAGATTCCGAACACCGCGCCGACGATCAGCGCGAGCAGGACGATGCAGGAGACGATCGGGGCCCGAACGGCGATCAGCCCGAGACGCTCCAGCCCGAAGGCGATGGAGGACGTAGGTCCCTGCTCGACCTTGTCGACATGAACCTCACTCTCGCTGTGCTTTTCGAGCATGCCTTGTCCAGTTCCTAAATCGGCTCAATCTTGAGAGCTTATTGCGCCGCGCGAACGGCTTGAAAACGCCATACCAATGGGAGGCTTGCCCTTTGAAAATGCGCGGAAAATCGCCGGCAGCGGTTTAGCAGGTCAACAGGTCTTTTCGCAAGCAGGCCAAGCCCGGCCGAATCGCTCGAAAAGCGGCGATCCGGGCCTGGAATGACCGTCATCCCGGCGAGAATGTCCCAATCTGGCGCGGCGCGCGGTCCGCGCTCTCGTCCTTCAGCGCCACGCCGGTGACCTCCCGGGCCAGCCCCTCGCGGACCAGCCAGGCGATCTTGAACGCCGCCTCGTCGTGGCTCAGCCCGCCGCGGTGGATGTTGGAGACGCAATTGCGCTCGGCATCGGTGCGGCCGGGCCTCGGCGCGAAGGTCAGATAGGCGCCGAGGCTGTCGGGCGCGGAGAGGCCGGGCCGCTCGCCGATCAGCATCACGACCATGCGCGCGCCGAGAATGGCGCCGATCTCGTCGCCGAGCGCGACGCGCGCGCCCGATGCGGCGACGACATGGCCGATCGCGACAGCATCCCCCTCCGCAAGCGATTGCAACAGGCGCTTCACCACGGCGATCGCATGGGCGTGGACCGCCGCCGCGGACAGGCCGTCTCCGATCACGACAGCAAGCTGGCTCGGGGCGGAGACGCTTCGTGCGAGACGCTGGGCCGAGGCAGGGTCGAGCTGCCGCCCCAGATCCGGCCGCCGCAGATAGTCGCTGCGATCGACCGCCCGGCTCCTCACCTCGGTCACCGCAAGATCGAGTGCGCCGAGATCGGCGAGCAGACGCGGCGTATCGAAGGCGGCATGCACGGCATCGCGGGCACGGGCATGGTCCAGCGTGAAATCGAGCAGCGCCTTCGTCGGCAGACTCGCGCCGCTGCGTCCCAGCGCGACGCGCGCGGGCGTGAACGACCTGAGGTCGATGGTCGGGCGAACCGGAACGGATCTGTCGCTCATTCGGCGGGAACGGCGGCCTCGCGCAGCCGGATCGAATAGTTCGAGGCGTTCTGCTCGCCGCTGGAGGCCGCGCGCGCAAAGGTGATGAGGTGATGGGCGATCGTGGCGCAGCCGATCAAGCCTTCGAGATCACCGCGCCTGATGCGGCCCAGCGCGAACTTCCAGAACACGCGCCTGTAGTCGCCGAGAACGCCGATCTTCCAGAAGAGGTTGCGCAGCATGACGAGAGCGCGTCTGATATTGGGCCACGTCTTCATCTCGTCCGGCACCGGCACCTTGAGCCGATTCACATAGACGTGGTCGCATTGGTGCTGATAGCGCGCGTAGACCTTCTCGGGCGCGTAGGCGACCGCCATGGCGTGCTTCCATGACGCGACGACCTCGTCGTAGGGCAGCAGGAAATCGACGTTGGAATCGCGGCCGTCGTCGTGGACGAGGCGCCCCTCGCGCTCCAGACGGTCCCACAGGGGCGTCTTCGGCAGCGCCTGGAGCAGGTTGATGGTGAGCAGCGGAATCCGGGAATCCTCGACGAAGGCGAGCAGCGCTTCCGAGGTGTTCGGCTTGTCGGTGTCGAGCCCCATGATGATGCCCGAGACCACCTCCATACCGTAGGAGTTGATGGTGCGCACGCCCTCCAGGATCGGGACCATCATGTTGTGGTCCTTGTGCATCGCATGCAATGCATCCGGATCGGGCGTCTCGATGCCGCAGAAGATGGTGATGAAATAGGCCTCGCGCATCTTCTCGAGGATCTCGGGGCGCTTGGCGATATTGAGCGTCGCCTCGCAGGCGAGCCGCACCACATAGCCGGTCCGCTTCTGCCACTCGATTAGATGCGGCAGCAGGTCCATGGCCGCCTTGCGGTTGCCGATGAAATTGTCGTCGACGAAATAGACCGTGTCGGTCATGCCGCATTCGCGCAGGCGGTCGAGCTCGGCGATGATTTGCTGCGGCGTCTTGATGCGCGGATTGCGGCCATAGAGACTGGGGATGTCACAGAACTCGCACTGATAGGGACAGCCGCTGGAATATTGGATGCTGCCGAGGAAGTACTTCTTCACATCGGCGAGCTCATAGGCCGGGATCGGAAACTCCGTCATCGGCACGCGGTCCTTGGTCGTGAGCACGACTTGGCTCTCCGGACGCGAGGTGTCGCGCGACAGGATCTCGATCAGCTGGTTGGTGGCGTCGCCGAGCTCGCCGACATGCAAATAATCAAAGGACGGATAATAGTCGGGGCAGGCGCTGACGGAGGGCCCGCCGAGCGCGACCGGTAGGTCGAACTCATGGGCGCGGCGGCAGATGTCGTTCATCTGCTGGCGTTGGATGTGCATGCCGCTGACGAAGACGGCTTCCGCCCACTCGAACTCCTCCCTGGTCGTGCGGCGCAAATTCTCGTCGACGAATTTGACCTGCCATTCTTTCGGAAGGTAGGCGGAGATCAGCAAGAGCCCCTGCGGCGGCATGAAGGCGCGGACGCCATCGGTCAGGGGATAGGCATACTCGAACGTGCCGAAGGACGAGGTGTAGCGCGGAAACACGCAGAGAATCCGCCGGGACGTTCCGTTACTTTCAGCTCGCATCTAAGCTCCCCCGCCACACTCAAAGATGGTGCGGAAATTGCCAGCCAGACACATACCGTAATGCTGTCGCCGGAATTTCTCAATATTGTGGCACAAGCATAATTCCGAGAGGCGCTGATTGTTTCCCAAGGCTTGCCCGCCTCACGCGATCAGCCGCGCAGCAAAATCAGGCAGCAGGCCTGGATCGCCGGCAAGACGGAAATCGGCGCCTGTAATGCCCGAGCGCGCCAGCCAGTCTTCGAATTCCGGCGCGCGGCGTAGCGCGAAGACGTCCCGGACATAGAGCGCGTCGTGAAAGGACGTCGACTGGTAGTTCAGCATGACGTCGTCAGCACCGGGAACGCCCATGATGAACGTGACGCCGGCGGCGGCGAGCAGCGTCAGGAGATTGTCCATGTCGTCCTGGTCCGCCTCGGCGTGGTTGGTGTAGCAGATGTCGACCCCGAGCGGCAGGCCCAGCAGCTTGCCGCAGAAATGATCCTCCAGCCCGGCGCGGATGATCTCCTTGCCGTCGTAGAGATATTCCGGGCCGATGAAGCCGACTACGCTGTTGACCAAGAGCGGTGCAAACGCGCGGGCGACCGCATAGGCGCGCGCCTCGCAGGTCTGCTGGTCGACGCCGTGATGGGCACCCGCCGACAGCGCCGAGCCCTGGCCGGTCTCGAAATACATCAGGTTCCGCCCCACGGTGCCGCGCCCCTGCGCCAGCCCGGCCTCGTGCGCTTCCCGAAGCAGCGCGAGGTCGATGCCGAAGCTGCGGTTGGCGGCCTCGGTGCCCGCCACCGACTGGAAGACGAGGTCGACCGGCACGCCCTGCCCGATCAGCGACAGCGTCGTCGTGACATGGGTCAGGACGCAGCCTTGCGTCGGGATTTGCAGCCGCGCGATGATCTCGTCGAGCAGCCGCAGCAATTGCGCGATGATTGCGGGATCGTCGCTGGCGGGATTGATGCCGATGCAGGCATCGCCCGCCCCCAGCAGGATGCCGTCGAGGATCGAGGCGGTGATGCCCCTGGCGTCGTCGAACGGGTGGTTCGGCTGCAACCGTGTGCTCATCCGCCCCTTCAGGCCGATCGTGTTGCGAAAGGCGGTGGTGACCTCGCACTTCCGTGCGGCCAGGATCAGATCCTGGTTGCGCATCAGCTTCGACACGGCGGCCGCCATCTCCGGCGTGATGCCGTCGGCCAGCTCGCGCAGGACCTCGGGCGTTGCGGCGTCCGACAGTAGCCAGTCGCGGAAGCCGCCGACCGTCAGCGATGCCACCGGCGCGAACGCCTTGGCGTCATGGCTGTCGATGACGAGGCGGGTGACCTCGTCGGCCTCGTAGGGAACGACGGCTTCCTGCAGGAACTGGCCGAGCGGCACATCGGCGAGCGCCATCCGCGCGGCGATCATCTGCTCGGAGCTCTCAGCGGCAATTCCGGCCAGACGGTCGCCGGAGCGCGGGGGTGTCGCCTTGGCGAGCAGGTCGCGCAGGTCAGGGAAGCTGTAGGTCGTGGCGTCGATGCTGTGGCGGTAGACCAAGGGTCTCTCCGGGGTTGCTCGGCCAACGGCCGACTCCCAAGACTATCCTGAAACTAAACCTTCGGATCAAGACGCTGAAATGACTTGCCTTTCCTTCGCCTAAGGGCGGAGGCGGCCAGGAGCTGCGTTAACGCTGCGTCCATCTTCGTTCTGCATAGTTTTGCATCAATTTTGCCTGACCCCGTTCACCGGCCGGTCAGGCCAATCCGGGCTCCTTGAACACCATGACATTCGACCGATCTGGGAATGCCGCCAAGCCGGCAGGCCGCTTCACGCTTGCCGGCAAGCTCTATGCGATCTTCGCGCTGTTCGCGCTGCTCACGGCAGCGATCGCGATCTTGTCGGACTACAACAGCCGCCGCAGCGCCGACCTCGCAGGCGCGATCGAGACGGCGAACGCGGCCGCGCTGAACGTCGAGCGGGTCAACTCGCTGGTCTATGCGGTGGTGATGGAATCGCGCGGCGTCTACATGTCGACCGAGCCGGCCGTGGTGAAGAAATACGGCGACGGCCTGCTCAAGTTCAACGCCCAGATCCTCGACGTCGTGAAGCGCTGGGAGACCATCGTCAAGGCCGACGATGCCGAGCAGTTCGCTACTTTCAAGAAGCGCATCGAGCAGTTCGTCGAGTTCCGCAAGGAGCTGGTGCGGCGCGGCGTCGAGATCAACGCGGCGGCGGGCCGCGAATGGGGCGACAACGACGCCAACCGCAGCGTGCGCACGGCGCTGAACAAGGACCTCGAGGCGCTGTCCAAGGTGTATGCGGAGCGCGCCAGGCAAATCGCGCAGCAGACCGAGACCAACCGCACATTGTCGTTCATCCTCACCTGCCTCGGCGGCGTGGCGCTGGCGCTCGTCGTCGTCGGCATCGTCATCATTGCCCGCTCGATCGCCCGGCCGCTCGCCGCGATCACCGCCACCATCGAGCAGGTCGCCGACGGCGCCGAAAATGTCGTGGTGCCGCACGCGGGCCGCGCCGACGAGATCGGCGCGCTGGCCCGCGCCATCCAGGTGTTCCAGGATGCGATGGGGCGCAACCGCAACCTCGCCTCGCAAGTGTCGCAGGACGCCGCCGCGCGCGAGGAGCGCGCCCGTCACATCGAGCAGTCCGTCGAGCAGTTTCGCGAGGCGATCGGCGCGATCATGCGCGGCCTCAGCGACAATGCCTCCGTCATGCGCGAGACGGCGCAGACCATCACGCGTGTCACCGCGGATGCGAGCAGCCGCGCCGGCAGCGCGGCCAACGCCACCGAGCAGGCCTCGCACAACGTCACCGCGGTGGCGGGCGCGGCCGAGGAGCTTTCGGCCTCGGTGGTGGAGATCGGGCGCCAGGTGCGGCAGAGCGCGGGCGCGGTCGAGCAGACCGGCCAGCGCACGGAGAAGTCGATCTCCGAGATCGAGAGCCTCGCTGCAGCCACGCAACGCATCGACGGCGTGCTCAGCCTGATCCAGGCGATCGCCGAGCAGACCAACCTGCTCGCGCTGAACGCCACCATCGAGGCGGCGCGCGCCGGCGATGCCGGCCGCGGCTTTGCCGTCGTCGCCCACGAGGTGAAGGCGCTCGCGGGCCAGACCGCCAAGGCCACGGCCGAGATCAGCGAGAACGTCGCGATGATCCAGGCCTCGACGCGCAATGCGGTCGACGCCGTGCGCGAGATCGGCGGGGCGGTGCGCGAGATCAACGAGGTCACGTCCGCGATCGCCGGCGCCATCGGCCAGCAGGATCAGGCCACGCGCGAGATCTCCTCCAACGCGCAAAGCGCCGCGCAGGGCAACGAGACGCTGGTGGCGAACATCACCTCGCTGCGCGATGCCATCGGCGAGACCGATACGGCGGCGGCTTCGGTCCTCACCGCCGCCAGCAGCCTGACCGAGACGGCGCAGACGCTGTCGCGGGAGGTGGAGACGTTCTTCCAGAACCTGCGCGCGGGGTCCGCGGACAGCCGCATCGCCAAGGCGGGGTAGCGCCCGACCTCGCGCCGCGAAAACGGTCGCTCCGACAAAAACTGAGAAAACAACCCCATGCACAGTAGCCGGGGTCAGGTTTTTCAATGGCTTGGCGGCCGGCGTGAACGCCTGCTGTTTTTACGAATCGATTTTGACTCGTCGGGCAAAACACTGGCGTGATGTCAGCATGCCGAGCGTGGCACGCTTGCCGCGGCCGGAGCACAACCGAACGGGGTTAGCGCTCCGAGCCCGATCGAGCGACCAGGATCCGGACGCGGCCTCCGGCATCCTCGACTTCGCGGTAACGGCTTAGCTCCGCCGCGAGGTCGGGATCGGACCTTGCCCAGGCCAGCCAGTCGAACGGGACCGCGCTCAGCAGATGGGTATCCACGAGGATCACATCCGGGCGACCGGCGCGCAGGTCCGCGAGCAGGTGCCGCCGCTCGAAATCGATGATGCCGTCCAGCCTTGCGCGCTCGCCTTCGGTTGGCTGCCTCGTTTTCTGAAGCATCATCGCGCCCGCCGCCAACACCTGCACGCAGGAGCTGCCCACCCAGGTCCCGTTGACCTCACGGACGAGCGGATGCCCCAGCGCGACGTGATCCCCGATCGTGATCAGCCGCGGATGCTTTGCCAGGGCCTGGACGCGCTCCTTGAGCGGCGGAAACGGCCGGACCTGCAAGGAGAGACAGTAGCCGATGAGCGCAATGGCAGCGAGGCCGGCGATCATGACGGGCATCCGCATCGTCCTCATGCGCGCATGCAAGAGCGGCGCGGCAATCGCAAAGACGCAGAGCGCAAACGCCGTGTAGGTCCAATGCTTGCCCTGGAGAACGAAACTCGCGGCGCCGCCGACCGCTGCGACGAGCCACGGGGTCGCACTGCCTCCCATCTTGAACTCGTGCGGAGCCAGCAGGCCGAGAAACACGATGGATCCTGCCATCACCATCGCGGGGAACGACAGCAGATCGCCCAGATTCATCCGCAACGGCAGATAGGCGGCCGAGACCATCGGCGCATAGTCGAACAGATAAGCGGGGAAGACGAAGACGAGGACCGCTCCGTAGCCGATGACGACCGCAGCCGCCATCATCGCTTCCGGGGAGAACAACGGCCTTAGCGAGCGCTGGCGGAAGACGGCAAGGACGATCGGAAGTCCTACGACCAGCGCGAGGTGGGGCTTGATGCTCATGGCGAGCCCCGCGCCAAGTCCTGCCAGGACCGCAACCGGTCCGGGGCTGAGGCCGCGCCAGCGGATCGCGGTGACGGCAATGAAAGGGGTCAGCGCAATGACGGCGACGTGCTCACGCTGTCCGAATACGCCGATGGGAAGAATTGCGAACAAGAACGCGAACAGGCAGGTTGCAATGATCCGCTCTTCAGGCGCCAGCCTTGCCGCCGCAGCGGCACGATCGATGATCAGAAGCGCGACGACGATTTCGACCAGGATCAGGATGATCACGATCACTTCAGGCGCAATGCCGGTCGTTCGCGCAAGCATCGATGCCGGCATGTACAGATAGACCGACAGCGGTGGATTCAGCTCGAAGAGATCGACGCCGGGCTTGCGGCCATCCAGGACCTGCTCGCCCTCCGTCAGCAGGCAGGCCAGATCCGGGTTCAGGACGATCGGTATCTGGACGAGCAAGGCGGCCAGGAGGAGCGCCGCGACGATCAGCCAACGCAGGCTCATGCGGAAATGGCTTGCCGGCATAGCCAAGGCGTCATCGCTTGTCGCGATGGCCGCGGACGTTTTCTCGCGCGAAAGCGATCTGTGCTCTTTCACCTGGGTGAACCTGCCATGGCGTGCAGGGTCACTCTCGGTCAGTAGTGGTTACCATTGTACTACAATGATCTGAAGCCATACTGCGTCGCATCCAAAACCTGGGACTTGCCCGTCGCGACCCTTCGAAACGACGCGGATGCGCAATGTGGCCAAAGACCACAACGGCGCTAGCCCATCTGGAGCTTCAGCGAACCTGCGGAGTGATGGAAGTCCATTGGCGGTCTCCTTCTTCCCTCCTCCCCTTGTGGGAGAAGGTGGCATAGGGGGCCCTTCGGCCGCCGTTATCGAGGACGCCGAAGCGTAGCTTCGGCTAGGATGAGGGGTTCTCTCCGCCGGCAACACCGGTCGCGGCGAGAGAGACCCCTCACCCGGCTGCGCTTCGCGCATCCACCCTCTCCCACAAGGGGAGAGGGTGCACCGTCTACGTCGCCGCGACGTCGCTTCAGCAGCACCGCCAGCGCCTCCGCGACAGCGTGGCCGTAGAGGCCGGCTCGCCGCGCCGCTTCAAGGCCAAGCCCAACGAAGTGATGGCTCTGAGCCCCATCGAGCGACCGATAAGCGTGCCTCCATGCGATCGACGATCGTGAGACGATCACTCGATCACCTCGTCGGCAAACGCCAGCAAAGCCGGCGGGATGTCGAGGCCCATTGCCTTTGCCGTTTTGAGGTTGATCACGAACTCGAACCTGGTGGGTTGCCAGATAGGCAAACTGGCCGGCTTGTCACCTCTGAGGATGCGGCCAACATACAGCCCGCCCTGCCGAAATGCGTCCGTGAGACTGTTACCATAGCTCATCAAGCCGCCAGCATCGGCAAAGTCGCGCCAAGGATAGATGGTCGGAATGCCGGCTCGCGCCGCGAAATCCACCAGCTGACGACGCTCCAGATTGAACAGGCGATCGGAGGTCACCAGCAGCGCATTCGCTCCGCGTTGAATCAGTTGCGCGAATGCGCTTTCCACCTCGGCAAGAGTGCGAGCCTCGACAACGAGCAGCCGCAGCCCCGAGGCAGATGCGGCCAGGCGCACGGCACTTGGATCTGCGTTCGGATTGTCCGGGTTGACCAGCACTCCGACCAGGGAAGCCGCGGGCAATAGCGCACGCAGCAATTCGAACCGCTTCGGCTCCAATGCACTCACCTGGAACGACACGCCCGTGGCGTTGCCGCCTGGCCGGTTGATGGTGGCAACGAGACCCATGGCAACGGGATCAAGACCCACGACAAACACGATCGGAATTTGCGAGGTCGCTGCCTTGGCGGCCAGCGCTCCGCCATTGTCGGCCGTAAAGATTACGGCAACCTGCTTCCGCACGAGCTCGGCCGCGGCCTCTCGCAAATCTTCGTTTGGGTTGGGCCAACGCCCTTCAACCAGAAGATTCTCGCCTTCGACAAATCCCATTTGCTTGAGACCGCGACGGAACGCGGTGCCGAACGCCTCCGTCCCCGGGCTCGGGCGATTCAGAGAGCCGACTACCGGTATCGCGGATTTTTGCGCCTGAGCCGGAAGCGGGAACGCGAGCGCCGCGCTGCCGAAGGCTTTGATGAACTCGCGCCGTCTCATACCATCGTGACCTCGCAAATCCTCGCTGCCGCCAGACTAGCATATGGGCACCGTTCCGGGGAGTTTGCCGTCAGCGGCTGACCGAGAAGAATCGGATGGCTGCTTCAACTTATGACAAAGCCGCCATTGAGGAAGAGGGACTGGCGGTTACACAGCTCGCAGTCTCGTAGGCTGAGCAAAGCGAAGCGTGCCCACGCGCTCTCTCAAACCATTGATAGATGGTGGGCACGGCGCAAGTGCGCCTTTGCCCACCCTACGATTCCTGGTTCGCCGAGAGAGCGCCGTCTCACGTCCCCCGCAACAGCTCGCTCGCCACGACCCAGTCGTTGCCGTCGAACTGCAGCATGTAGCCGTCCTTGATTGGGCGGAAATCCTGCGGCGTGGTGTTGAGGGTGATGCCGGGCATCAGGAGCGACAGCGGCACGCTCTTCAGGTTTGCCGCCTGCGCCATGATGTTCTCGCGCGTCAGATTGTCCTTGCACTGCTTCAGCAGCACCACCAGCGCCTCGGCGACGGTGTAGCCGTAGAGGCCGGCGACGTTGTTGATGTCGGCATTGGGCAGGCGCTTCTTCATGAAGTCGATATAGGCCGTCATCGCTGGATCGTCCTTCGGCGCTTCGACGAAGGGCTTGAGAGCGCCAAGCGACAGCACACCCTTACCGGCCTCCAGGCCAGCCGGCGCCATCACGGTAGCCTTATTGGCGCAGCCGGAGGCGAGAAAGCGCGTCGGCTGCCAGCCGACCTCGTGCGCCTTGCGGATCGCCTGCGCGCAGGCCCGCGGCGTCACCGAATAGATCATGAAGACGTCGGCCTTGGTATTGGCGAGCGTCAGGACCTGGGAATCGACGGTGGGGTCGGCGACCTCGAAGCTCGAGGCCATCGCGATCGCCTTGTCGGCGTCGGCACCGAGCGCCTCCTTGACGCCGCGAAGATATTCCTTGCCGGCGTCGTCGTTCTGGTAGAGCACCGCAAAGCGTGCATTCGGGTTCTTGGCGCGGGCATAAGCGACGTCGATCGCGGCCTCGCTGGTGTAGTTCGGCGCCCAGGGCAGCGCGATCGACCAGGGCATGTTGGCGGGATCGTTCCACTTCGAGGCCGAGCTGATCAGGAAGATCTGCGGCACCTTGTTGCTGTTGAGATATTTTGCGATTGCCGAGCTCGGTGCCGTGCCCATGGTGGCGAAGATGAAGGCGACGCCGTCGCCTTCGACAAGGCGCCGCGCGGCTTCCATGGTCTTGGGCGGCGAGAACGCATCGTCGAGCGAGATCAGGTTGAGCTTGCGGCCGCCAACGCCGCCCTTCTCGTTGATCTCATCGAAATAGGCGGAGATCACCCGTCCCGTGATGCTGAGCGGCGAGGCCGGGCCGCTATAGGGCATGGTGTTGCCGATCTTGATCTCGGTGTCGCTGACGCCAGGACCATAGGCTTTTTGCGCAGGTGCACGCGTGGACAGGCAGGCGGCAGCCAAGGCTGCGGCCACGGCCAAAGCGGCTCTCATGGTTTCTCCCCGATGATCATCGCCGCGCGTCGAAGCGCCCGCACAGCGCGCTGCTTTTTTCAGCGCATCAGATCAGCGGAGTTCCGGAAAACGGTCTTGCGTCGAGTTGCTGATGGCTCGCGGCACGCCTAGCCGCGCCGCTTCAGGCTGAGGCCGATGCTGATCCAGCCGGCGCCGGCCATAATAAGGTCGATGCCGAGGAACAGGCCGAGGATGTAGACGCTGTTCACCGGCCAGCGCGCCAGGATCAAGAGGCCAAGCAGCAGCGTGATGACGGCCGACAGCGCCACCCAGATCCACGGGCTTTCCCGCTTCATGCTGAAGGCGAGAAACAGCCTGACGGCGCCGGACGCCAGCAGCGATGCACCGAGGAATAGCGTCAGCAGGACCGCGGCAAACAGCGGGTTCTCGAAGGTGAGGAAGCCCGCGATGACGTAGAGCACGCCGAGCAAGGCCCAGATCAGGAACTTGCCCCAGCTCTTGAGCTGGAAAGCACCGATGATCTCCGTCACGCCGGCGACGATCATCATGGCGCCGACCACGATGACACTCGCCACCGTCGCCATCACCATGCTGCCGAGCGCAATGAAGCCCGCGATGAGATAGACGACGCCGAGCGCGACAATCCAGCCCCATTTGGCATGCAGCGCCGCTATGCCGGAGCCGAGGCTTGGACGATGGGACGTGTCAGAAGCACTGGTCATGGCGGCCACTCCTCCATGCGGAGTCCGGGGGCACACGCCAGAATAGCACGCACCGTACCGGGACGACAGCCAGCAGAGCACCCCTCCCGGCAGCAACATTGACGCAAATCAAGGTGAAATGCGACGCAATCAGCCGCGCGAGCGCTCCATCTCCAGTTCGGCCTTGAGATTGTCGAGATCGCGATAAATCGACGCGACCGCAAGCACGCGGCCGCCCTTGCGATACGTCAGGAAACAGTCCTTTCCGGCAATGCTTCCGTCGATCGCGATGTCATCGAAGTCTTCTGCGTGGCCGACATAGTTGATCGGCACGTCATAGTGCTGGCTCCAGAAGAACGGCACCGCATCGAAGCGCTCGCGCCTGCCGAGCATATTGCGCGCCGCGGTCTGCCCCTGCCGCTCCGCCACCACCCAATGCTCGACGCGGATGATTTGCCGCGAATGCGGATCGGGCCAGCGCGCGATATCGCCGGCCGCGAAGATGCCGGTGATGCTGGTCTCCAGATATTCGCTGACGCTGACGCCACGATCGTCGGCCAGGCCAGCCTGCTCGGCGAGCGCGAGGCGCGGCTTGACGCCGATGCCGACGACGACGAGATCAGCTTCGATGACTGCGCCGCTCTTCAGCGTCGCGCGCATGCCATCGAGCTTGTCCACCGTGTCCTTCAGGTGAAAGACGACGCCGTTCTCCTCGTGCAGGGACCGCACGAAATCGCCCATCTCGGCCCCGAGCACCTTCTGCATCGGCCGCTCGTCCGGCGCGACCACGTGCACCTCGATCTTGCGCGCCCGCAAGGACGCCGCGACCTCGAGGCCGATGAAGCTGGCACCGACCACCAGCGCGCGCCTGGCACTCCCCGCCGCCTTGATGATGGCACGGCTATCGGCGACGGAGCGCAGGGTGTGAACATGCGGCTGATCCGCGCCGGGGATCTGGAGCTTCACCGGCTCGGCGCCGGTCGCGAGCAGCAGCCGGTCGAACGGCAGCTTGTCGCCATTGCCGAGAGTGACACTGCGCGTCTTCACATCGATCGCGCAGACGTCGGTGTTGAGCCTGAGATCGATGCCCGCGTCCCGGTAATAATCCTCACCGCGCAACGGCAACCAGTCCTCCGGCGCGTTCCCAGCGAGGTAATCCTTGGAGAGGTTCGGACGGTCGACCGGCATCGCGCCGTCATTGCTGAGCATGGTGATGGCGCCGGCAAAGCCCTCGCGTCGGAGTGCCTCGGCGGCGGCGAAGCCGGCAGCACCGCCGCCGACAATGACGAATTTGTCCGGCGTCGTCGCGCTGCGATGGGCGGCCCGCGGCGTCAGTGCCTCGCGCTTGCGCCGGACGATGATGTTGTCCTGATCGCGCTCGACCTCCCACACCGCCAGCGCATTCAATGCCGGCGGGCGCGTGGCTTCGCCTGATCGCAACGAGAAGCAGGCATGATGCCAGGGACAGCGGATGGTGTCGCCCACCACCAGGCCTTCGGCGAGCGGGCCGTGATAATGGCTGCAGGCTGGCTCGATGGCAAAGATCTCGCCGCCGGCCTGCACCAGCAGGACGTCTTCCTCGCCGACCTGACCAAGCAATTTGCCGTCCTTGAACGCGGTCAGCGACACGCCTTTGCTCAGATCGGGTCCGCTCGGCTTCTTGTTCTCGGCCATGGCAACGCCTCCTTCTTGCGCACGCGGATCAATCATCCGAATTGGCGAGCCCCAGCAGTTCCTGGCGCGTCAGCGCATTGTCGCGGAACACCCCCAACATGCGGCTGGTGACGAGATCGGTCCCGGGCTTGTGCGCGCCGCGGGTGGTCATGCAGTGATGCGTCGCCTTGATGATGACTCCGACGCCTTCCGGATTGAGCACATCGTTGATGGTATTGGCGATCTGAGCGGTCATCTTCTCCTGGATCTGGAGCCGTTTCGCGTAGACGTCCACCACGCGCGCAAGCTTGCTGATGCCGACGACGCGCCCCTGCGGAATATAGGCGACCCAGGCGCGACCGACGATCGGCGCCATGTGGTGCTCGCAATGGCTCTCGAAGCGAACGCCGCGCAGCACGATCATCTCGTCATAGCCTTCGATCTCCTCGAAGGTCTTTTGCAGGATTTCGGTGGGGTCCTGCGCGTATCCGGAAAAATACTCCTCGAAAGCGCGTGCAACGCGATTAGGTGTCTCGCGCAGACCGTCGCGCGAGGGATCATCGCCGGCCCAACGGATCATGGTCCGGATCGCCTGTTCGACCTCCGCCCTATCAGGCCGATCGGACGGCGTCTGCGCCACCGCGACACGTTCCAGCTTGCGCACTGATGACTTCATCAAGATCCTCCTGCAACGAGCCCGCATATGGAAGCGGGCCCACAGCTTGGACGACTGCAATCGGAAAAGGTTCCCGGAAGTCAGGGAAATTTGGAGAACCGGGACGGCCGAGCGACAGCGCTCCAATACCTTGGTGAGGAGCCCCCGAACGTGCGTCGGCACTCCCTATGACGCAGCCGCTTTTCGCACGTCGATCACGGCCTGTGCCCATTCGGCCGGCCGCTCCTGCGGCAGATTATGACCGGCATCGGTGAAGACGCGCCGCTCGAAAAACCCCTCGAACTTGCGCGCGTGGTGGGCGGTACCTGGATTGACGCCGTCGCTGTCGCCGTCGATCGCAATCGTGGGGACGCGGATCGGCGGCTGCGCGGCGAGCTTTGCCTCGATCCCCGCATAGGCGGGATCGCCGGCCACCAGCGCGTAGCGATGGCGGTAGGAGTGGATCACGACATCGACGAAATCGGGATTGTCGAATGACGCGGCGCTCCGCTCGAACGTTGCGTCGTCGAAGGCCCATTTCGGCGACCACATCGTCCAGAGCTGACGGGCAAAGCCGCGGCGGTTGCGCTCCAGCGCGCGGCGGCCGCGCTCGTTGTGAAACAGATATTGATACCAGAGCGCCGCCTCCTCCGGCGGCGAAGCCGGCTCCATGGCGAGGGCGATGTTCTGGATGTTGTAGGAATTGCCGGAGACGAGGCCGATCACGCGCTCCGGATGGAGCGCCGAGATCACGCACGCGGCGCGCCCGCCCCAATCGTAGCCCCCGACGATGGCGCGCTCGATCCCGAGCGCATCCATGAAAGCCAAGAGATCGGCGCCCAGCGCCGCCTGCTCGCCGGAGCGCAGCGTCTCGGGGAAGCGAAACCGCGTCGGCCCATAGCCGCGCAGCCAGGGCACCAGCACGCGTGCGCCGGCCTCGGCGAGGATCGGGGCGGTCTCGGCATAGGCGTTCACGTCGTAGGGAAAGCCGTGCCCCATGATGCAGGGCCAGCCGTCCGGCGCACCGTATTCGCGATAGGCGATGTCGAGGACGTCCGTGGCGACGGTTTTTTGTTGCATGATTTGCTCACGGCGTGGGGATATCGTAGCCCAGATGTGCGCAGCGGCATCCCGATCTATTTCTGCGGACCGGACAGTGAGATGTCGCGCTCGGCGCGGAACACGTTGCTGTAGAGATTGGCGATCCATTGCCGCCCGATCTCGGTCTTGTTGAGATAGCCGATCTCGGTCTGGATGTGGGGTGCGACGCTGTTCCAATAGAATTGCGGATAGCGGTTGACGATGTCGGCGGGCGAGTCGTAGCCGAGCTGGCGGTTGATGCCGACCTCCTCGAACTCGTAATAGAGCGCGTTGGCCTTGCGCAGATAGTTGGGATCGCCGAGCTGGCCGATGAAGTCGGCCGCACGCAGGATCGAGGCCTCCTCATCATATTCCTGCCCTTCACGGGCGGGAAAGCGCGTCCCCTCGATGGCGCGGGCGATCCGCTCGGAGTCGATGCCGCGGATCGGGGGCAATCGTCGCCGCACAAAGAGTTTCGAGCGATCGACGTGATACATCATCAAACTGGCATCCGATGCACCGCGCGGTAGCGACACCTTGGTCCCGGCCTCGTCGATGATGAAACCGTCTTCGTCATCCTCCGGAAACAGGCCGCGGACATAGCCAATGTCGTGCGCAAGACAGGCGATCAGGATGTGAAGGTAGTCCTCCGCCGCGAGATGCGCATGGAGATTACGTCCCGTGAGGATCGCCTGAGCCGCCAGCGTCACGAGCATGGTATGCTCGATGTTGTGGTAGAGCGCGTCGCTGTTGCCGATACACTCCATCGCTGTGCGCGTCGAGCCCTCCAGGACCCGGGCGGAAGGTTCGTCGTACCGGCGACGCATGAACTTACCCAGCATCGTCTCCAGGGTTTCCGCCGCCAGTCTCGGTAAGGTTATCATGGACGCAGCCCCGTCCGCCGCTGGTATCCCATGCCGTCTCCCGACGTCTCATTCTTGTCGTTGACGCAGCGGAGCATAGCCCACTTGGGCCGGGTAACCAAACTTCGGGACGGAAATACGTAAATACCTTGCCGTCCCGCTGCGCAACATCACGGCTGCCGTCACAGTTCGGCACAACCCAAAGCAGCCGGAACGCGGCCGCAGCTTAGGGCGCGGCCAGAATATCGGCCCCGTCGGACGGGCGCGAAAGGCTTCTGGCGAGATAGAACAGCTCGACCAGCTTGCCGCGCTTGCCGGCCAGCGAGAAGATGTATTCGGGCGACTCCGCCTCGATTTCCGCGATCGCCACCTTCGCGATCCGATCGATGCGGCTCGACCCGTGCTCCCAGACGAAGCCGACGCCAAGCCGGTTGGCGACCGCCTCCAGCATCCCCTCGCGCGTATTGACGATGATCGCCGGACTGGCGCGCAGGTTGAGGGCGCGAAACGCCCTGTCCACGGCGCGCTGGGTCGCCGAATCCCGGGTCCGGAACACCAGCGGATATTGCATGAGGCCGGCGATGGACACGCGCGACTCACGGCTGAGATCGTGAACGGGATGGCAGATCGCAACGACGCGCTGCTGCACGCAGCGCTCGCGCCGGAAGCGGGTGTCCGGCGGCACCTCCGGCAAGACGGCGACGTCGACGCGCTGGTCGACCACCGCGGCCATGATCGCCGACCAGCTGCCGATCTCGATGTTGATCTGGATCTTCGGATAGAGGTTGCGGAACGCCGCAATCAACGCCATGCCGGGCATGGCGTTGCCGAGCCCGATGCGAAGCTCGCCCCCCGCGAGCTCGTCGCGCTGCTGCAGGATGGCGAGCGCATCGGCCTCGACCGCCTGCATGCGGGCCGTTGCGGCATAGAGACGCCGACACAGCGACGTCGCGATCAGGGTCTGGCCGTGCCGGTCGAACAGCGCCACCCCGAACTCGGCCTCCAGATCGCGCACGAGCTGCGCAACGGCCGGCTGCGATACCCCGAGCCGCCTTGCCGCAGCGGCAAAGCTGCCGGTCTCGAACACGGCATTGACCGCCCGGACACGCGACGACGTCAACGCCACGACAACAACCCCGATTTCCCCGCCGACCCGCAAAAGCAAAACCTGGGATGACCATAAGGAAGGCCATTGACCGTTATGTGAATGTCAGACGCGCTTCCTACTCCTCATGCGCCGCAAACGGACCAGCAGGGGATCAGCGCGCATGGCGCAAATCGAACTTTCCGCAATCCGCAAGTCCTTTGACGGCACCGACGTCCTGAAAGGCATCGATTTCCACATCGCGGACGGCGAGTTCATCTCGCTGGTCGGCCCGTCCGGCTGCGGCAAGTCGACCCTGCTTCGCATCATTGCCGGGCTCGAGCCGCAAAATTCCGGCGAGGTCCACATCGACGGACGCCAGGTCGATGGCATTCGCCCGAGCGCGCGCAACCTCGCGATGGTGTTCCAATCCTATGCGCTGTATCCGCATTTGAGCACCTTCGACAACATCGCGGTGCCGCTGCGGATGCGGCGCCTCTCCGCGATCGAGCGGCTGCCGCTGTTGGGAGCGCTGCTGCCGAGCCGGCGCGCCAAGGAGCGGCACATTCGCGCCGACATCGAAGGCATCGCCGAGCAGCTCGACATCACCCCGTTGCTGCGGCGCAAGCCCGGGCAATTGTCCGGCGGACAGCGGCAACGCGTCGCGGTCGGACGCGCGATGGTGCGAGAGCCGCTGGCCTTCCTCTTCGACGAGCCGCTCTCCAATCTCGACGCCAAACTGCGCGTTCACATGCGCGCAGAGCTCGCCGAGCTGCATAGCCGCCTCAAGGCAACGTTCGTCTACGTCACGCACGACCAGGCCGAGGCGATGACGATGTCGAGCCGGATCGCCGTCATGATGGGCGGTGAGCTGATCCAGGCCGGCACGCCGGCTGAGATCTACAACGAGCCCGGCGACATCCGTGTTGCCGAATTCATCGGCAGCCCCAAGATCAACATCCTGCCCGGCCGGATCCGAAAGGACGGCGGCGTCGACGTGCTGGGGACCACCCTGAAGCTGACGTGCAATGCGGCGGCCGGCGATTGTCGCATCGGGGTCCGACCGGAGCGGATCGAGCTCGGCACGGGACCGTTCTCGGGAACCGTCGTCCATCTGGAGAATCTCGGCGCCGAGGCCTTCGTGCATCTCGCGGTCGAAGGCACCGGGTCGCGCCTGATCGCGCGGCTCGCGGACGTCAGGCATTTGCCGGCGATGGCAAGCCCCCTCGCCTTCGGCTTCGCATCAGAGACGGTGCGGATGTTCGATCCGGCCGGCAAACGCATCGAGCTCCGCGTGGAGCAGGCCGAGCGTGTCCGTGAGCCCGCCCATGTCTGACGGCTCCATGACGATCGGGGCGGCCGTCGCTCCCGCGGGCACGACAAGGCGCACGCTGCCGGCTCATGGCAGCCGGCGGACCCAGGCCGCCTACGCGCTGGTGACGCCGGCCGCAGCGCTCATGCTCGTCATGCTGCTCGGTCCGCTCGCCGGCGTGATCGCCCTCTCCTTCACCGATTATCAGCTCGGCGCGCCGCATATCTCCTGGATCGGGCTCGCCAACTACCAGGACCTGTTCGCCGACAAGGTATTCTGGACCGCGCTGCGCAACACGCTGACTTACGTCGTGATCGTGGTGCCTGGCGCCGTGATCGCCGGCCTTGCGATCGCGCTATTGATCCAGAGCGGCACCAGCCTGCGCAGCCTCTACCGGACGATCTATTTCCTCCCCGTCATGGCGACCCTGATCGCGATGGCGGTGGTGTGGGAATTCATGCTGCATCCGCAATTCGGCCTGGTGAACGGGCTGTTGCGGGGCGCGGGCCTGCCGGCCTTCGCCTGGCTGCAGGACCGCAACACTGCGCTCTATGCACTGTGCGCGATCGGCATCTGGCAGGCCGTCGGCTTCAACATGGTGCTGTTTCTTGCCGGCCTCGTCTCCATTCCCAAGCAGCTCTACGAGGCGGCCGAGATCGACGGTGCCTCGAGCGGCTGGGCGCGCTTTCGCCTGGTGACCTGGCCGATGCTCGGGCCGGTCACGACCTTCGTCGTCGTGATCTCGGGCATCCGCTCGTTCCAGGTGTTCGACACCGTGCACGTCTTGACCAAGGGCGGCCCGTCGAAATCCACGGAGGTCCTGATCCACACCATGTACACCGAAGGCTTCGAGTTCTTCCGCTCGGGCTACGCCGCAGCGATCACCGTCGTCTTCCTGGTCTTCGTTCTCGCACTCACGCTGATCAAATCGAGGCTCGCCGATCGCGGCGTGCACTACACATGAGCAACGCGCATCCCGTCCCGTTCCGGGCGATCCTCCGCCACGTGCTCCTGATCACGGGCGCCGCGCTCATGCTGGCCCCCTTCATCTGGATGATCTCGACCGCGTCCAAGCCGCAGACCGAGATCTTCTCCAGCGAGCTGCACCTGATCCCGCACCGGTTCGCGCTGATGGAGAACCTGCGCGAGGCCTTCGCCAAGGCCAATCTGCTGCGCTTTCTCCTCAACGGCGTCATCGTCACGGTCTCGATCTTCGTGCTCCAGGTGATGGTGGCGCTGCCGGCAGCCTACGCGCTCGCCAAGCTCCGCTTCCTCGGCCGCGAGACGCTGTTTGCGCTGGTGCTGTTCGGGATCCTGATCCCGCCGCAGGCGACTGCGATCCCGGTCTTCCTGCTGCTGCACAAGATCGGCCTGCTCGACAGCTATGCCGCGCTCGTGCTGCCCTTCACCATCTCGGTGTTCGGCATCTTCCTGATGCGCCAGTTCTTCAAGACCGTGCCCGACGATCTCGTCGACGCCGCGCGCATGGACGGCATCTCCGAATTCGGCATCGTCTGGCGGGTGATGCTGCCGGCCGCGATCCCGGCCGTGACCGCCTTCGGCATCTTCTCCGTGGTCGCGCATTGGAACGATTATTTCTGGCCGCTGATCGTGCTCAACAGCGAGCACTTGCGCACGCCGCCGCTCGCGGTGGCGCATTTCCGCAACAACGAGGCCGGCACCAGCTACGGCCCGCTGATGGCGGCGGCGATGGTGATCATCGCGCCGCTCGTGATCGCTTTCCTCTTTGCCCAGCGCCGTTTCATCGAGGGCATCACACTCACCGGGATCAAGTAACCGCGTCACCTCAAACAGGGAGTCTATCTATGCTGAAGTCCATCATCGCCGCTGCGGCTCTGTCGCTTGCAGCCGGATCTGCGCTCGCGCAGGCCCAGACCGAGATCGTGATGCAATATCCCTATCCGGAGCTGTTCACCGAGACGCACAAGCGCATCGCCGAGGAATTCGCCAAGGTGCACCCGGAGATCAAGGTCACCATGCGCGCGCCTTACGAATCCTACGAGGACGGCACACAGAAGGTGCTGCGCGAGGCCGTGACCAATCAGATGCCTGATGTCTCGTTCCAAGGCCTCAACCGCATCCGCGTCCTGGTCGACAAGAACATACCGGCCGAGCTCGACGGCTACATCGCCGCGGAGAAGGATTTCGACAAGCAGGGCTTCCACCAGGCGATGTTCGACATCGGCACCGCCAGCGGCAAGGTCTATGCCCTGCCCTTCGCGATCTCGCTGCCGATCGTCTACGTCAACCTCGACCTCGTGAAGCAGGCCGGCGGCGACGTGAACAATCTGCCGAAGAGCTGGGACGAGCTGATCGCGCTCGCCAAGAAGATCAAGGCGCTCGGCAACGACACCAATGGCGTCACCTATGCCTGGGACATCACCGGCAACTGGCTGTGGCAGGCGCCGGTGTTCTCCCGCGGTGGAACCATGCTCAATGCCGACGAGACCAAGGTCGCCTTCGACGGCGCCGAAGGCAAGTTCGCCATCAACACGATCGCGCGGCTGGTCAACGAGGCCGGCATGCCCAATCTGGACCAGCCGTCGATGCGCGCGGCGTTCACGGCCGGCAAGACCGGCTTCCACGTCACCTCGACGTCGGACCTCAACAAGGTCACGCAGATGACCGGCGGCAAGTTCGCGCTGAAGACGATTCCGTTCCCGGACGTCGCCTCGGCGAAGGGCAGGCTGCCGGCCGGCGGCAACGTCGTGCTCATCCTCGCCAAGGACAAGGCCAAGCGCGACGCGGCCTGGGAAGCGGTGAAGTTCTGGACCGGCCCCAAGGGCGCCGCGATCATGGCGGCGACGACCGGCTATATGCCGCCGAACAAGGTCGCCAACGAGGTCTATCTGAAGGACTTCTACGTCAAGAACCCCAACAACTACACCGCCGTCAGCCAGCTCGCGCTGCTCACCAAGTGGTACGCTTTCCCCGGCGACAACGGCCTCAAGATCACCGACGTGATCAAGGATCATCTCAACTCGATCGTCTCGGGCGCCCGCGCCAAGGAGCCGGAGGCCGTCCTCGCCGACATGGCCGCGGACGTGCAGAAGCTGTTGCCGAAGACCACCGGCGCGGCGCGCTGAGCGTGCTGACACCGACTGCACGGGACGCCTCCGGCGCCCCGTGCGGCAACGGCCGCGCGATCGGGCTACTCCACCTGCACCACGTCGACGGCGACGCCGAGCTTCTGCTTGGGCGAGCCGACGATGATGCCGTCGATCGGCGAGACGTCGGAAAAATCGCGCCCCATGGCCAGCACGATGTGATCGTTGCCGATGAGGAGATCGTTGGTCGGGTCGAGATCGATCCAGCCGAGCTCGGCCCCGCACCACAGCGAGACCCAGGCATGGGTGGCGTCGGCACCTTGCAGCCGCGGCTGGCCCGGCGGCGGAATCGTCCGCAAATAGCCGCTGACATACGCCGCGGGCAGGCCGAGCCCGCGCAGCCCGGCAATCATGACATGGGCAAAGTCCTGGCAGACGCCGTGGCGCTTGTCGAACACCTCGTCGAGCGGCGTCGAGATCACGGTCGCCTTCGGGTCGTAGCGGAATTCGCCGCGGATGCGTCGCATCAGGTCGACGGCGCCGGCGAGAACGCCCGCGCCGGGCGGAAAGCTCAATCCGGCGTAGGCGCTGACCGGGCGCAGCACCGGCACCAGGGGGCTGGCAAAGACATAACCGACGGGCGAGGACGGTCCGAGGCTGGTGGCTTCGAACGCGATGTCGCGGACGCTCTCCCAGGGTGGGCTGACCGCATCGCGCGCCGGCGGCCGGCGCGACACCGAGACGCGCGAGCGCGAGTCGATGCGCAGATTGCGATGGGCGGCTTCGATCGTCACGCTCTCGGTCAGCGTGCCGAAGAAGTCGCGCCGCTCATTGCGCTCGGCCGGGCGCGGATGGATCTCGACCTCGTGCGAGATCAGCTCCTGGCCGCCGCCGCTTGCGGGCTCCAGCCGCAGCGTGCAGCGGGCGAAGCTGACGGGATTCTCGTACTCATAGGTGGTGACGTGACGGATGTCGTAGATCACGCCAGCCCCGTCAGCTTTTCCGGCCGGCTGGCATTGGGACCGTGCGGGAAGTAGTGCTGCCCGATCGCCTCGCCGAGGCTGAGCAGATCCTGCTCCAGGGCGAACAGTGTCTTGACCTCGAGCTTCTCGGCCTCCGCGGTCGCGAGCATCGCCTGCATCGCTACTGCCAGACGCTGCGGTTTCTCGATCAGGCCATACTCCTTCAGGCTCGGCAGCGCGGCAATGTGCTCGTTCAGCGTCGTCACCTGAAACGCCACCGACCGCGGATTGTAGCCGTCGAGGACGGCGAGGTCGCGCACCGGGGCCAGGATCGGCGCCAGCAGATAGCGCGAGCGGTAGGTGATCTGGCAATCCACCAGCGTCAGCAGGATGTCGAGATCCTCATCGCCAGCCTCGTCATAGGCGAACTGGCGGGTGAAGCGCGTGGTGTTGATGGCGCGCTCGATGCGGCGGCCGATGTCGAGGAAGCGCCAGCCGGCGGCGCGGTTCATGTTCTCCTGCGCGAGCCCTGCGAAGCTTGCCAGCTCCTGCAAGGTCAGCTCGGCGGCGCTCAGCACGCTGTCGTCGTCCTCCACCTCGATGGCGAGGCGCTCGGCCATCTCGGTGATCACCTGCCAGGCATCGGGCGACAGCCGCTCGCGCAAGGAGGTCGCGGTGCGCAGGGCCGCGCGCACCAGCGACAGGGCCGAGCCGAAACGCTCCTCGCTCTGCAGCGCTTCAGCGACGATGCGCCCCGCGGCCGTGCGCGAGGATTGCGAGACCGCGCCCCAGGCCACCAAAAGGCGCTGGATGCGCTCGGCCGATTGCACCGAGGCCGCGGTGCCCTTGTTCGGCCCGCTCGGCGAGCCAAGCGCGCGCACCAGGCGCAGCGTCGCCTCGGCACGTTCGAGATAGCGGCCGAGCCAGAACAGATTGTCGGCGGCGCGGCTCGGCAGCACGCCGGCGATGCGGCGGATGCGCACCTTGTCGGTCGCAGGCAGGAGCGTCGCGGTTGCGACCTGCTTGTCGGAGACGACCCAGACGTCGGCGGCGCGCGCGCCGTCGCCCATCGACACCGCGCGGGCGTCCGGCTGCTCGGCGATCCGGCAGAAGCCGCCGGGCATGATCGCCCAGCCGTCGGGCGTGGCGGCCGCGAACACGCGCAGCACGAAGGGGCGCGGCGTGAGCTGGCCGTGCTCCCACACCGGCATGGTCGAGAGCCGCACCACCTCCTGGCCGACATAATCCATGCCGCGCGCGCCGATGGCATCGATCAGGCGCTGCCGGGCGCTGGCGTCGAGCTCGCTCGCAAGCACCGGACCGCTGGAGTCGAAGCCGGGAACGCCGCGGCGATAAGCGCCTTCGATCGCGACTTCATCGAGCCGCGCCAGCACCTCGTCGCGTGCCACGCGCTGGCCGCACCACCAGGTCGCGATGTGCGGCATCTTCAGGTCTTCGCCGAGCAGGCGGCGGCTCAGCGCCGGCAGGAAGCCGAGCAGCGCCCGCGCCTCCAAGACGCCCGAGCCCGGCATGTTGGCAATGACGACGCCGTCCTTGCGCAGCACGTCGATCAGACCGGGCACCCCGAGATGCGAGGAGGCATCGAGCTCGAGCGGGTCGAGCGAGTTGGAATCGACCCGGCGCAGGAGCACATCGAGCCGCTTCAGGCCGGCGACGGTGCGGATGTGGACGCGGTTGTCGCTGACCGCGAGATCGTCGCCCTCGACCAGGAGGAAGCCGAGATAGCGCGCCAGCGTCGCATGCTCGAAATAGGTCTCGCTGAAGCTGCCGGGGGTGAGCACGCCGATCCTGGGCTCGTCACGATCGGCGCGCGCGCGAAGTGAGTCGCGGAACGCCTCGAAGAACGGCGCAACGCGCGGCACGTTCATCGACTTGTAGAGGTCGGAGAAGGCGCGCGACAACACCAGGCGGTTCTCCAGCGCGTAGCCGGCACCCGATGGCGCCTGGGTGCGGTCGCCGAGCACCCACCAGCGGCCGTCGGGCCCGCGGCCGACATCGGCAGCATAGATCGAGAGATAGCGCCCGCCGGGCGGCGGCACGCCGCACACGGGACGGAGATATTCGGGGCTGCCGGCGATCGCGGCGGCCGGGAGCGCGCCTTCCGCCACGAGCCGCCCCTCGCCATAGATGTCGCGCAGCACGCGCTCGAGCAGCTCGGCGCGCTGCGTGATGCCGGCGCAGAGCTGCTGCCAGTCGGCTTCATCGATCAACAGCGGCAGGTGGCTGAGCGACCAGGGCCGGTCGGCGCTATCGCCGGGCGCGCGATAGGTGACGCCGGCCTCGCGCAGGTGACGGTCGGCCATGCCGAAGCGCCGCTCGATCTCGTCGGGCGCCAGCGCGCCGAAGGCGTCGAAGAAGCGGCTCCAGACCGCGCGCGGGGCGCCGTCCGGCCCCAAGAACTCGTCGGGGATACCCGGCAGCCGGCTATAGTCGCGGACCCATTGCGCGAGGCGGCGCTGGCCTTCACGCTGGCCTTGCGCCTTTCCCGCCTTGTCGTCCTGCTCGGCTGCGCCCTCGGCCATGCGCCTCTCCCTGCCCCACCGTCATACTCATTGCAGGAGCGGGGTCCGCAAGTCGAGGGTCAGCGGAAACTCATTTGTGCGTTCCTCGGGCGGCGGCTGCATCGGCCCGGGGGTGTGGCCGTGGTCCTGGAAGCGCGCCAGCCGCCGGGCCTCGGCCTCATAGGTGTTGACCGGCTTGGTATCGTAGTTGCGCCCACCGGGATGGGCGACGTGGTAGACGCAGCCGCCGAGCGAGCGGCCGTTCCAGGTATCAATCAGGTCAAAGGTCAGCGGTGCGTGGACGGGGATGGTCGGGTGCAGGCCGGAGGCCGGCTGCCAGGCCTTGAAGCGGACGGCGGCCACGGCTTCGCCGGAGCGGCCGGTCGGGGTCATTGGCAGGCGGCGGCCGTTGCAGGTGACGACGTGGCGGCCCTCGACGAAGCCTTCCGCCTTGACCTGGAGCCGCTCGACCGAACTATCGACATAGCGCACGGTGCCGCCGGCCGAGCCTTCCTCGCCGAGCACGTGCCAGGGCTCCAGCGCCTGCCGCAGCTCCAGCGTCACGCCGCCATGATGGATGCGGCCGAACGCGGGGAAGCGGAATTCGAGCTGGGCCAGATACCATTCCGGCTCGAACGGATAGCCCGATTGCTTGAGCTCGCCGAGCACGTCGAGAAAATCGTCCCAGATGAAATGCGGCAGCATGAAACGGTCGTGCAGCGCGGTACCCCAGCGCACGAACTTGCCGCCCAGCGGCTCGCGCCAGAACTTTGCGATCAGCGCGCGGATCAGGAGCTGCTGTGCTAGAGACATGCGCGGATCCGGCGGCATTTCGAGCGCGCGGAATTCGACGAGGCCGAGCCGGCCCGTGGGTCCTTCCGGCGAATAGAGCTTGTCGATGCAGATCTCGGCGCGGTGGGTGTTGCCGGTGATGTCGACCAAGAGATGCCGGAACAGCCGGTCCACCAGCCAGAGCGGCGCCTGATGTCCGGGCGGCGGCACGTGCGAGAGCGCGATCTCGAGCTCGTAGATGCTGTCGTGGCGCGCCTCGTCGATGCGCGGCGCCTGGCTGGTCGGGCCGATGAACAGGCCGGAGAAGAAATAGGACAGCGCGGGATGGCGCTGCCAATACAGCACCAGGCTCTTCAAGAGATCGGGCCGGCGCAGGAACGGCGAATCCTGCGGCGAGGAGCCGCCGACCACGACGTGATTGCCGCCCCCGGTGCCGGTGTGACGGCCGTCGACCAGGAAACGGTTGGCGCCGAGGCGGACCTTGGCGGCATCCTCGTAGAGGCCGGTGGTGATCTCGACGGCATCGCGCCAGCTCTTGGCCGGCTGGATGTTGATCTCGATGACTCCAGGATCGGGCGTCACCTTGATCACCTCGATGCGCGGATCGAACGGCGGCGGATAACCCTCGACGTGGACGGGAAGCTGCATCTCCTCGGCAGTGTCCTCGAGCGCCGAGATCAGCTCGAGATAATCCTCGATGCGCTCGACCGGCGGCATGAAGGCGCAGATCACGCTGTCGCGGATCTCCACCGCCATCGCCGTGCGCACGGGAATCGCCGTGTTGAGATGCTCCGGGGCCGTGCGCGGCGGCGATGGCGGGCGCGCCATGCGGGTGAACACCGGCAGCTTGCCCCGCGGCTCCATCGGATCCTGCTCGACGATGTAGGGATATTGGTTGGGCGGGACGTAACCGAGCGAGCCGATCGGCAGGCGCAGGCCGAGCGGTGAATCGCCCGGCGTCAGGAACAGATGATTGCGCCGGAGCGGCCAGCGTTCGCTGCGCCAGCGCGGCGGCGCATTCCAGCGCTGGATCGGCAGCACGAAGCCGCGCGGCGTGTTCAGGCCCTGGTCGAACACCCGCGCCATGCGTGCGCGCGCTTCGGGATCGGACAGCTTGGAATCGGTGGGATCGACATTGACCGGAAGCTCCGCTTCCTTCTGCAGCCAATAGGCGGGATCCTCATAGGCCGGCATGATGTAGCCGAGGTCGAGACCGAGCCGCGCCGCCGTGCCTTCCATGAAGGCCTCGGCGTCCTTGACCTCCGGTCTCCTCGGATTCTCGATCCTGGCGATGAGATCGGCGTTCTTCCAGATCGGTACGCCGTCCTTGCGCCAGTAGAGGCCGAAGGCCCAGCGCGGCAGGCTCTCGCCGGGATACCATTTGCCTTGGCCGTAATGCAACAGCCCGCCCGGCGCGAAGCGCGCGCGCAGGCGGCGGATCAGATCGTCGCCGAGTGCGCGCTTGGTCGGACCGACGGCCTCCGTGTTCCACTCGCCCGCTTCGAGATCGTCGACCGAGACGAAGGTCGGCTCGCCCCCCATGGTGAGCCGCACGTCCTGGGCGGCGAGATCGCCATCGACCTGCTCGCCGAGGTCGTTGAGCCGCGCCCAGGATTCATCGGAGAACGGCTTTGTGATGCGCGGCGCCTCGCGGATCCGCTTCACGCTCATGTCGAAGGAGAACTCGACCTCGGCAAAGCCGGCCCCGCCGGAGATCGGCGCCGCCGAACGGTAGTGCGGCGTGGCTGCGACCGGGATGTGCCCTTCCCCTGCGAGCATGCCCGAGGTCGCATCGAATCCGATCCACCCCGCGCCCGGCAGATAGACCTCGGCCCAGGCGTGCAGATCAGTAAAATCGTTCTCGACTTCCGGCGGTCCCTCGATCGGATCGATGTCGGGACGGATCTGGATCAGATAGCCGGAGACGAAGCGGGCGGCGAGCCCGAGGTGGCGCAAGGTCTGGATCAAGAGCCAGGCGGAGTCGCGGCATGAGCCTGCGCCGGAAGCAAGCGTCTCCTCCGGCGTCTGCACGCCCGGCTCCATGCGGATGATGTAGCGGACCTTCTTCTGGATCTCGCGATTGAGCTCGACCAGGAAGTTGACGGTGTTCGGGGCCTCGTGCGGAATCGAATCGAGGAACTTGGCGAACAGGCGATCGGGCTTGATGGTCTCGAGATAAGGCGCGAGCTCGGTCTTGAGGTCCTTGGGATATTCGAACGGAAAGCTGTCGGCATAGGGCTCGACGAAGAAGTCGAACGGGTTGACCACGGTCATCTGCGCCGTGAAGTCGACCTCAAATTTCAGCTCGGTGGTCTTCTCCGGAAAGACGTAGCGCGCCAGCCAGTTGCCTTGCGGGTCCTGCTGCCAGTTCACGAAATGATTGGAGGGCGTGACCTTGAGCGAATAGCTCAGGATCGGCGTGCGCGTATGCGGCGCCGGCCGCAGCCGGATGGTCTGCGGGCCAAGGTCGATCGGGCGGTCGTATTTGTAGTGCGTGACGTGGTGTAGCGCGACGTAGATCGACACGGGTTGCGGTGCTCCAGCAGCTTTTTTGAGCAGAACACCTGAGGTCAACGCGATCAAGCACTAACAACGGGCACGGGGTGCCTAGGGCACGGGCGAATGGCGAATAGCGAGTGGCGAATGGCGGAGATGAAGCCATTCGCCACTCGCTATTCCCCATTCGCTCGCTGAAAACGTCCCGACAGGGAGAGGCCGGGCAGCCTTACGCCGCCGACGTCAGCCGTTGCAAGAACTGCGTCACCTCGCGGCGGAGCGTCTCGACTTCGCCGTGGACGCGTTCGGAGGCGTGGTTGACGCGGGCAGCGACGCGGCCAGTGTCGGCGGCGGCTTCACTGATGCCTGTCACGTTGGAGGAGACCTGCGAGGTGCCGGCGGAGGCTTCGTGAACGTTGCGGGCGATCTCGCGCGTCGCCGCGCCCTGCTGCTCGATCGAGGCCGCAATCGAGGCGGTGATGCCGTTGATCTCGGCGATGGTCTGCGCGATCGCCTCGACGGCCGCGACCGAATTGGTGGTCGATTGCTGCATCTCGCCGACCTTGGTGCTGATCTCCTCGGTCGCCTTGGCGGTCTGGTTGGCGAGGCTCTTGACCTCGGAGGCGACGACCGCGAAGCCGCGGCCGGCCTCGCCCGCGCGGGCCGCCTCGATGGTGGCATTGAGCGCGAGCAGGTTGGTCTGCGAGGCGATCTCGCTGATCAGCTTGACGACGTCGCCGATCTGCATCGCGGCGTCCGCAAGGCTCCGGATCTCGCTGCCGGCGCGATTGGCTTCGTTCACCGCCCGCCCCGTGCTCGCGGTCGAGCCGGCCACCTGGCGGTTGATCTCGGCGATCGACGATGCGAGCTGCTCGGCGGCGCTGGCGACCGTGGCGACGTTGCGCGAGGCCTGGTCGGAGGCGCTGAGCACGCCGGAGGTCTGCAGGCTGGTCTTCTCCGCCGCCGCCGCCATCTGGCCGGCATCGGATTCGAGATCGGTCGCCGCGCCCATCAGCGTGCCCGCAACCTGGTCGAGATGCGTGCCGAACTGCCTGGCGAGGTCCGCGATCTCGACGACTCGGCGGCCGAGGCTGTCGGTGCCGGCATTGATGACGGTCGCCGAGCGGCGGAACGAGCCGGGCAATCCGCGCGCGAGGATCTTGCGGAAATACTTGCCGCGGCTGGCATAGTCCATCGAGGCCGAAGCTTCGCGCACGAAGGCGTCGGCGATATCGAGCATGTCGTTGACGGATTTCTGGATCGCGCCGATGCGCCCGGCCTGCCGCTCACTGAGGATGCGCGCCTCGAGATCGCCGCCCGCCGCCTTGCGGCACACATCAGCCACCTCGTCGACGGCAACCGCCGTGCGGTGCTGGCACCAGAGGGCATAGAAGAGCAGCGCGATCGCCGCGCCAAGAGAAGCGGCACTCGCGATTCCGGTCATGCCGAGCAGCGAGAGAACGAACGCAACGACGGCAAGGCCACACGCGAGCGCGGTCGCTCCCTGCGCCTTAGAGAGAGAGCACAAATTCATCGTAACCGACACCCTGTTGCTTGAGCAGCCCGACCATCGCGTCGAAGCTCGCCTGCATGCCCTCCTTGGCATTGGCATGCCGCGCCTCTTCGGCGCACAGCGACTTGTAGATCGGCTTGATGCGCTCGATCTGCGCGGGATCCGGCCTGCGACGGTTGGAGTGGTAGCCGACGATGTTGCCGCGCTCGTCGAATGTCGGCGTGACGTGGGCGAACACCCAATAGTGACTACCGTCCTTCGCCAGATTGACGACGTAGGCAAAGATCTCCTGCTTGGACTGCAGCGTGTCCCACAGCAGCTTGAAGACGGCGCGCGGCATGTCGGGATGGCGGATCAGGCTGTGAGGCGCGCCCATCAGCTCCTTCCACGAATACTTCGCCATGCGGATGAAGACGTCGTTGGCGTAGGTGATGCGGCCTTTGAGATCGGTCTTCGATACGATCAGCTCCTCCTCACCGAGCAGATTTTCCACCCCAGTGGGACGTATCGCTTGCATCGGCTCGATCCTTAAAGTCACGGCCGGCCCCACGACGCTGTGGAGCCGCATCACTCCCGTGTCTACGGCAACAATGTTAACCAGGTGTAAGCCGGGAACTTTTTGCGGGAGGCGCCCACCTCCGTATCATTACTTAGCGAACGATTGTGCAATCGGCGCCACTACACGCGCGACCGCTATCGGCTGCGCGCATCATATTTCTATCTCCCTTCGATTGCGCCGATGCGACGCCGCGCGCACGGCGCGACTACATCGTCGCGCCCAGCACCCAGGGCGCGAACTCGGCGCCGCCGAAATCGAATTTCTCGCTCTTGGTCGGCTGGCCCGAGGCGGTCTTGAGGATAAGGTCGAAGATGCGCTGGCCGCATTGTTCGACGCTCTCCTCGCCTTCGAGGATGGTGCCGCAATTGACGTCCATGTCCTCTTCCATGCGCTTGTACATGGGCGTGTTGGTGGCGAGCTTGATCGACGGCGCCGGCTTGCAGCCGAACACGCTGCCGCGGCCCGTGGTGAAGCAGACCAGATTGGCACCGCCGGCGACCTGTCCGGTTGCAGCCACCGGGTCGTAGCCGGGCGTGTCCATGAACACGAACCCCTTCTTGGTGACGGGCTCGGCGTAGCGCAGCACCTCGACGAGATTGGTGGTGCCAGCCTTGGCCATGGCGCCGAGCGACTTCTCCAGAATGGTGGTGAGGCCGCCGGCCTTGTTGCCGGGGCTCGGATTTGCGTTCATCTCGGCGCCCTCGCGCGCGGTGTATTCGTCCCACCAGCGCATGAGATCGACCAGCTTCTCGCCGACCTCGCGGCTGACGGCGCGGCGTGTGAGCAGATGCTCGGCACCGTAGGTCTCCGGCGTCTCCGACAGGATGACGGTGCCGCCGTGGCGCACGATGAGATCGCTGGCCGCGCCCAGCGCGGGATTGGCCGAGACGCCGGAATAGCCGTCCGAGCCGCCGCATTGCAGCGCCACGGTGAGCTCGCTCGCCGGCACCGTCTCGCGCTTGACCTTGTCCGCGTCAGTCAGGGCCTCGCGCACGAAGGCGATGCCGGCTTCGACCGTCTTGCGGGTGCCGCCGACCTCCTGGATGTCCATCGCGCGCAGGCGGCCGGCGAGCTTCTGCTCTTCCATCAGGCCGCCAATCTGGTTCACCTCGCAGCCGAGGCCAAGCACGATGACGTGGGAGAAATTGACGTGCCGCGCATAGCCGCCGAGCGTGCGACGGAGCAACGCTAAGGGCTCGTTCTGCGTCATGCCGCAGCCGGTCTTGTGGGTCAGTGCGACCACGCCGTCGACATTGGGGAAGTCGGCGAGCGGATTGTCGCCGGTGAACGGATTCTTCTTGAAGACGTCGGCGACGAGGCTCGCGACATGGGCGCTGCAATTCACCGAGGTGAGAATGCCGATATAATTGCGCGTGGCGACGCGGCCGTCCGGGCGGCGGATGCCTTCGAACGTCGCCGGCAGGTCGAAGTTCGGCGTCGGCTTGACGTCGACGCAATAGGCATAGTCCTTGGCGAAATCACCCATGCCGCAGTTCTGCACGTGCACGTGCTGGCCCGGCGCGATCGCTTGCGTGGCAAAGCCGATGATCTGGCCGTAGCGCCTGATCGGCTCGCCTTCGGCGATCGGCTTGATCGCGACCTTGTGGCCGGAGGGAATGCGATCGACCGTGGTCACGCCATCGGCGACCACCGTCCCTGGCGGCAGGCTCGCGCGCGCGATCACCACGCCATCATCGGGATGCAGGCGGATGACGGGACTGATGGTCATGGCGGGTCTCCTTTGGAGGCGAATAGCGAATAGCGAGTGGCGAATGGAAAGGGGAGCAGTGCCATTCGCCACTCCCCATTCGCCATTCGCGGGTTTTTACGCCTTGCCGGCGGAATCCTTGCGGGTCGCGTTCACCTGCATCTTGGCGTAGGTGGTCATCAGGCCGACTTCGTTGGACAGCGTCACCAGCTTGAAGCCCATGTTGATGGCGCGCGCTGCGCCTTCGGCGCCGCTGCAATGAATGCCCGGGTTGAGGCCGCGCTTGCCGCATTCCTTGATGATCTTGTCGTAGATCGCGAGGATCTCGGGCTCGCTGCGGTCGAGCTTGGGCTCGAGGCCGTAGGAGAAGCCGAGATCGGACGGGCCGATATAGACGCCGTCGATGCCTTCGACGTCGAGGATCGCTTCCATGTTCTCCACCGCGGTCCGCGTCTCCATCATCGGCAGCAGCACGATCTCGTCGTTGGCCGTCTTCTGATAGGAGCCCGCGGTGCCGTACATGCCGGCGCGGATCGGACCGTTGGAGCGCACGCCCTTGGGCGGATATTTCGAATAGGAAACCAGGTTCCGGGCTTCCTGCGGCGTGTTGACCATCGGGCAGATCACGCCATAGGCGCCGCCGTCGAGCACCTTGCCGATGATGCCGGGCTCGTTCCAGGGCACGCGGACCATCGGGGTGATCGGATGCTTGTCCATGGCCTGGAAGCACTGCACCATCGACAGATAGTCCTGCACGCCATGCTGCATGTCGACCGTGACGCTGTCGAAGCCGCATTGCGCGATCATCTCGGCCGAGAAGCCGGAGGGAATGGCAAGCCACGCGTTGACGACCGCCTTGCCCGACTTCCAGATCTCTTTGACTTTATTCGCCACGTTGCCTTTCCTTCCCTGTTGCTCTCACTCGCCGCCGATCGGGTTGGGCCGCACTTTGAGCGAAAAAAAGCATGAATGTCCATGGCTCTTGCCGCGCACGCGCGCATATCTGGTTTCACTCCTCGGCTATTGTCTCGTCCGCGCCTCCGAGCCCCGCAAGGCTCCGTTCGAGCTCGCCGAGCATCTCCTGCAATTCTGCGAGCTTGCGGGCGCCGAAGCGCCGCGTGATCTCGGCATAGATCGCCTCCGACGTCGGCGCGACCGAGGCCATCAGCTTCAGCCCCTCCTTCGAGATCGAGACCATGCTGCGGCGCTGGTCCGCTTTCGCCGTCTTGCGTTCGATCAGGTTGCGCGCCTCGAGGTCGCGCAGGATGCGCGACAGGCTCGGCCCGAGCAGGAACGCGGTGCGCGCGAGTTCCGTGACCTCGACCGCCTCGATCGCCGCCAGCGCCCGCAGGATGCGCCATTGCTGCTCGGTCAGGCCGTGCTCGCGCAGCGAGGGACGAAACTGCCGCATCACCGCTTCCCGGGCCCGCAGCAGCGACATCGGCAGCGACCGCGAGAAATCGCGCATGGGCACTTGCCGCGCGGCAGGCGGGTGACCGTTGGCGGGCTCGGTGGGTTTCTTCGTCATGACGCCCTTTCAAGCCGCAAAACGTTTGCAGTGCAGCAAGCCGAATTTCTGTTTGACGCATTCACTTAACATGTTAAGTATCTCGCGGCACCACGATTTGTAAGATCACGGATGGCGCTTTCCAACGACGATATCCAAGCTTGCGCGAGACGTCTGCACCAGGCGGAGAAGACCCGCGCGCAGATCCGTCAACTCTCGCAAGAGTTCCCGGACATCAGCATCGCGGATGCCTACGCGATTCAGAAGGCCTGGGTCGACGTCAAGATCGCCGAGGGGCGCGTGGTGAAAGGCCACAAGATCGGCCTGACCTCGAAGGCGATGCAGAGCGCGCTTGGCATCGACGAGCCTGATTCCGGCGTGCTGCTCGATGACATGTTCTTTGCCGACGGCGGCCTCGTTCCGACCGCGCGCTTCATCGCGACGCGCGTCGAGGCCGAGCTCGCCTTCGTCATGAGCAAGCGCCTTTCAGGGCCCACTTGCACGATCTTCGACGTGCTCAACGCCACCGACTTCGTGGTGCCGGCGCTGGAGATTTTGGATACGCGGATCGAGCGCGTCGATTCCAGGACCAAGGCGACGCGAAAGATCTTCGACACCATCGCCGACAATGCGGCGAATGCCGGCATCGTGCTCGGGGGACGGCCGATCCGCCCGCTGGATGCCGACCTGCGCTGGATCGGAGCGCTCTGCTTCAAGAACGGCCAGCTGGAAGAGACGGGCCTTGCCGCCGGCGTGCTCAATCATCCGGCGACCGCCGTCGCCTGGCTCGCCAACAAGATCGCCCCGCTGGGACACGCGCTCGAGCCGGGCCAGGTCGTGCTCGCCGGCTCGTTCATTCGCCCGATCGAGACCCGCAAGGGCGACACAATCCAGGCCGATTATGGCGCCTACGGCTCGGTGAGCTGCTACTTCGCCTAGGCGAAAGAAGACAGGGAGTGAAACCGCGATGCCGCATTTCACCATCGAATATTCGGCCAATCTCGAGCGCCGTCTCGACATCGCCGCGGTGTGCGAGGTCGTGCGCAAGGCAGCCGTCGAGACCGGCATCTTCCCGGTCGGCGGCATTCGCGTTCGCGCTGTCAGGTGCGAGCACTATGCGATTGCGGATGCGCGGCAGGACTACGGATTCCTGGACATGGTGCTGCGCATCGGCGAGGGCCGCGACCTTCCTACCCGAAAGAAAGCCGGCGAGCACGTGTTCCAGGCGCTTTCGAAACATCTCGATCCAGTCTTTGCCGCCAGCAAGTTCGCCCTGTCGTTCGACATGCAGATCAACGACAAGGACACCAGCTGGAAGCGCAACAATATTCACGACGCCCTGAAAGCGGAGGCCGCTCATGGATAAGCCCACGCCGAAAGCCGATCTGTTCCAGGCCAACCGCGACCGCGTCGCGCCGCTGCTGAAGACTTTGCGCGCGGACGGCATCGGCCACATGATCGACGGCAAGGTCGTCGCATCGATCTCGGGCGAGACCTTCGAGACGAAATCGCCGGTTGACGGTGCCGTGCTCGCCAGCGTCGCGCGGGGCAATGCCGAGGATATCGACGCGGCGGCAACGGCCGCGGCGCTCGCGTTCAAGTCGTGGCGCGATATGGGCCCGGCGATGCGGAAGAAGCTGCTGCATCGGGTGGCCGACGCGATCGAGGACAATGCCGACGACATCGCGGTGCTCGAATGCATCGACACCGGCCAGGCCTATCGCTTCATGGCCAAGGCCGCGATCCGCGCCGCCGAGAATTTCCGCTTCTTCGCCGACAAATGCGCAGAAGCCCGCGACGGCCTCAACACGCCGAGCGACGAGCACTGGAACGTCTCGACGCGGGTGCCGATCGGTCCCGTCGGCGTGATCACGCCGTGGAACACGCCATTTATGCTCTCGACCTGGAAGATCGCCCCTGCCCTCGCCGCCGGCTGCACGGTCGTGCACAAGCCGGCCGAATGGTCGCCGGTGACGGCTTCCCTTCTCGCCAAGCTCGTCAAGGACGCCGGCGTTCCCGACGGCGTGCTCAACACCGTGCACGGTTTCGGCGAGGAAGCGGGCAAGGCGCTGACCGAGCATCCTGCCATCAAGGCGATCGGCTTCGTCGGCGAGAGCGCGACCGGCTCGGCCATCATGATGCAGGGCGCGCCCACGCTGAAGCGCGTGCATTTCGAGCTCGGCGGCAAGAACCCGGTGATCGTGTTCGACGACGCCGACCTCGACCGCGCGCTCGACGCCGTCGTGTTCATGATCTACTCGCTCAACGGCGAGCGCTGCACCTCATCGAGCCGCCTGCTGATCCAGCAGAGCATCGCCAAAGAATTCGTGGAGAAGCTGACCGCGCGGGTGAAGGCGCTCAAGGTCGGCCATCCCCTCGATCCCTCAACCGAGATCGGGCCGCTGATCCACGAGCGGCATCTGGCAAAGGTCTGCTCCTATTTCGACGTGGCGCTCCAGGACGGCGCTGTGATTGCGGTCGGCGGCAAGCCTTATGACGGGCCGGGCGGCGGGCATTATGTCGAGCCCACCTTGGTCACCGGTGCGCATGGCAAGATGCGCGTGGCGCAGGAAGAAGTGTTCGGGCCGTTCCTGACCGTGCTGCCCTTCAAGGACGAGACTGACGCAATCGAGATCGCCAACGACATCCGCTATGGCCTGACCGGCTATGTCTGGACCAATGACATGGGACGCGCACTGCGCGTTGCCGATGCGCTGGAGGCCGGCATGATCTGGCTGAACTCGGAGAACGTCCGCCATCTGCCGACGCCGTTCGGCGGCATGAAAGCGAGCGGCATCGGCCGCGACGGCGGCGACTATTCATTCGACTTCTATATGGAAACCAAGCACGTCTCGCTGGCGCGGGGCACGCACAAGATTCAGAGACTGGGAATTTAACGGCAGTGTCATTCCGGGGCGGCTCGAAGAGCCGAACCCGGAATCCATCGTGCAGCAGAGTTCGTGGAAGAATGGATTCCGGGTTCGTGCTTCGCACGCCCCGGAATGACGAAAGCCGAGAGAGGGGAAACGCCAATGCCCATACCGCAACACGTCTTCGAGCCGCCGTTCAACATCATCCGCTCCAGTCACGTCGTGCTCGACGTCACCGATTTGAAGCTGAGCCGGGAGTTCTACGAGACCATTGTCGGCCTGCATGTCGAGGACGCCGACGACAAGGACGTGTACCTGCGCGCGGCCGAGGAGCACCAGCATCACTCGCTGGTGCTGCGCAAGGCGGCAGCGCCGGCCTGCGCCCGGCTCGGCTTCAAGGTCGGCAATGACAAAGATCTCGACAAGGCCGCCGCGTTCCTCTCCGAGAACGGCCTCGCCTGCGCCTTCGTCGACCAGGCCTTCCAGGGCCGTACCCTTCAGTTCACCGACCCCTTCGGCTTCCAGATCGAGCTCTACGCGGCGATGGAGCGGCGGCCGCACCTCTTGCGCCGCTACGACCTCTATCGGGGCTGCCATCCGCAGCGGCTGGATCACTTCAACGTCTTCGCCGCCGAAGTGCAGGACACGATGGAATTCTACGCCCGGCTCGGCTTTCGCCTCACCGAATATGCCGAGGAGGACGGGCCGAACGGGCGCATTGCCGCGGCCTGGATGCACCGCAAGGGCAACGTCCACGATTTTGCGATCACCAACGGCAAGGGCCCGCGCCTGCATCACTTCGCCTACTGGACGCCGACGGCGATGAACATCATCCATCTCTGCGACGTCATGGCTTCGCAGGGTTTTGTGAAGAACATCGAACGCGGCCCGGGACGCCACGGCATCTCGAACGCGTTCTTCCTCTATGTGCGCGATCCCGACGGACATCGCCTCGAGCTCTACACCAGCGATTACTTCACGGGAGATCACGACCACGAGCCGCTGCGCTGGTCGCTGCGCGATCCGCGCCGTCAGACGCTGTGGGGGGCCCCTGCCCCGCGTTCCTGGTTCGAGCAGGGCTCGCCGTTCACGGGGCAGGCCGTGCGCGAGCCGAAATTCGTGGCCGATGTTCTGGTGGCGGACTGATGAAGCTGCCTCGTCTCGCCACCTATTCCGTCAAGGGTGAAACCAAGTATGGCGCCGTTCTGGAAGGCGGCATCGTCGATCTCTCCGCGCGCTATGCCCAGACCTATCCGACGCTGCGCGAGGTGATCGCGGCCGGAAAGCTCGTGAGCCTTGCAGAGGAAGCCGCGGGCCGCACGCCGGTTCACGCACTCAGCGAGATCACCTGGTTGCCGCCGATCCCCGCGCCGGAGAAGATCATCTGCATCGGCGTCAACTATCCTGATCGTAACGCCGAGTACAAGGACGGGCAGGAGGCGCCGAAATATCCGAGCATGTTCATGCGCTCGCCCCGCTCGTTCGTCGGCCACGACACGCCGCTGGTGCGCCCGCGTGCCTCGGCGCAGCTCGATTATGAAGGCGAGATCGTGCTGGTGATCGGCAAGCAAGGCCGGCACATTCCTGAAAGCAGCGCGCTCGATCACATCGCCGCGCTCACGCTCTGCAACGAGGGCTCGGTGCGCGACTGGCTGCGCCACGCCAAGTTCAACGTGACGCAGGGCAAGAACTTCGATTCGAGCGGCAGCCTCGGCCCGTGGCTGGTGCCCTTCACGCGGGAATCTCAGATCGCGGACATCAGGCTCACCACGCATGTCAACGGCGAGCTCAGGCAGGACGATCGCACCAGCCGGCTGATGTTTCCGTTCCGCTATCTCCTGAACTATATCTCGACCTTCGCAACCCTGGTCCCCGGCGATATCATCGTCACGGGCACGCCGACCGGCGCGGGCGCGCGGTTCGATCCGCCGCGATATCTGAAGCCCGGCGACGTCGTCGAGGTCGAGGCCGAGGGGATCGGGCGCTTGCGCAACGGCGTGATCGACGAAGCCTGACAACAATCGAAGTGGAATGATGCAATGACCACCCTCACCGGCGGCGAAGCGATCGTAAGCGGGCTTGTTGCACACGGCGTCGACACCGTGTTCGGCCTGCCGGGCGCGCAGGTCTACGGCCTGTTCGATGCCCTCCACCAGGCCCAGCTCAAGGTGATCGGCGCGCGGCACGAGCAGGCCTGCGGCTACATGGCATTCGGCTATGCGCGCTCCAGCGGCCGGCCCGGCGTGTTCAGCGTGGTGCCCGGCCCCGGCGTGCTCAATGCGAGCGCGGCGCTGCTTACCGCGTTCGGCTGCAACGAGCCGGTGCTGTGCGTCACCGGCCAGGTGCCGACCTCGTTCCTGGGCAAAGGCCGCGGCCATCTGCATGAGATGCCGGACCAGCTCGCGACCTTGCGCACCTATGTGAAATGGGCCGAGCGCATCGAATATCCCGGCAACGCGCCGACAATCGTGGCGCGCGCGTTCCAGGAGATGATGTCAGGCCGGCGCGGCCCTGCCTCGGTCGAGATGCCCTGGGACGTCTTCACCCAGCGCGCGGCAACAGTGCCTGCGCAGGTGCTGGAGCCGCTGCCCGCGCCGCAACCCGATCCTGACATGATCAAGCAGGCGGCGGCGCTGATCAAAGGCAGCAAGGCGCCGATGATCTTCGTCGGCAGCGGCGCGATCGAAGCGGGTGAGGAGATCCTCGAGCTCGCCGAGATGATCGACGCGCCCGTGGTCGCCTTCCGCAGCGGCCGCGGCATCGTCTCCAACGCGCATGAGCTCGGGCTCACCATGGCGGCGGCCTACAAGCTCTGGCCGACAACCGATTTGATGATCGCCATCGGCACCCGCGCCGAACTGCCGGCATCCGGCTTCCGCTGGCCCCATCAACCGAGCGGCCTGAAATCGATTCGCATCGACATCGATCCGGCCGAGATGCGCCGGCTCGCCGCCGATGTCGCGATCGTCGCCGATGCCAGGGACGGCACGGCCGAGCTCGTCGCGGCCGTGAAGCGGGCCGGCTATGCCAAGGGCCGCGGCCGGCGCGAACAAATCCGCGAGGCCACGGCGAGCGCACAGGCCGAGATCCAGCGCATCCAGCCGCAGATGGCCTATCTCAAGATCCTGCGCGAGGTGCTGCCGACGAATGCGATCGTCACCGATGAACTGTCGCAGGTTGGCTTCGCCTCCTGGTACGGCTTTCCGGTGTACCAGCCGCGCACCTTCATCACTTCGGGCTATCAGGGCACGCTCGGCTCGGGCTTCCCGACCGCGCTCGGCGCCAAGGTCGCCAACCCCGACAAGCCGGTGGTGGCCATCACCGGCGACGGCGGCTTCATGTTCGGCGTGCAGGAGCTTGCCACGGCCGTGCAGTTCAACATTGGCGTGGTGACGCTGGTGTTCAACAACAATGCCTATGGCAATGTCCGCCGCGACCAGCGCGAACGGTTCGACGGCCGCGTGGTGGCCTCCGATCTCGTTAATCCGGATTTCGTCAAGCTCGCGGAGTCCTTTGGCGTCGCCGCGGCGCGCGTCACCGCGCCGGAGCAGTTCAAGGCGGCGCTGGAGAAGGCGCTTGGCCACGGCGGGCCGGTGCTGATTTCCGTCGAAGTGCCCCGGGATTCCGAAGTCAGCCCGTGGGCCTTCATTCACCCGCCGAAGCCTTGAGGCTGGACCTTCCCTGCAGCCGCGCGGCTGCAATCGCCAGCAGACCGGCGCCTGCGACCGACCAGCAGGCGACCGGCGCCCAATGCAGCAGCGGCGCGTATTCCGGCATCTTCTGCAGGCCGCCGGCAACCGCCGCCATCCGCGCGAAGGTGCCGAGGGCGAGCGCGGAGAAGATGAGGCCCGTGACCTTGCCTTCGGCGCCGGTCGAGCCGATCGCGAGCGCAGCCGAGACCGCGCTCATCAGCATGCAGCCCCACGCGGCTCCGGCGAGAAATTGCGCGGCGATCAGCGTGTCGAGATTGCCGGCGAATTCGGCCGCCGCAATCGCCACCGCACCGAACAGGCCCGCGGCACCCATCACGACGAGGCCGCCACGATGCTTGACGACGAGGCTTGCCGGAAACATCGCGATGTTGAAGCCGATCCAGAATACCGGCATCAGCCATTGCAGGTCGGTAGGAGCAGCAAAGCGCAAATAGAACGGGGCGCTGTTCATGGCAAAGTGCAGCTGGTAGCCGAGGGCGAGCGCGACCATCGCGACGATGAAGCCGATCGGCACGAGACCGAGCGGCTTTGCCGCTTCGGCGGGTGTGGGCGGCACGGTGTCGCGCACCACGTCATGCTCGATCCGCGACAGGCCGAGCGCGGTCAGGAGCAGCACCGCGCTGGAGATCACGAACGGCAACCGCGCATCGTGCTCGCGCAGCACCACGCCGAGATAGGGCGAGACCGCGCCGGCGACGCCGTAGCCGAGCATGGTCAGCGCCGCGAGGAACGGCACCTGCGGCTCGGCGCGGTATTTGCCGAGCAAGGTCAGCGGCGGCGCCCGCAGCGCGGAGGACGTGATCGACCAGATCACGATCAGCGCGATGAACCAGCCCTGCGCCGCCGCACCGGCGCCGGCAACGAAGGGAAGCGCGACGAAGGCTCCGCAGGAGATCGCGGTGACGAGCCCGACGAACAGGCCGAGCCTGCCGACATAAGGCGCGAGCTTGTCGGCGGCGATACCCATCGCGGTGTCGGCAATGGTGAAGATCGCCTGATCCAGCATCAGGATGAGGATCACGGCGGACGGCGCGATGCCGACCTCGGCGGCCAGCTTTGGCAGGTAGACGACATAGGTCGTCCAGCCCAGCGTGAACACCAATTGCAGCGCCGCGAGATAAAGACCCGTGCGGTTCGCCATGCCGGTGCCGGCCGAGTTCTGTGTGGTCATGTCGCAGCCTCCCCGCCCCGAGCTTAGACGAGGCAGGGCTGCGAGGAAACGCGTCAGCGCGTCCTGCGGAAGGTCAGATTGATCCGCTTCCGCCCCAGCAGCGGATGCTCGCCATCCGCGAGCGGCGCGACACCGTGATAGGCGAGCCTGCTGGCCCCGCCCCAGACCACCACGTCGCCGTGGACGAGCCGGAAGCGCCGCGGCTTGTCGGCGCGCGCGAGGCCGCCGAACAGGAAAGTCGCGGGCAGGCCGAGCGAGACCGAGACGATCGGCGCGGAATAGTCCAGCTCGTCCTTGTCCTGATGCAGCGACAGCCGCGTGCCCGGCTCGTAGCGGTTGACGAGGCAGGCATCGGGGGCAAAGCGTTCAAAGCCGCCCTGCTCCGCGGCGCGGCGCGCGAGATCGGCGAACAGCGGCGGCATCGCCGGCCATGGCGCGCCGGTGCGCGGATCGATTGCGTCGTAGCGATAGCCGGTGTGATCGGTGATCCAGCCGCGCTCGCCGCAATTGGTCATCGCCACCGACATCAGATGGCCGCCCGGCGTCGTCATCCGCCGGAACGGCGACTGCGCCACGATGGCGCGCACCGCGTCGATCAGCCCGCTCTCGATCGGCTTGACGAAGCCGCGCAGCAGCACGGCCCCGTCGGCGATCTCCTCGCGCGGCGGCTGCGCCTCGGCGAGGCTGTCGAACAGATCACCCGTCAATCGCAATGCTCATTTGGCATCGTGGAAGATCACACCGAGCGTATGGCGCTGGCCGGACCTGATCCGGCTGACGCCGTGGCGAAGATTAACGCGGTAGGTGCCGCGTGTCCCCTGCACCGGGCGGTGATGCACAGCGAAGGCGACCGCATCGCCCTGCGTCAGCGGCACCACCTCGGCGCGGGACTGCATGCGCGGGCGCTGCTCGGTCAGCACGAACTCGCCGCCGGTGAAATCGCGCCCGGCCTCGGAGAGCAGGATCGCGACCTGGAGCGGGAACACATGCTCGCCATAGAGGTCCTGATGCAGGCAATTGTAGTCGCCGGCCTCGTATTGCAGCAGCAGCGGCGTCGGCCGCGCCTGTCCGGCGTCGCGGCAGCGTTTCAGGAACGCCGCGTGTGTTGCGGGATAGCGGATGTCGATCCCCATCGCCTCGTTCCAGCGATTGGCGACGGCTTGAAGATGAGCGTAGAGCGCGGGGCGCAGCTGCGCAATCAGATCGGGCAGCGGATAGGCGAAGTACTTGTACTCGCCGCGGCCAAAGCCGTGGCGGCCCATGACGATGCGGCTGCGGAAGCACGCATCGTCCGGGTAGAGCGCGGCGATCGCGCGGCATTGGTCGGGCGTCAGCAGGTTCTTCAGGACGGCGCAGCCCTGGGCGTCGAGCTCGGCGGTGATCTGCGGCCAGTCGAGGGCATCGACATGGGCGGCGAGGTCGGCTTCAGAGCCTGGTGCGGCAACACGTTTGGCAGTGGCCATAGCGATCATCCTATCCACGTCCGTCATTCCGGGGCGTGACGAAGTCGCGAGCCCGGCATCCATTCATCCACCGACCATGCCGTACGATGGATTCCGGGCTCGCGCCCAAGTGGGCGCGCCCCGGAATGACTGATGTGGGTGTGGCAAAACGCGAGCGCTACAGCCACCCGGTTTCCGATGACTCTCTCCCCGTCATTGCGAGGAGCCCTTGCGACGAAGCAATCCAGGAATCCCCCCGCGGAACCAGTCTGGATTGCTTCGCTTCGCTCGCAATGACGGTGGAGAGAGCTCAGCCCCTCACCGGCAACGTCACCACGTCGTAGCCATGCCTGATCGTCCGCTTCAGCACGGGATCCTCTAGCTCGAAGTCGAACCGATCCGCCGGGCGGATGCCGCCCTTGGCGGCGAACGTGCCGCCGAACATGGCGCAGCCGTCGGGGAACTTGCCGCCGTCAAAGCCGCGCGCGATGAGGTCAGTGACCGGCAGCATCGCGTCCAGCGTGCCCTCCTGGTAGAGCACGCGCTCGCCCTTGATGGTGGCGTAGGAGCGCAGGATCATCCTGTCCCAATGGCCGATGACGTCCTCGAGCTCCCACAGCGTCGAGGCGATCGGCTTGTCGCACATCTGCTTGGAGACCGTGACGCTAAAGGCTTCGACCTTGCGATCGGTGTGATCGGAGCCGCAGCCGACGAAGATGCGGCCCTGCCAGCCGATCAGCACGAACTCGACCTCGCCGGAGGAATCCTCGCCGCAGCATTCGATGCTGTCCTCCTGGGTCAGCCGCCGCGCCGAGGCGCGATAATAGATCGGCGTCGAGGCCGGGCGGGCGATGCCCATCTCCTCCAGCTCTTTGATGTGCTTGTCGCGCGCGACCGTGTCGCGGCCGGTCCAGCCGGCGATGACCAGCTGGTCGATCGCCAGCGTCAGCGGCGTGGTGGTGTCCTCGGCGTCGATGGTGAAAGTGAGATCAAACACGAATGACGGCCTCCATGCCGGCAGCAAGCTCGAAGATACGGCGGTCGGCGCCGCCTGCGCCCGCCAGCATCAGGCCGACGGGAACGTCGCCCTCGCGATGGCAGGGCAGCGAGATGGCGCAACCGTCGATCAGGTTGATCAGGCTGCAATTGCGCAAGGCGCGGATGTTCTCGCGGGCGAACGCCTGATCATCGGCGAGGTCGGCGATCTTCGGCGGTGTGTTGGGGGCGGTCGGCAGCACCAGGGCGTCATAGGGCGCGATGCGCGCATTGACACGCGCGATCAGCGAGCGGCGTTCGTTGAGCAGGTCGATGTAGTCGGCCGCGCTCTGCGCCTCGCCGCGCATGATGCGCACGAAGACGCGGGGATCGTAGATGTCGCCCTTGGCCGTGATGAGATAGCGGTGCCAGGCATAGCTCTCGGACGCCGCAAAGCCGCCCTTGGCGTTCATCGGGCCGATGTCGTGGAATTCCACCGTCTCGATCCGCTCGATGATGGCGCCGTGATCCGCGAGCGCATTCAGTGCGCGTTCGAAGGTCTCGGAGACCGCCGCGTCGAGATCGTCGAGCGCGATCGTGGTCGGCACCGCGAGCCGCATGCCCCTCACGGGCCGCGGCTTCAGCGCGACGATGGGCTCGCCCGCGAGCACGGCATCGAGTATGGCACAGCAGCTGACTGATCGCGCCAGCGGCCCGATGCTGTCGAGCGAGAAGGACAGCGGCACCGCGCCGTCGAGCGGGACGCGGCGCTGCGTCGGCTTGTAGCCGACGATGCCGTTATAGGCCGCCGGAATGCGGCAGGAGCCGCCGGTGTCGGTGCCCAGCGCGCCATGCGCCATGCCGTCGAGCACGGACACCGCGGCGCCCGAGGAGGAGCCGCCGGGCACATGGCCCACGACCCGGTTCCAGGCGCCTTTCGGCGTGCCGTAATGCGGATTGATGCCGATGCCGGAATAGGCGAACTCGGTCATGTTCGTGCGCCCGATCAGCACGAAGCCGGCCTTGCGCAGCCGCGCGACCGCCGCCGCATCGTGCTCCGCCGGATCGGAATCGTCGAGCGCACGGGAGCCGGCGCGCGTGGTCTGCCCCTTGATGTCGAAGAGATCCTTGATCGAAATGGGAATCCCGGCGTAGGGCGACGGCGCCGCCTTGACCTTGCGCAGGGCATCCATAGCGTCGGCGGTCGTCAGCGCGGCATCCTTGTCGACATGGATGAAGGCGCGCTGCCCCTCGCCGGCGGGATCGGCGATCCTGGCGAGGCAGGCCTCGACCAACTTGCGGGAGGTGGTGCGGCCGCTTTCGAGGTCTTCGGCGAGCTGCGCCAGTGTCGGAAAATCGGGCATGTCTGTCTCACGGAATATTTCGCGCGCAATCTATAGCGCTGGCAGAGCGCGACACAAGCATTGTGCGCATGATGGCATGCATGCGCATTGCTGGACCGTTGACGCGCCATGGTCGATTGTCGCATCAAGTTCGAAACCGGCGGGCGCGAGGCCTGTCGCTTGGGAGGAGCCGCCAAGATGGCCGAACCGCAGCGCGCGCGACCGAAACCGACGCCGGAGACCCAGCATTTCTGGGATGGCACCAAGGCCGGCGAATTGCGCCTGCAGCGCTGCGACGCCTGCGCGCATGTCTACTTCCCGCCGCGCCCGTTCTGCCCGTCCTGCGCCTCGCGCAAGGTCAGCATCTTCAAGGCGAGCGGCAAGGGCTTCCTCTACAGCTACGTGATCAACCATCGTCCTGCTGCGCCGGGTTTCACGCCGCCTTACGCCATCGCGGTGGTCGAGCTCGACGAAGGCCCGCGGATGATGAGCAACATTATCGACTGCCCGCAGACCCCCGAGGCACTCGAGCTCGACATGAAGCTCGAGGTCGCGTTCCAGGAGCTCGACGACAAGATCACCCTCCCCGTATTCCGTCCGGCGAAGGGGTAAGGCCATGCGCAAGAACCAGGTTGCCGTCGTCGGCGCGGCCGAGACCACCGAGCTCGGTGTCATCCCCAATGCCTCGCAGCTCCAGCTGCATGCGGATGCGGCGCTCAACGCCATCGCCGACGCCGGGCTGAAGCTGTCCGACATCGACGGCTTTGCCACCGCGGTCGAAACGCCGCAGCAGGTCTGCCACTATCTCGGCATCAAGCCGACCTGGGTGGACGGCACCTCGGTCGGCGGCTGCTCGTTCATGCTCCATGTCCGCCACGCCGCGGCGGCGATCGAGGCGGGCTTGTGCAAGACCGTGCTGATCACCCACGCCGAGAGCGGCAAGTCGATGATCGGCAAATTGCCGCGCTCGACGCCGGCCGACAGCCTCAACGGCCAATTCGAGGCGCCTTTCGGCGTCTACGGCCCGCCCAGCATGTTCCCGATTCCCGTGCTGCGCTTCATGAAGACCTACGGCATCACGCACGAGCAGCTGGCTTCGGTCGCAGTGGTGCAGCGGGAATGGGCGGCGAAGAATCCGCGGGCGATGATGAAGGACCCGATCACGGTGGCCGACGTGCTCAACTCGCGCATGATCGCCTATCCGTTCCGCCTTTTGCAGTGCTGCCTCGTCACCGACGGCGGCGGCGCGCTGATCCTGACCTCGGCCGACCGCGCCAGGGATTTTCCGAACAAGCCGGTCTACATCATGGGCACCGGCGAGAGCGTCGAGACGCCGATGGTCAGCCAGATGGAGACGTTCAACTCCTCGCGTGCGTTCAAGACCGCCGGGCCGCTGGCCTTCAAGGAAGCCGGCATCGCCCACGGGGACGTCGACCATCTCATGATCTACGACGCGTTCGCGCATCTGCCGCTGTTCGGCCTCGGCGATCTCGGCTTCATGCCCTATGAGGCGACCGGCCAATTCATCGCGGACGGCAACACGCGCCCCGGGGGCAAGCTGCCGCTCAACACCAATGGCGGCGGCCTGTCCTACATGCACTCGGGCATGTACGGCATGTACGCGCTGCAGGAGAGCGTGCGCCAGATGCGCGGCATCGCGCCGGCACAGGTGCCGAACGCGAAGATTTCGGTGTGCCACGGCGTCGGCGGCATGTTCGCGGCGAGTGGCACGATCGTGTTCACGAACGAGAGATAGTTGCTGTCATTCCGGGGCGGCGCGAAGCGACGAGCCCGGAATCCATCGTGCAGCAAGCGAGGCGGAGAAATGGATTCCGGGCTCGCGCCAAGAGGCGCGCCCCGGAATGACGGCGGAAATTGGAACGGCTAGCGGAGAACCCACATGAGCAAATCACTGCAGGACAAGGTCATCATCGTCACCGGCGCGGGCCGCGGCATCGGGCGCGAGATTGCGCTCTTGTGCGCGGCCGAGGGCGCCAAGGTCGTCGTCAACGATCCCGGCGGCGCCGCCGACGGCGCCGGTTCGAACGCGGCGCCCGCCGAGGAGGTGGTCGAGGAGATCAAGAAGCGCGGCGGCACGGCGGTCGCCAATTTCGAAAGCGTCGCGGAAGCGATTCCCGCCAGCAAGATCGTGAAGACCGCGACCGATCATTTCGGCCGGCTCGACGGCGTCGTCAACAATGCCGGCATCCTGCGCGACATGATCTTTCACAAGATGAGCGTGGAAGCCTTCGAAGCCGTCATCAAGGTGCATCTGATGGGCTCGTTCTACGTCAGCCACGCCGCCGCGCGCATCTTCCGCGAGCAGGAGTCTGGCTCGTTCGTGCACTTCACCTCGACCTCGGGCCTGATCGGCAACTTCGGCCAGGCCAACTACGCGGCGGCCAAGCTCGGCATCGTCGGTCTGTCGAAGTCGATCGCGCTCGACATGGGCCGCTTCAACGTCCGCTCCAACTGCGTCTCGCCGTTCGCCTGGACGCGCATGATCGGCACTATCCCGACCGAGACCGAAGCCGAGAAGGCGCGCGTCGAGAAGATCAAGCAGATGGGACCTGAGAAGATCGCCCCGCTCTGCGGCTACCTACTCGGCGATTCCGCCAAGGACGTCACCGGCCAGATCTTTGGCGTGCGCATGAACGAGATCTTCCTGTTCAGCCAGAACCGTCCGATCCGCTCGGTGCAGCGGAGCGAGGGCTGGACGCCGCAATCGATCGCCGAACACGGCATGCCGGCGCTGAAGGGCTCGTTCTACAAGCTCGACCGCTCCGCCGACATCTTCACCTGGGATCCGGTGTAACCGATCCCACTTTGCTGCATTGCGATCTCCTGTTGCCGGCCGGAGATCGCCAGCTTTACGCCCGATTGCGGGCGGATGGTTTGCTCCCAACAAAAAATCGGGAGGCAACCATGACAAAACCACTGACCATTCCCGCAAGCAGCAGCGAGCCCTCTCTCGGGCGCCGCACCTTGTTGAAGGGCGCGGCGGCCGCGATTGCGGCGACAGGGGTCACGGTGAACGGAGCCCTGGCGGCCTCCGTCGCCCCCCTCGGCCAGACCGGCGCACCGACGCGGTCGACGGCGCCACTACCGCTCGGACCGTTGCCGGGCAGCCGCTACCCCGACTCTCATCTGGAATCGGCCAAGAAGGGACCGCCGTCCTTCGGCCCTTCCGGCTTTCCGGCCTTCGCCGGCACCATGGCCGTCGAGCGCGTTGCAACCGGATTCCGCTGGGCCGAGGGGCCCGTCTATTTCGCAGCCGGGCGATACGTGTTGTTCAGCGACATTCCGAACAACCGCATCATGCGCTTCTCCGAGGACGACGGTCACCTCAGCGTCTATCGCCAGCCGTCGATGAACTCGAACGGCAACACGATCGACCGCGAGGGACGGCTGATCACGTGCGAGCATAGCGGCCGGCGTGTGACGCGGACCGAGCTCGATGGCTCGATCACCGTTATCGCCGACAAATACAACGGCAAGCGGCTGAACTCCCCGAACGATGCGGTCGTGACCGCCGACGGCGCGATCTGGTTCACCGATCCCGCCTACGGCATCGGCGGCTTCTACGAGGGGATCAAGGCCGAGCCCGAGCAGGACAAGAAGAACGTCTACCGGGTTGATCCCAAGTCCGGAGAGGTCAAGGTCGTGGTCGACGATTTTGTCGAGCCCAACGGGCTCGCCATCTCACCCGACGAGAAGAAGCTCTACGTCTGCGACACCGGGTTCACCGACGGGCCGGACAACCCATCGCATATCCGCGTGTTCGACCTCGACGTCGCGGCAGGCAAGGTCTCGAACAGCAAGGTCTTTGCAGACATGCCGAAGCCCGGCATCACCGACGGCGTCCGCTGTGACACCGAGGGGCGGGTCTGGTGCTCGGTCGGCTGGGGGGATCCGAACGAGGACGGCGTGCGCTGCTATACGGCATCGGGCGAATTGCTCGGCAAGATCCATATTCCCGAGACTGTGGCAAACCTGTGCTTCGGCGGCCAGCAGCGCAACAGGCTCTATATATGCGGATCGACATCGCTCTATGCCGTCTACACCAGTGTGCAGGGCGCGATGAAGCCGTGAGACATGCGAATGGCGAGTGGGGAGTGGCGAGTGGGGTTCTATTCGCTACTCGCCATTCGCCAATCGCACCCTACCCGGTATTCCTCAAGCCTGCCGAGATGCCGTTGATCGTGAGCTGGATCCCGCGCAGCACCTGCTCGTCGGGGTTCTGCGCGCGGTGCTCTCTCAGGAGCTCGACCTGCACGTGATTGAGCGGATCGAGATAGGGGAAGCGGTGGCGCACGGAACGCTCCAGCAGCGGATTGCCCTGGAGCAGCCGATCCTGGCCCATGATGTCGAGCAGGCTCTCGATCGACGCGTGCCATTCGCGGCGGATGCGGCCGAAGATTTTTTCGCGCAAGGCTTCGTCGGGCACCAGCTCGGCATAGCGCGAGGCGATCGCGATCGAGCTTTTCGCCAGCACCATGTCCATGTTCGACAAGAGCATGCGGAAGAACGGCCATTCCTTGTAGAGCTCTTTCAGGAACGGCATGCCCTGCTCCGGATGCTCCGCGATCCACTGCTCGACCGCACTGCCAAAACCGTACCAGCCCGGCAGCATCAGGCGGCATTGCGCCCAGGAGAACACCCAGGGAATGGCGCGGAGGTCCTCGATCGCGCGAGTCTTCTTGCGCGAGGCCGGACGGCTGCCGATGTTGAGGGTGGCGATCTCGTTGATGACGGTGGACGCCCAGAAGTAATCGACGAAGCCTTCGGTCTCGTAGACGAGGCCGCGATAGGCCTTGAAGGCGAGGTTCGAAAGCTCGTCCATCGCGGTCAGATATTCGCGGCGCGGCGCGCTCTGGCGCGGATGCAGCAGACTTGCTTCCAGCGTCGCCGCGGCGAGGATCTCCAGATTGTTGCGGCCGACTTCCGCGTTGGAATATTTCGACGAGATGATCTCGCCCTGTTCGGTGATGCGGATCTGGCCGTTCACCGCGCCGCCGGGCTGCGCGATGATGGCGTCATAGCTCGGCCCGCCGCCGCGACCGACCGAGCCGCCGCGGCCGTGAAACAGGCGCAAGCGCACGTGATGGCGCTCGAACACCTCGACGAGGCCGATCTCGGCCTTGTAGAGCTCCCAGCCCGAGGTGACGAAGCCGCCATCCTTGTTCGAGTCGGAATAGCCGAGCATGACCTCCTGCACGCTGCCGCGGCTGTCGACCAGGCGGCGGTAATCGTGCAGCGACAGCATGCGGTCCATGATGCCGGATGATGCCTGCAGATCCTCGATGGTCTCGAACAGCGGCACGATGTTGATGACGCTGCGGCCGGAGGGATGGACGAGGCCGACCTCCTTCACGAGCACGGCCACCTCGAGCATGTCGGACATGCCCTTGCACATCGAGATGATGCATTGGGGAATGGCGTCCGAGCCGAATTTCGCATGCGCTTCCGCGGCGGCATGGAACACGTTGAGCTCGCCCATGGTCTCGTCGCTGTACTTGACGAAAGGCGAGACCAGCGCGCGCGTCGAGCGCAACTCGTTGGTCAGCAGCGAAATACGGGCGTCCTCGCCGAGCGCGAGATAGGACATGCCGGGATTGGCGGCGTCCATCAGCTCGGCGATGGTGCGCTCGTGGACGGCCGAGTTCTGGCGGATGTCGAGCCGGGCGAGGTGAAAGCCGAAGCAATCCACCGCGCGGCGGAGCAGCCGCAGCCGGCCACGCGCGATGACGCGGGCGTTGTTGGAGATCAGCGAGCGGTGCAGCACGTCGAGATCGGCCTGCAGCTCCCTGACGCTCTCGTAAGGCGCTGCCTTGCCGACCGGCCGGCGCGTGATCTCGACCTCCAGCTTTTCGGCCGTCGCGGCCAGCCGCGCATAGATGCCTGAGACTGCGAGGCGGTAGGGTTCGCCGCTCCGGTGCGGCGAGGTGTCCGGCGAGCGCTCGGCCAGGGTGCGCAGATCCTCGGAAACGTCGGCGAGGTGGGCCGCGATCGACAGCTCGGAGCCGAGCACGTGCAGCTCGTTGAGATAGAACTGCATCACCCGGCTCGACTGCAGCCGCAGCGTGCCGCGCATCACGTCGGCGGTGACGAAGGGGTTGCCGTCGCGGTCGCCGCCGATCCAGCTGCCCATGCGCAGGAACGAGGCGAGCTCGCCGGCCGCCTGCTCGCCGCCCTGCTCCAGCCGGTCCTCCAGCGCGTTGATGAGCCGCGGCACCTCGCGCAGGAAGGTGTAGTCGTAGAACGACAGGCCGTTGGCGACCTCATCCAGCACGGTGAGCTTGGTCCGGCGCAAGAGATTGGTCTGCCACAGCGTCAGCACCTCGCGGCGAAGCTGCTCGTCGCCGGCATCTGCCTCCTCCGCGGTCATGGCCACGCGCTCGCGGCGGTCGAGCAGGGCTGCAATCTCCATCTCGCGGTCCATGGTGCTCTTGCGGCGGACCTCGGTCGGGTGCGCGGTCAGCACCGGGCTGACCAGCGCGGACTTGAAGAAGGTGCGGAGCTGGTCGGGGCCGATGCCGGCGTCCCTGGCATGGGCCAGCGTGCCAGCCAGCACGCCAGAGCTGCCCCCCTTGCCGGCGCGCATCTGGCGGATGTTGTTCTGGTCCTCGGCGATGTTGGCAAGGTGCGAGAAATAGCTGAAGGCGCGGACGATGCGCACCGTCTCGGAGATCGACATGCCGTCGAGGATCTGCTCGAGCTCGCGGCGGGCGAGCCGGTCCTCGTCGCGATGGAATCGGATCGAGGTCTGCCGGATGCGCTCGACCAGGTCGAACACGTCGGCGCCCTCCTGGTCGCGCACGGTGTCGCCGAGAATGCGCCCGAGCAGGCGGATGTCGTCCCGCAGCCGGGCATCGGCCTCCATCGCCTGAACATCCTCAGGGCGGTTGGGGCGCTGCTCAGTGGCGTCGGATGATACGGTCTGGAGGGACATGGCTCGCTCCCCTGCTCGCGCCCTTGGCGGCCCGGTCCGGGAGTGTGCGATATTTTTCTGCCGCAGTGCAAGATGAAGTTGGGGGCGGTGCAAAACTGCTGGCCGGGTTGGTGTCCCGGACGCGCTGCGTTGCTGCGCAGAGCCGGGACCGAGGAGCTGAAGCGCACCTTGCAGCCTTGGTACGAGGAATAGACATGCCTTCGCGACTTCGCGGCGCGGGCGCCCGAATTCTTGCTGTCCGTTTCGCCCTCATCGAGAAGCAAGGGCGCAGGGAAGGCCGGGCGCCGGCTCGCACCCAAGGTCCGCACGCGACAAGACGCACGCGGGGTGACCACAGGTGTTGCCGGAACATCCCGGCCTTCCCTGCGCAATGGTTTTACGGCTTATGGCGCGCTCTCCCCGGGGAGCGATGCACTATTGCCCCCGTCGCCTTGCGGATCACTGATGCGCGCACCCGGTCGGGCCGCTGCATCACCGCGAAGACTTGACGCACAGACCCCGGGCGTCAGGACCACACGCTTTTGCCGTCCGCGGACGTCCCTCCCCGGACAGCCGGAAGCTCGCGCGTGCTCGCCCCCAATGCCGAAGAGAAACGCTGTGACCGTGCCGTGTCGTGCCGCGGATCGCGACGGCTCACGGGCCTCGGCCCGCCCTGCCACCCCGTCACGCGCCGGCGCTGCCGCGTCCATCGCATCCCGGCCTACGTATCGTGACGATCGCGAAACGTCCCTTTGACGAGCCGGAATGTGTTGCGGTTTACCCGAAACAGTGATTTCGGTCAATCAGAATTTTGTAGCCCCGGCCCCTTGACCTGCATATGGGGTGATTTGCCAGTCGGGCAATGCGAGGAGTTGGGCCCGCAATACGAGCGAGCACGGCGCACTACTGGACAGGGAAACGGCGCACGCACTGTTGCAACAGACATCCAGCGCCGGCCATCGCTCCTTCACAAGCTCGGGTTTTCCCCTGCACGTGGTGTACTGACAAAGCGAGGGCTCGGTTTCACGAGGATCTTCGGAGCTGTCGCGAGGAAGCGATCTCGGCCTCCGCCTCCTTGATTGTGTAGAGAACTTTTTTCATGGACGCTTCCAGATTGGATACGAGATCTGGATCGGCTTCAATCTGCGGTGGACACAGCAAGTAGACGGGGCGAGCATCGCCAACTCGTGCTTCGGAGCGACGCGTCGCAGCATAGGCCAAGACGCGTTGGGCATATCTACGGCCAATGAGAAATGGGACAAGGCCAAGTGCCAAGAGTGCCATCATCACTACCAGCCTCTCGACTGACCTCGTTGTCGACGCGTCGTCATGTTCGATGATGGATGGCGGGCCGACTTGAGCGGCATCCGCCGAGGCCCCCAGGAGTGCCGCGCCGATCGTTTCCTCGCTTTTGCGCTCGATCGCGGGTGACGACGTGACCTCAACTACATCCGCCAAAACATCTACCGGCGCGCCAGTCCTTTGCTCTTCCTGACGCTCGATCAAGGATGGCGGCGCTGCCTGAACTTCGACCTGCGAGCGATTTACCGGTCCGCCCGCAGCTGTCGCATCATCGCGCCCACGGCGATGGGCGTCCACCGAGGTTCGCGCCTCGAAGGATCGCACAGATTTCTGGGCCGACAGTATCTTCCGCATTTCGTGCGGCTTGGTCCTTGTTCGCTGAGCCTTGTGAACCCTGTGGAGATCAGATACGGGCGCTGCGTACCTCCACATATCCCACCGCAGCCGCGGCGCGCGTTCGCGGAAGCGATAGTAAAAAGTATCGTCAGGAACCCAAGCACCGCCAGGCCAAGCATTGCTTCTCGGGATCATCGGCATGTTCGTGCCGAACCGACTCGCGTAGGGCAAGCTGGATGCACCAGCATGATAATAACCCCCGCCATCACCGCCACCGGCACCACCGTTCGCAGCTCCAGCACCACCAGCGCCGACCGCGCCACCGCTGCCGGCACTAGCGCCACCCGCACCACCGCCGCCAGCTCCGGCGCCACCAACGCCGCCGGCACCATTGCCGCCAGCTCCAGCACCACCGCCGCCAGCTCCAACACCGCCACCGCCACCGGCACCACTGCCGCCAGCTCCAGCGCCTCCACCGCCACCGGCACCACTGCCGCCAGCTCCAGCGCCTCCACCGCCACCGGCACCACTGCCGCCAGCTCCAGTACCGCCACCGCCGCCAGCTCCACCGCTGCCGCCACCGCCACCGCTCCCGTGGCTAAAGGCCTGGGTGATGACCGGCGGGGTCATCAAGGTGACCAACAACGCTGTTATGATAGTAGACTTGATCACCGATCTGAGCATATCTGCCTCCGTGGCGCCCTACTCTTTGGCGCGGCAGCACTCTTCAGAGGCCCATAGGTCACCAGAAGCTGAACGGGGCCGGGTTCATCAAGCGAGCGGCGCTTGCTCGGCCCAGCCTTTCATCAGGTGAAACTCGGGTCGAGCTTCTGCTCAGCCTCAAGCACTCGCTCGCGAAGCGCTTCCAGTTCGGCGAGCTGAGAAGCGAGCGCTTCGAAACGGTGACGAAGAAGAGCGGCAGCAGCATCCACGAGAGGATTGCCTGCCGGCACCTTGGCCGATTTGAAGAGATCGGCCCGGGGCCGCGCCGCCGGGGAAGTCTGGAGATGATGGAGACCACTCATGGCCGGTCCTCCGCGTGGCGACGTACCGTGGGTTCGAACCTGGAAGGTTGCCCACCGTTTTCGTCGCGAGAAGAGATGAGCGGTAAGGCCGCGCCCCGGTCGGCGACCTCAGCCAATCTCCACCGCGTTTGTGATGATGGTGTTTGTGGGCCCCGCGCCCTCCCCGCCAGACGCCGCGACCGAGTTTGATGTCGAAAGCAGCATGGCTAAGGCAGAAGGAGTTACGGCGGCGAATTCTTCCGCAGGCCTTCAAAAATTCGCGCCGGCAGCTGTGTTGGGATGATGACATCGAGCGCCTCAGTGCCATTGCAATTAAACCCGGCGGGCGCTGAATTAATTAAATTACGTTAATATATTCAATCACTAATTATAACAGAATTACCGGTTCGCCAGAAACCGGCTTTCGCGTTCTAGTGCCTCGGCGGGGAGTTCTTTGCCGGTTCGTTCGAGTTTGCTCCTGCTCCTTGGCCAAGCTGATCGAGCCGCCTTTCGAGCTCGCGCCTTTCTGCAAGGAGCCTCGCAGCGAGGACCTGATCGACTTCCGTGTGAAGTGCCCACAACTCATCGATGGACATCGTGTCAAGGTATTCTCGATCCATGCAAGCCAGCTCCATTCGGTTAGAACGAGCTTGGGCCACGAGGGCACGTGCGCACCCAACGCCCTGCCCAAAAGCTTGCTCGGATATCGCGGCATTTTATACGATTTAATTTCCTCAATATTAAATTAGGTTAAAATGGTAAATTTTCTTCCTGCAATGTGGGTGAGATCTCGTGTGAGAATGACCGACGAGCAGCCCGAAAACGACGTCCTGGACGGAGAGGCGACGACCGGAATGGGTCCAGGCCGTCAATGATGGCCAAACCACACGACTTCCGCTCTGCCGGCGAAGCCGACGTTCACGGGGTCACCAGCTACGCCGGCACGATCACCTTGCCGATCGGCCAGAGCGCGATGCCGGCGAGCTTGAGGTGAGCCCAGGCGAAGGGGATACCGATGATGGTGACCGCGAGTACCAGTGCGGTCACGAGGTGGCCCAGCGCCAGCCACCAGCCGGCGAGCACGAACCAGATGATGTTGCCGATCACCCCGAGCGGGCCGGTGCCGATATCCTCGACACCGGTGACGTCGTAACGGTTGACGGCGCGCGAGCCGAACGGCAGCAGCGTGTAGACGGCGATGTTGAACGCCGCCCGTGCCCAGGGCAGGCCGATGATGGTGATCGCCATGACAACCGCAGCGATCAGCCACCCGAACGCCATCCAGGCGCCGCCGATGAGGATCCAGAGGATGTTGAGGAAAATGGATACGGGGGCCATGGGATTCAGGAGCCTCGAGATTATCCGCGTTCAACAAACAGGCATATATAGTCGCGATCTCCGGAATCAAAGACCGTGGCGACGACTGCGTTCGGCTCGCAGCGACGTGCCGACGAATCCAACATCCGCGATCCCTCGCAAAATCTCCTTCGCACCGAGACAAAGCGTCAGCGCGGCGACGCCAACCGCGGCAAGTCCCGAGATGAGAATGGAATTCGGGCAGAATATGACAAGAAACAGGTCGAGCGGAATGTATCCAATTGGCATGCGCGGCCAGCAAGCAAATGCCAACGCCCAACCGCACAACAGCACTGCAGCAGCGTTCGCTCCGGCCAGGGCCGGCACGACGACCGCGAGGCCCTTTTTCATGGAGAGCGCGAGATCGACCATCTTCACGACGGCACAGCATGCAACCACGATGACGACCATCAGCCCCCATGCGGAAACGCCTGTAGCGATGCTCTGAGCCGGACCGCTCCACGCCCACAGCGCGATGAGGCAGGCTAACAGCGTCAGGTTAACCTTGACGACCTCGGGAAATTTGCAACGAAGCGTCCAGGCATTCACTTTTTCGACAAGGTCGAGCAATGCGCAAGTGATCAATCCAGCCGCAAAACCGCCGAGATGTACGCCCCAGTCGATCCGAGAACTGCCGAGTGCGAACGCAATGTTCAATCCGATGTTTATAGCGAAGAAGTCGAACCCGACGTCGAGCTTGCCGAGTATCCACAGGCAGAGCAGCGCGCCGAGGATGCCCGACGTGGCGCCGGACGCCCCGACTGTCAAATAGGGCGTCGAATGGATGCCATTGCCGATGACGGCACCGAACACCATCGCGCAGAGGTAGATGATAAGGAAATAGGTCGGCCCGACCCGCCGCTCGAGATGGGCGCCCCACAGCACCAGGCACAACATGTTCATGGTGAGGTGGACGAAATCAACGTGCAAGAAGCCGTACGCAACGAGGCGCAAGTATTCGTGCCGCGCGATTGCGGTCGCATACATGCCGCCGGATCGATACAGCAAGTCCGCCGGCGCCGACGCGCCGCCCGCCAGGATGAAGCAGAAACCCGACGCGAGGACAGTGACCGTCATCAGCACGTAGACGGCGGCATGGGGGACTTCGAAGAAACCAGGACTGGCACGGTACGGGGGCATGGATGATCAGAGCGGGTTGGCGTGGGAACGCCAACTTAGCCGAGCCGATCGATGATTGCTACTCCAGCGCGTACCAGGCAGCCTCGGCTACCGCCCGATCTTCGGCTCGCGCTTCTCTTGAAGGCCTTCATGGTCGATCGTGGTCGGCGATGACGCGGCGCTGAGGCCTTGCCGTCGCGCTCCTTGCGCAGGTCGAGCCCAGCGCAGGAGGTAAGCGAGATTGGTGGGCACGCTTCCGCTTTGCCCACCCTACGATATCGTCAAATCTTCCGGCCCGCCTGCTCCCAATAGGGATCGCGCAGGCGGCGCTTGAAGATCTTGCCGGAATCTTCGCGCGGCAGGCCGCTGCGGATCTCGATGTGCTTGGGCACCTTGTAATCGGCCAGATGCGCCTTGAGCGCGGCGCGGACATTGCCGGCATCGAGCGTGACGCCGGCCTGCGGCTCGACCACCGCCATCAGCGCTTCGCCGAATTCGGCATCGGGGATGCCGAACACGGCGCAATCGTTCACGCCGGGCACCGCATGCAGCACGGATTCGATCTCGGCCGGGTAGATATTGACGCCGCCCGAGATCACCATGTCGCGCTTGCGGTCGCAGATGAAGACGTAGCCGTCTTCATCGATATAGCCAACGTCGCCGGAGGTGATGAAGCCGTCGCGGTCGATCTCGGCGCGCTTCTCCGGCTTGTTGTGATAGGTGAAGTCGGCCATATCAGACATGCGGGAATAGATCTCGCCAATCTCGCCGACGCCAAGCACGCGGCCGTCCTCGCCGATGAAGCGCAGCTCGGCGCCGGGCGCGATCTTGCCGACCGTGCCCGGCTTCTGCAGCGCATCCTCGGAGGTTGCGAAAGTCACGGCGCCGGATTCGGTCGAGCCGTAGAATTCGTAGATCACCGGCCCCCACCATTCGATCATGGCGCGCTTGACGTCGGCCGGGCACGGCGCGGCGGCATGGATGACGTGGCGGAGCGAGGAGACGTCGTATTTCCTGCGCACCTCCTCAGGCAGCTTCATCAGGCGGATGAACATGGTCGGCACCATGAAGATGGTGTCGATTTTGTAGCGCTCGATCGCTTGCAGAAACTCCTCCGCCTCGAAGCGCGGCAGCAGCACCAGGACGCCGCCGAGCTTGCCGGCGCGGATGCCGAACGAGTTCGGTGCGGAATGATAGAGCGGCCCCGGCAGCAGCGCGCGTGCGCCGGGCTTGAGCCCGTAGATCATCGCGCGCATGCGCTCGCCGGCGGCCTGCTGCTCCGGCGTCGGCGCATTGCGGCGGACGCCCTTGGGATGGCCGGTGGTGCCCGACGTGTAGATCATGTTCATGGGCTGCGGCACCATCGGGCCGTCATAGGGCGGATGCTGCGCGACCCAGGATTCGAAATCGATCGCGAAGCTCGGCGTTGTCAGATGATCGGGATCGATCTTGTAGTTGGAGCGGATTTCGGGGGGCGTCGGCACGCTGAGCACGGTGAGGCCACGCGGGATCGCATCGCGCAAGCCGTGCAGCATGTCGGCATGGGCGATCAGGACCGCGGTGCCGGAGTCTTTGAGGATGTAGGTGATCTCCTCCGGCTTGAAGTGCCAGTTGATCGGCACGCCATAGGCGCCGAGCCGCATCGCGGCATAGGCGGCCTCGAGGAAGGCGATGTCGTTGCGCATCAGCATGCAGACGCTGTCGCCTTGGCGGACGCCGATCTTGGCGAGGCCGGAGGCGATACGGTCGGTGCGGTCGGCGACCTCGGCATGAGAGCGGCGACGCTCGCCGGAGACGATGCCGAGGAAGGAGGAGGTTTCGCTCATTTGTTGTTTTTCTTTGTTGTTGTGCTGTCATTCCGGGATGGTCCGAAGGACCAGACCCGGAATCTCGAGGTTCTCAGGTGCGCAATTGCGCACCATAGTTCGATGCTTCGCATCGCCCCGGAACGACGGCAGCTGCTAATCCGCAAACTTCGGGCTACGCTTCTCCAGATTGGCGCGCACGGCCTCGGTCTGGTTGGGGCTGCCGATCAGCTTCTGCTGCTCGACGGATTCGGCGAGCAGCGCCGGGCCCGGATCGACCGAGAGATTGTTCAGCATCCGTTTTGCCGCGCGGATTGCATCGGGGCTTTTTCCGGCGATCTCGCGCGCGACTTCCAGCGCGGCAGTGCGCGGATCGTCGCAAATGCGCGTGGCGAGGCCGTAAGCCATTGCCTCCTGCGCAGAGAAGATGCGCCCGGTATAGGTGAGATCGCGCAAAATATCGTCGCGCACCAGCGAGGCCAGGATCGGCGTGCCCGCCATATCGGGCACGAGGCCCCATTTGATCTCCATGATCGACATCCGCGCATCCGAGCTGAGAAAGCGCATGTCGGCACCGAGCGAGAGCTGGAAGCCGCCGCCGAAGGCGACGCCATGCACGGCCGCGATCACCGGCATCGGGAGCTGGCGCCAGCCCCACACCGCCTGTTGCGCGAAGTTGGCCTTGCCATAGGTGCGCACCGTGAGATCGCGATTTTCGCCACCCGGAATTCCGTTGCCGCCCTTGTCCTTCATGGCGGCAAAACGTCCCATGTCCAGCCCGGCGCAGAAGGCGCGGCCTTCGCCTGACAGGACAACGGCGCGCACGCCTTTCTCCTTCGCAAGCCGGTCGGTTGCGGCGACGAGGGCCTCGAACATGGGCTGATCCAGCGCGTTCATCTTGTCCGCGCGCACCAGGCGCACGTCGGCGACGCCTTCCGAGATCGAGATCGAGACGCGATCTTCCATGGACGAATTCTCCCCTGTTCTTGTTCAGTGCCGCTTTACAGGACGCCGGCGGACGGATTTAGTCAATCGACCAATTAACTGACAATCCCTACGGGGGAAACAGCCATGTTCAAGGAAAATCTTCTGGCCGGCCGGCGCATTCTCGTGACCGGCGGCGGCACCGGTCTCGGCAAGTCGATGGCGGCACGCTTCCTCCAGCTCGGCGCCGAGGTGCACATCTGCGGCCGGCGCAAGATCGTCTGCGACGAGACCGCGACCGAGCTGATGGATCTCTACGGCGGCCGCGTCACTAGCCACGGCGTCGACATCCGCAACGCGCTCGCGGTCGAAGAGATGGTGGAGACCATCTTTCGCGAGGCGCCGCTGACCGATCTCATCAACAACGCCGCCGGCAATTTCATCTCGCGTACCGAGGAGCTCTCGCCGCGCGGCTTCGATGCGGTCGCCAACATCGTCATGCACGGCACGTTTTACGTGACCCATGCGATCGGCAAGCGCTGGATCGCGTTGAAGCAGCCCGGCAACGTCGTCTCCATCACGGTAACCTGGGTGCGCAACGGCTCGCCTTACGTGGTGCCGTCGGCGATGAGCAAGTCGGCGATCCACGCCATGACGATGTCGCTCGCGACCGAATGGGGCCGCTACGGCATCCGCCTCAACACCATCGCGCCCGGCGAAATTCCGACCGAGGGCATGAGCAAGCGCATCAAGCCGGGCGACGAAGCCGGCGCGCGTACCAGGGCGATGAACCCGATGGGCCGCGTCGGCACCATGGAGGAGCTACAGAACCTTGCGGTGTTCCTGATCTCCGGCGGCTGCGACTGGATCAACGGCGAGACCATCGCCATGGACGGCGCCCAGGCGCTTGCCATGGGCGGCAACTTCTACCAGCTGCGCGACTGGAGCGACGACGACTGGAAAACCGCGCGCGAGAGCATCATGGCGCAGAACGAGAAGGACCGCGCGAAGCGGGGGTAGCGCTCTCCGGTGCCCCGGACGCAGCGCAGCGCGTCCCCGGCGATGCGAAGCATCGTCCGGAGCGACGTGGTGCGCTGCTGAGCGGGGGCCCATCTCGCCTTACGCACAATGCGGCCTGCTGGGTCCCGGCTCTGCAGTGCATCACTTCGTGCTGCGCAGCGTCCGGGACACGAAACCGCGGCTGATCTGTCCCGTATTGTCTTCACCCGCGGATGACGTCACATTCCAGGGCATAAAAACAAGAGCTACGGGAGAAACATGTCCACACCGAAACTGGCGAACCTCGCCGACATGGTGCGCGAGCGCGCGAAGAGCCGCGGCAGCGCCGTCGCCTTTGAATTCGAAGGCCGCGTCACCAGCTTTGCCGAGTTCGACGTCAAGACCAACAAGGTCGCGAACGCGCTCCTTGCGATGGGCGTGACGAAGGGCGACCGCATCGCCTATCTCGGCAAGAACAGCGACATCTATTTCGAGCTCTTGATGGGCGCGATGAAGGCAGGCTGCGTGATGGCGCCGGTGAACTGGCGGCTCGCGGGGCCCGAGGTCGCCTTCATCGTTTCGGATTGCAAGGCGCCCGTGCTGTTCGTCGGGCCGGAATTCATCGCGCAGGTGCGCCAGATCAGGGACCAGATACCGGGCGTGCGCACCATCATCACCACCGAGGGCGGCGCGCCGGAATGGCAGGACTTTACGGCCTGGCGCGATGCGCAGAGCGGCGACGATCCCAAGGTGCCGATCGACACAAGCGACATCGCGATCCAGCTCTATACGTCGGGCACGACGGGCAAGCCGAAGGGCGCGATGCTGAGCCACGCGAACTTCCTGAACCTGGTGCAGACCGGCAACACCGAGGACAAGCCTGAGTGGAACCGGTGGTCGACCGACGACGTCTCGCTGGTGGCGATGCCGATCTTCCACATCGGCGGCTCCGGATGGGGCGCGATGGGGCTCTATCACGGCGCTCGCGGCGTGATTGCGCGCGAGTTCGATCCGACCAAGGTTCTGGATTTCTTCGAGCAGTCGGGCATCACAAAACTGTTCATGGTGCCGGCGGCGATGCAGTTCGTGGTACGGCAGCCCCGCGCCAAGACGATGGACTTCTCGCGGCTGAAATACATGCTGTATGGCGCCTCGCCGATTCCCGCAGCACTGCTGAAGGAATGCATCGAGGTCTTCAAATGCGGCTTCGTGCAGATGTACGGCATGACCGAGACGACGGGCACCATCGTCGCGCTGCCGCCGGAGGATCACGTCGAGGGTCTCGAGCGGATGCGATCGGCCGGCAAGGCGCTGCCGGGCGTCGAGATCGCGATTCTTGATCCGGAGGGCAAGCCGCTGCCGCCACGCCAGGTCGGCGAGATCGCGACCCGCTCCGGATCCAACATGGCGGGCTACTGGAATCTGCCGGAGGCCACCGCCGCGACGCTGCGCGGCGACGGCTGGCTGCGCACGGGCGATGCCGGCTACATGGACGAGGACGGCTATCTCTACATCCACGATCGCATCAAGGACATGATCATCTCCGGCGGCGAGAACATCTATCCGGCCGAGGTCGAGAGCGCGCTGTGCGACCACCCTGATGTGGCGGAAGCCGCCGTGATCGGCGTGCCCGACGACAAATGGGGCGAGGCGGTGAAGGCGATGGTGGTGATGAAGCCCGGCAAGGAGGCGACCGCCACCGACATCATCAACTTCGCCCGGACGCGCATCGCCGGCTACAAGACGCCGAAGAGCGTGGAGTTCCTGCCGGCGCTGCCGCGGAATCCCTCGGGCAAGATCCTGCGGCGGCAGCTGCGCGAGCCCTATTGGGCGGGGAAGGATCGGCGGGTCAACTAGCCTCGAGGCGCAGCCATCGAGACTACCTGCTTTGAGAGATCCTGGATTGCTTCGCTCCGCTCGCAATGACGGAGGAGAGAGGCGTTTCTCTCTCCGCGTCATTGCGAGGAGCCCTTGCGACGAAGCAATCCAGACTGCCGCCGCAGCAAGACGCCTCGTCGCATTCGCACCGCTATCAATGCTTCCGCGGCCCCATATAGCCGAACAGGAACCCCGCCACTTTCCGCATCTGGATCTCCTCGCTGCCCTCGGTGATGCGATACCTGCGGTGGTGCCGATAGATGTGCTCGAACGGCTTGTGACGTGAATAGCCCATGCCGCCATGGACCTGCATGGCGCGGTCGGCGGATTCGCAGCAGAGGCGGTTTGCCCAGTAATTGCACATCGAGACGCGGTCGGACAGCGTGCGCTCGATCTGCTCCTCATTGAGCTGGTCCATCTCCCAGGCGGTCTTGCGGATCAAGAGGCGCAGCATCTCGGCTTGGGTCGCAAGCTCGACCAGCGGGAATTGGATCGCCTGATTCTCGGCGAGCGCTTTGCCGAAGGGCTTTCGCTCCCGTGCATATTTCACGCTCTCGTTGATGCAGTAGACCGCGGCACCGAGCGAGCTTGCCGCCTGCCGAATGCGATTTTGGTGGACGAAGCATTGCGCCAGCGAGAGGCCGCGGCCGACCTCGCCAAACAGCGCATCCTCCGGCACGAAGACATCGGTGAAGCTGACGCGCGGATGATCGGTCGGCATGTTGAAGGTCCACATGTACTCCTCGATCCTCACGCCGGGACTCCTGGCCGGCACCAGGAAACAAGTGATGCCGTGGGCATCGCCGTCATTGCCGCTGGTGCGCGCGAACAGCGCGCAGTGCGTGGCGACGTGCATGCCTGTCGTCCACATCTTCTCGCCGTTGATGACCCAGCCCTTCACGTTGTCGCGCGTGGCCGGCACCGCACGCGTTTCCATGTGGGTGGCATCCGAGCCGTGATGCGGCTCGGTGAGGCCGAACGTGATGCGGTATTTGCCCCTGATCGAGCCGTCGATCATCGCCTTCTGGTCGTCGCGGCCGTAGCGATCCAGCATGGTGACGACGGGGAAATTGCCGACGATGGAATGCTCGTTCTGGAGATCGTTGTGCAGGCCAAGGCCTTTGGCGGCAAAATGCTCGCGGATCACGGCCATCCAGAGATTGGAGCCGTCCTTGCCGCCATATTGCTTCGGCACGGGAAAGCGCAGATGCCCGGCGGCATCGGCGAGATCCTTGGCCTTGCGCAGCAGCGCTTCCCATTCGTGGCGCGGCAGGCCGCCATTCTCGAAATCGGTGCGCGCCCATTCGCGGCGATGATCGAAGAAACGGATGTTGTCGTCGGCCTGTTCCAACGGCTTGATCTCGCGGTCGATGAAGCGGTCGAGCTCTCCGAGATAGGCGACGAGATCGGCAGGCAATGAGAAATCCACAGGTTCTCTCCCGGATTGATTTTATCGTTTTGCGTTAAGGCGCTAGGCGCATTCTTGCTTGGCTCGATTAAGGTGAGAAGAGCGCGTGCAAGTCAAGCAAGCCGAGACGTGACGGCGGCGCAAGGCGCGCCCGCGCAATTCGATGGTGCTCAGGCGCACCCGAGCGGTAGTATGACGCCAACATTCTTTCACGAGAAAAACCGGGAGCGCGCGATGGAGCTGAAATTTTCAAAGGTGGAACGCAAAGGACCGATCACGATCGTGACGCTGTCGCGGCCCGAGGTCTACAACGCGCTGCACACGGATGCACATTTCGAATTGCAGCAAGTGTTTGACGATTTCTCCGGAGATCCCGAGCAGTGGATCGCGATCGTCACAGGCGCCGGCGACAAGGCGTTCTGCGCCGGCAACGATTTGAAGTGGCAGGCGGCCGGGGGAAAACGCGGCTGGGACAAGGGCGGCTTTGCCGGCCTCACCTCGCGCTTCGACTGCGACAAGCCGATCATCGCCGCCGTGAACGGCGTCGCCATGGGCGGCGGCTTCGAGATCGCGCTCGCCTGCGACCTCATCATCGCCGCGGAGAACGCGACCTTCGCACTGCCCGAGCCGCGCGTTGGCCTGGCCGCGCTCGCCGGCGGCCTGCACCGCCTGCCGCGCCAGATCGGGTTGAAGCGCGCCATGGGCATGATCCTCACCGCGCGCCATGTCAGCGCCAAGGAAGGTTTCGAGCTCGGCTTCGTCAACGAGGTGGTGCCGCAGGGCGAGGCGCTCGCCACCGCGCTGCGCTGGGCCGAGATGATCGCCAAGAATTCGCCGATGTCGATCCGGGCTTCGAAGCAGGCGATCCAGAAGGGGCTCGGCGTGTCGCTGGAGCAGGCGATCGCGGAGCAGCGCGACTATCCGGCCGTGCAGGCGATGGTCGCCTCGCAGGACTACATCGAGGGCCCGAAGGCGTTCTCGGAGAAGCGGCCGCCGAAATGGGTGGGGAAGTGACCGCGCTTTGCGCGGTCATTCCGGGGCGCGCCGTCAGGCGCGAGCCCGGAATCCATCAAGCGACAGAACGCGCGGATAAATGGATTCCGGGCTCGTCGCTGCGCGACGCCCCGGCATGACGGCGCGTAGGATGGGTAGAGCGCAGCGAAACCCATCGAGGGCAGAGCGCGGCGTGAGATGATGGGTTTCGCTGCGCTCTGCCCATCCTACGGATTGCGCCCCAATTCGCGCCTATACGACGCATAGTTCGGCTGATCGACCGCGAGCTTGTCCATCGTGGTTGCCCACAGATGCTCGGCGAGGCCCGGCGTTGCGAGGTCGAGTTCGCCTTTCGCTATGCGCTCGGCGAGCGCGCGGTTAAGCTCCGTCACCGAGCCATCGATGCCGAGCAGCCCGCGCAGCCGTTCCACCTCCCTCGCCTCGCTCCCCGCCTCCTGCGTCAGCTGGCGCGTCACGAGGTCGAGAATGTTGATGGCGACGCGCAGCTTGAATGCCTGATGGCCGGAGATCAGCGGCGTAATGTCGTTGCGGAGGAAATCGGCGACCGCTTTGGTCAGCTCGATCGGGGTCGGCTCGTCCTGCATGTGTCAGCTCCCGCGCGGCGCCAGCAGCCGCAACAGATCGATCTCGGTCTCGCTGGCGCGGCGGCCGATCATGGCGCGCTCCATGGAATGGTCGGGCCCCTCGCGAAAGCGCTGCATCATGCCGCCGCACATGATGCCCCAGCGCAGCGTGCCCATCACTTCCCAGAACTTGACGCGTTCGGGGTCGACCTTGCGGCCCGCCGCCTCGTAGCCGGCGAACAGCTCCTCGCGTGTGCCAAAGCCGCCGACGGGCTTGTCGATCTCGCCGAAGCGCCAGGAGTTGACGCAGACCCAGCCGAGATCCTCCATGGGGTCGCCGAGATGGGCGAGCTCCCAGTCCAGCACGGCGCGAACGCCATCCGCGCCGATGATGAGATTACCGTTGCGGAAATCGCCGTGCACCAGCGTGGTCTCGGCCGCGGGGCCGGGATCGTGGTCGCGCAGCCAGCGCAGCGCCAGCTCGAACACGGGCTTGGGCCAATTCAGGCTACGATAGTCGCGCTCGAACTCGGCGATCTCCTGGGTCGCGCCCCTGCTGCGCAGCGCAGGCAGCTTGTCCTGCGGCAGCCGATGGAGACCTGCGAGAATGCCGCCGATCTGCCGCGCCAAAATGGGCCGCGCCGCCGCGTACTCTTCATCGCGAAGAATCTTGCGCGCGATGGTCTCGCCCTCGATCCGCTGCATGATGAAGCCGGTGCCGAGATCGTCCTCGGGCACCAGTACGTGCAGTACGCGGGGCGACGGCACGCCGGCCTCATAGGCGAGCTGCATCAGCTGCGCTTCCGCTGCGAGACCGGCCGCACGGGTCGGCGCGGCGCCATAGCCCTTTGGCGAGCGGCGCAGGATTGCGCCGATCACACCATCGGGATGCGTGATGTCGAAGCGCCAGGTTTCCTGGCTGGCGCCGCCGGATAGCTTTGCCGCAGAGGTCGCGCCGGTCGCCCCTTCGCACCAGCGCCGGACGCTGCGTGAAAGCGCCGCCTCGATCATTTGCCCTTGAACTGCGCGGGCCGCTTCTCGAGGAAGGCGCCGACGCCCTCGCGGAAATCCTCGGTGTCGCCGGCGCGGAGCTGACACTGGAATTCCAGATTGAGCTGATCCTCGAAGGAATTCTCGGGGCTATCCCAATAGAGCTTGCGGATCAGCGACAGCGCCACGGTCGGGCCGCTGGCGAGATCGCGCGCCAGCTTCATCGCTTCCTCCATCAAGACGCCGTCATCGTAGACGCGGTTGACGAGGCCCCATTCCAGCGCCTTCTCGGCCGGCAGCCGCTCGCCCATCAGCGACAATTCGATCGAGCGCGCGCGCCCGACGAGCCGCGGCAAGAGCCAGGTCGAGCCGCAATCCGGCACGAGACCGATGCGGCGGAAGGCTTGAAGAAAGTAGGAAGACCGCGCGCATAAAATCATGTCGCCGAGCAGTGCGAAGCTCATGCCGGCGCCGGCGGCGGGACCGTTGACGGCCGTGATGATCGGGCAATGCAGATTGCGGATGCGGCGCAGGAAGGGATGAAAGCCGGTCTCCAGCGTCAGGCCGGCCTTGGTCTTCTTCGACTGGTTGTTGCGGCCTTGCAGATTGGCGCCGGTGCAGAACGCCCGCCCCGCACCGGTCAGCACCACGCAGCGCACCTCGTCCTTCTTCTCCTCGATCGCATCGAGCGCCTCGGAAAGACCGCCCAACATGTCGACAGAGACCGCGTTCATCACCTCCTGATGATCGAGCTTGAGGATCGCGACCGAGCCATCGAAGGCGAGCGTGACGTGTTTGAACTGCATGGTTTCCTCGTCAGTTGCGGCCCCGCGTCAGTTTCGCAGGCCGGAATTCGTTTTGCCGGGGCGCATATTTGATTTTTGGCGCGGTCTTGTCCATGGTGATCGGAGCATAGCAAGCAATCTTGTGCGCAGCGGCTGAGAGGCCGCAGACCAAAAAACAGGAAACGCGCCATGAACATTTTCGACCTCTCCGGCCGCGTGGCCGTGATCACCGGCGGCAATGGCGGCATCGGGCTCGGCATCGCGCAGGCGCTCGCGGGCCAGGGTTGCAACGTCTCGATCTGGGGCCGCAATGCTGACAAGAACAAGGCCGCTGCCGCGAGCATGGCGGGGCTCTCCGGCAAGGTCGACAGCCGCGTCTGCGACGTCAGCGACCCGGCCTCGGTCGATGCCGCTATGAAGGCGACGCTCGACACCTTCGGCCGCGTCGATGGCTGCTTCGCCAATGCCGGCATTGGCGGCGGCGGCCGGCGCGCCTTCATCGAGCGCACCGAGGAGGAATGGCGCACGATGTTCGCGACCAATCTCGACGGCGTGTTCCACGCGTTCCAGGCCGCCGCCAGGCACATGACGGACCGCGCCAATGCCGGCGATCCCTTTGGCCGGCTGGTTGCGACCTCGAGCCTAGCCTCGATCTTCGGCACGGCGCGCAACGAGCACTATGCCGCGACCAAGGCCGCCATCAACGCGCTGGTGCGCGCCCTCGGCGTCGAGCTGGCGCGTCACGGCGTCACCGCGAACGCGATCCTGCCCGGCTGGATCAAGAGCGACATGACCGCAGGCCTCATGGCCAACGACAAGTTCGTCGCCAACGTGATGCCGCGGATTCCTATGCGGCGGTTCGGTGAGGCGTCCGATTTCGGCGGCATCGCCGTGTATCTGATGAGCAAGGCGTCATCGTATCACACCGCGGATACGTTCGTGATCGACGGCGGCTATACGGCGTTTTGATTTTTCGTAGCCCGGATGGAGCGCAGCGCAATCCGGGACGGCCAAAAGCAAGCAAGACCCGGATTTCGCTTTGCTCCATCCGGGCTACAACACTGAGGGAATGGGCAAATGTTCTCGCACGTCATGATCGGCACCAATGACCTGGACAAGGCCAAGGCGTTCTACGACAAGCTGCTCGGCACGCTCGAGGTGCGGCCGGCCAGGGTCGACGGCCATCGCATCTTCTACATCACCAAGACCGGCGTGTTCTCGGTGTCGAAGCCGATCAACGGCGAACCGGCGACGTGCGCGAACGGCGGCACGATCGGCTTTGCCGCCAACTCGCCGGAGCAGGTCGATGCGTGGCATGCGGCGGGGGTCGCGGCCGGCGGCAAGTCGATCGAGGATCCGCCCGGCATTCGCGAGGGCTCCGGGGTCAAGCTCTATCTCGCTTACTTGCGCGACCTTGACGGCAACAAGATCTGCGCGATGCATCGGATGCCGGCGTGATCTAGCCACACCCACAGCCATCATGCCCCGATCGGGGCATCCGGTACACCGCGGCCTCTCGATTCAATTACTGCGGTCTTTGGAATACTGGATCGCCCGATCAAGTCGGGCGATGACAGCGGAGCGTAAGGCGGGCGCTTGTCGCCTCCCCACGCCCCCATTCAAACAACATTTCAAACGGCCTTGCGATATTCCATCACATGGCACGGCCCCACGCGCGAAAATGCGCGCTCGCACTTTGCCGGCGCTGCGACTATTCTTGCGGTCAACGCAATCGTAGCGACCCCGGGAGGACCAATGACAAAACACACCTACATTCCCCGCACTACCAACTACACGCTCAATCCCGGCGACGAGCTCAACGACTTGCGGATGTCGGACCAGGTCCGGCCGCTTTACGATCACGTCAAGAGGTTCATCCGCGACACCGTCGAGCCGATGTCGATCGAGTTCGCCAAGGCCGGCGAAGGCAAGGAAGATCGCTGGAGCTTTACGCCGAAGCAGCTCGAGCTGCTGGAGGGTGCCAAGAACAAGGCCAAGCAGGAAGGACTCTGGAACTTCTTCCTGCCCGATGACGAGACCGGCCAGGGCCTGAAGAACCTCGACTACGCCTATATCGCGGCCGAGCTCGGCAAGAGTCCACTGGCCTCGGAGACCATGAACTGCTCTGCGCCCGACACCGGCAACATGGAGGTGCTGGAACGCGTCGGCACCAAGGAGCAGAAGGAGAAGTGGCTGAAGCCGCTGCTCAACGGCGAGATTCGCTCGGCCTATGTCATGACCGAACCGAACGTCGCCTCCTCCGACGCCAAGAACATCTCGACCACCGCAAAGCTGGTCGGCGACGAATGGGTGATCAACGGCGAGAAGTATTACATCTCGGGTCTTGGCGATCCCCGCTGCAAGATCCTCATCGTGATGGTGAAGACCAATCCGGACGCGCCGCCGAGCAAGCAGCAGTCACAGATCCTGGTGCCGCGCGACACGCCCGGCGTCGAGGTGCTCGGGCCCATGTACGTGTTCGGCCAGGACCACGCCCCGCGCGGCCATATGCACATGCGCTTCAACAATGTGCGCGTGCCGAAGGAGAACATCCTGCTCGGCGAAGGCCGCGGCTTCGAGATCTCGCAGCTGCGCCTTGGTCCGGGCCGCATCCATCACTGCATGCGCACCATCGGCAAGGCCGAGAAGGCGCTCGACCTGATGGTGCAGCGTGGCCTCACCCGCGAGGCCTTCGGCAAGAAGATCGCCCATCTCGGCGGCAACATGCAGATCATCGCGCAGGCGCGCTGTGAGATCGAGGCGATGCGGCTGATGGTGCTGAAGGCCGCCAAGGCCATGGACGTGCTCGGCAACAAGGAGGCCCGCGTCTGGGTCTCCATGGTCAAGGCCATGGTGCCCGAGCGCGCCTGCAAGATCATCGACCAGGCCATCCAGATGCACGGCGCGACCGGCATCTCGCACTGGACCCCGCTCGCCGAGATGTACCAGGACGTGCGGCACCTGCGCTTCGCTGACGGTCCGGACGAGGTGCATTGGATGGTGGTTGGCCGCCACGAGCTGAGCATGGCGTGAAGATCTCTCCTCTCCCTCTCCCCGTTCTTACGGAGTCGCGACGAGCTTCGCTCGCGCCGAGAGGGTCGGGGTGAGGGGCCTCTCTCCACACACGAGATGATCGAGGGACCTGTACCCCCTCACCCGAATTCGAGCTACGATCGAATTCGACCTCTCCCCGCAAGCGGGGAGAGGTGAGGAAAGAGCGCTACGTCACCGGCACGAGCTTGTCCTGCGTCTTGGTCTCGAAGTCGCTGGCGTCGTGGCGCTCGTGGAGCTGGCTGGCGGGATCGCCGGAGACGCGATTGACCATGCGGCCGCGCTTGACGGCCGGACGCTTGGCGATCTGGTCGGTCCAGCGCTGCACGTTCTTGTAGTCCTGCACGGAGAGGAATTCGCCGGCGCCATAGACCAGCCCCTTGGCGAGCGCGCCATACCAGGGCCACACCGCCATGTCGGCGATGGTGTAGTCCTTGCCCGCCAGATATTCGTTGTCGGCGAGACGCCGGTCGAGCACGTCCAGCTGGCGCTTGGTCTCCATCGCGAACCGGTCGATGGCGTATTCGATCTTGGTCGGCGCATAGGCGTAGAAGTGGCCGAAGCCGCCGCCGAGATAGGGCGCACTGCCCATTTGCCAGAACAGCCAGGACATCATCTCGGTGCGGGTCTTGATGTCCTCAGGCAGGAAGGCGCCGAACTTCTCGGCGAGGTAGAACAGGATCGAGCCCGACTCGAACACCCGGATCGGCTCCGGGCCGGAGCGGTCCATCAGCGCCGGGATCTTGGAATTCGGATTGATGTCGACGAAGCCGCTGCCGAACTGCTCGCCGTTGCCGATCCTGATCAGCCAGGCGTCATATTCGGCGCCCTTATGGCCGAGCGCCAGGAGCTCCTCCAGCATCACGGTGACCTTGACCCCGTTCGGCGTCGCCAGCGAGTAGAGCTGAAGCGGATGCTTGCCGACCGGCAGCTTCTTGTCGTGGGTGGGGCCGGCGATCGGGCGGTTGATGTTGGCGAACTGCCCGCCGTTCGGCTTGTTCCAGGTCCAGACTTTGGGCGGCACGTAAGGGGTATCGGTCATGCGGGGCTCCGGCAAAAAGATGCGTCTGCATTAAGTTAGCCCGCAAACGGCCGATGACAAGGGCACCGAAATGCATTGCCGGACGGGGCACCTCACCGTTTCGTCATGGCAAGCTCCCTCGCCGTCATTCCGGGGCGCCCGCAGGGCGAGCCCGGAATCCATTGTGCCGCCAGCAATGCTCTGAAAGATGGATTCCGGGTTCTCGCTGACGCGAGCCCCGGAATGACGGGGTCACCTCGGACGCAGCCGGGCTCTGGATAGAGCGCAACGTCTACGCACAAGATGCCTCGCCGAATCCGGCATGTCATCGATCGGCTAGCGCCACGTTGCTTTGGCAGCGAAAGCAGCGAGAATACGAAGCCTGCCGCCGGGAGAGAGCCATGAAATCGCCGATCTGCGACATGCTGGGGATCGAATTCCCGCTGCTCGCCTTCAGCCATTGCCGCGACGTCGTTGCCGCCGTCAGCCGCGCCGGCGGGTTTGGCGTGCTGGGCGCGACGGTGCATACGCCTGATACGCTCGAGCGTGAGCTGAAGTGGATCGACGATCACGTCGACGGCAAGCCGTACGGCATCGACGTGCTGATCCCGGAAAACATCTCGACCGCCGGCGAGAAGGACGTCACCTGGAAGAGCCTGGAAGCGCGCGTGCCGCAGGAGCACCGCAACTACACCCGCGATCTCCTGAAGAAGTACGACATCGAGCTGACCACCACCGAGGTCGCGGACAACCAGCCGCAGCCGTTCGACGGCAAGACCGCGCTTCAGCTGCTCGAGGTCTCCTTCGATCATCCGATCCGCCTGATCGCCAACGCACTGGGTGTGCCGCCGAAGGCGATGATCGAGATGGGCAAGAAGCATGGCGTGCCGGTCGCAGCGCTGGTCGGCGCCAAGGAGCACGCGCTGCGCCAGGTCGCGGCCGGCGTCGACATCCTCGTGGTGCAGGGCACCGAGGCCGGCGGCCATTGCGGCGAGGTCTCGACGATGGTGCTGGTGCCGGAGGTGATCAAGGCGATCAAAGAGATCCGCGACGTGCCGGTGCTGGCGGCCGGCGGCATCATGACGGGACGGCAGATGGCGGCCTGCATGGCGATGGGCGCGGCCGGTGCCTGGACCGGCTCGGTGTGGCTCGCGACAGTGGAGTCAGAGACCACGGAGATCTTTCGCGAGAAGATGATCGCGGCCTCCTCGCGCGATGCGGTGCGCTCGAAGGGCCGCACCGGCAAGCCGGCGCGACAGCTCCGCTCGGTCTGGACCGATGCCTGGGACCGCGCGCCGGACAGCCCGGGCGCGCTGCCGATGCCGCTGCAAAGCATCATCAGCCGCGACGCCTTCCATTCGATCGACCGAGCCGCCGCAAGCGGGAATGTCAAGGCGCGCGATCTCGTCAGCTATTTCGTCGGCCAGGGTGTCGGCCTGATCGACAGCGTGAAATCGGCGGGCGCCGTGGTGCAGGAGTTCAAGCAGGATTTCGCCGAAGCGGTCGAGCACATGAATGCGCTGGTGGCGGAGTAGTCACCCCGTCGTCGTTGCGAGCGCAGCGAAGCAAATCCAGGCTGCCGCCGCGGAAAGATTCTGGATTGCTTCGCTGCGCTCGCAATGACGAACAACTGACATCGTGAATTGAAGCAAGAAGAAATGACCAATATCCCCGAAGACCGCATCCCCGTCATCGTCGGCATCGGCGAGATCGTCGATCGGCCGAAGGAGATCGCCGAGGGTCTCGAGCCGCTCGACCTGCTCGAACAGGCGCTGCGGCGCGCCGAACGAGACGCCGGTGCGAAGCTGCTCGGCGAGGTGCGATCGCTCGACGTGGTCAATTTCCTGAGCTGGCGCTACCGCGATCCGGAGCAGCTTTTGGCGCAGCGCCTCGGCATCTCGCCTGCGCATTGCCATTACGGTCCGGTCGGAGGCGAGAGCCCGATCCGCTACATCCACGAGGCGGCCAAGCGCATTGCGCGCGGCGAGTGCAGCGTGGCGGCGGTCTGCGGCGCGGAGGCGCAATCGACCGCGACCAAGGCGGAGCGCGCCGGCGTCAAGCTGCCGTGGACGCCGTTCGCCCATGACGTCGAGGAGCCCAAGCGCGGCGCGGCGTTCCAGAAGCCATTAGCGGTGAAGCTCGGCGTGTTTCGGCCGGTGACGGTCTATCCGTTCTATGAAGCGGCCTCCTCAGCGCATTGGGGGCAGACACCGCGCGAGGCGATAGCGGAATCAGGCACGCTGTGGTCGCGCTATTCGGAAGCGGCCGTGCAGAATCCAAACGCCTGGCTGAAGCGGCGTTATACGCCGGAGGAGATCACGACGCCGACCGCGGACAACCGGCTGATCGCCTGGCCCTACAACAAGCTGATGGTGGCCAATCCCAGCGTCAACATGGGCGGCGCGCTGCTGCTCACCAGTCTTGCCAAGGCGCGGGCGGCCGGGGTCGCCGAAGACAAACTGGTCTACCCGCTCGGCGGTGCCTCGGCGGAAGAGCCGCGCGACTATCTGTTGCGCGACCAGTTTTACGAAAGCCACCCGCAGAACGCCGTGCTGAAAGCGGTGATGGATCTCGCCGGGGGCGACGGCAGACAATTCGACGCGATCGAGCTCTACAGCTGCTTTCCTTGCGTGCCCAAGATGGCGCGGCGGACGCTGGGCTTGGGCCCCGACGTGCAGCCCACCGTGACCGGCGGCCTCACCTTTTTCGGCGCGCCGCTCAACACCTACATGACGCATGCGGCGTGCGCGATGGTGCGGCGTGTGCGCGACGGCGCTAGGCTCGGCCTGCTCTATGGCCAGGGCGGCTTCGTCACCAAGCACCACGCGCTGGTGGTGTCGAAGACGCCGCCGCGCGAGGCGCTGGCGCAGGAGACCAGCGTGCAGGACGAGGCCGACCGCAGCAAGCGCGCGGTGCCGGAGTTCGTTAACGAGGCCACTGGCAGGGGCAAGGTCGAGAGCTTTACCGTGCTCTACGGCCGTGGCGGCGATGTCGAGCACGGCGTCGTGATGCTGCGGACAGAGGACGATCGCCGCACGCTGGCGCGGGTTCCGGCGAGCGACGGCGCGACGCTGGCGCATCTGCTCGACATGGATCGCACGCCGATCGGCGCGCTCGGCGAGATCGCGATGGCGGTCGATGGCGTGCCCGAGTGGCGGGTGGTCTAAAGCGCGATGCGATTAGGATGAATCGTCATCGCGCTTTAGGTTGTTGTTTGAGCATGATCTTTGCGGAAAGCCGCTACACACTTTTCCGGATCATGCTCCAGCGATCGCGCACCTCACGCGGCGCGGACGGAGCTCAGGAACTTGCTGACCTCGGTCTTCAGCCGGCTCGAATCGTTGGACAGCATCTGCGCCGCGGACAGCACCTGCGAGGAGGCCGTGCCGGTCTCGGTCGCGCCGCGCTGCACGTCGGTGATGTTGGACGATACCTGCTGGGTGCCGTGAGCGGCCTGCTGCACGTTGCGGGCGATCTCCTGCGTCGCGGCGCCCTGCTCTTCCACCGCAGCCGCAATGGCCGAGGAGATCTCCGACAAGCGCTCGATGGTCGAGGAGATTTCCTTGATGGCCCCGACCGAGTCGTTGGTCGCCGCCTGGATGCCGGAAATCTGCTGGCCGATCTCGCCGGTCGCCTTCGCGGTCTGCTCGGCGAGCGCCTTCACCTCGGAGGCGACGACGGCAAAGCCGCGGCCGGCTTCGCCGGCGCGCGCCGCCTCGATGGTGGCGTTCAGCGCCAGCAGGTTGGTCTGGCCGGCGATGGTGTTGATCAGCTCGACGACGTCGCCGATGCGCGCGGCGGCCTTGGACAATTCGCTGACGCGCTCGGTGGTGGCACGGGCCTGACCGACGGCATCGCCTGCCATCCGCGCCGATTCCTGCACCTGACGGCTGATCTCGCCGACCGACGAGGCCATCTCCTCGGTCGCCGAGGCCACCGATTGCACGTTGGTGGAGGCTTCCTCCGAGGCGCCCGCCACCGTGGTCGCCAGCCGCTGCGAGCGGTCGGCGGTCGCGGTCAGGGTCGAGGCGGAAGCCTCTAACTGGCTCGAGGCTGACGACACGGTCTGCACGATCTCGCCGATCATGGTTTCGAATTCGCGGGTGATGTTGTCGACGCGGCGGCCGCGCTCGATCTTGGCTTCGGCATCGGCCGCGGCGGCCTCGTCGGCGGCTTTCTTGGCGATCAACGCCTCCTTGAAGATCTGGAGCACGTCGGCCATGGCGCCGATCTCAGTCTTCTCGCCACGATGCGGCACCTCGGCGGAAAGGTCGCCCCGGCCCAGCGCCTGCATCGGCAGGGTGATCGAGTTGATGCCATTGGAGACGTCGCGGACGAGATAGAAGCCGACACAGATGCCGATGACGATGGCAGCGCCGAGAATGGCAGAGACCAGCATGAAGGCAAAGGCGTAGCTGTCGGCGGCATCGCTGGCGGCCTGGTTGCCGCCCCTGGTGTTGAGATCGACGCTCTTCTGCAGGACCTCGTCGGACTTCAGGCCGATCTTGTTGACCGTCTTGGTGTTGAGCTCATGCGACGCATGCGGAACCTTGCCCGCCTCCATGCGCGACAGTTCCATGACATCCTCGGCGCCCTTCTGGTATTCGGCCCACAGCTTCGACCACTCCGCATAGAGCGCCCGCTCTTCCGGCGAGGTGATCATCGGCTCGTAGTTCTTTCGAGCCTTGGCCAACATCTCGGTGACGGTCGCGGCCGTCTGTTCCGTCGCCAGTTTTTCATCCAGCGTCTCGGACAACATGTGCTCGCGGACCACGTTGCGATAGGTGATGACGGCGGCCCGGAGCTCGCCCAGCACCCCCACGCTCGGCATCCAGTTCGTTGTGATGTCGACCGTGTTGGCGTTCATCGACCGCATCTTCATGACGGCAAGCAGACCCATGCCGGCCATCGCGACCAGCAGGAACGCCACGACACCGATGATCTTGGCGCGGATGGAAATGGTGGAGAGCATAGTCGGGTCTCATTGTGCTGGCGCCGGCGCGCGTCCGGAGAATGACGAATCAAATAAAGGGAGCAGCGCCGCCATCCGACACCAGGGCAACTGAGCAGACGTTAACTGCGGCTCCGTACGAGTACGGAAGCCAGAAACAAATGAATGGGCAGCTAAGAATGCCCTGCGCTCAGCACATGAGCCTAAGCGCGTCGGAAAAAAACTCCGCTCCGCCGAAATTTCCCGACTTCAGAGCCAGCAACATCTCGCCTGCCTCTGCGCCGACCGCGCGCAGCACCGGGACACCCGCCGCAATCTCCACTCCTACGAGAAATCCCGGAATCTTCAACCGATCGACCACGGCGCCGGATGTCTCGCCGCCGGCGACGATCAAGCGACGGACCCCGCCCTGCACCAGCCCCTCGGCGATACCGGCCATGGCCTGCTCGATGGCGTGGCCTGCGGCATCGCGGCCATGGCGTGCCTGCACGGCCGCAACGGCGTCCGGCGTCGCGCTCGAAGCGATCAGCACCGGACCTTCCGCAAGGCGCGGCCTTGCCCAGTCCAGCGCACGCTGCGCTTCGGCGGCGCCCGCGACGATCCGCTCCGGGTCGAGATGAAGCACCGGCATGATGCGTTCGGCGTTGGCGATCTGCTGAAGCGTCGCCTGCGAGCAGCTGCCGGCAAGGCATGCCGCCAGGCCGCCGACGGCTGCGCCGGTTTCGCTGCTCGGCGCCGGCTTCACCCTGCCGGTCGACACCAGCGCGCGCGCAAGCCCCAGGCCCATGCCGGACGCGCCGACCGACAACCGATGTTCGGCGGCGACGAGACCGATGGTCTCGAGGTCGCGGTCGAACACGGCGTCGACGATCGCGGCACCGATGCCCTTGGCGGCGAGCTCGGCCAGCCGTGCCCGCACGGCGTCCGCGCCGCGCGTGACGGTGGCGAGATCGACGAGGCCGACCTGCGTCCTGCTCTGGCGCGCCAGCACGCGCACCAAGTTGGAATCATGCATCGGGTTGAGCGGATGATCCTTTAGCGGGCTCTCGTTGAGCGGCACGGCGCCGACGAACAGATTGCCCTGATAGACGGTGCGCCCGGTCTCCGGAAAGGCCGGCGTCACCAGCACGGCTCCCTCGCCGCAGTCGGCGCGCAGCGCGTCCATGACTGGTCCGATATTGCCGGCATCGGTGGAATCGAAGGTCGAGCAGATCTTGAACAGCACGTGGCCCGCACCGCGGCCGCGCAGCCATTTGTCCGCCGCGCGCGAGCGCGACACGGCAAGGCCGGCCTCGATCGAGCGGCTCTTCAGCGACACCACGACGGCATCGACCTCGGGCAGCGCCAGATCGTCGGCAGGTATGCCGATGGTCTGGACGGTGCGCAGGCCCGCGCGCGTCAGCGTGTTGGCGAGATCGGAGGCGCCGGTATAGTCGTCGGCGATGCAGCCCAAGGCAAGGGTCACGGCTTCACTCCCGCATAGGGCTTGAACCAGGCAAGGCCATCGGTGGTCTTGCCGCGCGGATTGTATTCGCAGCCGACGAAGCCGGCATAGCCGAGGCGGTCGAGCTCATTGAACAGGAACGGATAGTTCAGCTCCTCGCCGTCGGGCTCGTTGCGCGAGGGAATGCTCGCGATCTGGACGTGGCCGATGATCGGCATCATCTCGCGCAGCCGCATGGTGACGTCGCCGTGGATGATCTGGCAGTGATAGATGTCGAACTGGAGTTTCAGGTTGGCAAGCCGTAGCTCCTGAATCAGATCCCGCGCGAAGCCGAAATCGTTCAGGAAGTAGCCGGGCACGTTGCGCGCATTGATCGGCTCGATCACGACGTCGATGCCGTGGGGCGCGAAGAACTCGGCAGCCCAGGCCACCGATTTGTAGAAGGCCTCGATCGCGACGCGCTCGCCGCGGTTGGCGATGCCGGCCATTAGGTGCAGGCGCTTGACGCTAGTCGCCTTGGCATAAGGCAGCGCCGTCTCGAGGCTCGCCTTCAGATCGGAGAAGCGGGATGGCAGCGCGGCAAAGCCCTTCTCGCCGGCGTTCCAGTCGCCCGGCGGCAGGTTGAACAGCGCCTGGGTCAGGCCGTTGCGCTTGAGCCGTTCGCCGACGGCCTCGGCGGGATGCTCGTAGGGAAACAGGAATTCCACCGCGGTGAAGCCCGCTTGCGCGGCGGCGTCGAAGCGGTCGAGGAACGGCACCTCGGTGAACATCATCGAGAGATTGGCGGCGAAACGGGGCATGGGAGATCCTCTGTTACTTGTCGCCGGGCAGCTTGACGCCGGTGACCTGCGCATACATGCGCGCCACCGATGCGTCGTCATCGCGACCCATGCCGGCGGCCGATGTCATCAGGAACATCTGGAGCGCGGCGGCGGAGACGGGCACGGGGAATCGGGCGCTGCGCGCCATATCCTGGATGATGCCGAGATCCTTGACGAAGATCTCCACCGCGCTTCGCGGCGTGTAGTCGCCGTCGAGAACATGCGGCATGCGGTTCTCGAACATCCAGGAATTGCCGGCGGAGGCCGTGATCACCTCGTAGACCTTGCGGATGTCGAGGCCCTGCTTGGCTGCGAACGCCATCGCTTCGCTGGCGGCGGCGATGTGAACGCCGGCGAGCAGCTGATTGATCATCTTGAAGGCAGCGCCCTGGCCGGCGGCATCGCCGAGCTCGTAGAGCTTGGCGGCCATGGCATCGAGCGCCGGACGCGCTTTCGCAAACGCGGCAGAACTGCCGGAGGCGAGGATCGTCAGCTCACCTTGCGCGGCGCGCTGCGCCCCGCCGGAGATCGGGGCATCCAGATAGTGCCGGCCGGTTGCCTCCAATTGCTTGGCGAGGCGGCGCGCGACGTCGGGATCCATGGTCGCCGAGGAGACGAACACGCTGTCCTTCGGCATGGTCTCGGCGGCGCCATCCTTGCCGAACAGGATCGCCTCGGTCTGCGCGGCATTGACGACGACGCTGACGACGATATCGGCGTCCTTGGCCGCTTCGGCCGGCGTCTTGGCCCCCGCGCCGCCGTCCTTCACGAAACGCGCGACGGCATCCGCCGAGACGTCGCAGCCGATCACAGCATGGCCGGCGCGCTTGAGCGAGGTCGCCATGCCAAAGCCCATCGAGCCGAGCCCGACGACGGCGATACGCTGATTTTGTGACGTGGAGGCGGACATGCAACTGACCCTTGCGAACGTTTCCCAAATAGCCGCCCTTTGCGGCAGCTTGGCAACCGAATAACACGGCTTGGCCGCGCTGCCAAAGCGTGAGACAAGCAGGCATGACGGCCATGAGAACCGAAACGAGCGACGAAACAAGGCTGCGCGAGCAGATCTGCCGCTTCGGACGATCCCTGTTCGAGCGCGGGCTGACGCCGGGCTCCTCCGGCAATATCAGCGTCAGGCTGGACGGCGGCGGCTGGCTGGTGACGCCGACCAACGCCTCGCTCGGCTTCCTCGATCCCGCGAAGCTGTCACGGCTGGACCAGCAGGGGCGGCTGGTGTCGGGCGATGCGCCGACGAAGGAAGTTCCGCTGCACAATGCGCTTTACGACACGCGCGGAAGCGCGCGGGCGATCGTGCATCTACACTCCACCCATTCGGTCGCGCTCTCGATGCTGCCCGAGATCGACCCGCGCGCCGCGCTGCCGCCGATGACGGCCTATTACCTGATGAAATGCGGCGCCACCGCGCTCGTGCCCTATTACCGCCCCGGCGATCCAGCTGTGGCCGATGCGATTAAGGGGCTCGCGGGGAGATATTCATCCGTGCTGCTCGCCAATCACGGCCCGGTCGTCGCCGGCGACACGCTGGAAGCTGCGGTGTTCGCCACGGAAGAGCTGGAGGAGACGGCGAAGCTGTACCTGCTGTTGCGCGGGATGAACCCGCGGTACTTGTCGCCGGAGCAGGTGACGGATCTGGTGAAGGTGTTCGGGGTGACGTTGCCGGAGCACGGGCACGGGCATTAGCTCCCCCACCGCTGTCATTCCCCACGAAGGCGGGGAATCCAGTACGCCGCGGCTTATCCGTAGCTCGCTGGCGTCTCTGGTATACTGGATCGCCCGATCAAGTCGGGCGATGACACCGCGTGTGCGGGGCGAGATTGCTCCACATTTCGCAGCTACAGCCCCAGATAAGCCTTCCTCACGTCCGGATTGCCCTTGATCTCCGCGGACGGGCCCTGCATCAGCACGCGCCCGGTCTGCAGGATGTAGGCGCGGTCGGCGATCTCGAGGCACTCGGCCATGCGCTGCTCGACGATCAGCACGGTCATGCCGGCGTCGCGGATGCGCTTCACCGCCTGGAAGATCTCGTCCACCAGTTTCGGCATGATCCCCTGCGACGGCTCGTCCAGCATCAACAGCCGCGGGCGCGTCATCAGCGCGCGGCCGATCGCGAGCATCTGCTGCTCGCCGCCAGAGAGCGTCTCGGCGCGCTGCTCCAAGCGCTCTTGAAGCCGCGGGAACAGGTTGAAGACGAGACCGAGCGGCGCCTCGCGGTCGGCCTCGCCGCGATAGAGATAGCTGCCGAGACGCAGATTGTCGCGCACCGACAGGCGCGGGAACAAGCGGCGGTTCTCCGGGACATAGGCGATGCCTGTGGCCGTGATGTGGTGTTGCGCCATGCCGTCGAGGCGCTTGCCGTCGAACGTCACGGTGCCCGAGCGCGGGCGCTCGGCGCCAGCGATGGATTTCAGCAGCGTCGACTTGCCGGCGCCGTTGGCGCCGGCGACGCAGACGATCTCGCCCTTCTCGACCTCGATCGAGACCGCGGAGATCGCGACCAGGCCCTGATAGGCGGTGGTGACTTCACGCACCGACAGCATGACGATCTCCCAGATATGCCTTGATCACCTTGGGATCGCGCACGACGTCGGCTGGCTTGCCCTCGACCAAGACCTTGCCGAGGTCGAGCACGATGGCGCGGTCCACCAGCGGCATCACGATCTCCATGACGTGCTCGACCATCAGCACGGTGATGCCGGCATCGCGCACCTTGCGCACCAGGGCAACGCCGGTCTGCGCCTCGGTCGGCGTCAGACCGGTGAGGACCTCGTCGAGCAGCAGCAGCTTCGGCTCGGTCGCAAGCGCCCGCGCGACTTCGAGGCGGCGCTTCTCGGCCGGCACGAGGTCGCTGGCGAGCACGTGGGCGCGCGCGGCAAGGCCGGTGAACTCCAGCACCTCATGCGCCTTGCGGCGCGCCTCGCGCATTACAGTGGTGCGCACGAGCGCACCAACGATGACGTTGTCGATAACCGTCATGGTCTCGAAGCTCTTCACCACCTGGAAGGTGCGGCCGATGCCGCGCTGGCAGCGTTGGGCTGCCGGCAGATTGGTGACGTCCTCGCCGTCGAATAGAATCGAGCCCTGCGTCGGCGGCAGCACGCCGGCGATGAGATTGAACAGCGTCGACTTGCCGGCGCCGTTGGGACCGATCAGGCCGACGATCTCGCCGCGGCCGACCGAGATCGAGACGTCGCTGTTGGCGACGAGGCCGCCGAAGCGCTGCCAGACGCCGCGGGTTTCGAGCAGCGCGGTCATCGCGTGGCCCCCTTCGGTTTTGCGCGGGAGAACAGGCTAACCAGGCCCCGCGGCAAGGCCAGCGAGATCGCGACGATCAGCGCACCGTAGACGATGAGATCGACGCCACGACCGGAGCCGCCGATATAGGAGCGCGTCAGCTCCGTCATCGGGATCAGGATGGCGGCCCCTAACACCGGGCCCCAGAGGGTGCCGATGCCGCCGAGCACGGCCGGCAGCGCCATCAGCAGCGAGAACTGGAAGCCCATCACGCTTTCGGGATCGATATAGGCGAGAAATTGCGCATAGAACGCGCCGCCGATGGCGACCAGAAAGGCCGAGACGGCGGCCGCGCCCATCTTGGAGTTGAACACGACGACGCCAAGGCTTTCGGCGGCTTCCGGATTGTCCTTCACCGCACGCCACCAGAAGCCCCATTTGGAATCTTCCAGCCACCAGGTGACGAACCAGGCGAGACAGCACAGCGCCAGCGCGAAGTAGAAGTACGGCAGCTTGGTGCGCAGGAACTGGAATTTCAGCCAGCTGTCGCCGCGGATCGGAATGGTGATGCCCATCGCGGCGCCCGCCCACTCCCAGTTCTGGAACAAGAGCAGCCCGATCTCGGCGATGACGATCGTGGCGATCACGAAGTAATGGCCGCGCAGGCGGAAGAAGGGATAGCCGAGCCCCATCGCGATCAGGGCGGCGATCACGCCGCCGCCGACCATGCCGAACCAGGGCAGCACGCCGAACTTGGTGAACAACAGCTCGGTGGTATAGGCCCCGATGCCGAAATAGAGCGCGTGGCCCAGCGAGATCTGTCCGCAATAGCCGGACAGGATGTTCCAGCTCTGCGACAGCGCCGCATACATCAAGGTCAGGATCAGGATGTTCTGGACGTAGACGTCCTTGACGAACAGCGGCGCCAGCGCCGCGAGCCCGGCCAGCACCGCTGCGATGATGAGGTCGCGGCGGCGCCGCGCAGCGAAATTCTTGTCCATCAGATCGATCCGAACAGGCCGCGCGGCCGAATGAACACGACCAAGAGATAGACGGCGTAGATGCCGACCGACTTCAGCGAGGGCGGCAGCACCAGGGCCGTGACCGCCTCGACGAGGCCGACGATGATGCCGCCGGCGAAGGCGCCGAACACGCTGCCGAAACCGCCGAGCGCCACCGTGACATAGGCGATCAGCGCGAAGGAGGCGCCAACGTCAGGATAGATGTAAAAAAAGACCGCCATGATTGCGCCGGCGAGCCCGACCAGCGCGGCGCCGAGGCCCCAGCCGAACGCAAACACGCGGTTCTTGTCGATGCCGACGAGGGCCACCGCGCCGGGATCTTCGCGGGTGGCTTCCAACGCGCGGCCGAAATCGGTACGGTGGATGAAGAAGTAGAGAGCGGCGAACGCCGCTATCGAGACCAGCGCGCCGACCAGTTGCGGCTCCGGCAGGAAGATGCCGCCTATCGAGATGGTCTTGCCGCCGAGCCAGGACTGCGGGATGCTGCGATAGTCCGGCGTGAAGAAGTACTGCGCGAGGCCGCGCATGACGATGGCGAGGCCAAAGGTGGTGAAGATCTGCACCATGCCGGCATTGGCCTTGGCCCGCATGGCGAAGCGTACAAGGAGCAGGTAGACGACCGCTCCGAATATGAAAAGTGCCGCGGCGACCAAAGGTGCCGACAGCAACGGATCGATGGCGAAGAACGCGAACAGGAAGAAGGACAGGTACATCGCGATCATCAGGAATTCGCCATGGGCGAAGTTCGTGACGTCCATCAGGCCGAAGATCAGCGCGAGGCCGACCGCGATCAATCCGTAGAGCAGGCCCATCAGCAGGCCGCTCGCGAGACTCTGGATAATGGCTTGGGCTGTCAAAAGTCTGTCCCCCGAAATCAATCCTCATCCTGAGGAGCGCGCGTGAGCGCGCGTCTCGAAGGATGGCCCAGCCCTCGTCCTTCGAGACGCGGGCTACGCCCGCTCCTCAGATCCTATGGGCGGCGGGTGGTCAAGAGAGGTTAGGATTGGATTGCAAACCACCCAGCCTCGGAGGACCAAGATGATCAAGCTCGATCGCATTGACGCACCCGCCACGGCGGAGCATGCCACGGTTTACCTGGCTTTTGAACTGAGCAAAGCGAAATGGAAGCTCGGCGTGTTGCTGCCGGGCTCACAGAAGCTGAGCCGGTACACGATTGGTGGCGGTGATCTGGTGGCCTTGGCAGCGCGGCTTGCAGACGTGCGCAAGAAGGCTGCCGCGGATGGACGGCCGATACGC